>NZ_BAAGZF010000003.1:0-604 GCF_054778835.1 Calidifontibacter terrae
CACCTCAATACCTTTGATGGTGGCGTAAGCCGTCTTCATGGATTTAAATCCCAGCGTGGCGCCGATTATCCGTTTCAGTTTGCCATGATCGCATTCAATCACGTTGTTCCGGTACTTAATCTGTCGGTGTTCAACGTCAGACGGGCACCGGCCTTCGCGTTTGAGCAGAGCAAGCGCGCGACCATAGGCGGGCGCTTTATCCGTGTTGATGAATCGCGGGATCTGCCACTTCTTCACGTTGTTGAGGATTTTACCCAGAAACCGGTATGCAGCTTTGCTGTTACGACGGGAGGAGAGATAAAAATCGACAGTGCGGCCCCGGCTGTNACAGTGCGGCCCCGGCTGTCGACGGCCCGGTACAGATACGCCCAGCGGCCATTGACCTTCACGTAGGTTTCATCCATGTGCCACGGGCAAAGATCGGAAGGGTTACGCCAGTACCAGCGCAGCCGTTTTTCCATTTCAGGCGCATAACGCTGAACCCAGCGGTAAATCGTGGAGTGATCGACATTCACTCCGCGTTCAGCCAGCATCTCCTGCAGCTCACGGTAACTGATGCCGTATTTGCAGTACCAGCGTACGGCCCACAGAATGATGTCACGCT
>NZ_BAAGZF010000004.1:0-50049 GCF_054778835.1 Calidifontibacter terrae
CGGAGCTTGCGGAGCGCGCGCCCGGCCCTCGACTGGCAGATAACCGGGTCGGCGAAGCCGACGCCGCCATCCGGCTGCGCAGCAGCCGGCGACCGCAGGTCGCCCCTGCGCCACTCATTGGGGGACTTCGGCTGGAGCCGGCTTGGGGGCGGGGTTGGGTACCCACCCCCAAGCCGGATGCTCTGTCAGGGGAGATACGGCGTGCGCAGTTCAGCGGGCACCTGGTCGAAGTTGGCCGGGAGATCGCGCGGCCCGTTCTCCTCGTACGTCCACACGGAGAACGCTCACCGGCTGATCGCGTCGTTGGTGTCGGCGGGGCGGTTGAACGCCTGGACCGTCACATCGCCCTCGATGTAGGTGGCGACGCCATAGACGGGGGAGTCTGCGAGTCCGACCGTTGCGACGGCCAGGATCAGCAGCGGCCAGCGGCCGAGGTCGTACCCGTCGCGCCCCCACAGCGGGACGACCTGCCAGCCGTCCAGCGCATCCATCCAGTCGTATCCGTCGCCGCAGCGCGCGACGTCCGGTGACGGCAGCTCAGGCAGCGCGGCGAAATCGGTGCGGTTCTGCCCGGGGCGGAACAGGATCTCGGTGTCTCCGCTGGTGATGGTCTCCATCGGTCTTTCCTTTCGGTTGGTACCCGGTCTGACTTCTACATTATAGTGGACATAGTGGACATAGTGGAGATAGTGGAATGCTTCGGGGGTGCTGTCTTGATAGTTGAGATAGTGGAACGAGACGCGAAAAACCCCGCCAAACCGGGTCCACCCCTCCTCAAAGCTCTGAGCGCGGCCGAAGGCCGCTCCGAGCCAGTCGGGCCGGGCTTGGTGTCGCGCGGAGCTTGCGGAGCGCGCGCCCGGCCCTCGACTGGCAGATAACCGGGTCGGCGAAGCCGACGCCGCCATCCGGCTGCGCAGCAGCCGGCGACCGCGCACCTACTCCCGCCAAGCGCGACCACTCAACCCAGGCAATGAGCGCGGCCGGGCTGGTGGCCGGGGACGCGCCAGCGGACCCGGACGCCGGGCCGGCCGCGTCGGCCCCCCAGGGGCTGGGGGAGGACCCGGTTCAGGGTCCTCCCCGCCTGCGCCTAGGGCTTGCCGTTGGGGCGAATGCCCAAGGCGATGATCTGCGCCAGCAGCCGCGCCAGGGTGTGGTCTGGCTCATCGACCAACGCTTCCTCGGCGGCGGCCCGCGCGTGGATGGATGACTGGTCGTGGAACCACAGAAGCGCGGCCGCGAAGCACAGCACCGGGGCTCGCTGGCCGTTCTTTGTCCGGCCAGCGAGCCGCTGCAGGGCGATGATGTGGTCGCGTGCGGACCCTGCATCGACTGCGGCCTTGATCCGGTCGGAGTCGATGGCTACGAGTCCGTCGGTGTTTCCTCCCAGCGTCTCGGGTGTCATCGCGGCCAGGATGCTGTCCCGAATCGGGATGCTCGCCACCTGCGCCAGAATGGTGCGCGCCTGGTCGTCGGTGGGTTCCTCGCCGCGCAGGAGGGCCACGAGGGCATCGACCTCGGTCGTGGCCTCTCCGGGGGTCAGTGTGCCGTCCTGGCCCTGCCACCCCTCGGTGACGCTGGCCAGGTTCTCGTCCGGGCGGCCGTGCATCATCCGGGCGTACGTTCCAGCGTTGCTGTCGCGCGCCTCGCTGACAGTGCCGAGCGGTGCGCCGCTCTCGTCGCGGATCTGCCCGTCGCTGACGGTCATCAGGCTCACCGTCAGCGCGAGCGCTGCCAGCGGATCCGCCGCGCTCCGCGCCACCTTCATGGCTGTGTCGTGGTCGTCCCCATAGCTGACGACGAGGGCTTTGGTCGGTTGTTCGGGGGACTGCCGGGCAATGCTGCGCATCGCGTCACTGAGGCTGTCGTGCAGCTCCTCTGCTGACAGCTGCCCGACCTCGCGCATGTGCAGTGTGCACAGCATGCGCTGGTGCGCCAGCACCACAACGACGAGGGCGTTCTGCGGCACGACCTGGAGGTGGCTCTCAATCCAGCCAACGACCTCGGTGACCTTTCGGAGGTTCATGCTCATGGTGGTTGTCCTTTCGGTTGGTACCCGGTCTGACTTCTCCATTGTAGTGGACATAGTGGAGATAGTGGAATGCCTAGGGGATGCTGTCTTGATAGTTGAGATAGTGGAACGAGACGCGAAAAACCCCGCCAATCCGGGCCATCCCCTCCTCAAAGCTCTGAGCGCGGCCGAAGGCCGCTCCGAGCCAGGCGGGCCGGGCTTGGTGTCGCGCGGAGCTTGCGGAGCGCGCGCCCGGCCCTCGACTGGCAGATAACCGGGTCGGCGAAGCCGACGCCGCCATCCGGCTGCGCAGCAGCCGGCGACCGCAGGTCGCCCTGCGGTCGCCGGCCCCGGGTGGTTACTTCCTGGTGGTGCGCTTCTTGATGCCTGCGGCGCGTTCCTCGACGGGGGAGAGGGTGTAACCGTTGGCGGCCAGGAACCGCAGGTAGCGGGCGGTGTCCCTGCCGACGTCCCGCCAGGAGTGGGTGCCGGTCCCGGCTTCGGCGGCCGCGAGCACGTACCCCAGGGCCAACACGGTGGCGCGGCCCTCGGTCGCCTGGTCGAGGGCCCCTTGCGCGGCGGGGTCGCGGTAGCCGCCCCGGTGGCCGGTGAAGGCTTCGACCAGGTCGCCGCCGGTGTTCTTGTTCAGCCCGTGAGTGTCGTAGAACAGCGCGGCGGCGATGTAGGCGGCGGTGCCCTTCGGGGCGCTCTTGCGGGTGAGGAACTTGGTGACCCACTCGCGGCGTACGGTCTCGGCCGCCTTCCACGCCTTGTTGGACTCGATCACGTCGCGTCGCTGGGCGGCGGCTGCCTCCCGCTCGCTGTCGCTCATGTCGGCGACGGGCTTCTTGGTGGTGCTGCTGCTGCCGAAGCGGTCCTGGTGGCCGTGCGTGCGCCAGTCGGTGCAGACGTAGACCGGCGTGATCTGCTGGTCGCGCCAGCTACGGACGAGGTAGGCCGCGTGCCCTGCGCAGGCGGCGTGTTCCTCGACGCCGAGGCCGCCGTTGTCGTTGCCCTTGAGGTTGCTCAACTGCGCGGCCTTGCGGTCCTCGTGGCTGGGCTGGTCGATCACGGTCACGTTGGCGGCGGTCAGTGTGGCGGTCAGTTCGGCGCGGGCCTGCGCTTCGGCCCGGTCGTCGCGGATCCGCTGCAGGGTGTGGTCGAACTGTCCCTCGGTCAGCGCCTTCATCAGCCGTGCGACGGCTTCGGGGTCGTCGTCGACCTCGGCCAGGCCAGCGGCCTGGTCGATGGTGAGGGCGTCGTGGGCGCTGAGTGCGTCCCGCGCTGCCTCGGACGCGGCAGCGGCCAGGCCCGCGTTGACCTGGGCGCGCTTGTGGCCGGTGCGCTTGGCGATCTGTGCGGCGCTGAGTCCGAAGCCTGCCAACTGCTCGAACGCCGCCGCATGCTCCCCAGCGGTCAGGGCCGTGCGGTGGTCGTTCGCGGCCAGCTGGTCCACGATCCGCTCCGCATCTTCGGGGGAGGGGGAGACGTACGCCGGGATGGTGGCCACCCCGGCCTCGACGGCGGCGAGGGTGCGGCGCTGGCCGTCCACGGCGACGATGCCGCCGTCCGCGTCCCGGTAGGCCCGGATCGGCAGCAGCACGCCGCGATCCCTGACCGAGGCAATGAAGGGCTTGTCCAGGCGTGCGTCAAGGCGCACGTTCGTCCCGATGGTCACGGTGCGCGGGTCGACCTCGACCAGTTCGGTGGTGTGCTGCTGGGTGTTCTTCGTGTCGGTCACGATGGTTCCTTTCACGGAATGGGTGGTACCCGGTCTGACTTCTCCATTGTAGTGGACATAGTGGAGATAGTGGAATGCCTGGGGAATGCTGTCTTGATAGTTGAGATAGTGGAACGAGACGCGAAAAACCCCGCCAATCCGGGCCATCCCCTCCTCAAGTGCAGTGGCCGCGAAGCGGCCTCCGCATCTGAGCGCAGCGAAGAACAGCCGGGCAGCTGATGGCTGCGCGTACTCGCCCCCGGTCGTTGCGACCGGGGACGGGGTTAGTGGCGGATGCGGCGGAGGAGTTCGAGGTTGATGGCGATGAGGATGAGGTTGAGGAGTGTGTTCATCGGCGGCTCCCTGGGGTCGTGATGCGGCGGTAGAATCGGGCCCAAGGGAAGGGCCCCGGCCCGGATGACCAGGACCCTCCCTCTTGGGTTAGCGGCCAGGCCGCCGGCGTCCACGAGTTCTAGCTCGTGGGCGCCTCTCGCTTTCGCGACGACGGCTACTGACCGCGGCGCCAAGCGTCACAACCGCTGTGGCGAGCGTGACGACCGAAGTCGCCAGCTCGATCCACTGCTGGGCGTTCGACACTTGGCCTCGCCTCCCTTCTGTAGATCGCCGCCGGGCGATCCGGCGGCGGCCCGCGTGGGGCGACCCCTGACTGACGCCGTGAGGGTGGGCTGTCCAGGCCGGCCGCAGGCCGTCGCGCAGCGATCGGAGCGCAGCGGAGAGCCTTGACAGGTCGGGGTCCCCGCGGTGTCAGGCTGGGAGAGCCCTGCGCGTGCCAAACCCAGCCACGCTGAGAGCGGACCGTCGGCGGGGCGGCCGATCAGAGGCCGAAGGCCGCGGCCGCCCCGCTGAACACAGTCACGCCCGCCAGGGCGTGGCCGGGACTGACGGCTGCACCGGGCACGTCACCTGGCCCTGGTCGACGCCGGCGGCGAGGAGGTTGTGGCCGGTGGCTTCGATCGCGTCGACGGCCAGGCCAGCTGCCGCAGCGACGACCACCGCGGCCAGGAAGCGGCGGCAGCGCGAAAAGCGGGGGTTATTCATCTGAGTTGTCCTTTCGGGTCAACGATGCGTCACTGATCGACGAGAGCTCTGCGCTGCCCGTGTGTGACATCACGGGCCCGGATTTCTCGTGTCACACGAGCCCTCCGCCTCGCCCTTTTTGCGGTGATCCCGAGACCGAGACAGGAGTGGTGCTCGGCGTGCTCGTAAAATGGGTACACGTGTTCGAATAGACTCCCGGGGTGGGGCAGACGCGAGCCGAGAGGACCTGGCCGGCGCCGCGGGGCACCCGGTTCGTGTGGGTGCGCGGCGGCCGGGGCCATGCTGGGCCGGCTCGGCATCCGCTGGAGCCGCCCACGCCCGGCCTGGTCCTCGCCTGGCGCCGCCGCTCCTACGTGTGGGAGGCGTTAGTGGTGACGGCCGCGGAGGGCGAGGAACCCCCAGACGGTGACGCCGTGGTGGTGCAGCGCTGGATCCCCGCGGCCGACCTGAGACCAGTGCCGGCCGACCCGAACCGGGCGTTCGGTGCCCGCTGAAACCCCGGTGTCGGGCCGCTAGTGCTCCTCGGCCCGTCGAGCGTGAGCCCTGGCACAGGCCGGGCCGCCTGCACACCTGGTCAGGCCGGCCTCGCGGCCCTCAGCATCGCGGACGGTGATCCAGCCGTGGTCGCAGTCGTGCTCGGGAATGGCGGCCTCCTCGAGCTCGAGCTGGCGGGGATGGTCGGCGACGACGTCCAGGTCGCGCAGCAGGCCCGCCAGGAGCGCCGCCGGCCGGGTCCGGATCCGGTCAAGGGTCAGCTCGTCGAAGTTCTGACCCCGTCGACCAGCTGATCCCCGCAGCGCGATGACCACGTCTGTGGCCTCCCACGGCGCTGTGGCGGTCGCGAACCGCATCAGGGCAGGGGAGAGGCGTGAAATCGCCTCAGAACGGCACCAGGGCACGATCTGGGCCACTTCAACGGCAAGCCTGCGGGCCGCGATCCACCGCCGCCCCTCTTGTCGGGGCGGTCGCCGCGAAGCGGCGTCCTTCTTTCGACCGCTTGCGGTCGGCTTGTCGTGTGGGAGGTGAGTAGTTCGGGAGTGATGTTTCCCTCCAAAGGAGGGACCTCCTGGGGGGGTGAAAATCCCCAGGGTGCGAACAGTGGCACGGGGAATCGTGAAGGCGACCTCTGTGGACAACCCACGCTGGCGCGAGCCGGCCCGGATCAGAGGCCAGCGTTCTTCCATGGTCAGCATCCGTCCTGTCTGGATGACGACCTCGAGGCCGATCTCGCGGGCTACGAGCGCGCAGAGCTGCACCTGCCGCTTCGTGACACCAAGGACGGAGGCGATGGTGTCCGGACGGACGATGCAGCGCCGGCCGGTGGTGGGGTTGGCATAACCGGACCGCACGGTGAGATAGCGGGTTAGCAGGCTCTTGGAGACGCGGCGATGCAGCTTGTCAGCGTGCAGGGCAAGCATGGCGGGGACGATGAACGTCAGCCAGTGCTCGCGGCTCTGCCACGCGACGACGGAGGAATAGGCGCCCTCCGGGGCGACCGTTCGGTGGCCCTTGCGGGTCACCCATCGGTCGACGGCAGTGCGCTGGCCCTGGTCGTCGACGTCAACGCAGCGCATCCGCCGGCCGTGGCCGCGGTCGTCCTGGTGACGGCGTGGGAGTACGGCCGGTCGGGTCCGGCAGGTGTGCTCCACCATGCGCGCATGCTCGGGAGCACATTCGCGGTGGGCGCGCCACGCTGCATCGAGTGAGCGCGGAAGCTGGACCGGAAAATGGGTAGGAGGTATCGTGGGCAGCAAGCAGCCACCTCTCTTGGCGGAGAAGGTGAATAAGGGATCGAGCGTGAACTCGATTTCTCGGAGGGCCCCCGTTGGCGCGGGGGCCTTCGTTATGTCGCGGCACTGCCGCGAAGCGTCATCCGGTCATCGGCAGCTGCTCCTGCTGCTGGACGGGCCACCAAGTCGGCACCCCGGCGTCGTCGACGTCTATGTGGGCCATGATCTGCTCAATCACGAAGTTCTTACGGGCGCCGGTCGCGCCTGCGATCGCGTCAATGACGCTCTTCGCTTCGGGGGTGATGTCGGCGTAAAGCGGGACAGTCTCAACTCCGCGCCTCTTCGACCGTGCAGTCATGCGCGTGACGCTAGTGCAACAGCGGTTGATATCCATATGACCTCCCCCGGCGTGTCTAATGCTGAGCGCCGCGCACGAGATAACGCGACACCCCTAACACTATAGTGTTAGGGGTGTGGAGGAACAGCGGCTACACGGCTCAGCACCAACCGCAGCCGCGGTACGCGGAGGCGTGGTACGTCGTTGCGGACGCAGAACCGGTGGGCGCAACCGTCGCCAAGGTGAGGGCGGCCGCCGCGATGGCGAGCAGTTTGCGCATGGTGGCTCCCGGTGGGTTATGGACGCTGATTTCTTACTGATTCTAGAGATGACGGGGAATAGCTGTCGACAAGCGGTGACAACTAGGTTCGCACCATGACCACCACGCCTGAGGAGCGAGAGGCCAGGCTGGGCTTCTTTCTAGCGCTGTCATCACCTACTCGCGTTGCGATCATCGACGCGCTCAAGGCCAATGGGCCGATGACAGAGCCGGAGTTGGGGGCGTGGCTAGTTGCCGTAGGTGACCTGGCTCCTCAAGCCCGACCGGGTCTGCGGCGCGTGCACCTGGAGACCCTTCTGGACGCTGGGCTCGTCGAGTCGGAGGTGACTGGCACGGTCGCACGCTTCAAGGAGGGGGCAGGCCTCGCAGGTGGAGTCCACTGGACGGGGGTCGACCCTCAGGACGTCGAGTTGACCGGTGCCGCTCAAGAATTCGAGCGAGTGCTGACGGAACGACGGATCCACCGGATGCGGCACTGGGCCCGCACCCGCTGGTCCGAGTGGCCCGCGGAATGGAGCGCGCACGAGATCGCCACTGACAACGTGGCGCACTGCGAGCCAGACGAGCTCGACTGGTTGGACGGCCAGCTTCAAGACCTCATGGTGGCGTTCCGGAAGCGGGTCGAGGAGCGGCGGGCGCTGCACGGTCGGCGAGGCGAGCGACCGATCTTCCGAACGTTCGCGGTGTTCCCGTGGGGTCCTCCGCCACCGTTAGATCACGAGGCTCTGTGACGCGAGGGATGCTGTGACTCAAGGGGGGTCTGTGACTACATCTGCCGGGCAGCAGTGGTTCGCGGTCGGCACCATGCGGCGGTACGTCGCGTCGTACGGCCTCGACGCGCTTGCCGATGGCCTGTTCTTCGTCCTGTTGGGCTGGGTGGCAGCGCACAGCACGGACCGGCTGGCGGCCATTGCCGTCATCGGTGTGGCGTCGGTGCTGAAGCTCGCCGTGCTCGTTCTTGGGGGAGGGGCGGTAGGCGATCGGTGGGGCTCTGGTCGTGTTGTGGTGTGGACTCTCGCCGTCCGTGTGCTCGTTCTCGTTGTGCTAGCCACGTCGCTTTTTGGCTCGTGGCCGACAGCGGTTCTGGTTGCTGTGGCGGCCGCTTACGGCGTTGTCGACGGAGTGCACGAACCTGCGATGGAGGCGTTGAGCACCGAGGCTCCCGGTGCCCCAGAGGTGCAACGTGGTCTGCAGGGAGCACTTTCGGCCCTCCGCGAGGTCGGGCTGCTCGCGTCCGGACCGCTGGCCGGAGCAGTGATCGTCTGGCAGTCCTCAGGATGGGTGGCGCTGGTCATCGCCGCGTTGCTCGCCGTCGGCCTGGTGTTGCTGGTCGGACTCCGCCGATCGGTGCAGGGGGATCCAGAGACTGAGCTGGCACAAGGAAGCCTTTGGTCCTCGGCACGCTCGGGATGGAGGGACGCCTGGAGGGTGCCCGCGCTGCGGCGGATTTTGATCCTGTTCTTCGCCGCAAACGTGGTTCTCACACCGCCGATCGTGGCGGGCGTGCCCCTGCTGGCACGTCTTCACCACTGGTCTGCGCTCGAGTTCGGTGTCGTCGACGGCGGATACGCAGCCGGCGCATTGGTCGGCGCTTTAACCATCGCCAGGTTCGGCGATCGCGTGCAGCGCCCGATGCGTGCCGCCCTGTTCTCGCTGATCCCCACGGCTGCTGCCCTCGCCATCCTCGGCTGGCCCTCATCGTGGGTAGCCGCGGCTGTCGTCTGCGTGGTGGCGGGATTCAGCACCGGGTTCGGACCCGCGGTGCTGGGCGGAACGCTCAAGGAAAGGACGCCGGCCGGGTTGCAGGGCCGTGTGCAGGCCGTGCGTTCGACGGCGGTAGTGGCTGGCGGCCCGACAGGGTTCGTGCTGTTTGCCGCTGTGGTCGGGCTCGCCGGCGTGCCGTGGGCTCTGACCGTGCTTGCTGCGGTGCTAGTGCTGGTCCTCGCCGGCTTGAGCATCACCGAATAGGACTTGTTTGCGCAGCTGCTCGAGGTCGGCGTCGAGCTGGCGGTTGATCCGACGTCTGGCGGCCGCGGAGAAGAAGTAGATCGGACTGACGTCGAAGGCCAGGGCGAGGCCGAGCAACTTCTGAGCGGTCGGGTTGGCTGTCGATCCACTGCTGAGCTGCTGGACGTAGGCCCGTGTCATGGGGACACCCTTGCGCCGAACCTGGGCGGCAATCTCATCATCGGACCAAGCGACTAGCTCCCCGTTCGGCGACAGATGAAGCCGGACCTCGCGCAACCGGGCGAGGTGGTCCGCGACACCGTCGAAGGCGTACGGCGCGTCGCTGTCCGCCGTCATTTACCTACCCACCTCTAGTCGTTCGCGTGGACTGCTCTAGTCGTTCGCGTGGACTGACCGAGATGAGTCAACCACGGCTCCGGTGTCGACTGTCCAGGGCTGTATGACGCGGTCGAACCCGGGAGGTCAAGCCCACTCACAGAGCAAGTAAAGAGACCGTAATTTCTGAGTCGCTCGCCTTGATGAAAATATCTTGTCGGGCAAGACTCGACGCGTTCAACGACAAGTTGCGCACGCGAAGGGGACCGGGATGGTGGATCAGGGGAGCGCGCTTCAGGCAGTCGAAGACTGCCTGGTCTGGGAGCAGATGTGCCGCGCGTACTTGGGACGGCATCCCGCAGACGACGAAGATCCGGATGCGCTTCTGCGAGAGATGCTGAACGCAGTGGGGGCGGCTGCAGTGCCGCTCGAGTTGGGACGGCGGATCCTGCGGCCCCCGGCCGCCTAGTTGGGCGTGCGAGCAGTGGCGAAGCCATCAAGCAGCGAGACAACCGTGGCCAACTGCTCAGGTGTCAAGTGTCGTATGCGGTCCTGCACATCCGAGACCACTGCTTCGCGCGCGTCGATACCCCGCCCGGCACCGGCCTTGATCGCCGCGTTGAGCTGGTCGTCGAAGAAGAACCCCACCGGTATGGCGAAGGCGCGAGCGATCGCAGCAACCAGCGCTCCCGAGGGGTTGGACCGGAGTCCTTGGCGAAGCTGGTTGGCGTACGACACCGACAGGCGCGTCTCGTCGCCAGCAGCAGCCGCTGCCTCGTTGACCAGGGCGACCATCCGTTCGGTCGTCATCCGACGGTTGTTGGCGTCGGGGATCGTGGCCAGACACCACCGAAGCTCCGTCGTGAAATCTCCTGGCACCTCGCCGCGATCCCTTCGCCTCTTGGTACTGACTGCCATCCGCATGCGCATTCAACTACCCCATCCAAGCAGTTAGCCACTGATCGAGCTGGTTCCCTCAGCCGCTTTGCTGCTATAGCATTAGTGCTATGGAGGTATTTGGGCAAGGGTTCAGCCTGCGCATAAGCGATGGACGGTACAACTCGATCGCAGAGGAAGTCCTCTCCGAGGCCCTGACTCAGGCCGCCAAGCAGTACGCCGCTCGTGCCGCCGCTGCCGCCCTTGCCGTGACTTTCGACGAGCGAGGTTCTGTCGTGTCCTCCACGATGAGCTCCCTTGACGCCTGGCACGAAGCCACGCTGCGTCACGAGCACGCTCTCGCCCTCTTGGGGTCCGCTTGTCGAGCGGACACATCGGTGTCTACCCGCCCCTCCTCAGTCGATCTCCTGCCGGGAGAAGGCGCGTAATGGACGGCACTGTCGATATCGCCCGGGTGCCGGTGTACCCGGTCGTGCGGTTGGAGCTGCGTGACGAGGGGGAGCAGTTCACGGGTCTCGCAGACGGCGCGCCGGTCGGTAGTGGACCTGACGAAGGACCCGTGCGGGACGCGCTCATCGCGCACGCAGCTGGTGTGGCAGCGAACCGGCCCGGAGTCCAGGCGGTGCGTGCCATCGGGACGTGGGGTGAGGGCCACTACGAGATGGTCGTCACTGGTGACGGCACTGTGCTGGACCAGACCGCGACAGAGCCGGGCCGTGGCCAGCAGGGTCGCCGGCGAAAGTGGCTGCCGCTGGCCCTGGCGGGGGGAGTGGCGATACCGGCGCTGGTCGCTGCGGTTGTCACGATCTCCTCGGCCCCAGCCGAGACACGCGCCGCGACGACCAGTGCAGCGGCACCCACGCGGGCCACGCCGACACCGACACAGCTGCCCGTCCAGGCACCCTCGGGATGGTCGGCGGTGGCGACCTGGTCGACGCAGACCGCGGACCTGTCGAGCGGGCTGACACCAGCGGTGGCTGGAGACACCGTGGTGGTGCCCACCGGCGATGGGTCACGAGTCTCCGGAGTGAACGCGATCACGGGGGGAACCGTCTGGACCGCCAAAACGGGTGACCCGGTGAGCGCCGGGGTGACGATGTCGCTCCTGGATGGTCACCCGGTCGCGGTCGCGACGACCTCGACGTCGGTGTTCGCGTGGGATCCCCGCAGTGGTGCTCAGCGCGGGAAGTGGGCGCTGCCCAGTGATGGAGCGGTCCGGGTGACGCCCTCGGGCGTGGTGATCCAAGGCCCTGGCCCGCACGCATCGATCGCGACTGGCAAGGGGCTGCAGGGGCGAGTACTCCCGGCCGGCGCCTCAGCGGTGGGGGTCAGCGGCACGAGGTTGCTCGTGGCGGGGAGTCAGGGCGTGTGGACCGTGTCTTCGGACAGGGTCGCTGGTAACCCGAAGCCGCTGCCTGCGACGAAGGGGCTGTCGTGGCGCGGAGTCGTCGGGCAGACCAGCCGAGGCTTCGTAGCGGCGTACGGCGCCACGGACGGCACCCAGGTCGAGCTGCACTTGGTCGACTTCACCGGCAAGACGGTGTGGGCGTCTAAGCCGGTCCCGACTGACGAGGGCGGTGACCCTGCACAGCCGGCGCTGCGCGTCGCGCCGTCCGGGACGTATGGCGTGTATGGCACGTCGGTGGTGGATCTGACGTCGGGTGCAGCGCACGCGCTGCCGGCCTCCTGGCAGACCACGGGGCTGGGGTCGGTGGTGTACGGCGTCACCGAGGCCGGAACGGCTTGGGTCGACCCGGCGACTGGGTCGGTGCACACGGCCGCTGCTGCCGATGGAACGGAGCCGGTAGGGCCGGTCGGGGACGCCGGCGGCCTGGCACTGATCTGCACTGCCGACGGCCACCAGCCGATGTTGTACGCCGTTGCGCGCGAAGGCGGTGGCGCGCGGTGAAGTCGCTGGCGGCGCTGTTCGCGGGGCTGATGTTCCTGGTCGTCCTGTTCTCGGCCATGGGTGGGCAGTCGGCGCACACCACACTGGCCGCACAGAACCAGTGCGGCGACGTCGCCGTGGCGGTATCACCGGTGACGGTGAGCCCCGCGGACGCGACACTTCCAGGCGATCCCACCTCCTCGAGCTCGCCGGCAGGCTTCCCGTTGCCAGCGCCGGGGACCCCGCGCAAGGACTCGATCGGTCGCCCCGCTGCATCGATCCCGGCTGACTGGCAGGCGGCGTATCAGCGCGCCGGGGCCAAGTACGGGCTCCCTTGGACGTTGCTGGCGGGTATCGGGATGGAAGAGACCGAGCAGGGCCGCAACATCCACGCTTCGGTCGCCGGCGCGCAGGGGCCGATGCAGTTCATGCCCGCCACCTGGGCCTCGGTCGGAGTCGACGGGGACGGCGACGGGAAAACCGACATTCTCTCGGTGCCGGACGCGATCTTCACCGCTGCGCACTACCTGGTGCTCAGCGGCGCTTCGAAGGGCACGGCGGGGGTCCGCAAAGCGGTCTACGCCTACAACCACGCCGACTGGTACGTGAACGACGTCCTGTACTACGCCCAGCAGTACGGCGGCGGCACGGTCAGCGGCGGGGACGACTGCACCGTCGGTCAGGGCGACGGTTCAGCGGCCGCGCTGCAGGCCACGGTGCGGGCCTGGGCGTACCCGACCGGTGTCGACGGTCGGCTCACTCCGAAACCGGGGTACGCGGCCGCGATCGCCACTGCGAAGAGCTCGGGCGGGTTCTACGGCTACTTCCCGGGCGAGATCCCGGCAGGACGACCCGACGGGATCCACTGCAGCGCGTTTGTGTCGTTGGTGATGACGGTGTCGGGCTGGGACACCAACTACAACCACGGCGGCCGGCAGGCCGAAGGAGCCGGGTTCGTCCCTACTCAGCTGGCCTGGATGCAGCAGCACTGGCAGTTCCTCGGCTACGGCAACCAGCTGAGCAAGTCGCAGCTGCGGCCGGGCGATGTCGGGATCTCGAACAACTTTGCGCTGACCCACGTGTGGCTGTTCATCGGCTCCGTCCCGGGGCTGCAGGGCGACTACGCGGAAGCGAGCTACGCCTACGGCTCCTCGATGGGCTTCGCCCCGCAGGCGCGGTCCTCCGCGGGAGTGCTCTACGCGAGCAACGGCGGCGCGATGTATTTCCGGCGCAAGTGACCGGCAGGCGAGAGGCAAGAGGAGGAGTCGCACGTGATGAGAAGGAACAACCGAGTGCGTATGGCATGTATGGGCGGTGCGGCCGCGGTGCTGCTCGCTGGTTGCGGTGGGGGCGGCTCGACCGCGGCCTCCGGGGCGGGCTCGGGGAGCTTGTCGCCGGCGGGGTCCGCCTCGTCGACGAGCTCCGCGGGTGATGCCTTGGCGTCGTCGAACCCGCCGGTGTCACGCAAGACGACGTTCGCTGTTCCGCCGGCTGCGTTGTCGCAGGCGAAGGCGTACGTGACGGCGCTGGTTCACACCCGCGGTGTGCCGCGTCAGACGTGGGCGGACGCGGTAGCGAAGTACGCCGTGCCGGGGTTGCGGCACAGCATCGACCTGACCGACCCCGCGCAGATCCCCGAGCAGAAGGTGACGGGGGAACCGGTGGTGCTGTCCAGCAGCGCGCTGGGGAACACGGTCGTGTTCGTCCCGACCTCGGCGCGGGGCTGGACGCTCACGCTGATCACCGGGTCAGGCCCGGTGCTGGTCGAGGCGTCGACGCCCGGCCGCGTGACCGGTGGGGGCGGTCAGTGATGTTCGGCCGTGGAGGGCGACCGTCGGCCGCGGGGACCAACCCCTTCCTGGCCCCGAAGGCGACCGGTGCCAGCACGCAGGTGCTGGACCGTGACGCCGGCGACGTCGACGAAGCCCTGGTGATGACGACGGGCCCCGCCGAGCCCACCGGTGCTCCAGCACCGCAGGACCCGCCGTTGCGGGTGCCGACCCAGCTGGTCGACCCGCCGTTCGGTGCGGTGCTGCAGCTGGTTGGGCTGCACGGCGGCGCTGGGGTCACCACGCTGGCCGGCGTGCTCGGTGACAGCGCGCTGGACACCGGGGTGGGCCTGGACCTGGCCGCGGCAGGAGTGCCGGTGGTGCTGGTGGCTCGCACCCACGCGCACGGGCTTGATCTGGCCGCGAGGGCAGCACGCCAGTGGGCCTCCGGTGGCCTGGTTGGCCTGCCACTGCTGGGGGCGGTCCTGGTCGACGACGGCCCCCGGGTGGGGGAGGCGATGAGCCGTACCGCGCTGTCGGTGTCGCGGGCGTTCCCCCGCACCTGGCGCATCGAGTGGGTGGAGGGCTGGCGATCGCAGCTGGCTCCGACCGATGGGCCAGCGCGGGTGCGCCGGGCCCGCAAAAGCCTTCTGGGTCAGGCGCAGCGCGCCGCCCGGGTGGGAAGTACACCAATCAGTTCACACACACAGAGAGAGGCGGACCAGTCATGAGCATGACTGCCGTTATGAGTCACCCGGCGATGGCCGGTGTCCACGAAGCCGTTGTCGCGGTGGGTCAGCGCCCGCCGGGCACCGGCAAGCTGACCACCATCTTGGGATGGGTCGCGTTCCTGGTCGGTGTCGCACTGATCGGGGCGTTCTTCGCCGGCACCGGCAAGGCCGGTATGTCTGCGCTGCGTCACGGCCAGGTCGACGGAGCGATGGGCCCGGTGATCGCTCTGATCGCCGGGGTGTTCCTGACCGCAGGGTCGGCCCTGTTCGGCGTGCTGGGAATCAGCAGCTGATGAAGCCGAAGGGCGGTGCCCGGTCCGCTATTTCCCTCCACCCCGCCTCTGTCTGTGAGTGCGGTGGATCGGGCACCGTCCTTCTCATCGACCCCTCGGCCGCCTGGCCGGCCCTGAATGCACTCGGAGGTACGCGGTGAACGAAGACAGCAACAGCAACGACGACTCGGGCCTGGGCAAGGCGTGGTGGGCCTCGGCGGTGGTGGTCCTCGCGGTGCTGGCAGGACTGGTGGCGGTTCTGTTGAACCGCCACCACGACAGCACCGGCCAGACCGCGCCCAGCTCGTCGGCGGCCTCTTCTGCTGCCTCGAGTGACGCGTCGACGGCCACGTCGTCGACCACGGGGGCAACGGCTCCGGTGGGGGATTCCTGGCCCGACGCGGGGTGCAACGGTAGTTCCGGCTCCTCTGGAGCCCCGCAGCAAGCGTTGCTGGCGGTGACGTGGCAGCCGGTCGGGACGGTGTCGTTGCCCTCCTCGAAGGACCTGGGTCCCACCACGGTGAACGGGCCGGTCAGGAGCTGCTTCCAGCACTCGCCCGCGGGAGCGGTCGTAGCGGCTGCCAACACCTTCGGGGCGTTGACGGCGAGCAACTTCCGTCAGGTGTTGACGCAGCGGATGACCGCCGGGACCGGGCGTGACCAGACGATGGCAGACACTCAGGCGACGGACTTCGAGGGCGGCATCGGCCAGTTCCAGGGGTACAAGCTCAACGGTTGCTCCCCGACCGCGTGCAACCTGTCGCTGGCGGTGCAGTCCTCGGGCTTGTGGGGCCAGGAGGATTTCAGCCTGGTCTGGAGCGGGGGCGACTGGAAGCTCAACGGTGACTACCCGTTGGCGCAGATCGGCCCGATGTCTGGCGGTTTGCCGCAGGGATGGGTCGCGTGGACGCCATGAGTCACCCCGTCGTAGCGGTAGCGCCGATCAAGGAGCTCTGCATCACCCCGAGCTGTCTCGCCAAGAGCGCAGCCAACTCGATGATCCAGGAGTTGGTGCAGGCCTTCGGCAAGGCGTGCATCGCGATGCTGCGGTTCTTGTCGACGTTCTGGATGCAGACCCCCTCACCGACCGTGGCCACCACCAGCGGGGGGTGGCACACGGTGTCGACGATCTCCCAGCTGCAGGGGTGGTTGGGGCCGTTCACCGCACTCATCGCGATCGGCAGCTTCTCGGTGGCGGTCGGGCGTGTTGGGATCACCGGCCGGGGTGAGGACGCCCGCAAGGTCGTGCGCCAGCTCGCCGCGGTTGCGGCGGGCACGCTGGTGATCACCGCGGTGACGCAGTTGCTGATCGAGGCCGGGGACGAGTTCTCGCCGTGGATCATCTCCCGGGCCGCGGGTGGCGGCGATCCCTCGAAGGGGATGGACACGCTGATCAGCACCGGGTTCGGGTCGGGCGTCCCAACCCAGAACATCGGGCTGTGGCTGATCGTGTTCATCCTGGCGATCCTGGGCGCGATCGCCCAGTGCATCTTCATGATCGTGCGGGGCGCCACGTTGATGGTGCTGATGGTGTTCGTGGCCCCCGTCGCTGCGGGTGCCGCCACCGATGAGGGGTGGGCCCGGTTCAAGCGGTTCGGGATGCTCATCGTCGGGTTCGCGCTCTACAAGCCGGTGGCAGCGATCATCTATGCCACCGGAATCATGCTGATGTCCAAGCCGTCTGGCGGCGCGGCCGGCGGGACCGGTGATGTGAAGAACGCCCTCTACGGGCTCACCATCATGGTGCTGGCGGCCCTGGCCCTGCCGGCGTTCATCAAGTTCCTGATGCCGATCGCGGCGATGGGTTCGTCGAGCATGTTCTCCGGCGCTGCGGTGGCGGGAGTAGTCGCCGCCGGCGCTGCGATCGTCGCCACCGGTGGCGCCGCTGGGGGCGCCTCGGCCGGCGGCGCGGGAGCAGCCGGCACCGCCGGCACGGCCGGCACCGCGGGCACGGCCGGCAACACGGGGGGCACCGGGACTGGTCAGGCCGGACCGAGCGGAGGCGGCGGCCCAGGCGGGCCCCCGGGAGGACCGGGGACGGGATCTTCGGGCGCCGACGGCGCCGACGTCATGCCCTCGGGCGGAAGCGACACCAACCAGCACGGCGGCGGCCGCCAGTTCGCCAACGCGATGGCAGGGGGGTCGCGCGACGTGGCCTCCGCAGTGAACTCAGCAGAAGTGGAGGACGAGTGATGAGTGATGTGACCACCGACGATGAGGTGCGGTTTGGGCAGCTGATCGAACCGAAGATGCCCGGGTTGGGACGGCTCGGGGCGGGTGCGTCGGTCTTCCTGGTGATCGCCGCCGCGGTGCTGATGATCTTGTGCATGGTCAACCTGTGGGTCGGCCTCGGCTGGGCCATTTTCGCGATGGCCGCGGTCGCCCCTGAGGCGTTCCCGACCAAGGACGGGTACGGCCGGTACCAGTCGATCTGGCGCGGCCACAAGCACAAGGCCGCGGTGCGCAGCGGTCACAACCTCGTCCGGCAGGGCCCGGTCGGGCACGTCCCGGACGGGTCGTGCCGACTGCCGGGAGTGGCAGCCGCCACCCGCCTGGAGACCCACCTCGACGTGCACGGGCATGAGTTCGGGCTGATCGTGTGGGAGAAGGCCGAGCTGTACTCGGTGGTGATCCAGACGTCCCCGCCCGGGCTGTCCGGGATCGACAAGAGCGACAAAGACAACGCCGTGGCGCACTGGGCGGCGTGGCTGGCCAACCTGAACACGATCGAGGAGCTGGTCGGCGCCTCGGTGGTGGTGGAGACCGTCCCGGACTCCGGTCAGCGCCTCTCCCGGGCGCTGGACCGCGGCCGCGCGACGGAGGAGTCGGTGCCGCCGGCCTCCCGCGTGGTGGTCGAGCAGATCCGCTCCTCCTACCGGGTCGGGTCACCGGAGCTGTCCTGCCGGATCACGTTGACGCTGTCGGCCCGCGGTGGCCACGAGGAGTCGGGGCGCTCGAGCGCTGAGATGGCCGAGCAGATCGGCGACATGCTGCCGTCGTGGACGTCCTCGCTGGACATGACCGGAGCCGGTACCGGTGCCCGACCCTGCACCGCGGCGGAGATCACCGACCAGGCGCGGGTCGCCTTCGACCCTTCCGTCGCTGAGCTCGTCGAGGAGGTGCGCCTGGCGGGGGAGTCCACCGGGATCGACTGGCAGGACGCCGGCCCGGTGTACGCCACCAATCAGCGCGACACCTACGTGCACGAGACGGCGTTCTCGCGCACCTGGCAGATGCGCCAACCGCCCCGCGGGGCGTTCTTCGCCGAGACGCTGCAGTCGCTGCTGCGTCCGCACAAAGACATCTCGCGCAAGCGGGTCACGTTGCTGTTCCGCCCGGAGAGCCCCGCGGCCTCGGCGGCGGCCGCGGACAACGAGATCAAGAAGGCGACCTTCAAGGCGACCTCGGGTCGGCGGGCGAAGGCCGGCGCGAAAGCGCAGCTGGAGGCCGCCGAGATGACCGCGAAGCAGGAAGCGCTCGGGTCGCCGCTGATCCGGGTGTCGATGCTGGTCACGGTGACCGCGTTCGACGCGGACGAGCTGCGCCGCGCGGCCCGCGCGGTGCGTTCGGGACTGTCCGCCCAGGCGCGGATCCTGCTGCGGTTGCCGCGCGGCTCGCAGGACCTGGCGTTCGTCACCGCCCTGCCGTTGGGCCTGGTCCCGCAGGTGCACGTGCGCGCTCCCAGCCGCACCAGCAAGGGCGAACTCGTGGAGGACGTGGCATGAGCACCCAGCAGGCAGCTGGCGCGTTCGGCCAGCGCAGCCGGGCCGCCTCGTCGCGGCGGCAGCTGCGCGCCGCGGAGAAGGCCCGGCAGCGCAAGCACCACGGCCTGTGGGCGCGGATCTTCGCCCGGCACCAGCGGGCGGCACCGGCCCGGCGCGAGCTGGAGCCGACCCGGTTTGGGTGGGAGATCCCCGGTGGCGGGTCGACGGTCATCCTCGATTCACCGCCGGAGTTTCGTGCGCCGTGCTGTCAGATCGCCGGCCTGTACCCGTTCAGCGCCGGCGGCACGCTGGCGATGGTCGGCACCGCTCTGGGTCCGCATCTGGACGGGCGCGGGGTGGTGTGCGCTGATCCGGTCAGCTTCTTCGTGCACGGGCTGATCAACAACCCGTCCGCGTTCGTCCTGGGCCGCCCCGGCCTGGGCAAGTCCAGCCTGGTGCGGCACATCCTGGTGCAGCTGCCGGACAAGGGCATCATCCCGCTGGTGCTGTCGGACTTGAAGGGCGAGCACGTCGGTTTGATCCGCAATGCGCTGGCCGGGCAGGTCATCGCCCCCGGGCGTGGGCTGGAGTACGTGAACCCTCTCGACCTGGGACCGCTGGCGGACCGGCTGGCGGAGTTGCCGGAGGAGCTGCGGCGCAAGGCGGTCGGGGACATGGAGGGCCGGCGGCAGAACACGATGGCCGGGCTGTGTGAGCTGGCGCTGGGCCGCCGGTTGGAGGCGCACGAACGCAACGTGCTCAACGGCGCGATCCTGGGCTGGGTGGCGCAGAACCCCGGCCAGACGCCCGTGGTCGCTGACCTCCTGGTCTACGTGCAGTCCCGCCCGCAGAACCTGGCGGTGATCGTGCAGTCCCGCGGGGAGACCGCCCGGTACGACACCCGGGTGGAGCACCTGGTCGACGCGCTGCTGGCGTTGGCCGGCGACGGTGTCTTCGGCGACGTGTTCGCCCACCCCACCACCACCCCGCTGCAGATGCACGCCCCGGCGGTGTTCGACCTGTCCGCGGTCGACGCGATGGATCAGACGCTGCAGGCTGGCCTGCAGCTGGTGTGCTGGTCGTACGGGTCGGCCGCGGTCACCGCGGCCAAGTACCTGGCCGATGCCGGGCTGGCACCGCGGCGCACCTACTGCATGTTGATGGACGAGCTGTGGAAGGCGCTGCGCGCCGCCGAGTTCATGGTCGACCGGGTGGATGAGATCACCCGCCTCAACCGGACCCTGAACCTGGCGCAGGTGCTGATCACGCACACCATGAACGACCTGAAACTGTCGACGCCGGACGCGACCGAGAAGGCGTTCGGGTTCGTCGCCCGCTCCGAGATGGTCTACCTCGGCGGCCTCGCGCCCGGCGAGATGGGCAACCTGCAACAGGTGTTTGCGATGTCCCGCAAAGAGGAGGGGTGGGTGACGTCCTGGTCGACGCCGGGGCGCACCAACCCGACCACCGGGGAGACCGACCCGCCCCCTGGGCGCGGGAAGTTCCTGCTGAAGATCGGCAAGGACACCGGCATCCCCTTCCAGGTGCAGCTGGTCGAGGCCGAGAAGGCCCTCAACGACACCAACACCAACTGGCAGCACACCATCGATTCGCTGACCCTCAACCTCGCCAAGAAGCAGGCCTGAGGTGTGGACCGCGCGCCGACAGGCGTGGTGGGTGGCCGAGGTGGCGCTCCTGACCGCAGCGGTGTTCGGGGCGATCGTGTGCGCCGTGCTGGCTGCGCGAGCCGCCGGCTGGGGCGGTTCCGGTCTGAGGGCGCGGCTGCTGGCCGAAACGGCGGGCGGGTTCCTGATGTGTGCCGGCTGCGCGGGCGTGCTGGTGCGCACCCGTGCGCGCCGGTGGTCGACGAGCAACTGACAAGGGGCGTGTGATGGGTGATCTTCGACCGAACAAGCAGTCCTCGCCGGCCGGCGGGGACGTCGCGTTGGCGATCGGTGTGTTCGTGCTGCTGCTGGTGCTGCTGGGCGTGGCCGGCGCGGCGTACCTGTCAGCTCACCTGGCGGGCCTGGGGCGGGGCGGGTTCGCGGCCTGGGTCCGGGGTGAGTCCGGGCCGCGCTGGTCGACCAAGGCCAGCATCATCCTGGCCGTACTGGTGGCCCTCGCCGCGACCGTGCTGGTCCCGGCCGTCCGGTGGGTCACCCGTCTGCGCCGGGGTCGGGTCTGGACCGACCGATTGGCCCGGTCGATGTCGTCGACGCGGGACCTGGCCGAGCTCAACCAGGACGCGGTCGCCGCCGACACCCAGCGCCTAGGCGCAACTGGTGCCGGGACCGGAGTGCGACTGGGGCAGGCGGTCACCACCCGGCAGTGGCTGTGGTCGACGTACGAGTGGTGCCAGGTGTGGATCATGGGCCCCCGCGCGGGTAAGACCCGCTCGGTGGCCATCCCGCAGGTCATCGAGCACGGCGGCCCGGTGCTGTCCACGTCGAACAAGCGTGACGTGCACGACGGGACCCGCGGACCGCGCTCGGAGGTCGGGCAGTGCTGGGTGAACGACCCCCAGCAGATCGCCGGCCAGGAGCCGTCCTGGTGGTGGAACCCGCTGTCGTTCGTGACGAACGCCGAGCGCGCCGAGCAACTGGTCGGCATCTTCGCGTCCGCGCGCACCTCCGAGGACACCGCCGGCATCGACCCCTACTTCGAACCCGAAGGCCGCAACCTGTTGGCGAACCTGCTGATCGCCGCTGCGGTCGCCGGGGAGCCGGTCACCCGGCTTCCCGACTGGCTCACCGGCCGCAAGGTGCGCCCGGGCGTCCCCGATCCCGAACAGATCCTGCGCACCCACGGCTACCCGCAGATGGCCAAAGACATCACCGACAACCTGGCCTTGGATGACGGACAACGCGACGGCCTGTACGGCACTGCGCGCTCGTTCATCCGGTTCTTGCGCGATCCGCGGTACACCCCGTGGATTGCCCCGGCCGGCGAAGGTGATGACCGGCCACGGTTCGACCCCGAGGCGTTCGTGCGCTCCAGCGACACCCTGTACCTGTTGTCGAAAGAGGGCCCGGGCAGCGCCCGGGCCATCACCGGCGCCCTGGTCGCCGCGGTGTACGCGGCAGGGGAGCAGCTGGCCGAACGGTCCGGTGGGCGTGTGCCGTGCCCGGTGCTGTTCAGCCTGGACGAGGCCGCGAACATCTGCCGGTGGCCCGAGCTGCCCAGCCTCTACTCCCACGCCGGCTCCAAGGGCCTGATCCTGGTCACGATCCTGCAGTCCAAACCGCAGGGCGAGCGGGCGTGGGGCAAGGGCGGCTTCGGCGAGATGTGTTCGGCCGCGAACATCATGGTCGTCGGTCGTGGCGTCAACGACGAGCAGCACCTCTCGGAGCTGTCCCGGATGGTCGGTGACCGGCAGATCCGGGACCGCTCTCTGTCGACCGGATCCAAGGGCCACCGCTCGACCAGCACCCAGCTACGCGACGAACGGATCCTGTCCGAGGCGGACCTGCGCGCGATGCCCCGCGGCCGCGCGGTCCTGTTCACCTCCGGCGCCCGACCCATTCTCCTGGCGAACGTCGACTACTCCACGCACGACTGGGCGTGGAAGGTCGGCGCCTCCAACGACACGTACGGCCCCCACCACACCGAGGAGGACAGTGATGAGCAACCGATCACGGCGTAGCCGACTGCAGGTGGTACCCGGCTCCGACGCCGGCACAGAGCAGGACACGACGCCGCCCACCCAGGCGGCGGAGCCGGTCGATCCGGGCGACCCGGTCGAGCAGGCTGCCCGGGCGGTCACCACCGCCCAGGCCAGGCTGGCCGACGCCCGCGGGGTGGCGGCGGTCGCCGCCGCCCGTTTGGAGGAAGCGGTCGAGGCAGCACCGAAGGTTCATCCGGTGCTGGCGGCCGCGCGAGAGCAGCTGCGCCTGGACCAGGCCGCGGCTGGCGACACGGCCGCGAAGGTCGCGCACGCGCAACGGTCCCTGCAGGACTGCGAAGGGGCAGTCCTGGAAGCCAATGCCCGCCTGGAGGACGCCGAGACCGACCCGAACACGTCCAAGGGGTCGCTGGTCGCCGCGCAGGTCCGGGCGGCGAAGGCTGCCCGTGCCGAGGCCGGCGCGCACGAGGCGCTGATCGCCGCGCAGCAGGACGCGGAGCACGCCGACGCCACGGTGGGCGCCAGTGAGCAGCGGGTGCAGGCCGCGCTGGAGCGTCCGGTGGGGGAGCACTCCAGTGTCATCGCGGCCCGGGAGAAGCTGGCGACCGCGCAGCGCGCCGTCGACGCCGCCACGCAGGCGCTGGAGACCGAGACGGCGCACCACGCCGCCCAGGTCGCCGCCCGGGACTCCGGGGAAGGCGCTGGCGCGCCTGTGCACCCGGTGTTCGCCTCGGTCGACACGTTCGTCGAGCGGTACGTGATCCCCAACTACTGCCACGAGCTGAGCCGGAACACCGCCTGGTGTGCGCAGTGGTGGCGTCACGCCGAAGCGGTTGCCCGGTTGGAGGCGCTGTGGGAGGCGTTCGAGGCCATGCGCCGTGAACCGGCGCCGAGCTTGTCGACGTGGATCCGAGATCACTTCGACCACCACATGCGGGCGCTGACCGCCACCGATGGCGTGTTCGCCCAGTGCTCGACGAACCCCGCGGACGGACTGATCCACACCCCGGATCGGGAGTGGCCGATCGCGCGGGCACCCCAGGAGCAGTTCCATCGCGACCGGGCCGCCCGGGTCCAGCCGCTGCGTGATGAGGAGGTCACGGCATGAGCCACATGCACGAGGAAATGGAGATGGGCCGCGAGCTGGACCAGGTGCTGCGCACCGGGATCATGGGTCTGGCGCAGATCATCGAAGCGTTCCAACGACAGTCGGCTCGACGCGATCGGAGCGCGACGCAGGACGTCACCCGCGCACTCGAGCAGTTGCAACGGCGGCCGCAGGAGGACCCGGGGCCCATCGAGAAGGGTCAGGAGGTCGCCACCGCGCAGCGGTGGATCTCCGCAGCCCGCGAAGCCGCGGAGAACCCCACCAACCATGAGGCGGTCACGTCTGCGGCGATCGCGGCCGAGCAGTTGAGGCGGCGCGGGACTGACCCCGTCGCACAACTGACGGACCTGCTGGTCGACCGGGCAGCCGACCGATCCGACTCGATGGGCCGGCGCGACGCGCACACTGACGTGTATCCGGCGACCTACGAGCCGGCGGCGAACCGTGACCAGGTGCCCTTGGCGGTGCTGCTGCCCGCCGGCGATGACAACCCGCACCGAGGCATCGATCCGTTCGCCGCCAGGACGATCCCGGAGCATGAGCACCGAGTCCGCGCCTGGAGCGTTGCCGCCAGGGAGTTCCAGGTGTCGCAGGTCGCTGGACGGTTCGCCGATCTGCCCCAGTCTGAGCAGGAGCAGCTGGTGTGGGCCGCGTACGACGGCGAGGAGGCTCGCATCGTGCGGGTGCGGGACGACCCGGACGTCGACCTGACACAGCTGCCGGCGGGTTCGATCACGCTGCCCAAGGATCCTGACAATCCGAGCGTTGCACTTGGACCGGAAGGAACCTACGCACTCACCGAGAAACACGGCTACCTGCGCGTCGGCGGACCCGACGGTGCGGGCCGCGACGAGGGCACCCACACCCAACAGATGGTGATCGCGGCCGGGAACGCCAACCCCGATCGGGGCATGGCGCCGTCGAAGGCGCGAACACCAGAGGAGGCGCAGCACCGTCGGCAGGCGTGGGCCGCCGCTCGCGCCACGCACGGTGAGGGCCTGGACCCCGCGGCCGCGGACAAGGCGTGGACGGCTCTGCCGCAGCGGGAGCAGTGGGACCGGTTCTGGAAGGAGTACGACACCGAGGACGTGCGGACCGTGACCACCACCGGGCACGGCGCAGACCTGCCCGTCGACGAGGCGGCCGCGAAGCGGGCCGGCGCGGACAACAACTCGACGACGCAGAAGCCGGTGAGCAGCGTCGCCGCGGAGCGGGGGATGGCCCCGTCGAAAGCACCGACAGCTGAGGAAGCAGAGCATCGCCGCCTGGCGTGGGCGGCTGCCCAGCAGGAGTTCGCTACGACCCTTCCTGAGGGCACCAGCCGCGCCGACGCCAGGAAGGCCTGGGATGGGCTGGATTGGCAGGACAAGGGGCTGCTGTATTGGAAGGCCTACGACGAACCGGGCACCCAACTGGCCGCACCGGCGGCCGGCAACGTAGCGCCGGCGATCACCCGGGATCGGGTCCTTGAGCTCAACGAGCAGGCTGCGCAGTGGTTCACCGCGAACGCCGGCCCAGGCAGCCAGGGTCGGGAGTACCTGGAGAGCCGTCTGGGCGTCGGGCTCGTCGAAGAGGGCCGGTGGCAGGTCGGGTACGCCCCGCCGGGGTGGACGAACCTGACTGGTGAGCTGCGCCGCGGCGGGGCCTCGAACGAGGAGATCGTCGCGGCCGGGCTGGGGGTTCGCTCCAGCCGCGGCAACGTGATCGACGCGTTCCGCGACCGAGCCATGATCGGGATTCGGGACGAGGCCGGCGCCACTGTCGGGTTCGTCGGCCGGGATCTGTCTGGTGACCCCCGTGCCCCGAAGTACACCAACACCACGGCTACGCCTGCCTTCAGCAAGGGGCACCACCTGCTGGGTTTGCACGAGGCACCCGCCGGTGCGGATCTCGTCCGCGTGGAAGGGCCGTTCGACGCGATCGCCGTGACGCAGGCCGGGGAAGGGCGAGTGGCTGGCGTGGCGGCGCTCGGCACAGTACTGACCGACCATCAGGCGCAACTGTTGGTCGACCATGTCGGGCAGCGCAACGTCCTGCTGGGTCTGGACAACGACGCTGGCGGCCGTAGCGCAACCGAGGAGGACTACTGGAGGCTCAACGACCGCGGCGTCGCGCCGCGGCTGCTCGTGCTGCCTCCCGGCCAGGACCCCGCACAGCTGTGGACGGAACAGCCGGACACGCTGCGGGCGCTGCTGGCCACCTCACCCGTCGCGCCGTCCGCGGCGCTGGTCGTGGTCGAGCGCACTGTGGAAGAGCTGCAGGACGGTCTCCGCGAAGGCCGCCCGGAAGCCCGTGAAGAACTCGCGGCGGCTCAGGACCAGCTGGCCGCCACGGTTCCCGATGTCGACCGCGACCAGGTGCGCGCGTATGGGCAGCAGCTGGTCGACCAGCTGCGTGATCAAACCGATGACGCACGCCTCGACGCCGGCGCGTTCGACAACCGCGAGCTCGAGGCCGACTCGGACACAGACCGCGACCAGGAGTCACCGGCACAGACCGACCGCGACCAGGACCGGGCGCAGGATGCACACGCCCAGGCCAGGAACTCAGACGCGGCCGTCGACCGCTTCACCGCCGCAGCGCAGGACGCGGCCGCCGCCACACAGGACACGCCGGGGCCACAACTCCCGGCGGCGTACGACCGAGCCACCGAGACCGCGATCGGTCAGGTCCCGGGAGAAGCCCAGAAGTCCCGGATCGTCAGCTCCTACGGCTACACACGCTCGACGAGCTCCATGCTCACCGACGCCGCCGGAACGGGGACGGCGCACCAGGCGAAGAAGGCCACGGCACCCCAGAGTCCGAGTCGTAACCGGAACCGCACCAAGTAGCACCGCCGCACCCAGGCGAGCGATGAGCCGCCGGTTACCGCTCTGCGGGGCCGGCGGCTCATCGCCTGCTTGGGGATGGGCGGCGCGAGTCCAGCGTCAACGTCGCCGACCAGGCGTGCGTGCGGTGTCCTGGTCGGTCTGTGGCACGGCGTCTGGGCGTGCTCTGACCGTGGAGCTGCGGTCCAGCGTCGGCGATGGGGCACCGTAGCCACGGACCGCCTGAACGCGTTGCAGCTCCGGGTCGAGGGCGGTAGCGGTGAGCCTGTGGGTCTCCTCGAGGAGACCCACGACGTTGGCGTACGTCTGCCGGGCGGCGGCGAGCTGTCCCCGTGCTTCCTGGGCGGCGTGGATGGCGCGCGCGGTGCGGTTCAGCTGCCGCATGACCGCCAGCCACCCGCGATGCTGGTCGGGTGACGAGGCGCGCAGCGCGAGTTGAATGTGCCGGGCAGCGAGTTCACCTCGGGAGGGCCCGGGTGTCCACGGCGCGCGTTGTGCTGGTGCGCGGCAGGACTGTCGTGACATCTCTCGCGCGGAGATTGTGAAGTCCTCGCCGGCGGGCCCGGGGGTTCCTGCGCCCATCAGGGACAGTGCGCCGGCGGTCGTACGCGTGGCGTCGTCCCAGCGGGCCGTGTCCCCGGCCGGCGTCCGCTCGAGCTCGTCGTTCAGGTGCTCCAAGTGTTGGGCCGCGTCCGCGAGCTCCAGGTCGACGTCGGCGGGGCGCTGCGTCACCGGCGCAGCTGCGCGGGTGTCGCCCCACCGCTCGACGGCCGCCGCCAACGTTTCCGGAGTTTCGCTGGCCTCCCAACCGGGGCGTAGCTTGCCGAGCGTGAGGTCGGGGGCCAGTGAGGTTGCGGAGAAGAACCGGCCCTCACCTAACCGCACCTTGTAGCCGGTAACCGGGCCGCCGCCTGCTTCCCGGCGAGCAACTTCCAACTGGATGTCCGGGTGGCCGGCCCGCACGTTGTCGATCCACTCGGCCTCGGTTGAGGACACCGCGGCAGCGCCCCGGACGACCTGCTGCAGCATCACCCGGTCGGGGATCTCGTGGCCGCGTTCGGCGGCGAGGTCTTTCGCTCGGTGGTGCTCGGCTTTGTGGAACGCCGGCAGTGATGCACCTGCGCCGCGTTCGCGCAGCGGCAGCACGAAGTCGCGGTCCTGCTCGATCTGCTCTCGCACCTTGTTCGCTGCGGCGTAGTCGTGGAAGTCCAGGTCGGCGCGGCGACCGTCCTGGCGGATCAGGTTCACGGCGATGTGTAGGTGATCGTTGCCGCCGGTCGACAGCCCGTGGTGCACCGCGACCCACCGGCACCCGTTCTCGTCCTCGGGCCCATTGGTCAGCTTCATGCCCTGCACGACGTCGTGAGCGATCGTCTCCCACTGGTCATCGGTCCAGGCCTCGCCGGGAGGCAGCGAGACGATCAGGTGGTAGACGTGCTCGGCGTCAAAATCGGTCAGCCCGTTGCCGCCGGCGTCGCCTGCGCCGGGTCGCACAGAGTCGCGCGGCACGCCGCCGTGGGCCGCACCGACCAGGGCCAGCTCTGGGGTGACCCGCGCGCGCCACGAGGCCTCTACGACCCGGCCGAGGTTGTGCGCCGCGTCCCGGTCCAGCGCGCCTGAGTAGGCCATCGTCAGCCCCGGTGACGAGGCGATCATCCGCTGGTTCGTGTGCTCGTCGCTCTTGCCCGGTCCGTACAAGTAACCGATCAGGCCGGGCATGTCACGACCACGCTCACCGACGTGAATCACCATCGTCGACGGGGCGCCAGTCACAGCCGGCCCTCGTAGAACCCATCGCTCGGCAGATCGTTCATCAGCGCACTTAGCCGGTCTGCCTGTTGCCGCAGAAAGCCGTACGCGGCGAGCAGCCGGTCCTCTTCAACGTCGCCGGTCGAGTTGGCGACCTTGGCGACCTGGTTGATGTTGGACGCTGCGTTCGCCATCAGTCGCTGGATCACCAGCAACTCGGCGTAAATCTGCGACAGCTTTGCAGCGGCGACGACGTCGCCGGCATGCAACGACTGCTCGTAGAGACGAGGAACACTCACTCCCTGCGCGCGAGCAATGGACTGCACACGCGCCCACTCCTCATCGCTGTGTTTGATGACGGTCCGGTGCGGCCGGCGGCCGTCCGTGCGACGTCGTCGAAACATCCCATCGCGCTCGGTCACGCGCGTCCACCTCCCGCCTGTTCCCTGTCTGTTCCGTACGGATTGCGCGCGTCGTTTCCAGCGCAATCCCTATCCCTAGGGTGCCCCGGGTTCGATCAGGGCGCAAGCCCCGAACCCACTTAGGGGCACCCTAGGCATTAGCTTGCTGCCGCCGGGACTCCCGGCGGGAGTCCCGGAATAGCACTCGTCCCAGTGGGCGAACACACGGCGTGCCTGGAGGAGGTTCTTCCTTGGGGCTGCCCCGGTTGTCGAGATGCAGGGAAGATGAGCAGAATCGACGGTTTGCTCATCTTCGACCGTTTTCGGGTCCGCTTGCCGTCGCTATGAGGGTGGGGACGAGCGTCGAAATCAGATGAGGATGATTCTCACCACGTCTGGCGCCCAGCATTCATGCAGGTCAGGGCGTCACGGGGTGATTGGACGCTGGTTATGTCAACCTACTTTCGGGTAGATCCTGTGAACGATTTCGCGTGGGACGGGTTGCGCGGTTGTAGCTTCGGGCCACGACGATGGCGCTAGCGGGATTCGAGGAGCTCTTCGCGAGCACCTACGTTGGCTACGCGAATGCGGACGTCGTCGGCAGCCTTGAACCCCCGCCGCCCGAACTGATCTACCGCGTGCATCTCGTGGCGACACCCGAGCCCGGGACCGTGACCGTCTGCAGTTCCGTCGAGGGATGGCGACTCTTGCCCGGTGGCCGCCTCGAACCGGGGGAGAGCTTGGAAACAGCCGCGACCCGGGAACTGTTCGAAGAGTCAGGCTGTGAACCGCTCGGTCGGGTAAGGGTTTTCTTCAGCCATGTGGCCCGTAGCCGTAGCGAGGTGCCGTACCGGCCGCACGTACCGCACCGGGTGATGTGGTGGGTGTTTGCGGTTGTGCCGACGCGTGTTGTCGGACCGCCTCCCGCCGACATAGAGGGCGCTGAACAGATCGTGTGCGTCCAACACCTGCCGGTTCCAGACGCCATCGAGTGGTTGAGCGACAGTGACGACCTCACCAGCGCCCAGGTGCTCCGGTTGGCCGCACAGCTGCAGTTGGTCTGAACCCCGCCCGGCCACGTACCTCCAGCGGTAACGCCGACCCCTCGGCCCTAGTCGATGGCTCGCTCAGCAGCCGGCGACGGCGGCGTGCCCATCTCCAGCGCCTCAATCGCGCGCATCAGATGGGGCTCCATGCGCTCACAGACCCCTGCATGAAGCTCACCGGTGTCCCACCAGCGCACCGCCTCGAACTCTCGGGGATCTGGATTGAGCTCTTGACCGCGATGCCCCTCGAGCGCGAACCACAAGCTGACGTCGGTATGACGTGAGGCGGGGTCTCCGACGGTTTCGGTGACCGTCAAGAAGAACGGCTTCGCCCCTGTCCGCGCGTCGAATCGTGCCTCGATGCCAAGCTCCTCCACGACTTCGCGGCGCACCGTCTCCAGTGGGTGTTCATCGGGCTCGACGTGTCCGCCCGTCGGCAACCACAGGCCCGACAGGCGGTGGTCACACAGCAGGACCGTGCTGGTCGCACGGTCGACAAGCAGAAAGTATGAGATCAGATGGGGGGAGGGGGTCGCGGGCTTCTCTCGCCGGTAAATGTCCCGAGTTGATTCCAGCCAGCGCAGGGCCGTCTCTTGATGAATGGCAGCCAGGCCATCCGTCGGCACGATGTCAGAGATGAGAGAGCGGATCTGTCGAACTGGATCGTGAGTCACGCGCTGGATCATGGCAGCCAGCGCTGACAAGCGACGATCGCTGCAACTTGATAGCGATCCTTTCTGGTGGGCTGGTTGACTCTCCGTCTATGGGACTAGACGAGCGACAGGTGATTCCGCTGTTGGAGTTCGACGCGACACGCCAGGCGTTCATCGAGCCGGGTGATGTTCGAGCTGCGACGGATGTGCCGGAGGCATGCGTCCTGTCGTGGTTCCACGACGGCATCGAGCGGGCGGTGGAGCGGTTGGGTGGACACCAAGTCGCTGAGAACCGTTGGGAGGACGGTCCGCACCCGCTCTTCGAGGTCGAGATCGAAGGCCGTCGGGTCGGGCTCGTGCCGATGCCCGTGTCCGGGTCGGCTGCGGGAAACCTAGTGGAGGAGTTGATCGCCCTCGGCTGTCGCTCGTTCGTCGCCTGCGGCGGCGCCGGATCCTTGCGACCGGACGTGACCCTCGGCCATCTGGTCGTTGTCACGTCCGCAATGCGCGACGAGGGCCTGTCGCACCACTACTTGCCCCCAGACCGGGCAGTGGATGCCGATCCCGTCGCGGTCGCTGTTCTTGAGGCGACGCTGACCGAGAACGAGGTGCCGTACGTAGCGGGGCGTACGTGGACCACGGATGCCTTCTTCCGCGAGACACCCGCCAAGATCGCCGCCCGTCGTGATGAGGGTTGCTTGACCGTAGACATGGAGGCAGCGTCCATCGCGGCGGTCGCGCGCTTTCGCGACGTGCGTCTCGCCCAATTGCTGTACGGAGGGGACGACCTCAGCGGGGCCACGTGGGACCATCGCAGCTGGCGAACTCAGCACGAGGTAAGGGACAACATGCTGACCCTCGCCATGGACGCTGCTGTGCGGCTTCAGGCGCGCTGACCCGCCCGCAGGGAAGGAGATGGGCCTACCCCGGCGAAGTTGGCGTCGAGAGTCATCCTCAGAGGATTTCGACATCCGGCTCAGACCCACACTCCGCGTCGGCCGGCTCCCAGGTCCGCGAGCATGCGTGAGTGTGGCGGAACGGAGTCGCAGCGGATGTCGACGATAGACCTGGAGTTGTCGGCTCTAAGAATGTGGGCGGTCGTCCTGACGGCTGGGCCGGGCGGTGCTGATCGAGCTCTCGGCTGGTGTCGTTCTTCAGTCGTGCACGGTAGTCCTTCGGACAAGGACAGGCGCAAGGTCGAGCGCGCTAGCCAGGAAGTCCCCTACTTTGTGAACCTCCTGCGGTGTGCAGTCGATCAGCAACTTGGCCTCCACATCGCGCTTGGATCCATCGGCGGTGAAGTACACGCCGACCAGCCCCTGGCCGACCGCCGATCCACGGAACAGATCGATGCCCTCGCCATCGGCCGCGGATGTGCCTGCCAAGAAGCCGTAATCGATGGGGTAGATCACGTCCGGGTACCTGGGGTGGGCCGTCCCCTTTGCTCTGTCGATGACGATCTCGCCCTCAATGAGGAAAGTGCCCAACGCCTCGAAGAAGCTCACAGCCCTATCCTCGATGACGTTCGGGGTGAACTTCCGAAACTAGGAAGAGAATGCGGCTTTGAAACGTAAGCGCCCTGCGATTCATGGCGGTGCACAGATCGTGCGGGCATTCGAGGGCAGCTCTGGGGCAAACTGACGAGCGTTGGCGAAGTGAGTCGACTTGGTCGAGTGCGCCGCGGACAGTCGCCAACTTCACTGCAACTCGACATTAGTATCTGTGCATGAGTGGGGTAACAGACAGGGCACGGGAACTCCTCAACAACAGGATCGACAGCGTTCGCGTTCTTGAAGAACAGGTCGCCCAAGCGAAGGAGATCCGCGAGCAACTGGCCGCTGCCGAGCGATCTGTGGCCGCGGCTTGGAGCTCTGCTACGGCAGCCGGGTGGACGCCGTCGGAGCTCAAGCGCTTGGGATTCACGCAGCCCGCGACGCGGCGTGGCGGAAGGACGAGAAAGTCAACCGCACCCGATCTACCGCCAGAGCACAGTCGGTCGTCTTAGTGGTCTCCGACGGCAGCTCTGCATTCGGCCCGACACGGGTTGGTCCTACAGCTGGCAGGGTCTCCGAGTCCGGCGTCGAGAGCCGGTTTGATGAGGTTCACGGAGAGGGACCTAAGCGACATCCTGAAACAAGGATCTCCGACCACACGTTCGAGGTGATGAATCGGGCGGTGCACGCTGCAGCGATGGCTCACGGACAGTGGGTGGGAGACCGAGGAGGTGCCTCGGCTTGCCTGGCGAGCTTCGCGTGCAACGACCTACGTTCACTGCTTGACCAGGTCGTTGAAGGTGACGGCCGCGCGGCTGCTCGAACCGCGCGCGCTCTTTTTGAACACGCCGTTCATGTGAAGTACATCGGGGACGATGCAATGCGCGCCGCCCGGTACCTCGACCACAGTGCGGTGCACCATCAGAAGTTGGCCAAGATCGATACCGGCGCGCACCTCAGCAAGGAAGCTCGAAAGCGAGAGGCAACCAAGCGGGATCGGTTGCGGGGACGGACTCTAGCGGCCTACGAAGCCGCAATCGGCAAGTGGAAGTCCGGTTTCGGCAGAGGATGGTCCGACAGAAGCCTCCGGGACATGGCCACTGTCGTGGGCTTGGAAGCTGACAATTACGACGCGTACGGGGTCCTGTCGGGAGCGACACACGGGAGCGTCGGGGGACTGGATGGCGCCATACGTGACATCGAGGGCAATCGAGTACACAGGTTCGGACCGGACCTCGAGCTGTCGAGTCTCGCCTTCCTCCTGGGGGTCCAGTGGTGGCGAGAGTTCGCGCGGAGCATGCCCAAGACCGAGGCGGCCCAACGAGCGGTCACGACAGCAGACGAGCTTCTGGACTGCTACGAGGAACTGCTGGGTGAAACCCGCCGGCTGGACAATGAATGGTGGCCGACCCGACCTCCCAACCGCCGGCAAGCCATTCTGGCGGTGTGGCCTAACGGCAAGACGCGCTGGTATCTCCTCGACCAGGTGGCCTCCACTATGCGGATCGCGCACCCGCCTGAAAACCAGCCGGATCTGGATTGGCTCGAGGGCCGCATCGCCGAAGCCCAGGAATACGCGGCCCGCCGAACGTATGCGGGCGCCCAGCAGGGGCGGCCACTCAGCCTGAGTGTTGCTGGCGTCGTCGTTAAACCGGACGAAAGCGTGAGGCGCGCAGTCTCAGCCTCGTCGCTCCTAGTGCCCGACGAGTTCAATCCCGACCCGTCATTCAAACCTCGCAAAGTCCGCAGCCTCGGCGACGGAGATCTGTACTGGCGCTAGCTCTGCCGTCACGACCCCAGGCGAACCATTCGTGCGAAGGTCTGGAGATGACGAACACAGAGGCCGATATCAAAGGTGAGCGAGGCGACCGCGTTGCACTGAAGTTCTCCGAAGCTTCGAAGCGGACCGGCATCGACGTCGACGTTCTGCGTCAACTAGCCCAGGACAGCGTGCTGCCCGGCGTCTATCGCTCAAGTCGTGGCCACGCATACATCTACGCAGATGCATTGCCGACCTTCCACGAACTGGTCGAGCTGCTGACCTCGCGTCGCGAGGCGGCCGTGGCCGCTGCGCAGTCCGCGCTCGACCGGGTAGACCAGGAACTGGAGGCTATCCGGGGAGACCTCGCCCTGGCGCTCGACGATCCTTTGCTGCCACTTGGGGATGACGTGGTCGCGGCTCAGACGATAGGCCGGGGTGACGAGAGCACGCTGCGCAGCGCCCTCATGAGATTCGACTTCGCGGTGTTCGACCTACGGCGTTACGACGAGGCGTGGAAGTCTGCGCAACGTGTCGCTCCGCGACACACCAACTGAGCCACGCTTAACGCCTGGTCCTCTTGCTCAGCGGCACTGGCCAATGTCTTGACCGTCGACGTTTACGTCAGCTGTTGCGGACCATTTGGCACCTTCCCCGAAGCCGTAGAGCGCTTCGGGATAGCTCAAAATGTATCGTCCAGGTTCGTTCGACACTTCCGTCGAATTCACGTCCGCGTCGAGGTTCGTCTGAGTGCCTGAGCCGAGATCGAACATGAACATCGTCGTTGGTTCGCCAGTCGTGTAGACCTTGCGGCCGAACTGGCGCTGCTCGCCATTGGGCCCGGTCACTGTGACTATGTACGAGACAAAATCCGCGCCGGCCGCCTGGCCGCTCCAGTCGACGATTAGCCCCGCACCGCTGTTCCTCACCGTGACAGCGTGGACGCGATTGCCCTCGGTCCCGGAGCATTGGAGATTGAAGGTCGCCTGCGCGGGTGTGCCCGTGCTCGCGGCAGACTCCTTCGAACCATCGTCACTATCCCCGCTTCCGCACCCCACAAGAACAAGCACAGCCACCACGGACATGGAGACGCCGAGACGACGCCCTTCCCCCTTGAACATGCGCTGAATGTAGCCCACGTGCGGGACGCGGTCCTCGTTTGCAGAACGGCTGGGACTGACGGGGGCACACCCGCTCGGCAGGGTCGAAAGTCAGCGTTTCGACGGCACTCGAGCTGCCCGCCGCTCACCCAAGGACACCCCGATCGCGGCCCGCAACTCGTCCGCCAAGCGCTCAGCGGTCCGCGCATTGCCGAGTAGCTCGGTGACCTGCACTGACTTACCGGATCGCAGCCCGATCCGTACGCCTACGAGACCAGCGAACGGGATTCGCTCGACGAAACCGTTGGCTCGCTAGTGACGGTGGCGACGGCCTGGCGGTCGATGCGGCGGTTCATAAGCCATCCGTGACGGACGATTTCGGTATCCGTCACGTGCACGCGAATAAACGGCCACCGCAGGACCAACTACAACGACAGCAGCGACAACGGCACCTTCCAGATCAGGTTTCCGACGGTCCTGTCGGTCCACACGGATGCTGCGGAACCGCACGCGCCTAGCAAGGCGATGGCAGGCAACGAACCGACGCCCTTCAAGTTCCGCATCCGCTGATCATCGTCTCTGCAGGGCGTCCTGTCAGTCGACCCCGGACTCCGGTGGACGCACCCGACACTGGCCGGCCGCCCTACGGGCACTCCTGGTACAACGGCAGGCTCGCGTCCTGGTCGACCACGGCCTCGAAGCGCGCCAGCGAAGCTATCTCCCCACGGATGACCCGGCCGACGACCGCGCGGGACAGACCCGTTGTCGAGGCGATGATTCCTTGCGGTTCGCCCGCAGCCGCCATCTGTTGAATGAGGGTGTACTGGTGCCTGTTCACTCTGGAGGGCCGGCCCAACTGTCGATCGCTCTTTCGTGCGGCCGCCAACGCTGCGCGGGTTCGTTCGGTGGTCATCTCCCGCTCGAACTGCGCGACAGCACCTACGACGTGGAACAGCAGTCGGCCTACCGGCGTCGTGGTGTCCAACGCCTCCGTGATCGAGCGAAACTCGACGGCACGGTCCCCCAGCTCATCAACAACGCGGATCAGGTGCGACAAGGACCGGCCGAGGCGGTCCAACTTCCACACCGTCAGTACATCGCCGGCCTCTAGCCGGCCCAGCAGCTCATCGAGGCCAGGTCTCGACTCCTTCGTGCCGGAGGCGTGGTCGACCACGATGTGCGCGCGGTCGACACCGGCCGCCAGCAGTGCGTCGAGCTGCAGCGCCGCGTCCTGGTCGACGGTGCTGACTCGCGCGTATCCCCATTGAGTCACCGAGTGACCGCCTTGCTGCTCGAAAGTGCCGAAACTGAGAGGTTTCGAGCATACGGGTCAGTGAGCAGGGTTTTCGAACACCATTCACGGCGTGTTTCCGGGCACCCGCGGGCCTGCTCGAAAACGATCGATTTGGGACGCGTAACCGGCGTTGTAGGGGTCACACAATTCCGAGCCGACCACCCCCTAGATCGGCACAGGGGTCAGGCATCCTCGGCCGCGGCATGAGCCGCCCGACGCTCACCCACGGAGATCCCGAGCGCCGTACGCAACTCGTCCGCCAGGTGCCCGGCGGTTCTCGCATTGCCGAGCAGTTCGGTCACTTGGACTGCCTCACCGGAAAGCAGCCTGATCCGCACGCATACGAGACCGGCGAACGGGATTCGCTCGACGAAGCGGGTCGGCTCGCTGGTGACCGAGGCGACGGCTTCACGGTCGATGCGTCGGTTCATGAGCCAGCCGTGACGGACGATTTCGTCATCCGTCAGCTGCACGCGGATGAACGGCCACCGAAGCACCAACCACAACGACAGCAGCAACAAAGGGGCCGTCCAGACCAAGTTCTCGGGGCTTCGATCGGTCCACATGGATGTCGTGCAGCTGCACGCGCCGAACAGGGCGATAGCAGGCAGCGAACCGAAGCCCTTCAAGTTCCGCATCCGTAGATCATCGCGCCAGTCAGGCGGGCCGTCAGCCAACCCGTGGACCCGACCCTGTGTGTCGCCGCTCGAAAACGATCGTCACCGCGCGGGGGCGGAGGCGATCAACTGGGAGCGAAACAGAGAGTTATGGGTGCGGACCGTGTTCCACCTCTTCTGAGGATCGCCGAGCGTGCAATGCCTTCCGCGCCACTAGGTTCGGGATCATGCGAGCAAGTTCCTGGCTGGGCGTTGCAGCGGTGTTGTTGATCTGCATGTCTGCTGTGGTGTCAAGCGTGTCGCACCGACGTGCATACAGCTTGGCTCTGATCATGTTGGCTGCCGCTTGCGCTGGGGCCGCAATCGGACGACACCTCAAAGACCGGTGAGTTCGTCCGTCCGGGCGGCTCAATATCGATCGGCTTGGGACATGAATCGCGAGTTGTAGGGATTCGACAAGTCTTGGTCACGCAGGACGGAACTGAGTGGTCATCGGGCGTGGCGCGAGGACCCGCGGCGTCGAATGACTCGGAAGCAGCTCAGGGCTGGCTCGTGCGGCCGGCGCCCTTCGTCGCCGCTAAATAGGCATTGAGGCGGAGCACGGTGGCGAACGATGATCGCGTGTCATCTTCGTTGCAGATCAACAGCGGGCCGTGCCAGCATTCGGCCGATGAGCCAGACCGTCATGTCGGAGTCCCAAGCTGCAGACCTACTGAGGCAATTGACGTTGAGGAGCATCCGCTACTGGGTCATGGGTGGCTGGGGAATCGATGCCCTAATAGGGCGCCAGACTCGGGCACACCACGACCTGGACTTGCTGGTCGCAGTCGACGACCTTCCCGCACTCCATGCCTGGCTCCGAGATCAAGGATTCGCTCGAGCGTACGAGTGGGAGGAGAACCAACCAGTCCAGGTCGGGGCCCGACCATGGGACACCGCGTTCGTCGAGCGTCACAGCGACGGCCGCGAGCTCGATGTCCATGCCGTCCACCCAAAGCGACCAACAGCGCTTCTAGCGACCACGGACCCCTGGGATTTGCCGCCGGACACCTTGAGCGGGACCGGCCGGATCGGAGGCCGTGACGTCCGCTGCGTCAGCCCGAGCGGTCAACACGCCATGCACGTGGGTTACGCGCTCCCCGACCGGCACCGAGCAGATCTGCGTGAGTTGGATGGCTGGTGAAGATCGCTGTGTCCGTCTCGACGCCTGCCATTTCCCGCGTGCCTCGATGGTGGCGACCAGCCGCAGTCCGACCTGCAGGCCGAGCGGAAGCTCTCTACGGCGCAGACGACCCTTGCTGCCTCAAAGGCGACCTAACGTCTCGTACGCCTGTGCGCAGACGTCGCGCCACCGTTCGGGATCTGTTGCCCAGAAATCGTGCACCGCGCCCTCGACGATCATCAGCTCGGCGCGGGGAACCAGAGCAGCTAGCTGAGCCAAGGGCCACGACGGGCGGATGTCTGCTCCTGCAGCAACAAACACCATCGGCACGCTGGTGTCCGCGAGGCGGCGCCACAGCAGCGGCTCGTGGATCCAGCTCTTGAAGTCGTCCCAGAGGGCCGCATGGACCGCTGGCACCCAATCAACAGCGATTGGCGTTTCTGCCGCCTTGCCGGCTTCGTAGGCGGCAGACCACTCTCGGTCCCGGTGCAGGCCGTGCCCAGCCAGACCGATAACCCCTTCCACCTGCTCGGGTCGATCCAGTGCGTACCGGACGGCCAGGTCCGAGCCCCAGGAGTGACCCAGCACCTGCCAGGACCTGATTCCGATGGAACGACGGATGCACTCCAGATCCGCGATTGCACGAGCCATGTTGTGGGGCCCACCACCGGAGGAGCCAACTCCCCGCGGGTCGGGAAACCACCACCTGAATCCGCCGGGGAAGAGTCGCTCGTCAGCGAGGTAGTGGACACAGCCGGGTCCTCCAGACAGCACCACGACATCTGGCCCCGATCCCGCGGAAACGACGTGGAGGCCAACTCCGTCGTCGGCCGTTATCACCATCGAGCTCATTGCCTCAGTGTGACGCGGCCAAACCAGAACAGTGCTGCCCTGGTCGCTGCGCAGCCTTGGGCCGAGCCTTCACAGGTCAGGCTGCTCGAAAGTCGAAGCAACCGTTTCGAATCTCCGTACAGGTGGTTTCGAACAGCCGGGAGCCGGTCGCCCCGCGCCCCGCGTGTCGCCGTTCGAAAGCGATCGTCACTGAGCAGGCCGCCTGCCGTGCGTCTGGCCTCTAAACCCTCGCCTACATCCGTGCAAGAACCCGGTGACGGGACCCTAGATGCACAGCATCTTCGTACTGTTGGCGTCGGCATCTGGGGTGTACCCATATTGCTCAGGCTCGTAGTTATACAAGAGCCGTTGTCGAACTGTCGTGCAGCAGAGACGATCGTGGACATGCCGAGAAAGTCATCGAGCGAGCGTCATGACGCGAGTAGGCCGCCCACCGCTGGAGTGGGTTTGATTGATGCGGTCATCGCCTTCCACCACCCCGTACGGCGCAAGCTGGTCGAACTCCTGAACGCTCACGGGCCGGCCCCAGTCGGAGTGTTGGCGAAGGAATGTGGGATCGCGGCCGGCTCGGCGAGTCATCACCTGGGAGTACTGCATCGGGCAGGTTGGGTGAGCCCGGCGCCTGAGTGTGGCCGTGACGCGCGGGAGTCGTGGTGGCGTCCATGTCGGACCGAATTGGCATGGAACTCCGGGTCCTACGCGCCTGGATCAGCCGGTCACGGGGTGTTGGAGTGGGCCGAACGGGAGGACGCCGGTCACGAATACCGGGCTGTGCTGGACTCGATCACCAACGGCGACCAGTTGCCGCCGCAGTGGCAGCACGCCACCGCCTCGGGAGCCTTCTTGTTGGCGACCACGGAGCAACTTGTGGACTTGACCGAGCGGTTAAATACTCTCGTCGAAGAGTGGTCCAACGAGGTACGCCAAGACCGTGACGCCCACCCCGACAGCGACCGACGCGCGGTGCGTGTCATCGCTCGAGCGTTCGTAACCCCAGACCGCGCATGAAATCGGATGCGGCCGCCCCTGGCGACCGGCTGCTGTATAACAGTGACTTTCGCGTGTTCCTGGCCGGAGAGACGGTCAGCGAGCTGGGCAGCACTGTCGGCTCGTTCGCGCTGCCGCTGGGGGTGCTCATCGCCACGAATTCGCCGATCGCCTCCGGAGTCGTCATGGCTGCCGCGATTGGGGGTTCGACACTGTGCTCCATGCTGGCGGGAGGGTGGACCGACGGGCACAGCCGGCGCACCATCATGGTCACGACAGCGATGCTGAGGTTCGCCTCGTGGACGATCATGGGTGCCTGCCTGCTCACGGTCGGCGCACCACTACCGGTCTTCGCTGTGCTGGCATTCGTCAATGGCGTCACCGCCGCACTGTTCGGCGCCGCCCAAGCCGGCGCCGTGCGCACCATCGTCGGCGGTGACAACTACTCCCGCGCGATCGTCACGGTCGATGGTCGCAACAACGCCGTCGATCTCATCGGTGCACCCTTGGGCGGGGCGATTCTCAGCGTTGGGACGGCCGTGCCGTTCGTGTGCAATGCCGTCAGCTTCCTGGCCTCGGCGGCCGCAGTCACCCGCGTGAGCGCCGACCTTGGCGCCCCGGCCGACGCGACGGGCACCCCGTTCTGGTCATCGGTTCGGCAGGGCTACGCCTACGTGTGGTCACGAGTGCCTTACCGGATCCTGATCCTCACCTCCGCGGTGACGAATTTCGCGGTGAATGCGTTCGTATTCGCGCTCGTGCTCGACTTGCAACGCGCTCATCGACCGACCTGGCAGATCGGGCTCCTCACCACGGCAACCGCGATCGCGAGCCTGATCGGCGCCACCCTGGCCGGGCGAGCTCTCGAGCGGATCACGATCGCCACCGCTGTGCGGTACAACATCCTGCTGCGCGTCGCGAGCTGTGCTGCGATCGCTGCAGCCAGCAGCACCACCGTCCCCATCTCCGCTGTGGTCGCGTTGCTCGCGTTGGGGACGCTTCTATCGCCGATGTCGAATGCGGCCGAACGCAGCTACATGGCACTGACCACACCCGATCACTACCAGGGTCGTACCGCCTCGTTCGAGCAATTCGTCGGCACCAGCCTGATTCCAGCCGCCCCCCTCGTGGCAGGAACTCTCCTGGCGTCGTTACCGACGAGCATCGCCCTCGCCGCACTCACCGGCCTCCTGGTTCCAGGAGCGCTCGTCCTCGCCGGCAGCCGCCACATCACACAACTGCCCAACGTCCACCAACTCACCAAAAGCCCGTCCGCCGCCGCCGGAAGCGCGCAGCACCCCTAGTCAATGGAGACGATGGCACTCAGACGAACTCGGCCATCGCTGCAGGTCAGCGCGTGCAGATGGGTGTACTTCAAAATGCATGCAGTTCAAATCAGTCGGTCACCTGCGGTTTGGCTCACCGATCTTCTTGGCAAGTGCCTTGACCGACTTGACACCATGCCCACGTGCCAGCATCGCGCCTTGTATGTGGGCAATCGGCAGACCGATTTCGGCGAGCAGCCGTTTTGCATCACGCTGGCCGGGTTTGTCGAACCATCCGTTGTTGCCAGCCCAATCGAGCTCGTCCAACAACTCGGTCGTCTCGGCGTCGAACGCCGCGGTCGCCTTGCCACTCTGGAGGTTGATCGCGCCAACCGCAGCGGCCCACCCGCGGAGCCATTCCAATGCCCAATCGACCACGACGATCGAGGACCCGTTCGCCATACGCCCACCAAGGTCCACCATGTCCATATTGGCGGCATACACCAGTACTGGACCAGCTATCAGCTTCGCGTGGGAGCGCAGCGTTCCTGACGACCGAGCTTTGTCGAACCCGCCTAACGCGTCATAGTCACGGCGTTGCGGCAAAATCACCCCGGCTTGGCGGCCCTCCGCCTTCTCTCGTTCCTTGATCCAGCGGATCGCTCGCCCGGTCGCCGTCCCCAGCGCTTCACTGTCTGGCTGCCCGAATGGCGCGAACGCGGCAGCAGCAAATCTCAGTTTCACAGCTCGAAAGTCTGCCAGGCTCATCCGTGACCCGGCGTCCCAAGGACTCCACGATGCAGTCGAGGCACACATTGACGTAACGTCAGGCACCGCCGTGGGCCGCAGCGCACGGGGGAGCCCCGGATAAGCGTTCAGCCGCGGCCCATCTGGCGGTCGTGAGCGGCCAGGAGCATCTCAGCCACCATGGTTGCCTGTCGGATCATGAAGCGTGCTGCGTCGACACTGACACCGGTAGGTAGTGTTCTTCCATGGCCGGTCCCATGGTCATTGCGGAGCTCGTTGATGGCGTCGATCACCGTCCGAACTGCTTGATACACCTTACGGATCTGCTTGCCGCCCTCGGTCGAGGCATCGACCTGCTTGGGCATGACGCCTAGTTGCTCCATGCTGAGGACCATCACCTCCGGGAAGTCAATCCGGCGGTCGGGCAGCCGGTTGCCCTCTTCAAGCACGAACTTACCCACTGATTCCAAGAGCTCCTTGGCCGTCCCCAGCAGTAGCGCGGCATCTTCGGTGTTCCGTCGCAGACGGTTCAGCTGGTCGTTGAGAGCATGCCTGTCACCAACTTCGAGATGGATCTCTCCCAGAGGCTCGAGGCGCCCCTCAGCGTTCAGTCCCCACCCTTGTTGCCGCAACGCACTACGGAGGGCGGATATCTCCATCTCCAGGTCAGGGTTGGTGAAGATCCCATTGACGCGGTACACGCTGAGGAGTTCCTCGAGAAGTCGTCGGCCCGCGGAAGAACGACGCCAGACCGCCCGCCCGGCTTCGGTGATCCGGTCGACCTTGTTCGGGTTCTCCATAGATCCCGGCACGTACGTCGTGAGGCCAGTGAGTCCGGCGGCCATGAATGCTGAAGTCAACGAGGAGTGCGACGGGCCTACCCCGCCCCTGACGAAGGCACAGAGCGCCGCCACCACTTCGCTGTTCACGGGGTTCTCCATGGGCGGAGAATAAAACCACCCACCGACAGCCCGGCATTATTACATGGGATAATGAACGGAATCCCGTGTGATAGGGCTTAGGGTGATGCCATGACGCCCGCTGTCGAGCAGTCACTGCACCAACCGGCCACCGACGACGTCGGAACTGTCGGCGCGCCCGCCGGCGCGCTGAGTGCGCCAGTTGAGGCCTCGACGGATGCGGTGCGGCTGCTGGACGATGTGCCGTTGACCGAGCAGGAAGCCGGGTACGTCGAAGCAGCCCGGGCCGCCAACACCCTGCGTGGCTACCGTTCGGACTGGACCGAGTTCGCCACTTGGTGCGCCCAGCACGGCCGCGACCCGCTGCCGGCGGCCGCCTCCACCATCACCGGGTACCTGTCCGACCTCGCCCAGGCCGGCGCGAAAGTCGGCACCATGAGCCGGCGCCTGTCGGCGCTGAAATTCGTCCATCAGTTACAGGACTTGCCCGACCCCACCCGCAACGCCCGAGTGGTGGCCGTCTGGGAAGGCATCCGCCGCACCCACGGCGCACCCCCCGACCAATCAGCACCCCTCATGCCCCCCGAACTGTTCGACGTCCTCGCCGCCTGCCCGGCCACCAAGGTTTGGAAAACCAAGGGGCGTGCCAGCGAGCCCGACCTCGCCGGGCACCGCGACAGGGCGCTGCTGCTTGTCGGGTTCGTCGGCGCCCTGCGCCGCAGCGAACTCGCTGCCCTCCAGGTCGAGCACGTCGACGAGCACCCCAACGGGCTCGTCCTGTCCCTGCCCCGGTCCAAGACCAACCAGCACGGCACCGAAGCCGAACTCGTGGTCCTCCCCCGCTCCGGCAACCCCGACCGGTGTCCCGTCACCGCACTGCGCACGTGGCTCGAACTCGCCCAGATCACCACCGGCCCCGTCTTCCAAGGAGTGACCAAGGGAAACAAGGCCACCGGCCGGCCACTGCACCCCGAGTCGATCAACACCCTCGTCCAGCACGCGATCGGCCGCGCCGGGATCGACCCGCTCCCCTACTCCGCGCACTCCCTGCGCGCGGGGTTCATCACCTACGCCCACCTGCGCGGAGCAACCGACCGCGCGATCGCCCACCAATCCCGACACCGGTCCCTGGCCACCCTCGGCGGCTACGTCCGGATCCACAACGCCTGGACCGACAACGCCGCGACCAGCCTCGGCCTCTGAATCACCCGAGCAACCCACCACGATCTGTAGATCTGGGGTGTACCCCAGATGCACGGGTGTGGGGTATCTGACCGATCAGCGCTATCAGTCATACAACACAGAAAAACATCTGTGCAGGTCTCATCGCATGATGCGCGCGAGACCTCACTTCTCATAGAGGGCAACTTTTATGCATGTTCAGATTAAGACTGGTTCGAAGCGTCGTATCCGTGGGTCGGAAGACATCCCCATGCTGCTCGAGGAGCTGGAAGCCGAGGAGTGGGCTGGACCCCGCCTGTCGGTGTTGAGCGACGACGCGTGGCTTTACGGCTGGGACATCTTGCGCGGCATGATTCGCGCCGGCCAGATGGGCGCGGTCAAGACCGGCAGGGTACCCCCGCCGGTGCTGAGTGACACCGCCCTCGGTCTGCTGATGGCCGATGCCGGCGAGCGTGAAGGTGTGGTCATCGAGACGCTTGGGCTCGCCGTGCCGGCACTTATCAACCAGCTGCGCTCGGGAACGTTCGATCCGGACCGGGGCGCCGCGCTCGAGACCTACTTCGTCGGCGGCTGTGCGATCGCCTACAAGAAGGTGGTGACCAAGTGGGCGAACGCTCTCGCCGAGCGGTGGGGATCGCTTGAGGACCGCGTCGGCCTCCTGTTTCAGGCGATCCCTGGCGACTGGGAAAGCGACCAGGTCGACCTCTACGAGATGCGTCGCAGCCTCGGTCGTCTGCTGCGGGAGATGTCGCCGGTCCAGAAGCAGATCGCTGCCCGTGTAGGCATCGGCATGACGCACGCGGAGATCGCCGACGATCTGAATCTGAGCTCTCCCCGTGCCGTGGAAGGACAGATGCGTCGGACCCGGAAGATGGGCTGGGGCTTGGTCGACAAGGGGCACCTTGGCGAGCTGTTCGCAGTGGGGATCCTGACGTCGCGATTCAGCGACGAAGACCCCTCAGATTTCGAAGACCCCTCAGATTTCAGTTTCGTCTCCGGCCCGGAGAGTCTGCTGAGCCTGCGGTCTCGGCTCGGGGCCAGGGCCACCGGGGACAGCGACGGGCTGCCGGACTGGATCGATGACGGAATGACGCCATGAGGTCGCCGGTACGTCTGGGTCGGCCACCCCGCCGGCCGTCGGACGAAACACTGCTCGCGGCCGCTCGTGAGGGATGGGGGGTCTCGATTCGTCTCGGCCTGCTGCTGGTGGTCTGCGGGATACCCACGCTGGCCCTGCTCATCCTGGTGATGATCTGACTCAATCATTCACAGCGACCAGCTGCCCCGCTGGTTGTCCACCGTGTCGGCGCGGTCCGGCGCCCGCCGCGCACCGGGTTCCATGCTGGATACGAGGTCAGTGAGGAGGTGATGACGATGAAGATCAAGGAGAGGCGCCGTGCAAGCGGTGCTGGAGTAGGAGTGCGACTTAGTGTGAGTGGCATGGGGACAGTCACAGAACAGCTGTCGATCGCGCACGCGCTGGTGGGCCACGCGATGCTGCAGACCGGGCAACAGGCCGGCTCTGCCAGCGCGGCGATCTGGGCGCAGTGCCAGGAGATCCGGAACCGACTGGAGGACTGCGGCGCCGAGCCCGACCCGTACCTGCGGGAAGAGGACGCCGGCAACGAGCCTGCGCAGCTGCTGAACGCAGCCCTGGACGCACTGGAGGAGATCCCGCAGGATCAGCGACCGGTGTTCCTGAGCGCGGTGTGGCCGATGGTGGCCGGCGTGCTGCTGCTCCTGCCTGAGCTCGAGGGGGCGGGCGATGGCCACCAGCGCTGACGATCTCCTCGGTGAAGCGCACCGTGAGCTGCAGCGATCAGCCCGATCGCTGCCGGTCCGGGGCCCGCTGTCCGGACGGCCGGCGGCAGCACACGAAGCAGCCGCGGCGTCGGCCGCGGCATGGCCCCGCCTGGCCGCGGCGCAAGCATCAACTCTGCGCGCCGCACCGGTGGGCCCAGGACGCCAGGCCCAACTCGAGCCGGTGCTGACGAGGCTGGATCGGGTCGCGCGTCAGGACCCGCCGCCTGGCATCGAACCTGATCCGCACCTCGTGCGAGCCGTCGACCTGACCTCTGCGGCGGCTGACGCGTTGCGGTCGACCGCTCCTCCCCCGGGCTTCACGCGAGACGCGACGGGAACGATCGACCAAGTGCTCTCCAGCATCGAAACTGCCGCGACGTTGACCGCGGTGTACGCCGAATGGGTCCCAGAGCCAAGCAATCGACCTCGAAGCTCCGAAGGCTTGCCGGCAGATTCCGCACAACCCGCCCGGTGGCGCGACCTGGCCCACGTCGCTTACGCGTCGCGGACGACGCTGGATCCGCGGCAGCGGACTAGCGAGGCCGGTGAGGTCCCGATCCTGTCCAGCCGTGACACCGGGCTGGCTGCGGTTCTTGAGCGGTGGCGTCGGGCAGCCCATCAGGCATCGCAGCTGACGGTTGCTCCCACCCGTGACGTTCCTTTGGTGGCTGCTGGTCTGTGGCAGATCCACGGGGTCGCCCACGATGCGGGGATCGCTGGTTCACGCCCAGCTGCGGCCGCTTGGCAGGCCGTCGCCGTGCGCGGTTGGGGTGTCACGAATCGCATCCCGGGCCCAGTCGATCAGCAACTACGGGACGCGGCCGCGCAGCTGCGCCTGGAGCTGCGCGAACACGGTTCGAGCCTTGCTACCGGCCAAGGCCCTGAGGCTGACGCGCTTGGGCAGTTCGTCCGCGCACACAGCGAGAGCACTGCGGAGTTGCATCAACAGCAGATCCAGTCGGTGGTGCAGTCGCAGCAGATCATTGTCCCCGCACGGGCGCTGCTGGCGTCTCTCCCCCGGCCGTACGACCCCGCCCTCGCCGAGGCCGCTCACAAGCGGCGCTGGGTTGCCCTCCCTCCGGAATCACCAATCGCAACAACGTTGCTCGACGCGACCAACGCAGCCGCCTCAGCAACGACGGACGCCGCGCTGATCGCTCGGACCCGTCAGATGCACGAACATTCCTTCCCAGCGGATCGTGGGTATGCCCCTGGCGACCCTCCCAGCCTCGGACGGGGGTCAGCAGCGCGCAACGTGCAGGATCGCGATGTCACGCGCGGCTACTCGCGTTGACTGGTGGCTCCTCGAACTTCACTCGGTTGGGTACGAGCAAGCCCTGGACCTTGGCTAGCGCTCCGGGGACCAGCTGCCATCGAGACGCCCGCCCCTGGCCGACCACTTCGACCAGGCCAGCCGCTTGCAGAACCTTCACGTGCTCAGCGGCCACGCCTTGAGTAACGGCGGCACGCAACTGCACGAGAGAGACTGGCCGGTCTGAGTTCAGCATCACTCGCAAGAGCCTTAGTCGGCTCGGGTGACTGAGCGCCTGGAACACGAACGCTGCAGGCGTGGGGTCGTTGTCGCTTTCGATCGGGCGTGCGGCATACAACGCCGGCGGAAGGTTCAACCTGATCCCCCTAAGTTAGGGAGCCCTGTTCGCGGCGGACGTAGTCGTCAACGCGCAGGCACTCATCGTCGGAGAACAGCGCCTCGACGACGCACCGGCGGTCCGTGAAACCTTCGTCGTCGCGGGACACGGCCTCGAGGTGGTCGGCGGTCTGGTCGGCACGGGTCGACCCGTACGGCCCAGCGAACCACTCGTTGGTCTCCCCATCGCTGAGCGTGTCCGTGACCCGGACGATGTAGACGTTGCTGTGGCTGTAGGTCATGGCTTCCCCTGTTGGTTAACGGCGGCGTCAGTGTCGACGTCGACCGTGGTTACGGCCGATCGCGGCTTGTGCTGGCAGGCGCAGTGCCGCCACGGATACTCCCGGCCGGCCTTGGTGTCGATGCAATCGTCCGCCTGGTGCTGCTCGCGGCACGGTTCACAGATCACGGTTGCCCCCTCCCCCGGTCGCGCCGCGCGAGCTCGCGGGGGCCGTTGTCGGATGCCATGCTCGCGCACCTTCCCGGTTAGTGGAGATAGTGCCGATAGTGGACATAGGTGGTCACTCGTGGTGATACGTCGTCGGGCTGCGCCAGCAGTAGTCGACACGGTTTGCCGGAGCGGGCGAGGTGATCAGCCACTCCCCCACGGATGGCCAGGACACGGCTGTTGTTCCGTGACTGGGGCTGCCGTGTGGCTTGAGAACGGCCGCCAGCGCCTGCTCGAGCGTCACGACCTCGGCTCCGTCTTGGTGCTGCGGCGCTTGGGCCGGCTCGGCAGCGGGCCCCCACCGCGGCGCTTTCGAGTTTCCTCGATCGCCCACTGGACGGCTTCGGCAGCGAACGTGGAGCGGCCGATCGGGCCGCGGCGTTCAAGGTCGGCAGCTCGCGCACCGTCGAGGCGTTCCCAGGCTGTGTCGGTCATCACGTAGGAGCGGATGGTGCCGCTGCCGGTGCGGCCAACGAGCCGGCTTTCCCGGCGGGCCGGCGTCAGATCCGCCCACCGCTCCACTGCGGCCTGGACCCACCGGTCCAGGCTGCTCGCGGCCTGGTCACCCAGGTCCATCAGGTCGGCGTACTGCGCCGAGCGCAGGTCTTCGTAGACGTCCTCGGGCATGTTGATGCTCACTCGCGCCGGGCGCTTCTTCTCCGTGGCCGGCTTCTGCGGCGGAGCCTCGTCGACGCCCAGGTCGTCGATGCCGGCGACTTTCAGGCCACCGCTGAAACTCCGAAAGCTCTGCTTCTCGTTCTCGCTCATGCTGCGACTCCTGTCGTGCTGCGGATGATGTGGCCCAGGACGTCGACGTAGTCCTGCGCTACGCCTTCGCGCGGGCTGTAGATCGATACCGGTTGTCCGGCGTCGTAGGCGTCGCCGACACGGACGCTGCGGCGGATTGGGGCGGTCACGTGCTCCGGTCCGTAGGTCTGACGCAGCTGGTCGATCACGTCGCGGGGCCGCCTGGTGCGTGGGTCGTACATCGTCGGCACGATCCAGTCGAGCCGGGCCCCTGGCCGCAGCCGGCGGCCGATCGTCTGCAGTACGGCCTCGAGTCGGGCCAGCTGCTCCACCCCGTCCCACTCGCAGGTGGTCGGCGCTATGACCACCTCTGCGGCTACGAGGGCGGTCAACGCCAGCCGGTCGAGGCTGGGCGGCGCGTCGATGACGATGTCGTCCCACGGCACTCCCCCCGCTCGCAGGTCGTCGCGCAGCCCGGTGATCAGGTCCGGCGTCGATGTCGGGTCCAGGTTGGTCAGGTCGTGGCTGCCAACCACGATGTGCGCTCCAGGCACCGACGGCGCCGGGACCGCGGCCTCACGCAGGGTTGCCTCGGCGGTGATCACGTGCACCGCGCCGGCCTTCAGGTCGGTGTCGGAGCCAATGCCGACGCGGGCTGAGAAGTTGCCCTGCTGGTCGAGGTCGATTCCTAGCGCAGTACGGCCGGCCCGAGCACAGGCGGCGAGCAGTTCCGCGGCCGTGGTCGATTTGGCCACACCGCCTTTGCCGTTGGCTACGGCGTACGTCGTCATCCGCGTCACCCTTTCGCGTCGTGGGATCCTGAGTGTCCAGGATAGTGGAAATAGTGGGGGTAGTGGATATAGTGGGTTTTCTCGGCGAGTTGTAGGCTGAGCGACGGTTCCTGGTTGGTACCCGGCGAACCACCCCGGGCCCCGCTGGTATCCAGTGGGGCCCGGGGTTTCTGCGTCAGCCGGTGTGGTTCAGAGCACGGACCACCTCCTGTGCCTGCTCGAACGTCAGCAACCGCAACGTGAGCTCGACGGAGTCGCCGTGGCAACGCCCCCTCCCCCATCCCGGCCCGGGCGCGTCCACGGTGAACTCCGCTGGGTCGTCGGCCGACGGCCTCCCCAGTGCCGCCGCGGTTCTCTCCACCTTCTCCTCGAGCTCGCGCGCCGTCCGCAGAGTTGCGCGGATCTCCTGCAGCAGGTCCGCCGTCTCCGGGGTCAGTAGCGACCGGGCGACGTGCTTCGCGGCCGCCTCAGGTGTGCGACCGGTGGCGAATGTGCACCGTCGCATCAGGTAGGCGCGCCACTGCCCGGGCCACAGGATCAGTGCCTCGATACGCCCCGTCAGCCGTTCCGGGCCAACGCGCAGCACCAGGCCGTCACTGACCCGCACGAGCCGAGCGTGATTGGGCCAGCCGGCGCCCTGCTCCTCCAACCGCCACTCTCCCGGCAGAACTGGGTTCAGTGCCCGGGCCCAGGTCGCTCCGACGCCAGCGCTCATCGCCCGGCCTCCTGCGGGTGCTCGAAGTCGATGTGGGCGACCCCGAGCAACTCCGCGGCGTCATGGCTGACGGCCGGCACGCCGGTCGCACCACAGATGCCGCAGCACCACACGTGCACTCCCTGGACGCTGGTGACGTACAGCTCCGGCGGCAGGGTCAGCGCCTGAACGCCCTTGGTTGTCCTCATGGTGATGTCCTTTCGGTTGGTACCCGGTCTGACTTCTTCATTGTAGTGGACATAGTGGAGATAGTGGAATGCTTCGGGGGTGCTGTCTTGATAGTTGAGATAGTGGAACGAGACGCGAAAAACCCCGCCAATCCGGGCCATCCCCTCCTCAAAGCTCTGAGCGCGGCCGAAGGCCGCTCCGAGCCAGTCGGGCCGGGCTTGGTGTCGCGCGGAGCTTGCGGAGCGCGCGCCCGGCCCTCGACTGGC
>NZ_BAAGZF010000005.1:0-259428 GCF_054778835.1 Calidifontibacter terrae
CAACCTGGACAACTACCAGCGCCGGATACTCTCAACCATCGCGCTCACCCGAGCACGACGAGACGCAGCATGACCCGGCCCGCCCCGCGGAAAGTCGAAGAGCCGGCAATCACGGCCAAAGGAGGGTTCTTCGACTCGAGGAGCCTTGCAAAGCTCCTCCAGTTGACTAACCCCCTTTGCGGCCGGGAGGCAGGACGGTCCGGCTCGCGATGGGCGTGCCATTTCCGGGCTGTCGGTGCGGCCGCATAGGCTGCGCCCGTGGAAGAACAGGTGGAACCCATCGACCGCGTGTTGACCGTGCCCAACGCACTGTCGACGCTGCGGTTGATCGGGGTGCCGATCTTCTTCTGGCTCATCCTCGACCACCACGACTGGTGGGCCCTGCTGGTGCTCTTCCTGGCCGGCCTGACCGACTACCTCGACGGCAAGCTCGCTCGGATGCTCGGCCAGACCTCCCGCTTGGGCGCAATGCTCGATCCGGCGGCCGACCGGCTCTACATCCTGGCCACCATCGTGGCGCTCGCGATCCGCTCGATCATCCCGTGGTGGCTGGTGGGCGTGCTGCTGGCGCGTGAGCTGTTCATTGCTGGGCTCGGCCCCATCCTGCGCACCCATCGACTGCCGCTTCCGCCGGTGTCGTTCGTTGGCAAGGCCGCGACCTTCAATCTGATCTATGCCTTCCCGCTGGTGCTCCTGGGTGAGCAGCCGGGTGCCGTTGGTGACATCGCGCAACCTCTGGGATGGGCGTTCGTCTGGTGGGGAACGGTGCTCTACTGGGTCGCCGGAATCCTCTACGCCGTTCAGGTGCGAGGGATGGTGCGGGACAAGAAGGCGCGCGAATGACCTCCGGTCCAACGCGCGATCCAGCGGCGTCGATGTCGCTGATCACCAACATCATCGCCCACCCGCTCGACCCTTCATATGCCGACGAAGCGGCTCGCCGGCAGGCGAACGGCCAGAAGCCGTCGTCGGGAACCCGCTCGCCCCTGCTCATCGGCGTGATGTTCCTGATCGGTCTCGGGCTCGCGGCGAGCGCGATGACGCTGCGGGCTCCGGTCAGTGAGTCGCAGAAGCAACAGAAGTCGTTGGTTTCCCGCGTCACCGCAGGTCAGAAGGCGATCGATACTCGAAGCGCCACCATTCGCGGGCTCAATCAGGAGATCTCCGGCCTGCAGACCGCGGCGCTGAATCGCAGCAATCTCTCTGACGTGAGCCGCCAGTTGAGCGCTGCCGAAGTCGTCACCGGCGCGATAGCCGTCCACGGGCCGGGGCTGATCCTGACCGTCGACGACGCTGCCTCCGCTGGCGTTGACGCGCAAGGCAATCCGCGCACCGATCAGTCCGACACCGGGCGACTGACCTCCGGTGACCTCCAAGTCATCGTCAATGGGCTGTGGCAGGCCGGCGCGGAGGCCGTGTCGATCAACGGCCAACGCGTGACGTCATTGACCGCCATCCGGTTCGCCGGTCAGGCGATTCTGGTGAACTTCCGCCCGCTCAGCCCGCCCTACGCGATCTCCGCGATCGGCCCGCCAGGTCTGGGAGGCGCCTTCGACAAGAACTCCGGAGGTGCCTACCTCGGTGGCCTGGTCAAGGGTTTCGACATCCGCAGTTCACGCTCAACCGGCTCAAACATCCACATCCCGGCGGCTCCGTCGGTGAAGCTCTACCACGCAAAAGTTCTCGAGGAGCAACCGTGATCCCCGCTTTCGGACTCGCTATCGGCCTGATCGTTGGGGTCGTGCTGTCGCCCGACGTCCCGCTGTGGCTGCAGCCATACCTCCCGATCGCGGTTATTGCCGCCCTCGATGCAGTCTTCGGCGCCGTACGCGCTGTGCTCGACGGCATCTTCGACGACAAGGTGTTCGTCGTGTCATTCCTGTCGAATGTTCTGGTGGCAGCGTTCATCGTCTTCCTCGGGGACCAGCTCGGCGTCGGATCGCAATAACCACCGGCGTCGTCGTGGTGCTCGGGCTGCGCATCTTCAGCAACGTTGCCTCTATCCGCCGACACCTCTTCCACGCATGAGTCACCCCACGAAGTTCTCCGCTCGTTCCTCGCTCCGATACTTCGAGGGGACCCCGACATGAGTCACCCCACAGAAGACGAGCCGACCGAGCCGACCGCACCGACCGAGCCGAACGAGCCGGCCGCGACCGATCCCACCTCGACTGAGCCGCCCGCAAAGCCGACCCGCGGCCCGTGGTCGCGGCTTGGCCGGATGGGCCGGCCGCGTCTGACGAAGGCGAACGCTCTGGCCACAGTGCTGGCGTTGCTGCTGGGGTTCGCCATGGTCACCCAGGTGCGGGCCAATCGCGCCGGGGGGCTGGAGTCGATGAGCCAGGAAGACCTCATCAACCTGCTCGACAACGTCAACCAACAAGGCACCCGCCTCACCACCGACATCACGACGCTCACCGGTCAACGTGACCAGCTCAAGAGTGGCGGGGGAGACGCCGCCGCAGTTGCGGCCGCCCGCGAGCGGTTGACCGCGCTGCAGATCCTCGCCGGAACAGCCCCCGCGCAAGGACCAGGGATCACCTTCACGATCAACGACCCGTCCGGTGCGCTGGCTTCGAACAACGTGCTCGATGCCGTCGAGGAACTGCGCGATGCCGGTGCGGAGGCGATCCAGATCAACGACGTACGCATCATCGCGGCCTCCTGGTTCGGGCTCGCCCAGGACGGAAAGCTCATCGCCGACGGCAAAACCCTGGAACAGCCCTACGTCATCACAGCGATCGGTGACCCCCACACCATGTCCACCGCGTTGGCGATCCCCGGTGGTGTGGTGGAGACGTTGCGGCAGAGCGGGATCCAGACCCAGGTAGTGTCAAAGCAGGCTGTCAGCGTGACTGCGTTGCGAGGCGCCGTGGCCCCTCGTTACGCTCAGGCCGAACCGTCGGGGAAGTGACCCCGATCCCACTCACCAGGAGCATCATGAGCGATCTTCAGTACCCCGCCGATCTGCGATACACCTCCGACCACGAGTGGGTGAAGGAGCAGGGCGACGGCGTCGTACGCGTCGGCATCACCGCATTCGCCCAGGACGCCCTCGGGGACGTGGTCTACGTCAGCCTCCCGACCGTCGGCGACACCGTTGCCGCGGGCGACGCCTGCGGTGAGGTCGAGTCGACGAAGTCGGTCAGCGACCTCTACGCACCCTTGGCCGGAGAGGTCACAGCAGTGAACGACGCGCTCGACACCACTCCGGAGCTGGTTAACAGCGACCCCTACGAGCAGGGGTGGATGTACGAACTGAAGCTCGACGACGCCGATGCAGCCAGTGGTTTGCAGGACGCCGCAACTTACACTTCGTCCCTCAACTGAACCAACCCCCTAGGGGTGGTTTCTAGCGACCGTTAGGCTGTACACGTGACCAATGAGCATGAACCCCGAGGTGAGACACCGCCGGACGCCACCGCTCGATTTGTGGTGGGTGAATCCGTGGCGCCCGACTTCACCGGTGAAGTGCGGTTGTCGCAGTCCGATCAGGCGATGGTCGATGCGCTGCGCCCCGGCACCGCGCTGTTGATCTCGCTGCGTGGACCCGGCGCGGGTGGTCGCTTCCTGCTCGACGATGACGAGGTCGGCAGCGGCCGTCACGTCGACAGTGACATCTTTCTCGATGACGTCACCGTCTCCCGTCGACACGCAGTCTTCCGCCGCACCGCGACCGGCTACAGCATGGTCGACGTCGGTTCGTTGAACGGCACCTACGTCAATGGCACTGTCACCGAGACTGCTGACTTGCATGACGGCGACGAGGTGCAGATCGGCAAGTTCCGATTCACCTATTACGGCGCGCCCGCCGCCGGGTCGTGACCACCGCGGAACCCACGCTCGCGATCGGTGCGGTCCTGACCCGGCTGCAGGGCGAGTTTCCGGATCTCACCCAGTCGAAGGTGCGATTCCTGGATACCCAGGGCGTGGTCAGCCCGCAGCGGGCCGGCAGCGGCTACCGCCGTTACACCGAGCGCGATGTCGACCGCCTGCGATTTGTGTTGCGCTGTCAGCGGGACCGCTTCTGGCCGTTAAAGGTGATCCGCGAAGCACTGGACGCCTATGACCGTGGCCTCAAGCCGGCCGCGGACCAGCGCCCGACGGTCCCCGCCGGCGCTGAAGACGCCGACCTGCCGACCCCGGCCGAATTTGTGCCCGACTCGGGCGCGGCGCTGCGTCTCAACGCAGCCGAACTGGCCAAGGCTGCGGGACTCGACGACGCCGGCGTACGCGATTTGCGCGATTTCGGCCTCGTGCGACCCGACGCCGACGGCTTCTACGGCAGTGACTCTTTGCAGATTGCCCGCGCGGCGGGAGCCTTGTTGGCTCATGGGATCGGGGCGCGTCACTTGCGCCCGTTCCGTCTGGCCGCAGACCGCGAGATGTCGTTGGTCCAGCAACTCTCGATGACCTCCGGTGGCGCCGAAGCGGCCGAACTGGTCCGCGATTGTTTGGCGCTGCATCTCGCACTGGTGCGCTCCGGTCTCTCGCAGGGGTAGCGTGGAGGCGTGAGACAGGTCGAGGTTGTCGGCGTACGCGTCGAAATGCCCACGAACAAGCCGATTGTCGTGTTGCGCGAGATCGACGGTAACCGTCATGTTCCGATCTGGATCGGAGCTCCCGAGGCAGCCGCCATCGCGCATGTGATGGAGGGCGTCACACCGCCTCGGCCCCTGACCCATGACCTCCTGCTGACCGTTTTGACCACCCTGGGTGGGCGGCTCTCCCACGTCGACATCGTTCGGATGGAAGAGGGCGTGTTCTACGCGGAACTGGTGCTGAGCGACGGGCGGCGGATCGAATCACGCAGCTCCGATGCCATCGCCCTAGCTCTGCGCGCCGAGGTCGATGTCTTCGTCGATGACCAGGTCGTCGAGGAGACGGGCATCCCGATGCAGCTCGAAGACGAGGACGAGGTCGAGAAATTCCGCGAATTCCTGGACCATGTGTCGGCCGAGGACTTCGAGGACCCGGGCGTGGAGCCTGAAGACTAACCTTAAACTTAAAGATGAATGTTTTCGGCGCGCATCGCGACACGCCGACGGTTCAGGGCCGAGGTCGTTGACCACAGGGTCTGTCGCCCGTAGTTTTTCTCGCGAAGCACGGCAACGTGCACCAGTCATTTCTGAGAGAAGAGGTAGCCATGGGACGCGCTGAGAAGCAGTCTGCAGGCTCCAAGGCGCCGGCTCCGCTCGAGGCGCCGGTCGTCGACGGCAGTGTCGACGGTGCTGGTGCGGGCGACGACCAGGTCGTGACCGATGTGCTCGGCTACCGCGGTCCCGCGGCCTGCCGCGCCGCGGGCGTCACTTACCGCCAGCTCGACTACTGGGCGCGAACCGGCCTGGTTGAGCCCTCCGTGCGTAACCCCTCCGGGTCGGGCAACCACCGGCTCTACAGCTTCCGTGATGTATTGGTGCTGAAGGTCGTCAAGCGTCTGCTCGACACCGGCGTCTCGCTGCAGCAGATCCGTATCGCGGTCTCCGCGCTGCGTGACCACGGCGTCGAGGACCTCGCCACCATCACCTTGATGTCCGATGGTGCGTCGGTTTACGAGTGCACCTCCGATGACCAAGTCATCGATCTGATGCGTGGCGGTCAGGGCGTATTCGGCATTGCTTTGGGTTCGGTGTGGCGCGAGGTCGAGGGCACCCTCTCGGAACTGCCGTCCGAGCGTCCCGAGGCCGAGGAGATCGCGGATCACCCGGGCGACGAACTGCGCAAGCGTCGTGAGCGTCGGGTCGCTGGCTGACCTTCCCTTCCCTAGCTCAAATAGCACCGGCCCGCCGAGATTGGCGGGCCGGTGCTATTTTTGAGCTTGCTCGTGACACCGGGTGGGAGAGTTCTCCACCACTGGTGAAGGCGCCGAAGGGGCAATTCTCCCCAGAACCTCTCAGGCCACCGGACCACTCGGACGAGGCGACTCTGAAGGCTTGCCGACAGAGGGGGAGGCGTTCTGCCCCTGCTCCGGCCAAGGAAGATGAATGACGCCCCAGAACAGCCCTGATTTCGTACGTCGCCATGTCGGCCCTTCGGCCGACGAGATTCAGACGATGTTGACCGCCATCGGCGTCGACAGTCTCGAAGCCCTGATGGACACGGCGATCCCGACAACGATCCGCGCGACCCGCGAGCTTGCGGTGCAAGCTGCCCCGGATGAGGCGAGTGTGCTCGCCGAGCTGCGGGAGAAGGCCGGCCGCAACGAGGTTTTGACCTCGATGATCGGCCTCGGTTATTACGGCACCCACACGCCGGGAGTCATTCGGCGAAACGTCCTGGAGAACCCGGCCTGGTACACCGCGTACACGCCGTATCAGCCGGAGATCTCCCAGGGTCGGCTCGAGGCGTTGCTGAACTTCCAGACCGTGGTGGCCGACCTGACCGGTCTGCAGACCGCGTCGGCCAGCCTGTTGGACGAGTCCACGGCCGTTGCCGAGGCGATGTCGCTGATGCATCGCGCGACTCGGGCCAAGGACGGCTCGGTGCTGCTGCTCGATGCCCAGGTGTTGCCGCAGTCCATCGCAGTGACCCAAACTCGCGCGACCGCCGTCGGCTTCGAGGTTGTCGTCGCTGACCTGCGCGGCGTGTCTGATGTCGCCAGCCTGCGGGCCGCGGCAGGGGATCGCGATGTCTTCGGTGTGGTCGTGCAGTATCCCGGCGCTAACGGCGAAATCGTCGACTGGTCGGCGCTGGCCACGGCGGCTCACGAGGCGGGCGCCTTGGTGACGGCAGCGGCCGACCTCCTCGCGCTGACGTTGGTGCAGGAGCCGGCGGGATGGGGCGCCGACATCGCGGTCGGCACCACTCAGCGCTTCGGCGTTCCGATGGGCTTCGGCGGTCCCCACGCCGGTTACATGTGTGTGCGCGAGGGACTCGAGCGCAACCTGCCGGGCCGACTGGTCGGAGTATCGGTCGACGCCGACGGCGCCCGGGCTTTCCGGCTTGCCCTGCAGACTCGCGAGCAACACATCAGGCGCGAGAAGGCGACGTCCAACATCTGCACCGCACAGGTGCTGCTGGCCGTCATGGCTTCGATGTACGCCGTTTATCACGGTCCTGAGGGCCTGACGCGGATTGCCCGGGAGGTTCACGGCAAGGCCGTCGGTCTCGCCACGGCTCTGCGCGGCGGTGACGTCGAACTGGTCGTCGACAGCTTCTTCGACACCCTGACCGTACGGGTCCACGGTCGTGCCGACGCGGTCGTTGCAGCAGCCCGAGAGCGCGGGATCAACGTGTGGCAACTCGACGGTGACCAAGTCAGTGTGAGCGTCGATGAGACGACCACCGAGGCACAGTTGGCCGCCGTTGCTGCCGCTTTCGGGGTCAACGCACCGGTCCCGAGCGACGGAACCTCGACCTTCGCGGCGACGCTGCACCGTTCGACGCAGTTCCTGACCAACCCGGTGTTCAACACCCACCACAGCGAGACCGAGATGTTGCGCTACCTGCGCACCCTCTCGGATCGGGACTACGCGCTCGACCGCGGCATGATCCCGCTGGGCTCCTGCACGATGAAGCTCAACGCCACCACCGAGATGGAGGCGATCACCTGGCCCGAGTTCGCCAACCTCCACCCGTTCTCCCCAGCCGACCAGACCGTGGGGATCCGCGAGCTGATTGACGACCTCGAGCAGTGGTTGTGTGCGATCACCGGTTATGACTCGGTGTCGTTGCAGCCGAACGCCGGCTCGCAGGGTGAGTTCGCTGGACTGCTGGCCATCCACGCTTACCACCGGGCCAATGGCGATGCCGACCGCGATGTCTGCCTCATCCCGGCCTCGGCCCACGGCACCAACGCGGCCTCGGCCGCGATGGCCGGACTCAAGGTCGTGGTGGTGAAAACCGCGCCCACCGGTGAGATCGACATGGACGACCTCAAGTTGAAGTTGAAACAACACGGCGAGAATCTCGCGGCGATCATGGTCACCTATCCGTCGACGCACGGCGTTTACGAGGACACGATCACCGAGCTCTGCGACCTGGTCCACGAGGCCGGCGGCCAGGTTTATGTCGATGGCGCAAACCTCAACGCACTCGTCGGATTCGCCCAGCCGGGTCAATTCGGTGGCGACGTTTCGCACCTCAACCTGCACAAAACGTTCTGCATCCCGCACGGCGGCGGCGGCCCGGGTGTCGGTCCGGTGGCGGTGCGTGCCCACCTCGCGCCCTACCTGCCCAACCACCCGTTCTCCGAACACGCGGGCCCGGCGACCGGTGTTGGCCCGGTGGCCGGCGCGCCGTTCGGTTCGGCCTCGATTCTGCCGATCAGCTGGGCCTACGTTCGGCTGATGGGTGGCGCCGGGTTGACCCACGCCACCGAGGCGGCGGTCGTCAACGCGAACTACGTCGCCACCCGGCTGCGCGACCACTACCCGGTGCTGTACACCGGCGAGAAGGGTCTGGTTGCCCACGAGTGCATCCTGGATCTGCGCGGGCTGACCAAGGACAGCGGCGTGACCGTCGACGACGTCGCCAAGCGCTTGGTCGACTACGGCTTCCACGCTCCGACCATGTCCTTCCCGGTGGCCGGAACCCTGATGGTCGAACCGACCGAGAGCGAGAGTCTCACCGAACTCGACCGGTTCTGCGCGGCAATGATCGCCATCCGCAACGAGATCCAGAACGTCATCGACGGTGGTGTTCCGGTGGCCGACAGCGTGTTGCGCCATGCGCCGTACACCGCTCAGAGCCTGGTGGGGGACTGGGACCACCCCTTCTCGCGCAGCGAGGCGGTCTACCCCGCCGGGGTCGACCCGACCCGCAAATACTGGGCCCCGGTGCGCCGGATCGACGGTGCGTACGGTGACCGTCACCTCGTCTGCTCGTGCCCGCCGCCCGAGGCTTACGAGGACTGACATCCGCAACAGCCGCCTGTCCTGATGTTCCGGGACAGGCGGCTGTCGCCGTTCTACGGGACACTGTGCGCGACGAAAGGGGTGGTGCGATGTCACGTGTCGGGGAGACCGTCGGGCCTTACCGGTTGGACCGGTTGCTGGGGCGTGGCGGGATGGGCGAGGTCTACCTGGCTCATGACACCGTCAAGGGCCGCGATGTCGCGCTGAAGCTGTTGCCCCCGGCGTTGTCGCAGGATCCTGCGTACGCCGCCCGGTTCCGGCGGGAGGCGCAGATCGCGGCGCGCCTGCAGGAGCCGCACATCGTTCCTATCCACGACTTCGGCACCACCGGCGACCAACTGTTCATCGACATGCGGGTCGTCGAGGGGGAGGACCTGCGAGCGCTGTTGCAGCGTCGGGGGCGGCTGTCCTACGACGAGACGCTGCGGCTGCTCAGTCAGGTGGCGTCAGCGCTGGATGCCGCGCACGGCAGCGGGTTGGTCCATCGTGACGTCAAGCCCGAGAACGTGCTGGTCACCCCGGGTGGCTTCGCCTATCTCGCCGATTTCGGCATCGCCCACGAAACGGGGGAGTCCCACCTCACCAGCACCGGGACGGCGATCGGCTCGTTCAAGTACATGGCGCCGGAGCGGTTCTCCGAGGATGAGACCGACGGGCGGGCCGACGTGTATTCGCTCGGTTGCGTAACGTTCGAATGCCTGACCGGGAGCGCGCCCTTCCCGGGCAACGACTTGAGCAAGTTGATGCGCGCCCATGTTTTGCAGCCGCCGCCAGATCTCCCGGCCAGCCTCGGTCTGTCTCCGGCTGTCACCGCGGTGTTGCACCGCGCGATGGCGAAGCGGCCCGCGGATCGACCGTCGACGGCCGGCGACCTGATGGCGCAGTTCGCTGCCGCGATCGACGGTCACGACACCGTCATCCGACCGATCCCGCGAGTCCCTGCGCGCGAGGAAACTGCCGCAGCGACGGTGTGGGACGGCGTCGGTCAAGGATCAGAGCGGTCTCAAGGCAGTCACCGTACGGCGATCGCGGCGGCCTGCCTGGCGGGCGTTCTCGCGGTGGCGGCTGTTGCGGCCTACTTCGTTAGTTCCGGCGGGCGAACCCACGCAGATTCTGCGGCGTCGTCGACATCCGGAACGACAGTGGCCTCGACGCCAGCAGCTCGACCGGTCGGCTCCTCCACCCCGACGACGCCCGCTGAGCCGATGCGGGTTGGGATTAGCGATGTTCCGGGCAGCGGCACAACGGCGACCGGCTTTAACGGATTCGACGCCTCCGTTGCGCGCTACGTCGCGCAGCAACTCGGTTACCCCGGAGTCTCATTCGTGCGAGTCAGCGACGATCAGCGGGTGTCGGCAGTGCAGGACGGCACCGTCGACATCGTGGTCGCGACGTTCACGATGACTCCAGCGCGGCGCAGCGTGGTCGGGTTCGCCGGCCCCTATTTCACCGCTCACCTCGGTCTGCTGGTGGATGCCTCGAGTGCGATCACCTCGGTGAGTAGCCCCGACCTCACGACGGTTTGCCAGGCCCCGGGGTCCGTCGACACGAGTGCTCTCACCGCGGAAAACCCGTTGATCACCCTGGTTTCCGGCACATCGGTGACTGACTGCGTGAACCAGGTGCGTGATGGCGCGGTGAGTGCGGCGACGATCGACGACACGATCTTGGCCGGTTATCTCACTAAGACCGGCTACGCCGGCACCGTACGGTTGGTCGAGACGTCCGCCGGGCCGCAGGACTACGGCATTGCGGTGCCGCGGGCCGATCACGATCTATGCGTGAAGGTGGCGGGCGCGCTGAAGCAGATGATCGACACCGGCGCGTGGGACTCTGCAGTGTCGGCGAACTACGCCGGGGATTTCAGCCCAACGCGGCCGACCCTCGACGCATGCTGATCGCGCCGACCAACGATTACCGGCGGTAGTCGCCCAGGAAGTCGCCGATTCGGCCGATCGCCTCGGCCAACATCTCGACGTCGGGCAGCGTCACCAACCGGAAGTGGTCCGGTGAGAACCAGTTGAAACCGGTGCCGTGGGTGACCAGAATTTTCTTCGACCGCAACAGATCGATGACGAACTGTTGGTCGTCCTCGATCGGATAGACCTCCGGGTCGAGTCGTGGGAAGCAGTAGAGCGCGCCGCGCGGTTCAACACAGCTCACGCCCGGGATCTCGTTGAGCAGTTTCGCGGCCAACCGGGATTGCTCGTAAAACCGGCCGCCGGGAACGATCAACTCGTTGATCGACTGGTATCCGCCCAGGGCAGTCTGGATCGCGTTTTGAGCCGGGACGTTTGCACACATCCGCATGTTGGCCAGCAGGGTCAGGCCCTCGAGGAAGTCCTCCGCGCGATGCTTCGGGCCGGTGAGGAACACCCACCCGGCGCGGTAGCCGCAGACCCGGTAGGCCTTCGATAATCCGCTGAAGGTCAGGCAGAGAACGTCATCGGCGGCGTAGGTGGCGACATGGTGGTGGACCGGCTGGTCGGTGTCGTCGGCGTAGAGAATCTTTTCGTAGATCTCGTCGGCCATCAGCACCAGGTCGTGGCGGCGGGCGATGTCGACCAGACCCTTCACGACATCGGCGGAGTAGACCGCGCCGGTCGGGTTGTTCGGGTTGATGATCACCAGCGCGTGTGTGTTCGGCGTGATCTTCGCCTCGATGTCGGCGAGGTCGGGGTTCCAGCCGTTCTCCTCGTCGCAGCGGTAGTGCACGGGGGTGCCGCCACAGAGGGTCACCGCGCCGGTCCACAGCGGGTAGTCGGGAGCGGGGACCAGCACCTCGTTGCCGTCATCGAGGAATGCCTGCAACACCATGCTGATCAGCTCGGACACCCCGTTGCCGATCAGGACGTCGTCGACGACAGCGTCGCGGAATCCGCGGGACTGGTAGTACTGCGCCACGGCAGTGCGGGCGCTGTAGATGCCCTTGGAGTCGGAGTAGCCCTGGGAGTCGGGAAGGGCCTGCACCATGTCGGCGACAATGGCCTCGGGGGCCTCAAACCCGAACGGGGCGGTGTTGCCGATGTTCAGCTTGAGGATCCGGTGGCCCTCGGCCTCGAGGCGCTGAGCCTCAACGAGGATCGGTCCGCGAACGTCGTAGCGGACGCCCTGAAGCTTCTTGGACTGTCGAATGGTGCGCACCGGGTCAGCGTTCCACAGGTGGTCAAGCTGCTGGTGACGCATCGCCGAGATGCACCCGAAGTGACGAACCCTGTTCGCTCTTGCGGACCTCGATCTGGGCTGGCACTCGGCTGCGCAGCTCGCCCACGTGACTGACGATGCCGACGGTGCGCCCACCCGCCCGCAGGTCATCGAGGACCTGCATGACCAGTTCCAGCGATTCGTCGTCGAGGGTGCCGAACCCCTCGTCGACCAGGAGTGTCTGCAGCGGCCGGCCGCCGGCGTCGTGCAGCACGGCTTGGCCCAGGCCGAGGGCAAGGGCGAGGGAGGCCATGAACGACTCGCCGCCGGAAAGGGAAGCGGTGTCTCGAGGGGTGCCGGTCCAGGCATCAAGCACTCGCAACCCGAGCCCGCTGCGCGAGCCGCCCTTGGCTCGTTCATCGGTGTGTTCCAGGCGGTAACGGCCGCCGGTCATGACGGCAAGCGACTCGTTGGCCAGCTCGGTGACCTGTTCGAGGCGGGCAGCGAGCACATAGGACGACAGACGCATCCGCAGAACGTTCTCGTTTCCGCCGCTGACAAGATCGGTGATCCGATCGACCGTTGGAAGTCGGTCGCGGTCAGCGCGAGACGACTCGACAACCGCCGTGACCTCAGCGGCGAGCCGCTCGATGCTGCGTTGCGCGCGCTTTATCGACTCATAGTTGGTGTGAGCGACCCGCTCGGCAACCAGAGCGGACTCCAGAGCCGTTGCCAGGAACTCGACCGAGGAGGCATCGACCTCGTCACTGTCCGTGATCGCCTCGCTGAGATCAGCGGCCCCATTCGTTGCGCCGACGGTGAGAGGTCGATCCAGCACGCCGCGGGCGTGTTCGGCGACCTGCTCGGCTGACCTCAACTCTTGTCGCTTGCGCTCGGCCTCATCGCGGGGGAGTCGCGCAGTGGAAAGCGCAACCCGATCCGCAAAAGATTCGACCTCAAGTTGACGATGCAACTCATTTTCCGCGGTATCACGGGCTTCGCGCGCGGTATCGGTGGCGTCCTTGGCTCGGGCGGCCTCGGCGACCAACCGCCGGAAGGTGTCGTGGTGGGCGAGCACCGCAGACCCCCATGCGGCCAGCTGGTCAGCGGCATCGCTGCACCTGCAGTCGCGCTGGTGGGCTTCGAGAGCGGCGCGCAGTCGATCGCCCTGGTCGGCGACGGTCGCCTCGAGGTCGGCCACCGTCTGGGCCGCGCGTTCGCTTGCACGAAGGGCGACGTCGTGTTCTTCCTGGGCGCGATCGCGAGACGCGCCGAGCCGATCGGCCTCTGCAGCGAGGTTCTGCAACTGACCCAAGGCGGCCTCGATAGTGGCGAGCGCCGCCAGCTCGCTTCGAAGTCGCTGCTCGGAGGTGTCATCGGTCAGCGCGTTCGACGCCGACTCAAGCCCTGCCGACTCAAGCCCTGCCGACTCACGCATACCCAACTCCCGCGACGCAGAATCACGGGTCGCCGACTGAAGCATCGCCCAGTCTGCGCGGATCCGAGTCTGCTCCGCACGCGCTTCCTCGACCCGGGCCGCGGAAGCAGCGACAGCGGCACGAGCCGTGGCGAGCCTGCCGTCGGCCGCCGCGGCGAGCTGCTCCGCATCATCGACATCGGCGGCGGTGACTGGGTCGGAGTCGGTCGCCGGGGCGGGGTGGTCGGGTGAGCCACAGACTGGGCAGGCGTCGCCGTCGAGCAGATCGAGCGCGAGCTCGGCAGCCATCCCTTCGAGGCGGGCGTGGCGCAGGGCGAGCACGTGACGTTCGGCATCGGTGAAGTCCAGCGCGCGAGCGTGTTGCTCGGCATCTGCGGTAGCGAGCGTGGCAGTGAGGCTACGCAGCCGCTCACCGGCCCGACGGTCATCGCGCAGGAGACGGACGCGGTCGCGAACTGCGGATTCCGGAGCGACGATCTCGGCGAGCGCGGCACGTTCGACGTCGACCGCGCTCAACCGAGCAACGATGGCGGCAACCGATTCCGCTGCGCTCTTCGCCGTTCGTGCGGCAGCGACATGGTCGGCCTTCAACCGCGGCAAGCGCTGCAGGCTTTGGGCTCGTACGTCGAGCAGTCCGCGCACTCCGGCGAGAGCCTGGTCGCCAGCGGCGAGCCGTTGTTCGGGATCCAGCGGGTGTTCGCTGTCGGATCCGAGCAACGCCGCGAGGCGGTCATGGGCCTGCATGACGGCGGAGCTGCGCCGCTCGAGTTCCGTGGCGGCGGAGTCGGCGACGCCGAGCAGCGGCCACACTCGAGTGGCGGCGTCGTGGCGTTGCAGAGTCCGGCGCGTGGCCGCACGATCGTCCGCAGAATCGAGGTGGCGCTGCCACACCAGTTGCGCGTCGGCGCGCTCGGCGGCGATCCGCCGGCATTCGACAGCTCGCTCGTGACGGCGACGAGTGGTGGTGGCCCAGGCCCGGGCCCGGTCGGCGCCGGCCATCGCGGCAGTCAGCGCGAGCGATAAGTCGGCGGCTGCCGCACCGATCTGTGCTGGCAAGTCGTCGAGCGGCAGGCTGCGCCAGTGGTCGATCTGGGGAGCGTGGTCGGTCAGCGACTCCTCGGCGCGAACCAGTGCGGTGCGGGCGGATGCGTCGGCCGCGTCGACGCGCCCGCGCAGTTCGCGCCGGTGGTCAGCGAGCCAACGTTCCACGTCGGCGAACCGCGAAATGTCGAACAGCCGCTCGAGCAGGGCTGCCCGTTCGTCGGCTTTCGCGCGCAGGAACGCGGCGAATTCGCCCTGAGGCAGCAGCACGACCTGCGCGAACTGCTCCAACCCGAGCCCGAGGGCGTCGGATATCTCGAGGCCGGCCTCGTCGAGGCGGGTGCTGATCGCGCGCCAGCCGGTTGCCCCACGCTCCTCGAGCACCACTGAGGCTTGCCGTTTGGTGGTTCCGCCACCACGCTTCTTCGGCGCGAAGTAGGAAGGCCGACGGTCGATTCGCAGCCGACGCTCGGCAACGGTGAACTCCATCTGAACCCGCGGGTCGAGGTGGGGCGCGGCATGATCGCTGCGCAGCCGGTCAGTGTGGGTGCGGCGTGAACCGGGCACCTGCCCGAAAAGGGCGAAACAAACGGCGTCGAGCACGCTCGTCTTCCCGCTGCCGGTGGGGCCGTGCATCAGGAACAGTCCTTGAGCGCCGAGCGCGTCGAAGTCGATCGTCTCGCTTGCCCCGAACGGACCGAACGCCTGGATGGTCAGGCGATGAATCCTCATGCGACACCGGCGTGGCTGGCGATGCCCTCGTCGTCGCGGCTGGCGCGCTGTCGGTCGACATCGGCCAGCGCCGTTTTCAGCAGCGCGGTCTCGTCAGCGTCGGCCGGCGCACGACGGACGTGGTCGACGAAGTCGCAGCAGACGTCGAGGTCGGCGCGTTCTCGCAGCCGTTGCACGTAGCTGAGGTCATCGCCGGGCCGGGCCGGGCTGTCGAAGAGCAGCGCGAGTGTATGGGGAAAACGGCTTCGGATGCGGTCCATCGCAGACACCGGGTGGACTGCGTCGGTGAGGGTGACTTCGCACCACGCTTGCTCGTGGTCAGCGAGATCGGGATCGTCGAGCAACTCTTCAAGTTCGCCGCGCAACCTGGCCAGCGGCCGCGGAACCGGCGTCGGGATCAGCTCCTGCAGGCCGGTGTCGAGGTCGACCAGCACCGAGGTCTTCTGGTCGCCGGTCTCACTGAAGGAGAACGCGATCGGGGAGCCGGAGTAGCGCACGCCCGGGCGCACCTCCTGAGCGCGATGCAGGTGGCCGAGCGCGACATAGTCGGCGCCGTCGAAGATCTCAACCGGCGCGACTCCGAGGCCGCCCACTGTGACGTCGCGTTCGGACTGCGAAGTCGTGGCGCCGGCAACGAACGAATGGGCCATCACCACCATGCGCACACCCTGATCGGCACGCCCGGCGTGGTCGGCGCGGATTCGGTCCATTGCTGCTCGCAGCACGGCGGCGTGGGTGGCGCGAGCCGCACCCAGCGGTTCAGCTGCGACCGACGGCTCGAGGTAAGGGATCGGGTAGATCGCGGTGTCGCCCACCAGCACCGGCTCGCCGATCTGATCGATCGAGGTCGCGAGGTGGAGGCCGACCTGGGAGAGCAACCGGGAACCGAATCCCAGCCGGCGGGCGGAGTCGTGGTTTCCCGAGGACACGACGACCTGCGCGCCCGTGGCCAGCAGCGAGACCAGGGCGTGGTCGAGCAGATCGACGGTGTCGGGCGCCGGCAGAGCCCGGTCATAGACGTCGCCACTGACCAGGACGACGTCGACCTGGCGGTCTCGGACGACCTGCACCAGGTGGTCAACAAAGTCGCGCTGCGCCGACAATAGACCGACACCGTGGAACGAACGTCCGAGGTGCCAGTCCGAGGTGTGCAACAAGCGCATGTCCAGCAGGGTAGGAGCGACCACCGACAACCTCCGGCAGCAACACGGATCGGGCCCCTATCGGAGGCGCGACCAGTAGGTTGAACGCGGAAGTCATGCGACCCGAGGAGGGACCGATGGGATCAGACGTCGCCGGCACGGTCTACACGCGCGAACAGCGCCAGCAATACCGCGAGAAGGTCCGTCAGGACCTCGATGTGTTCGAACAGATGCTGCACACTCGCGGGTTCGAATTTGACCGCACGCTCACCGGCATGGAGATCGAGCTGAACCTGGTCGACGAGGCGATGGCCCCGACGATGAGCAACGCGAAGGTGCTTGAGCGGATCGCCGATACCGACTACCAGACCGAACTTGGCCAATACAACATCGAGCTCAACGTCAGTCCGCGTCCGATGCCGGGCGAGGAGAGTCTTCTTCTTGAGAAGGATCTGCGGGCGAGTTTGAACCGGGCCGAGGAGCGCGCCCTGGAGTCCGGCTCCCGGATCGTTGCCGTGGGCATCCTGCCGACCCTGATGCCGGAGCATTTCCACACCGAATGGATCAGCGCCAACTCCCGCTACACCGCCCTGAACGACGCGATCTTCAACGCGCGCGGCGAGGATCTGTTCATCGACATCGAAGGCCCCAGCGGGGAGCGGCTGGCGACCTACGCCGATTCGATCGCGCCGGAGTCAGCGTGCACCTCCGTACAACTGCATTTGCAGGTCAAGCCCTCGCAGTTCGCGGCTTACTGGAACGCGGCGCAGGCAATCTCGGGGCCGCAGCTTGCCCTCGGAGCGAACTCGCCGTTTTTCTTCGGTAAGAAGCTGTGGCACGAAACGCGGATCGAGCTGTTCAAGCAGGCGACGGACACCCGCAGCATCGAGCTGAAGAACCAGGGCGTACGCCCCCGCGTGTGGTTCGGCGAGCGGTGGATCACCTCGATCTTCGACCTGTTCGAGGAGAACGTGCGCTACTTCCCGGCGCTGCTGCCCGAATGCGGCGACGAAGACCCGGTGGCGATGTTCGAAGCCGGCGAAGCCCCCGAACTTTCGGAACTGCGGTTGCACAACGGCACCGTCTACCGCTGGAACCGGCCGATCTATGACATCCACGACGGGCGTCCGCACCTGCGGGTGGAAAACCGCGTCCTGCCGGCCGGACCGACCATCGTCGACACCCTGGCCAACTCCGCCTTCTACTACGGCGTGGTGCGCAAACTGGCTGAGGACGAGCGACCGGTCTGGACCCGGATGAGCTTCGCGGCGGCCGAGGCCAACTTCGAGGAGTGCGCTCGTCGCAGCCTGGACGCCAAGGTCTACTGGCCCGGCTTTGGCGAGGTGGCGGCCGACGAACTGATCCTGCGCCACCTGCTGCCGCTGGCCCACCAAGGGCTGGAGGAGTGGGGTGTCGCCCAGTCCGTACGGGATCGGTTCCTGGGCGTTGTCGAGGACCGTTGCCGCGCCGGGATCAACGGAGCGACCTGGCAAATTGATTGCGTGGACGCCTACGAGCGCAAGGGCAAGACGCGTGCGGAGGCCCTGCGCCTGATGCTGGAGCGCTACCTGGAGGGCATGGGCGACAACGCGCCGGTGCACACCTGGGGACTGCCCAGCTGAGGCTCAGGCGCGGGTCTGCCGGTTCCAGATCTGGATGGTCGGGGCGTCGTGGTGATACCCCAGCCGGCAGACCGCGCCCGCGTCGAGCAGCAGACGCATCCCGAAACGCGGGCTGAGCTGCAGGAACACCGCGGTCAGGATGCGCAGCGCGTGGCCGTGGGCCACGAGAGCGACGTTGCCTTCGTACAGTTGTGGCTGCACCTTGGCCAACACGTGTGACATCCGGGCGGCGACGTCCTCGACCGTCTCGCCAGGTGTCTTACCCGGGATGACGCCGTCCTTGAAGATCTCCCACGTCGGGTCGCCGGTCTGCTCGCGGATCTGTGGGGTGGTCAGGCCCTCGTAGCCGCCGTAGTCCCACTCGCGCAGGTTGTCGTCGATCTGCACATTCTTCAGCCCCGCCAGCTGCGCGGTGCGTTGCGCGCGCTGTAGCGGGGAGCTGTACGCCGCAACGAAGTCGATGCCGGCGACGACCTCTCCCGCACGCACGGCGCAAGCTTCACCCTCTGGCAGCAGCGGCAGATCCGTGGTGCCGGTGTGTTGCCCGGAGCGCGACCATTCGGTCTCGCCGTGGCGGATCAGGATCAGGCTGTGTTCGGGCGCGGCGTTGCTCATGATGGCCAACCTAGTCAGTGGTGGCAGGCTGGGTTCCATGACCTCCAACCTGACCCCGACCCCAGCTTCGGACGCCATGCGTTCCGTTTCCCTCACCCGCACCGCTGCCGGCGAATTCCGCGCCACCAACGCGCGGGGCGGGACCTTCGACTTCGGCAGTGGCGGCGACGACCAGTTCACCCCGGTCGAGCTGTTGCTCGCCGCGATAGCCGGCTGCTCGGCGATCGACGTCGACATCCTCACCTCTCGTCGCAGCGAACCGGAAACCTTCGAGGTGACCGCCGCGGGGGAGAAGTTGCGAGACGAGCAGCACAACCACATGGGCCCGATCACCGTCACCTTCGCGGTCACCTTCCCCGAGGGCGACGCCGGCGATGCGGCTCGCGAGCAGTTGCCGCAAGCAGTGGCGTTGTCCCACGACCGACTCTGCACCGTCAGCCGTACTGTCCAACTGGGCGCCGACGTGACGATGGACGTGCGGTGACGACCCGGGTCGCTTTCCTGCGAGCAGTCAATGTCAGCGGCCGGCAGGTACTGATGGAACGGCTGCGCGGGATCCTCACCGAAGCCGGCTTCCGCGACGTGGCGACCCATATTCAAACCGGGAACGTCCTGGTCACGACGAGTCTGCGCAGTGATGCCCGCATCATCGCGGCTTTGGAGAAGGCGATCCTCGACGAACTCGGGTTCGAGGTGCCGGTGATGCTTCGGCAGCCCGCCGACCTGCGGCGGATCGTCGAGGAGGCGGACGCGTACGAAGATCCGCTCGGCTCGAGCGACCGTCGTTACGTCACGCTGTTGGGCAAGCCCGCATCGGCGGAGGCTGCGAAGGTCTTCGACCAGTGGGACGCTCCGGGCGAGCGGCTTCGGGTCAACGGCAGCGAGGTGCACTGGTGGCTCACCCGGTCGACCCACGCAGCGAAGATCAGCAACGCCCGGTTGGAGAAGCTGCTCGGACCCGGCACCACTCGCGACCTCAAGGTGATGCGGGCGCTCGCCGACAAGTGGGCGGTAAGTTAACGCGATGGCCCGCTACTTCGACGTCCACCCGGTGGACCCCCAACCGCGCAGCATCGGCCAGGCGGTGCAGATCCTGCGCGATGGCGGTCTGATCGCTTATCCGACCGACTCGTGTTTCGCGCTTGGCGCGATGCTCGGGAACGCCGACGCCAAAGAGCGAATCGTGCGGATCCGACACCTCGACGACAAGCACCACTTCACGCTGATGTGTGACAACTTCGCCCAGTTGGGGCAGTTCGTCGTGATCGACAACAAGGTCTTTCGCGCCCTCAAGGCCGCGACGCCAGGGCAATACACGTTCATTCTCCCGGCGACCTCCGAGGTGCCGCGCCGGTTCCTGCATGCGAAGAAGAAGACGGTCGGCGTACGCATCCCGCAGCACCCCGTCGTCCACGCGCTGTTGCGCGAACTGGGGGAGCCGCTGTTGACCAGCACCCTGCTGCTGCCCGGCCACGACGAACCGATGGTCGACGGATGGTCGATCAAAGAGGAACTCGATCACGTCATCGATGCGGTGATCGATTCGGGCGAGTGTGGCGTGGATCCGACGACGGTCGTCGACTTCTCCGACGGCGCCCCGCAGGTCGTACGCGTAGGCGCCGGTGACCCGACACCGTTCGAGTGACGACGGACCGGTTCTAGAGTGGGCGGCATGACTCGTGCCCTTCTGGTGACCGAACACGGCGACCGTTCCGTTCTCGCAGTATCCGACGTGAAGGTCGCGCCGCCCGAGGTCGATCAGGTGCAGGTGAAGGTCGCCGCGATCGGGGTGAACTTCATCGATGTCTACAAGCGCCAAGGCGTCTACCCGCAGCAGACGCCCTTCGTGTTGGGCGAGGAAGCTGCCGGTGAGGTTGTTGCGATCGGCGCCGATGTCACCGACTTCGCGGTGGGTGACCGGGTGGCTTGGGCGCAGACCTCCCACAGCGCCGCCGAACTGGTGAATGTCCCCGAGCGCCTGGCAGTGCCCGTGCCGGACGGCCTGGACTTGACGGTCGCTGCCGCGGCGATGCTGCAGGGGATGACCGCGCACTACCTGGTGAACTCCTCCTGGCCGGTGCAGGAAGGGCAGATCGCGCTGGTCCATGCGGCGGCCGGCGGCGTGGGGCAGTTGCTGGTGCAGTTGATCACCGCCAAGGGCGCGACGGTCGTCGCGACCGCGGGCAGCGCCGAGAAGCTGGCCGTTGCGCAGCAACTCGGCGCTGACCACCTCATCAATTACCGCGACTACGAAGGTGATTCGCTGGCCGCGCGGGTGCGCGAGCTGGCCGGTCGGGGCGTCGATGTCGCTTACGACGGAGTCGGCAAGGACACCTTCGATGCGTCCCTGGCGAGCCTGAGACCGCGCGGGATGGCGGTGCTGTTCGGCGGCGCCAGCGGTCAGGTTCCGCCCTTCGATCTCCAGCGACTCAACTCGAGCGGGTCCCTCTTCGTGACCCGCCCGACGCTGGCGCACTACCTGCTCGACCGCGACGAGGTGCTCTGGCGCGCGGGCGACATCCTCGACGGACTGGCCGACGGTTCACTGCAGTTGGAGATCGGCGCGACCTATCCGATCGAGCAGGCCGCTGCGGCATACGAAGCCCTCGAGGGCCGCGCCACCACCGGCAAGGTTGTGCTCACGCTGTAGGCGTTGCGGTCAGGCCCCACGCCTGCGCGAGTCTGGCGTAGGAGTCACGCCGCACCTGCGGGTCGTAGGTGTACGTCGTCACGATGACCTCGTCGAGGTCGTGATCGTCGACGAATCCCTGGAGACCCTCGACGACCTCGTCGGCCGTGCCGACGAAGGTGGCCGGTCCGTCCGGGCTGCCGGCGAACTGCAGCAGTTCCTCCGGAACGACAGAGGCCAGGTCGTCGACCGGCGGTTCAAGCGGACCAAGCTGACCCGTACGCAGTCGGATTCGCATCAATTGCGAACTGGTGAACAGCCGTTCGGCTTCGGCCCGGGTGTCGGCGATCAACACGTTTACGCCCGCCATCACGGTCGGTCGCTCGACCTGCGCGGTGCGGGCTTCGGCGTCGAACCGCTCCCGGTAGAGCGCGATCGCTTCGCGGATCTGTTGCGGAGCGAAGTGCGACGCGAACGAATAGGGCAGGCCCAAGACGGCGGCGACTTGGGCGCCACCGGTCGAGGAGCCGAGCATCCAGACCGGGACTGAGGTGCCCTCCCCGGGAATTGCTCGTACGGTCGCGGTTCCGTCGAGGTGATCGACGATGCCCAGGACGTCGCGAGCGAAGTCGTTCAGGTCGGACTCCCCGCGGCGCAACGCTGCCGCCGTCATGGGGTCGGTTCCGGGAGCGCGGCCAATGCCGAGGTCGAAGCGGTCGCCGTAGAGGGTGGCGAGGGTGCCGTAGTACTCGGCGACCATCAAGGGGGAGTGGTTGGGCAGCATGACGCCGCCACTGCCCAGCCGGATGCGCTCGGTGTGATGGGCGAGGTCGGCGAGGATCAACGAGGTGGCGCTGGCCATGAAGGTGGTGCTGCCGTGATGTTCGGCCACCCACAATCGGTGGTAGCCGAGACGGTCGAGGTCGCGCGCCAGGGCGCGACTGTTCTCGAAGGCCTGCGGTCGTTCCATACCCGCGCTCAACGGCACGAGTTCCAACGCACTCAAGGGGATTCGTTCGCTCACGGGTTTTGCAACCGGCGTCCTGACCGGGTTGTTCCCATGTAGTTGACGAATCAACTTTATTGGATCTACCCTAAAACCATGAACTCCAGTCGTATGCCGGTCCTCTATCTCTCCCACGGTGCGCCGCCGCTGGCGGACGACACCACCTGGACCAGCCAGCTGGCGTCCTGGTCGAAAAAGCTCCCCAAGCCCGAGAACGTGCTGATCGTCTCGGCCCACTGGGAGAACAACCCGATCACCGTCTCTTCGACCACCGGAGCGCCGCTGACCTATGACTTCTGGGGCTTCCCGCAGAAGTACTACGACGTCACCTATTACGCGCCGCCGGCGCAGGAACTCGCCCACGCCGTCGCGCGCAATGTGGCCGAACTCGGGCCGGTCCAGCAGGACCCGAATCGCGGCCTCGACCACGGGGCGTACGTTCCGATGGTCGAGATGTTCCCCGACGCCGATGTGCCGGTTCTCCAGGTGTCGATGCCGACGCTGGACCCGCAGGAGTTGTTCGGTTTCGGTCAGAAACTCGCATCGCTGCGCGATGAGGGAACCTTGATCATCGGCTCCGGTTTCACCACCCACAACCTGAGCTGGTTCCACCCCTCCGGCGGTGCGGACGCCACGGCGCCGGCGGCGTCGCAGGAGTTCGACCACTGGGCGGCGGAGCGGGTCGCGGCCGGCGATGTCGACGGCATCCTGGACTGGATGGACAAAGCACCAGCCGCGCTTGAGGCCCACCCTCGCTCGGAGCATTGGGCGCCGCTGTTCGTCTCGCTTGGGGCGAGCTCGGTGGCCGGATCGGTCGAGGGCGACAGCGAGATCGACGGGTTCTGGTTCGGCTTGTCGAAGCGGTCATGGACTTTCAACTGACCTTTTAACTGACTTTTCGAACGACCTCGAACTGCGGGTGATGCTCAGCGTTATCGTCGACGAATGGCCGCTAACGACTTCATCGATGAACTGATCGACCAACTCGGTCCGGACGTCGTACGAACGTCGCTGGAACAACGCGAGGCGTATCGCTACGACCGGGCGCGCGATCCGCGAGCGCAGTTGCCGCTCGCGGCGGTGTTGCCACGCACCGTCGAACAGGTGCAGACGACGTTGCGCTGGGCCTCGGCGCATCGAATCCCGGTGACCCCGCGCGGCGCCGGAACGGGCCTGTCCGGGGGCGCTGACGGCCTCGATGGTGGCATCGTTCTGTCGTTGGAGCGGATGACTGCGATCGAGATCGATCCGGCGACCCGCACCGCCCGCGCCGAGCCCGGCGCCCTCAATGTGGCGGTCAAGCAGGCTGCGGCCGAGCATGGCCTCTGGTATCCGCCCGACCCTTCGTCGTACGAGATTTCCTCCATCGGCGGCAACGTCGCCACGAATGCCGGCGGCCTCTGCTGCGTGAAGTACGGCGTCACGATGGACTACGTGCTCGGCCTCGATGTGGTGCTCGCCGACGGTCGACTCGTCACCTTCGGCGGTCCCCGAGCCAAGGACGTCACCGGTTTGCCGCTGGCCAAACTGATGGTCGGTAGCGAGGGCACCCTCGGTGTAGTGACCGCGGTGATCGCCAAACTCACGCCGCCGTTGGCGCCGCCGGCGACGCTGGTCGCGACCTTCGCCGACGTGACCCAGGCGGCCCGCGCCGTGGTGCAAATGTGTCGCGACTGCAAACCCTCGATGGTCGAGTTGATGGACAACGCCTCGATCAATGCGGTCGAGGACAACCTCAAGATGGGCTTGGATCGCGGTGCGGGAGCGCTGCTGTTGGTGCAATCCGACGCCGCCGGCCAGTCCCGACAGCTCGAGATGGATCTGGTTCGCGCGGCCTGTCAGGATGCCGGCGCGACTGACGTCGTTGACACCGACGACCCGGACGATGGCGTGCTCTTCGTCGCCGCGCGGCGAGCGGTATTGCCCTCGTTAGAGCGGTTGGGCGCCTGTCTGCTGGAGGACGTCGGGGTGCCGGTGCCGCGCTTACCCGAACTGTTGGGCGGCGTGGAGAAGATCGCCGCTGAACTGGGCCTCGCGATCCCGACCGTGGCTCACGCCGGTGACGGCAACGCCCATCCGGTGATTGTTCACGACCCGAGCGACCCCGACCAGCAGGAGCGCGTGCAACGGGCGTTCGCCCGGATCATCGAGCTGGCGCTTTCGTTGGACGGCACGATCACCGGTGAACACGGCGTGGGCCGGATCAAACAACCGATGGTGCGCGCCCAGCTCGGTGACGACGTCGTCGACTTGCAGCATGCGATCAAGGCGGCCTTCGATCCGCTCGGGATCTTGAACCCCGGCGCGGGCTACTGAGTCACGGGCTACTGCCGTTCACTCAGACAGCAAGCTCGCCTGATAACGGCGCATGCCGCTCAGCCAGCGGTCCGGATCGGCCGCCTTCTGCTGCAGCATCGTGCGCACCTGCGGATGGGGGAGGATCAGGAAGGTTTCGGCGGCGACCGCGGCCAACACCTCGCTGGCGACCTCGGCAGGCGACAACACCTCGCCCGCGGACAGCACGGCCTGGGTAGCGGCCGCGCCGAGCCGGTCACCCGAGGCTGATCCGGCGCGCAGCAAGGCGGTCTCGACTCCCATCGGGCACAAGCAGCTGACGCGCACCCCCTGATCGCCGTATGTCACACTCAGCCACTCCGCGAACGCGACTGCTGCATGCTTGGTGACCGCGTAGGTCGCCGACCCGATCTGGGTCAGCAGGCCAGCCGCCGACGCCGTCGACACGAAGTAGCCGGCGCCACGGTCGGTCCACTGCGGAATGAGCAGCTGAGCCGCTCGGATGTGGGCGCGCAGGTTCACCTCGATGCTGAGGTCCCAGTCACGCTCCGTCGCTTCAAGCCCAGGTGCGCCGGCGATGCCGGCATTGGCGAAGTAGAGCTCGGCCGGTCCCGACAACTGCTCGGCGGCGGTGATGGCCGTTTCGATGACGTCGGTGGCTGCGACATCGCCGGTGATGGCAACCGCTCGCTCACCAAGCGCCTGGGCTGTCTGCCGCACCGCTGGGTCGAGGTCGACCAGCACCACACTTGCTCCGCGGGTGATCAGTTCGGCAGCAATCGCCGCACCGATGCCACCGGCGGCGCCGGTGACGACGGCGGTCTTGTCCTTGACGTCCATCAGTTGTGTCCTCTCGTGGCTGCGTCGATTCAATCAGCCGGGCCACGGAAGGTGGCGCGCGCTGCGAAACTCCAGGTCTTGACCCGTCACCGGATCCCGAAAAGCGAGTTGCCGGGCGAGCAACAGCAACGGGTTGCTGTAGTCCGTCGACGACACCCGGCGTACGACCGGATACAGCGGATCTCCGACGATCGGCGCATCGAGGTGGTTCAAGGTGGCGCGCAACTGGTGGGTGCGCCCGGTGTGCGGTTCGAGCTCGTAGCGCGCAAACGATCCCTGCTCTTCAAGGATGCGAACAGCGGTGTGTGCGTTGGGAGTTCGCCACGGATCGATGCGGGTGGCCGGGTCGCCGCGCACCTTGTGTAGGTGCAGCGCCACGTCGTCGACGCCGACGAAACCATCGATGCGTGGGGCGATCGCTTCGTACAGCTTGTGGCATTCGCGCCGGGCGAACAGTTGTTGATAGGCGCCGCGATGTCCGATCTGTTTCACCAGGAGCAGCACACCCGCGGTGAGTCGGTCGAGCCGGTGGGCGGCGGTGAGATCCGGCAGACCGTGATCGACGCGAAGTCGGGCGACGGCGGTCTGGGTGATGTGTTGTCCGCGCGGCATGGTGGCCAGGAAGTGCGGCTTGTCGACGACCAGGATGCGCTCGTCCTCGTGGAGCACGGGGATGTCGAACGGCACTTCCGGTTCGGGCCGCAGTTCACGGCGCAGGAAGACCACCTCGCCGCGGACGTACGGCTCCTGCTGCGTCAGGAGGCGCCCGTCCGCCGCCGCGATCCTGCCCTCGGTGAAGATGTATGCCACCTCCTGCGCGGTGAGGGAATGCAATCGGTCGCGCAGATGATCGCCGAGAGTCGCCCACGCTCCCTCTTGCGGCAGCGTGATCCGCATCGCGTCGATGCCATTCACCTGGGGCCAGGGGGAGCGGGGTGGTTGTCGGCGTCGGCTCATCGCTGCAGCGCGACCAGCACCTCGTGGTGCGCGGTCTGGGGGAACATGTCGAACAGGCGGGCGTGGGTCGCGGTGAATGACGGCAGCCGAGCCAGATCCGCGGCGAGGCTGGTCGGGTTGCAACTGGAGTAGAGGAGGCGGCTCGCGGTCGATTTCTCGATCCAGTCGCAGACCTGCGCGCCGATACCGCGCCGGGGCGGGTTCACGATCACCAGATCGGGGTCGCCGGCGAGACTGAGCAACTGCGCAGAGTCGCCGGCATGGAAGGCGAAGTCTGTCGAGGAGTGCAGTTCATCCGCGGACCGCTGGGCGAACCTGGCCGCGTCCGCCGAGATCTCCACACCGACGACCTGCTGCGCCGCACCGGCGCAATGCAGGGCAAACCCGCCAACCCCACAGAACAAGTCGACCAGCCGCTCGGCCGGCGCTTCGGCGGCCCACTGCGCGGCCTGCTGATAGAGCGCCGTCGCGACGTCGGTGTTGGTCTGGAAGAAGCTTCGCGGGCCGAGGTGCAGGGTGATCGGGCCGAGCCGCATCGGCAGGGTCGCCGCGTCGGACAAGGCGATCTCCTCATCACCCTCGGTCACGGCTTTGTGATCGGGCAGCAGGTTTGCGGTGATCACCCGGGTGTTCGGCAAGGCCGCCCGAAGACGGTCCAGCCCGGCACGCAGCTTGCCGAGCTGGCCCTGCGAGCGCAGCACGAACCTGATCATCAGGTCGCCGGAGGGGGAGAGGGTCAGCAGGATGTTCTTCAGCTCGCCGCTGCGGCGCGGGACGTCGTACGGCGTGAGTCCGAGGTCGTCGACCACGGTGCGCAGCGGGATGAGGGCGGCGGCGAGCGCGGGTTCGTAGAGCCCGCAGCCGGTGAGGTCCACACCGTTGCCGCCGGCGTCGAGAATGCCGAGGGTCACCGCCCCGCGCTGGCCGCCGACGACCAGTTTTGCCTTGTTCCGGAAGCCCGACTCGGGCCCGGCGTACGCGTCCTGCCAGACGTTCGCGGCGATCATCGGCAGCGCGGTTCGAACCAGGAGTTCGCCGCGCGCGAGTTGCTCGGCGTAGGGCTCACCCATGAAGGTGCACGACCGGCACTCGTTCCGGTCGAAGTAGCCGCATTGCATGGTGTCGAGAATACGGTCAGGCCGGCGGCGACCCTGGGGCGACGGGGGATCACGCCTCAGCGGCGGTGACGGGCCGGCGGGACCTTTGCGTGATAGGGCGCGGCGAGCGCGGGAGCGAGCGGGTCGAAACCGGGCATCGCCTGGGCCAGCCAGGCGAATGACGGCCCGATCTTGGGACCCCAGACGGAGACCGTGTGGCCGCCCTGCTTCAACAGCAGCGCCGTGACCGACAGCGGCCTTCGGGCGTCCTTGACCAGGGCGTCAGTGGAGGGATAGCTCAGCGAATCCTCCTTGCTGGCCATGAGCCACAGGTTGAGGGCCGGCGGGTGTTGGCGGGCGATCTTCACCAGGTCGTACTGCTCGTAGGCGGCCGATCCGGGCTTGAAGGGTTCGTAGTCGGTGGAGAAACTCGGTCGGAAGTAGCCCTGCAGCGCGACTGAGGCGCCGAAGATGTCGGGGTGGCGGAAGCCGAGCAGGGCGGCGCACCATCCGCCGTACGAGAAGCCCCAAGCGGCCCACGACGTGCGTTTGGTCTCGACCCTGAAATGGGAGATCGCCCAGGAGGGGACGTCTTGAGCCAGCCAACTTTCGGCCTGCGGACCGCCGGGCACGTTCACACATTCGGTGTCCAGTGGCACCGGGTCGTCGATTTGCGGGATCACCATGATGCTGGGCACGAGTCGGTGTTGGGCGACCATCTCGTCGAACGCCTGCAGGATCCCGTAGTGATTCATCGAACCGGGGCCGCCGGGGAACCCATGCAGGGCCATGATCACCGGATAGGTCTGCGCGGACGCCGAGTTGTAGCCCTTGGGTAGATACACCCACACTGCGCTGTGGAAGCCGCTCACACGGCCGCTGACCACATAGCGCTGCATCCGTTGGCCCGGGTCGGGGAGTTTGGGCAGGTGGGCCGGGGTGTGCCACTGGTTGAAGCCGACGCCGACCACCTTCGCGACATTGGCGTCGTGGGCACTACCGCCATGGCGAACCTGCACCGCCGGCGACTGGTATCCAGCCAAATCACTCCAGCTGACGTAGAACGCGTATTGATCGTTGAGCATCACGAACGCCAGCGTGACGACGCTGGCGTTGAGCAGCAATGCCAGCCCGGCTCGTACGCCGCCGGCGGCCCAGCGGTTGCGCAGCCTGGGGAAGCCGATGACCAAGGCCGCGAACAGGATGAGCGCGGCGAGGGCAAGCAGGAGCGGCAGGGTGGAACCAGTCAGTGACACCCCTGCAGGGTGCGCCTTAATTCCGGGAGGTTGCCGAGAGTTTCCTGGGAGCGGTGAGGGTTAGGCATGGTCGGCAAGAGCCGTGGCGAAACCGATCATGACCGCGCCGGTGCCAGCCTCGATGATTCGCTGGGTTCGCTTGCGCTGCAATGCGGCTCGGGCTCGTCCGGCCAACGCGACGACCGCCAACAACACCACCAGGCCGACCAGGGTGAGTGTCAGCGCGTAGGCGATGATGCCGATCATCGGGGTGCCTGGCGCGACGAACTGGGGGAGCACCGCGAGGTTGAAGGCGAGCACCTTGGGGTTGGTGATGTTGCAGAGGAAGCCTTGCCGCAGAGCGCGCCAGGGTGAGGCTACCGCCTTGGCGGGAGTCGACCAGTCGGCGTCTTTGGCTCGGATCGCGGCGCGGAACGCCATGATGCCGAGGTAGGTGAGGTAGGCGACGCCAGCCCAGCGGATGGTCTCAAAGACCGGCCGGGACCCGGCGATGATCGCCCCGAGCCCCACAGCCGCCAGGACTCCTTGGGTCGCGCCCGCGACGCAGATCCCGACCGTGGTCCACAGGCCTCGTAGTCGGCCACCGATCACGGTGTTGCGCAGGGTCAGGAACGTGTCCGGACCGGGCGCCACGGCGATCACGGTCGCGAACACCACGAAGCTGAGGTAGTGCGCCATGGATCGCAGTATGCGTCCGACAGTGCGCTACGGACCAGTTGCGTCCACGAAGTGGCGGTCAGCCGAGCATTGAAACGTCTTCGGCCGAGAGGGTGACGGAGCCCGCGCCCATGTTCTCCTCCAAGTGGGCCACTGACGAGGTGCCCGGAATGAGCAGAATGTTGTCGGCGCGAGCCAACAACCACGCGAGGCCGACCTGGCTGGCAGTCGCGTCATGCTGTGCGGCGAGCTGCTGAACGCGGGGGTCCTCGGTCACCTTCGGCATGTGTGGGAAGGCAGACCCGAGCGGGAAGAACGGGACGTAGGCGACGCCACGTTCCTGGCAAAGCTCCAAGGTGGCGTCATCGTCGCGGTGCAGCAGGTTGTAGGCGTTCTGAACGCACATCGCGCCCGCGTCGAGCGCCTGCCGGGCCTGGTCGGTGGTGACGTTGCTGATGCCGAATGCCTCCAGGACGCCCTCGTCGACCAGGTCGCGCATGGCCTGCAGCTGCTCGTCGAGCGGGCAGAAATCTTCGTCCGACGACATTTCCTCGCGGGGCATGACGCGCAGGTTGATCACCGGCAGGCGGTCGACGCCGAGTGCTTCAAGGTTGCGGCGCGCGTCGCGCTTCAGCGCCTCGGGGTGCTGGTCGGGCAGCCAGCTGCCGTCTTCGCCGCGCCGAGCTCCGATCTTCGACACCAACACCAGGTCGTCGGCGTAGGGGTGCAGCGCCTCGCGGATCAGTTCATTGGAGACATCCGGACCGTAGAACTGGGAGGTGTCGATGTGGTTCACGCCGAGTTCGACCGCGCGGCGCAACACCGCGAGCGCCGCGTCGCGGTCGCGCGGCGGACCGAAGACACCGGGGCCGGGCAGTTGCATGGCGCCGAAGCCGATTCGGTTCACGAGGTGGCCGGCAAACGAGAAGGTGGTCATGGCATCGCTCCAGACAAGTGTGGAAACTCGGGGTTGCTTCGACTACCGAAGCATCATCTCCCACGACACCCGTAGTCATGGAATGTGGTCGTTATAACGACCACATTCCGAACCTGCTGCGATGCTGGGGCGATGGGACGGCTGGTCTACATCTGCATCGGTTCGCTCGATGGCTATGTCGCCGATGAGCGCGGAGAATTCGACTGGTGTGCCCCGGATGCGCAGGTCCACACCTATCTGAACGAGCGCGATCAACCGGTGGTGGCCGAGCTCTACGGACGCCGACTCTACGAGGTGCTGAAGGTCTGGCAGACCTACGGAACCGAACCCGACGCCCACCCGGCCGAGCGGGCGTACGGCGAACAGTGGCGCGGCCGCGACAAGGTCGTGTTCTCGACCTCGCTGGCTGCGGTGGAGACCCCGCGCACCCAGCTCGAGCGCTCCTTCGACCCGGTTGCCGCGCGCCGTTTCGTCGACAGTGTCGACGGGATCGTCACGATCGGCGGGCCAACCCTCGCGGCCCATGCGCTGCGGGCCGGCATTGTGGATTCCGTTGAGTACTACGCGAATCCGGTCGTGGTTGGCGGCGGGACCGCGTGGCTGCCCAGCGATCTGCGGGTCGGTTTGCAACTGACCGGCGAACACCGATTCGACTCGGGTGTGGTGCACCTGGCCTACGACGTGGTCGGCCGAGCAGGGATGACCAGGGCAGCGGTCGCGAGGTAGCCGTGTCGGACACCCCAGGCCTTGCCGATGCCAGATTAGGACGCGTCTTCGGTGGCCCTGGAGCCGACCTGTTCGGCGACCTCCCGTGCAGCGCGCCGGGCTGCTCGGCTCGCCCCAATGGTGCTCGCCGAGGGGCCGTAGCCAATGAGGTGGACCCGTGGATCGCGTACGGCGGTTGTTGCTGCCTGGACATTCCCGGGCACCCGCTCGAGCGGGATGCCGCCCTCCGGTCCGCGCAGCCCAAGCGGCTCCAAATGGTCTACGGCAGAACGGAATCCGGTTGCCCAGAGGATGACGTCGGCGCGTTCGAAGGTGCCGTCACCCCACCGCGCGCCGGTCGGCTCGAGTCGGTCGAAGATTGGCCGCGGGTGGTCGTACGCCCCCCGCGCGGCGGCGGCGGACTCCTGCTCGCGCAGGACGAGGCCGGTGGCTTCGACGACACTGGTCGGTGGCAGTCCGGCGACGACGCGTCGTTCGACTTCGGTGACGATTTCCAGGCCGGCTCGTCGGTCGAAGGTGCCGGTGGCGCGCCATCGCGGTGGACGACGAGTCACCCAGATCGTGTCGGCGATGGGCGCGAGCTCGCCGATGAACTGCACGGCCGAAGCGCCGGCCCCGACGATCATGATTCTTTTGCCGCGCAGTTGCTCTCGGCCTGGGTAATTGGCGGTGTGGAACTGCTGGCCGCTGAAATCTCCCATCCCGGGATAGCTCGGCCAGTTCGGCGCGGTCCACGTTCCGGCGGCGTTGATCAGGGTGCGCGTGAGCCAGCTACGTTGCGCCGAATGGACCACTAACAGGTCGCCCTCGCTGGTCACCGCGGTGACCTCGACCGGGCGCATGACGGGAAGGTCATGGCGTTCTTCGTACGCGGCGAAGTAGTTCGGAATCGCGCTGTTGGCGCGCTCATCAGATCGCGCGGGTGCAGGTTCGCCCGGCAGGTCCGCGACGCCGTGCACGTCGCGCATGGTCAGGGAGTTCCACCGGTGTTGCCACGCGCCGCCAGGGATCGGGTTGGCGTCGAGCACGACGTGGTCGACGCCCCGCTGAAGCAGGAAGTAGGAAGCAGCCAGGCCGCCCTGGCCGGCGCCGATCACGATCGAATCCCAGATCTCCACGCCTCATCAACGCCGGTGGTGCCGCCGATATGCCGCGTGCGCGGGACGAAATCCAGGTGGCGGTATGGCTCGCATGTCGGCTTGGATGCAGGCATGTCGATCACTGTGGAGTCCGCAACAACGAGCTCGGTGCACGAGATTATCGACGCGGTGGCGACCTGGCAGCGAGAAGGCGCACCGGTGCAACTGCACAACGGCGATCTCGGCTGGGCGTTGCGCTTCGGAGCGCCGTCGTTGGCTGACGAAGTCCGCGCGTGGCGTCGTGACGGGGAACTGGTGGCCGCCGGTGCGGTCGATGCGAAGGAGGCCCTCATTCGGATGGCGATCGCGCCGAGCGTTCAAGAGGACGAGGAATTCGCGGACCTGCTGCTGGCCGATCTCTGCGACCCTGGCCATGGGGTGTTGCCCGCTGACCGCGGGTTCGTCGAGGCTCGCGCCGGGCGCGCCTTTCGTGATCTGTTGCAGCGCAGCGGATGGACGCCCGACGAGCCCTGGACGCCGTTGCGGCGAACGCTGGGGGAGCCGGTCGAGGACTGCGGTCTGCGGATCGAAGCCCTCGATGCGGACCATTCCCCGGAGGCCATCGTGCGCGACCGGGTGGCGGTGATGCTGGCTGCGTTCCCGAACTCGACGTTCAGCGTGCGGCGGTGGCAGGCGATGGCGTCGGCGCCGGCCTATCGGCAGGCGCGCTGCTTGGTTGCGTACGACGCCGATGACAATGCGGTCGCCACGACGACCGTGTGGTCGGCCGGTCGCGGGCGCCCGGGACTGATTGAGCCGTTGGGCGCGCATCGCGACTATCGCGGACGTGGATACGGGCGGGCCATCGCCGTTGCGGCTGCGGCGGCGCTGCAGGAGATGGGCGCGTCGAGCGTGACGGTTTGCACCCCGAGCAGCAACGTCGGTGGGGTGGCGGCCTACGGTTCGGCGGGGTTCGAGCAGCTGCCCGAGGTGACCGACTTCCGTCGTCCCGAAGTCGGACGACCAGCTTCCGAGGGGCTTGGGCGTTCGCTGTGATGGACGGCGCGAGGACGCAGGACGAGGGCGCGGTGCGGGCGGCGTACGACGTCGTTGCTGACACGTACGCCGACCATTTCCGGTCCACCGAGCCGGAGTTGCCGGTGGAGCTGGCGATGATCGAGCACTTCGCGGGGTTGGTCGCGGGGCAGCGCAGGGTGCTCGATGCGGGATGCGGCGCGGGACGGATGATGCCGTTGCTCGCCGACCTCGGCTGCGTTGTCGAGGGGGTCGACCTGTCGGCGGAGATGATTCGTCGCGCGCAGGTCGACCATCGCGAATTTCCTTCGCAAGTAGGCACTTTGACCGCACTGCCGTTCGGCGACGATGCGTTTGATGGCGTCTTCTCTTGGTATTCGACGATCCACAATCCCGACTCCGACCTGCCACAGATATTCGGAGAGATACGTCGGGTGCTGCGGGCCGGCGGAGTCGTGTTGGTCGGCTTTCAGACAGGTGACGGAGTCGCCGATGTGTCGGCGAGCTACCGGCGCCGAGGCCACGAGATCACCCTGAAGCGATATCGGCGCACCCCGGACTGGATGGTCGAGCAGCTGGCTGCGGCGGGCTTCCGCGAGGTCGCACGTCTGTCGCGTGGCGCGGCTGATCACGAGCGGGATGGTCAAGCAGTCGTCGTGGCCACAGCCGACTGAGTCGTTTCGGCTGCCGGTGAAATCTGGTCGCGAGGGTCGCGGAAACCCTTTGTGGTTCAACAAGATTCAGCTGGTGTTGGGGGGTTCCGCGTCGTTGAGGTCGTTGAGGTCGTTGAGGTCGTTGAGGAGTCCGGGGGTGGTGTTGAAGGTTCGGCCGGTGAGGCTGGTCCAGGTTTCGTTGCCGTGGGGGTCGGTGGTGATTTTCCAGCGGGCGTGTTTCGCGCGGTGGTGTCGGCGGCAGAGGCAGTGCAGGTTTGTCAGGGTTGTTTGGCCCGCCGGCCAGGGGGTGATGTGGTCGAGGTCGGTGTAGCGGGCTGGATGGGTGCAGCCGGGGTGGCGGCATGTTCGGTCGCGGGCGATGACTTTTTCGCGGAGGCTGGGGGAGGGCGGTAGTGGTCGCCGCCCGGCGACAGCGGGTCGCTGTTCGTCGACTGGCTGATCGGTTGGGTCCACTGGCCGCTTGGTTCACCGGTGATGTCGTCGATGGTCCGCAGGGCGCCGTTCACGGTGATGGCTCTGCCGGGGTAGGTGGCCACGAGGTCGGCGAGCGCGGTGACGCTGAGGGCGCCGGTGCGGCCGAAGGCGATCGCACCGGCGGTGTTCAGCGCGTCACTCAGCGCGTCGGCCGGTTCCGCTGGGGCGGCTCGAAAAGCGGTCCGGACCGCAGGGACTCCCGGTGGGGCACCGTTGCCCACAGCTGCTGGATCAGTCACGCGATCAGCAAGCGTGTCATCGCCACTGTTGCCACCGTCGCTGTTAGTGCTGTCGGCACTGTTACTGACGGGGTGTGCGCTGGGGATGATGATGTCGAGGTTGAGTTTGAGGGTGATGCCGCGCATGGCGAGGTGGAAGAGGGCGTCGGTGCGGTGTTGGCCCAGGGTCCGGTCTTCGCTGCCGCTGTTGTTTTTGGTGTCGCGGTGTAGTTGTTGGGCGTGTTCTTCGATCGCGGCGATGAGTGTTTCGAGGTGTTCGGTGGGCATGACCGCGGACAGCATCGAAAGGCCGGGGGTGGGGTGGTGGTCGAACCAGACCCCTTGTTGTTGCGCGGCGGTCTTTTTCGCGGTGGTTCGCGCCGCGGCGGCCTCGTGTTTGGTGACCAGGGTTCGGGTGGAGCGGCGGGCCTGCACCCTGGTGGTGTGGTGAATCCCGCGGCGCAGGACTGCTGCTTGCACGGTCTCGCAGGTTTCGGGTCGGGCGTCTTGCAGTTCGCGGGCGATGACCGCGATCGTGTCGAGGTTGATCGGCACCTCCGTCGAACCCTTCGCCGGCTTCCCCGCGGTCTTCGTTGTGGCTAATGGCCCATGGTCTTGGGTGTTCTTGCCGCCGCGGGGGTTGGGTCCTTGGTGGGCGACGAGGTCGAGGAGTTCGGGGGTGCGGGTCCGCATCCAGAGGGCTTCTTCGATGAGTCGGTCGGTTTGGTAGGGGCCTAGGCCGAGGGCGGGCGCCAGGTAGGACTGCGCCCAGGGGGAGAGGTGCTCGGGGGTGTGTTCGACGAAGTCGCAGGGGGCCATATCGGGGGTGCCGGTGGGTGGGTCGTAGGTCGCGAACCGGGCGGCGGCCAGGGTGCGGACCGCGGCGGAGGTTTGGGTGGCGCGGTGGGCGCAGACGGTTGCCTGTTCGAAACGGGCTGCTTGCAGGATCCCGGGCCGGGTTTCTTCGTACGGTTCGGCGGTGGTCGCGCGGGTGGTGATGGTGGCGGGGGTGGCGCCGGTGGGGGTGGATCCGCCGTAGGGCAGGGGTGACCAGTAGTCGTCGCCGGTTTCTTCGTGGAAGGGGTCGGCTTCTTTGAGGCGTTCGTAGAGGTTGGCGTCCAGGAGTTCGATGATCAGCAGGTGGCGGGTGATCGGGTTGAGTCCGGGTAGCAGGGTGGGGGAGTCCGCGGCGTCGACAGCGGCGGCGATGCCGTCTTCGTACAGGATGTTTTGCAGGAACTCCTTGGCGGCCCGCACGGGCGCTTCGGGGTCGGTGTTCCTGGCGTGTTCCATCTTCGTATCGTACGCTTGTACCCATTGGTAGGGAAGGGTTCTGGTAGCGAATCCTGTTCGCTGTCAGCGTAATTCGTGATTTCCGAGGTTGTCAGTGACCACCGATAAAGTGGTCGAGGGAGTGGAATGCGACCTTAGGTGTTCCCATGCTGCGAGCTCGGGAGGAGACTGGCTGTATGCCCATCAAATCGAAGGTCCAGCGCGCGGTTACCAGCCTGCACGTGTCGCTCTATCGGCGAGTGAGTTCGGCGAAGGTGCGCCGGATGGCCGGGTTGCCGATCCTGCTGCTCACGGTGACCGGTCGCAGGAGTGGCCGCCAGATCACAACGCCGGTGTGTTACCTCGACACGGACAGTGGTTTCGCAGTCGCGGGGAGCGCGGCAGGTTCGGACAGCGAGCCCCAATGGTTCCGAAATCTGCGAGTCGCGACGGAGGCGTCGGTCGAGATCGGATCGAATCGACAGACGGTTTCTGTACGGATTTTGAAGGGCGCGGAGCGGGACGCCATGTGGCAGCGGCTCCTGGCCGAGGGCACGACATTCGCGGGCTACGAACAGAAGACGTCGCGCCGCATTCCGGTGGCTCTTCTGACGCCGCGCTGATCCGAGCGACTCAACCGGGCCACCTGACCGGTGGGCCGGTTGAGAATGAACACTCGAGCTGGTTTGAAATCGGGAGAGATCGTGAAGCTGCTTCTTACGTCTGGGGGAGTCTCGAACCCGAGCATCCTGGACGCGCTCGTTGGCCTGCTTGGCAAGCCGATCGATGAATGTTTTGCGCTGTGTATTCCGACGGCTGAGTACGGACACCCTTCGTGTACGCCGACGTCGGCCTGGCGGTTCGTCGCAGGTCGAAGTCCGGCGCCGATGACTGACCTCGGCTGGAAGTCTGTCGGGCTGCTGGAGCTGACGGCCCTGCCGAGTATCGGAGCTGACCGCTGGGTTCCTTGGGTTCGGGAGGCGGACGTCCTACTGGTGGACGGCGGTGACGCGGTGTTCCTGCGCCACTGGATGCTCGAGTCCGGGCTGATGGACGTGCTGTCGACTCAGCCGGAACTTGTCTGGGTCGGGATGAGTGCCGGCAGCATGGTGATGACGCCCAAGATCGGTGTGGACTTCGTTCACTGGCAGCCGCCCGGTGAGGATGACAAAACGCTCGGCGCCGTTGACTTCTCAATCTTCCCGCATCTGGATCACCAGCTCATGCCGGACAACAACCTTGCTGAGGCGACGCGATGGGCGGCAGACATCGGGGGACCGGCGTACGCGATCGATGACCAGACGGCGATCACGGTTGTGAACGGCAAGGTCGAGGTCATCTCCGAGGGGCAATGGCACTTGTTTCCAGGAACGGGCAGTTCTGGATCGGAATGATGAGCTCTGCCAGGCGAATTCGTCTTAGGCGTATCCGCCGTCGCTATGCTCGCTAGTCGTGGTCTCCTTCGTGAAATCCGTGACTTTTGACTGCCGCGACGTGATTGTCGTCGCGTCGTTCTGGGCCGCCGCGCTGGGCTCGAACGTCGATGAGGACGGCACCCCGAAGAAGGCGTGGGTGGAGCCACCTGGCTGGGGCGGTCCGACCCTGTGGTTCCAGCGCGTGCCCGAATCGAAGACCGCCAAGAACAGACAACACTTCGACCTGCGTGCGGTCGGCGACCTGCGGGCTGAGATTGAGCGGCTCAAGGGACTCGGAGCCACGGTGGTCAGCGAGAACGAGAATGTCGTGGTCATGGCGGACCCTGAGGGGAACGAGTTCTGTGTCGAGGAGTGACACAGCCGGTGATCCAAGCGGAATTACGGTGACTGGACATCGTCAATATTCGAGCCTGCTGTTTTCTGTGCCCCCACCGCGGCCGGAACGCAGGCTCTGCGCGTCGGTCCTAGTCGGCGTCGTCCTGTGCGTCAGTGTCCGGTACGTCGCGATCGAAGGATCGTGGTGCGTGCACGTCGGATGACAGTCCGTATGTGGTGCGCAGCGCCTCGATGGCTGCGAGCTGGCGCTTGCTGTGGGGGCTTGCACACGATTCGCCTTCGTCGCCAACTACCGGGTCGAAGGAGTGGTAGACGATCCGCTCCAGCAACTCGCCAAGCGTCTCGTCGTTGAACTCCGCGAGGCCCTTGAGGACCTTCACGAGGTTCTTCTCCATGCGTACCCCGAGTTGGACTCGCTCGATCTTCACTGTGTTGTCAGTCATGGCGATATGTTACCCAGGGACCTAGGGACCGTGCCACCGTTTTCTGGGCCGACGTGTATTTCATTCGCCGCGGGCTGGGTGCCAGGGCTAGCGTCACCGGATGCAGATGGATGAGCTCGGCTCCTGCGAGTGTCCGGACTGTAAGTGTGAGGACATGGCCGAGGTCGACCTTGCCCGCGGCCGGCTGTGTGGCTGCTGCGCAGCGCACTGCCCTGATAAGCACGGCGAAGAAGCCGCCGACGAAGCGCGCAAGGCCTGGTACGCGAACGCACGCCCGCCTACCGAGGAAGAACGGGCGTACTGGCGGGCCATGCTCAAGGAGTAGTCCGCCAGCCATTCAGGCTCGGCTCTGAGCAGTCGCTCGTGCCTGGTCATTTCGGCGCACGTATCAGCGGGCCTGCACGCCCCTCGCGGCGTACCGGTTAAACGGTTCGGCGGCACTCGATGTGTGGAGGTGAGCGACTTGGGCGCTGTAGCCGAGCATGCTGGCGACGACCGGCGGTGGTACTTGTGCGACAAGTTGTCGAAGGGCGGTGTTGCGGGCGCCGAGGAGGTTGACGCCGAGGGCGCGCAGTCGGTCCATGAAGGTGTTGGGGTGAAGGTGGTTTCCGGCCCGCGTCCCTGGGAAGAGCCATTCGCTATTGGCGTTGGCTCCGCGCTGGTTCGGTCGAGCTTCCAGGTGTTCGCGGACGAGTCCGGCGAACGGCTCCGGAAGTGGCACCGGGTCCGTGCCGAAGGTGATCGCCAGGCCGTTCGGTGTGCTGATGACGGCGTCGACTCTGACTGCGGATAGACGTACCAAGGGTTGGGCGTACAGAAGCAGGAGGACTCCGGCTACTCGGTAGGGGAGGCTCTCGTGGTCGCCGGTGAGCAACGTCCGGATCCATGCCAGTCGGTCATCTTGGGTGATCGCTCGTGTGGTCCGAGCGGTGCGGTGTCCGATGACGATGCCTTGTTTGACGTGCGCCCGATCGGCCCAGACGAAGAACGTCCTCATCAGGTGGCGGGTCGTGGGACCGTCAGCGAGGTACTCGTCGACGTCCTGTTGGTTGCACTCAGGTAGGTGCTTGGCGTGCGCCTCGTGCAGCCAGGTGAGGAACTTCAACGTCTCGGTGACCTCCTGCTTGGAGGAGTGAACCGGCCCGCGCGAGCGTGACGTGCCAACGTTGTTCATCTTGCGGATGCGGCTGACGTGGTGCCAGCGCCCGAACTGTTCGACGGGCTGACGGATCGCTGGGTCGGTGACGGGCGCGAGCTTGTCCGTCAGCCATCGTTCGAACAAAGACAGGTAGTGATCGCGGGCCTCGAGCAGGCCGTGGTGCTCCAGGATACTGCGCAGGTGCTCCACGTGCCGGCCGGCGGGTTCGGCATCGAGGGCGGCGTGCGTGAGGGGCAGCTCGGCCGTCCCGATGCGAGTCAGCAGGTCGCGCACCTTCCCCGAACGCATCCAGGTCAGCACGCTTTCGGGCCGGTCCGCCGCAGCCAGCAGATGGACGGTCTTGGCTGCCCGTGCAGGGTCGGTGCGACCAGGAAGGAGCAGCTCGCGGAGGTCCTCCGTGAGGCAGCAGCGGGCGCAGCGTCCGCGCCGGTAGTGCTCGGCCTCCTGACCGCATCCGTCGCAGGTGAGGTTGCCGATGCCTGCACATGGTCCGCAGATCGGTGCCTCGGTGCTGGTATCCCGGCCGGGGAGGAGTCGGACGTCACCGCACCGGGGGCAGGCGCCGGTGGTGCGCATCGCTTCGTAGAAGCAGGTTCCGCAGATGCGGCCGTCGGGCCAGGTGGTGCGGGCCTTGCCGGCGAGGCGCTGGCATCGAGCACAGGCCGTGGTACCGGTCGTGCGTGGCCGCCCGCGTGTGGTGTTGCGCGGCTTGACCTCAATCGGCATCCGGCACGATCCTTGCTCGTCGTGGCCGCGCGGAGCGACTCAGGTCAACAACGTTGGCGTTGGCGACCTTTCGGGCGCCAGTGGTCGCTGTGCTGGTCACCAGATCGTCGAGGGTGCAGCCGAAGATGTCGCAGCACGCGGCCATGAACTGGAGCGAGACTCGTTCGGGCGTGCCAGTCACGAGTCGGTAGATCTGTGACGACGACAGGTCGATGCCTCGTTCGCGCAGGTGGGGGAGTAGGTCGGTGGAGTTGTGCATACCGTCGCGGGCCATGAGCTCGGCGAGGTGCCAGGTGTAGGTGATCTTGCGGCGCATCAGGCTTCCTCCTGGTCCAGACCGGCCAACGCATCCTTGATTGTGCCGTCCAGGGCTCGTCGCAAAGTTGTCACGCGGTAGTCGCTCGACACACACGTGTAGAGCGCGGTGGTGGATGCGTGCTCGTGTCCGACTTGCTGCTGGACGAAGAGGGCGTCCATTCCGGACTCGATCAGATGAGTGACATAGCTGCGGCGCAGCGAGTGGAAGTCCAGGCCGGGGGACAGGCTCAGGTCATTGCAGTACCGACGGAACCGGGTGATCAGGGCACTCTCGGACACCAGGGTGCCGCGTTCGCTGACGAACATGTCCAAGCCGTGCTGGGGGAGCCGCTGGTGGATGTCGAGCCAGTCCTTGAGGACCTCCACGGACCAGTCAAAGACGGTCAGGACGCTGCGCCGCTTCGGTGGTGAGCCCTTCATCGCCTTGCCATACCGCACGTGCAGCACTCCGTGGCGGCCGAACTCACGAGCGTGCGGATTGCGTGAGAAGTTAACGGTTTGCAGGTGACGGACCTCGTTGCGCCGGAGGCCCCACGCGTACGCGGTCTTGAACAGCACCGCGTCGCGGTAGGCAGGCAGCCAGCCCTTTCGGCCGTGAGTGTGGATCTGGTCGACCTCGTCGTCGGCCCGGTCGAAGAAGCGTTGTAGCTCCTCTTGAGTGAAGGCGCGTTTGGTCGGGGCCGACTCGTTGTCCTGGATGTGAGCGACCGTGTTCCACTCGAAGCAGACCTGTGACGGCGAAGCGCCGAAGTGCTGCTCGCAGGCCGACGGCCAGCCATAGTCCGCACTCGTCACGTAGGCGCAGAAGAGCCGCAGGCCAGTCTGGTAGCCGCGAACGGTCGTCGCTTTCGCGTGTCGAAGGCTGCGCAGATCGCCGAAGAACTCATCGACATGGGCGACAGTCCACGACCACGGGTACTCGTTGGTCGCCTCCACGAAGCGACTGATCAGCCGTTCGCGAGCCTCGATCGTGCGCAGCTGGAGGTTCCGACTCAGCTGCTGGTTGCGCCACCCGGTCAGCATGTCCTGGAACACCTGCTCGTCCGGCCGCAGCATCGCCACCGCGTCCAGCGCGACGAAACGACCAGCCTTGTCGACAGCCACAGCACCTCCAGATCGAGCACGTTGTCCGGGCGTATATTGCATCAAATGCATGATCGCCAGCAAACGTGCAGGTCAGAGGCCTGACGCGTCGCAACGGCCAAGCCTCGAACCGAGCTACGGTATGCGTGGCCCATCGACCAGACCAACCCGCACGGCATGAGAAACGCGCAGGTCAGAGCCCCTGGAGCTGGGGATCAGTACGTCGGCAACGAGAAAGCGGCCGATCATGCATCCGTTGCAATAATGACCGTTTTACTTGACATAATGTAGATTATCGGACATCAACAACGGATGGTCAGGACAGCACGGATTCACGCCCGTTCTTGAGAGCCGCCATCCGTTTGTCGTGCCAGTGCCGCCCGTGCGCGATCCTTGATCTCCTCGATAACGGTCGTCTTCGCATCGGCGTACGCGTTCATGTCAGCCCAGTCGCGCGCCGTCAGGTCGCGCTTGGTGTCTTCGTACAACTGCCGGTCACGTTCATCGCTTCGCAATCGATCCCGTAGTAACAGATAATCGGTCGCCGCCGGGTCGCCGACTTCGAGGATGTGAATGTGCGCGTCCCGCTGCTCAGTTCGTACGAGGCGGTGTCCGGGTTCCCGCACCCGCAACACGTAACCGGCGTCGATCAGCGGATCGACATAATCTTCATCGGCGGTGATGTCGCGAACGGTCACCAGGACGTCGATGATCGGTTTGGCGGCGAGCCCTGGAACCGAGGTCGATCCGATGTGCTCGATCGCAACTGCAACCTCACCGAGCGCATTGCGTATGCGGGCTTCGTGAGCCGCGTAATCGCTCGCCCAAGAACTGTCATGGTCGAGGAGGAACAGTTCCCGCTTCTCGACTCCCCCGACGAGTTCGACGTCGGTCACGTCGGCCCGACGGTGCTTGCCAGTCTCGTGAGATTCGTTCATGCGCCGCACACTACCTAGCGCCCATCCTCGCGGAAGAACTACTCGCCTGGGTAAGTCACACCGACCTGTCGCCGCATTTCGTCGAGGGCCGAGATGACGGCGCGCGAGGAGTCCCAGCTGTTCCGGTCACTCTGCGTGCGGCCGGCCGCAACACAACGCGCGACCTCCGCGATCTGGAACTGAAAACCACCCTCGAGTCGCCCATCGAACTCCTCGACGACTGTGCCAATCTTGTCGGCCCGCCGTAGTCGGGCGACCGTCGGACGGTAGAAGGCGCTGTCGACCTCGATGCTGCCCTCGGTGCCGGAAACCACTGCGGTCGTCGCAGTCCTCGTCCACAACGTGGTGTCGATCTGGGCCAGAGCCTTGCCTGTGTAGCGGAGTGCAGCGCTGACATGGCCGTCGACGCTGGTTTCGGTGAGTGCGCCGATCGCCTTGATTTCATTCGGCGACCCAAGCAAATCGATGACGAACGAGACGGGGTAGACACCGAGGTCAAGCAGCGCTCCCCCGGCCAATTTTGGATCCTTCAGGCGATGGTTGTTCGGCAGGTCGAGCGACTGCCCGTGATCGGCCGCGACATGCACAATCTCGCCGATGGCGCCGGCGGAAATACGTTCCCGCAGCCACGCGATGTGCGGCAGGAACCGGGTCCACATGGCTTCCATCGCAAACACGTTCGCCTGCGCGGCGGCGTCGAAGATGTCGGTGACCTCACCGATGTTGCGGGCCAGCGCCTTCTCGACCAGCACAGGCTTCCCGGCCCGTGCGGCGAGCAGCGCGTGTTCCCTGTGTGCCGAGTGCGGCGACGCGACATAGACCGCGTCGACCTCGGGATCGGTTGCAACGCGGGCGTATTCGCCGTACGACCGCGGAATGTCGAACTCCCGCGCGAACGCCTCAGCCCGTCCGGCGTCTCGTGAACCGACAGCCACCACCGACGACTTTGTCGCCGTGGTGACCGCCTTCGCGAACGTATGCGCGATACCGCCCGGCGCGATGATGCCCCAGCGCAGGGCGGGAGCGTCCATGGGATCCGACGAGGTCATGCGGTCAGATTACCCAGCGCACCTCATCCTCAAGCGGGCGGCGCGAAGAACTCCAACGCGATGTTGTCGGGGTCGCGGAACGAGATGCCCGATCCGTAGCTGGCGTCCTTGATGCCGCTGTGGGTGATTCCCAGTTCGTTCAACTTCGCCGCCCAGAGGTCGAGTTCACTGCGCTCGATCGCGAAGGCGACGTGGTCGAGGCCGGTCTGCTGTTCGTCGAACGCGCCGGTCGCCGTCGACCCGGTGTGGGTGTGGACACCAAACAGCGTTCCGCCGCCGAGGGCGAAGACCGCGTGGTGGAAGTCGCCGGATTCCTCGTCCTCATCGAGCACCGGATCGGCGCCAAAGAGGTTCGCATACCAACGGGTGCTGGTCTCCAAATTGGTGACGGTGACGGCTACGTGGGTCAGGGCTGGAAATGCCATGTCGGGCCTCCGGTCGGTGGGTCAGGCGAGTGCCGTCTGCAGGTCGCCGACGGATGTTGGCCCGCGTCCAAGCGTCCTCCTGCGCAGCGGGCGAAACAAGCCTCTGAACGGGTCGGCAAAGCCGCTCCCCCGTCGCGTCCATCGGCGGCGGTTCGGAATCATCCACCTCGTCCGGCGGTTGTCGCTGGTGCCCGAATTTCTCGGCTCACCGGAGGAAACAATGTCCACGGACCCGCTGCGCGACCTGCTGGCCGACCTGCACCTCGGTGTTCTCGCCACGATCAAACGGGACGGCCGCCCGCAACTGTCGAATGTTTCGTACACCTACGACCCCGGAACCGACCTGATCCGGGTGTCGATCACCGCCGATCGGGCGAAGACGGCCAACTTGCGTCGCGACTCGCGCGCCACGCTGTTCGCGCAACGCCCGGACGGCTGGTCCTACGCAGTCGCCGACTGCGACGCCACGCTCCTGCCGGTCGCAGCGTCACCAGACGACGCGAGTGTGGAGGAGCTGATCGACATCTATCGGCACGTCAGCGGAACGGAACACTCAGACTGGCCCGACTACCGCCGAGCGATGGTTGCAGACCAGCGAATTCCATTGCATCTCAAGGTGACTCACGTCTACGGGACGGCTCGCTGAGTTACGACTTGTTCTGCGGGCGGTAGTACGTCCGCTAGGAGTTCCGTCGTCCACTTCGGTTGCAGCTCAGCCCCGGCCGCCCTGCATCTCCCATGCCGCGTCGAGGGCGCGTTCGATCGCTGCGAGGACGCCGACGTCAGGATAAGCCTCGATCTTCTCGTGGGCCTCAAACTGTGGTCGTACGCCGAAGGTGTCCGGGTAGGCGTCGAGCAGTTCCTCCCGCAACGCGAAGGTGCATCGAATGACCCATCGGTCAGCCTCCTCCGCGCGGGCGACCAGTCGGTTGTGCAGATACCAAGCGGGGCGGGCGGCCGTGCCTTTGCGTTTGACACCCGGCAGCGCTTCGAGATGGTTGATCAAGCCGTCAGTCCGGTCCATTGAGTCCCCCGTCGTCGATTGATCGACCCTACGACCAATCCAATACCCGATCTGTGTCGAAACCCTGATGCACACGCTCCACCTGCGGTTGCCGCGATAACGCGGCCGCAGGGTGTCACCGATCGGGGAGCTTCCGCGATCGCGTCGAAGATTGGGTTTGAGCAATGATGAAGAAGTCCTTGATGTTGGTCCCCGCTGCCGCAGCATTCGCTGCGATCAGCCTCTCCGCAACCGCACCGGCCGCGTCGGCGCACGAACCGACCACGTACGAAGCCACGCTGAACGCGATCAACGGATCCGGCGCCTCGGGCACGTTCTGGTTGAGCTTGCACGGAAACCAGGCGACCGTGACCGAGAAGGTATCCGGCCTGGCCGCGACCTTCATGAACGCGCCCTACCCGCACGTCCAGCACATCCACGGTGGGGCGATGGGCATGTGTCCTGACCCTTCCGCCGACACCAGCGGTGACGGGGTCATCAGCACCACCGAAGGCGCTCCGCACTACGGCGGAATCCTGACGACGCTGTCCAAGACCGGTGACACCACGCCGGCCGCGGGCACCGACGTGACGATCGCGCCGAGTGGCAGTTCGTACACCTACAAGCGCACGATCACCCTCAGCGCCGACACCGTGAAGGCCCTGCAGTCGGGCACCGCGGTCATTGTGGTGCACGGCCTCGACCCGGCGAAGATCCCCGCCGCCGCGCGCACAGAGAAGAGCGACCTCGTTCCCTCACTGCCGTTGGCAGCAACCTCGCCGGCGCTCTGCGGCAAGGTCAACGTCTCGCAGATGAGCAAGATGCCTTCGGGTGGTGTCCAGACCGGCGGTGGCGGCACCTCGGGCGGCCAGGACACCGGCATGCTGTACGGCGGTGCCGGCCTCCTGGTCGGAGCCGGCGCGCTGTTGACCGTCCGTCGGCGCTTCGCCAAGCAGTCCTGATCACCGATGCCCACTGACAACGGCCACCGCCGCGGACGGGCCATCCTGTCCGCGGCGGTGGCCGTCATGGCCGCGGTCGGTCTGGTCTTCGTGTTCGTCGGACTCCGCGGTCAGACCCACCCTCCATCGCCTTCGTCTGGGGCCGCTCGGTCGGCAGCTGCGCTTGGCCCGACAGCCGACCCATCGGCGCCACCTAGCGGATCGGCATCGAGCGGATCGGCGTCTGCCAGCACCGCGCCGGCGCAGGCCACAGTTGGCCCGACGCTCGCGCGTTCCCTGCCGACCGCGATCGGCATTCCGTCCATTCGGTTGGCGACCTCGGCCTTGGTTCAGTACGGCCTCGCGCCCGACGGCGCTATCGACATCCCCGCTTCTAAGCCGGGCATGCCGGCCGGTTGGTTCAACGGATCGCCTACTCCGGGCCAGCCCGGGCCTTCGGTGATCGTTGGTCACGTCGATTCGAAGTCAGGGCCGTCTGTGTTCTTTCATCTAGGACAACTGCGCCCAGGTCAAACCGTGGACGTGACCCTCGCCAGCGGCAAGATCGGCACCTTCTCGATCGACAGCGTCGAGGAATTTCACAAAGCCGAGTTCCCCACTCTGCGGGTCTACGGTCACACCGACCGCGCCGGTCTGCGGCTGATCACCTGCGGTGGACCGTTCAACTCCAAGGTCGGACACTACGAGGACAACATCGTCGTCTTCGCCCACCTCACCTCGAGCCGATCGAAGGGCGCCTGATGGATGTTCGATTGGGATTCGCATCGCTCGCCGCCGCGGCCGCTGTTGCCCTATCTCTCGCCGGCTGCGGATCGGCGCAGGGAGGGAGCAGCGCGGGCTCGAGCGCTTCGCAGGCTTCCTCGAAGAGTTCTTCGATGACCAGTTCGATGGCGGCGGCGCCCACCTCCCCGTCATCCACTCCCCCGTCATCGGCGACGTCGTCCAACACCGCGCCACCCGCGCAGGCCACCATGGTCTGCGGCGAGGAAATCGATGCCCGCTTGCAAACGATGCTGGCGCTACCGACCGCACCTCACGGCTCCAGCAGTTGGCGTGACGGACTGTTCACCTGCACCTACCGGCTGTCGAACGGACCGCTGGTTTTGACCGTACGGGTGCTCGATTCGCCGGCGGCGGCCCGCACCGCCTTCAACGATCAACGGGCAAAAGCGCCGGGGGCCAAGAAAATTCGCGGGTTGGCATCCCTCGGGCTGCCGTCGTACGAGACCGACGGTGGGCTGGTCGGATTCGCCAAGGACAACTTCGCCTTTCGCGCAGACGCCCATGCGATGCGCGAGCCCATTGGCAAAGCGGCGATGACCCGCTCAGCGTTCGCCTATTCGATCTCGGCGACGGTCCTGGCCTGCTGGTCGGAGCACTGAGCGGGTCCCGCATCCTGCTGGGACGGACCTACTGCTTACCGCCTTTGTCCTTCTTGTCCTCGCGCATCCCGCCCAGCAACGCATCGCGCTGGCCGCCGAGGGCGCCACCGATCGTGTAGCTGCCGAGGCCGACCGTGCCGATGACCAGCGCCAGCGGGCTCACGTCCGCGTGGGAGGCGAGGGTGTCGAGGTGAGCGCGGCAGCTGGAGTAGGCCACTTCGCGCAGCGTTGGTTCCATGTCGAGTCCTTGTCTTGCGAGATGCCGAGCAGCAAGTTCGACCGTCGTGGCGGTCCCGGTCCGGGGCATCGATCAGGGATGGTCGGCGTAGCGTGGCGGTATGGCCTTGGAACACGACATTCTGATTGACGGATTTCAGCGCAGTCGGGACAACGTCCACCGCATTCTGGAGGGCCTCAGAGCCGAACAACTGCTCTGGCGCCCGGGGCCGAAAGCGAACCCGATCGGCTGGTTGATTTGGCATCTCAGCCGACAGCAGGACGCCCAGACCGCCGCACTCGTGGATCGCCAACAAGTCTGGAACGCCCAAGGATTCGCGGCTCTTCCCAGATGAGGGTGTAGGTCGGCCGGGCGCGTCGGTCCGCAGATAGACGTCGAGGTCTCCCGACGATGGAGGTTCCTACGCCATCCATCCGAAAGACCTCGACGTGACCGACGCTACCCCGCCGGCCGCCCTGACCTGACCGCCTTCGCGTCTCATCCCAATCGACCCTGATCGAGTCTGCTGACCCCCTCGACGAGAACGCAGCGACATCACAGCCACCCAACCCCGACCGTCCGGGAAGCCGGGACACGTCACATGGCCTGTGCTGCGGGCGTGTCGAGTGGGTCGTCCAGGGGCGACGCAGGAGCGTCGACGCGACGTGCTGAGAGGTGGTTCCAGTCGAGCACTAGGACACCGGCTACAGGCATGGCGATAGGTCAGGAACGGCGTCGCTCCCTACGCAGGAGGGAGCGCAGAGTCTCGGCGTTCGCGTAGCCGACCCGTAGCGCGATCTCGGCGGAGGTAAGGTCCGTGGTTGCTGAGAGGTGCCGAGCTCGTTCGATGCGAAGCCGTTGGACGAAGCCGAGCGGAGTGAGGTTGAGCGCCGCACGGACTCGTCGTTCGAGGGTGCGCCGGCTGGTGCCGAGCGACTGCGCGACGAAGGCGACGTTGAACGGTTCGTCCAGGCGGGCGCGCACGAAGCGTTCGAACTCGACGACGATCGGGTCCTCGTGCCGGAGATGTTCGTAGGCGACGAAGGCCGCCTGCGACGGACGCTCGTCGATGATGAGGAGCTTGGCGACATGTTGGGCCAGGTCGGGGCTGATCGATCGCACGAGTGAGAGCGCGAGGTCGATGTGGGCGAACGCGGCGCCGGCGGTGACGAGGCTCCCGTCGACCACGACCATGGTGTCGAGATCGAGGGCGACGGTCGGATAGCGCTTCAGGAACTCCGGCCCCAGGAACCAGCTGGTCGTCGCCCGCCGATGATGCATCCGTCCGGTCTCGGCGACAGCGAACACGCCGGTGCACGCCGCGGCGATCCGGGTGGTCGCGTCGTCGAGGCGCCCGAGCGAGGCGATGACCGAACGAGCATCTCGGCTCTGGAGGGCGTCGTTGGTAGCGGCGGCCGTGAGGGTTCCAAGCGCAGGGACGACGACCACGTCGAACTCTGCGGACTCCGACAGCGGGTGGTCCACCGACAGGGTCATCGATGCCGTCGTGGTCACTCTCCGTTTCGGTCCGAGGATGGCGAGTTCGATCGGGTCGATCCGCGGGTCGACATCGCCGCGGGCTCCGTCGGCCACCCGCACGATGTCGATGACCGACGCGACAGCCGAACCGAAGCAGCCGTCGATCGCGATCAGTCCGATACGCATGGCGCGAACAATAGCAATACTGTCGTATACGCCACTTCTCACATGCCCTTGCTCGTCATACGCTGAACTCGCTTCACCAAGAAACCTCGACACCTAGGAGAACCCCTCATGTCCACACCCGCATCACTTCCGTATGCCTTCGTCGCCAAGATCGTCGCGGCCGATGGACAGCACGACGCGCTCGCCGATCTGCTCGCCGGCGCTGTCGCGCTCGCCAACGAAGAAGTAGGAACGATTGTCTGGTTCGCGGTCAGGACCCACGCCGACACCTTCTGGATCTTCGATGCATTCCCCGACGAGGCCGCTCGTGACGCCCACGCCAACGGCGCCATCGTCGCAGCCCTGATGGCCAACCAGCACCTCCTCGGCGCAGCACCCGAGATCCTGGCGGCCGACGTCCTCGCGTCCAAGCTCCCGTAGTCCGCCAACGCACGAGACGATCGCGCCCCGCCGAGCCGTCGCCAGGTCGCGACGCAACGCCACGCTGCGTTGCCGAGCGGTGCGAGGCCTATCGGCACACGGACAGGATGCCGGCCGCGAGCGCTCAGCCGGCGAGGGGTCCGTCGCAGAGGAGAGCGACGTCGGTGTCGGGCAGAGCCGTGAGGCCAGCGCATCGCGCGACCACCAGAACCGAACCGCCTGTCGGAATCGAACCGACGACCTAATCACGTCGGCTTTGCGTCTATCGCTTGATGCGCCCACTGGGCGAACGAGCCGCTGACCTGCGCAAACGCCGAGCGTGGGGGACGCCGCCATCCGGTGGTGACCGACGACGACCGACCAGTACCGACCGTTTCACCGGAGCTTGCGGCGGCGTCGAAGCCGAGCAAGCTCCATTCCTTTAGCTCACCGCGCCCTCCTCCTCGCCGGTCCCGTCGTCGTCGAAGACGTTTCAGGGGTCTTCTCAGATGACGGTGTAGGTCGGCCGGGCGCGTCGGTCCGCAGATAGACGTCGAGGTCTCCCGACGACGGAGGTTCCTACGCCATCCATCCGAAAGACCTCGACGTGTCCGACGCTACCCCGCCGGCCGGCTTCGGCCGCCCTGACCTGACCGCCTTCGCTCGACTCGACGGCCTCGGTCTGAGCGTGACCGGACAACGACTTGAACCGGATCGTGCGGTCCTCGCGTGCCGCGTGGTGGAACCAGATCAGTGGTGCCGACGGTGCGGCAGCGAAGGCGCTGCTCGTGACACCGTGATCCGGCGGTTGGCCCACGAGCCGCTGGGCTGGCGACCGACCGTGCTGGAAGTTGTAGTGCGCCGCTACCGCTGTGCCGACTGCGGACACGTGTGGCGCCAAGACACCAGGGCCGCGGCGGAGCCACGCGCGAAGCTCTCGCGCACCGGGCTGCGGTGGGCGCTGGAAGGGATCGTGGTCGCACACCTCACCGTCGCCCGTGTCGCCGAGGGACTCGGGGTCGCGTGGGACACCGCCAACAACGCGGTCCTGGCTGAAGGCAAGCGGCTGCTGATCAACGACCCCACGCGGTTTGAGGGCGTGAAGGTCATTGGCGTCGATGAGCACGTCTGGCGCCACACCAGGCGTGGCGACAAGTACGTCACCGTGATCATCGACCTCACCCCGGTCCGCGATGGCGCCGGCCCAGCAAGGCTGCTGGACATGGTCGAGGGCCGGTCGAAGGCGGCGTTCAAGACCTGGCTCGCCGACCGCGACGACGCCTTCCGTGACGCGGTCGAGGTGGTCGCGATGGACGGCTTCACCGGGTTCAAGACCGCCGCTGCAGAGGAGATCCCGGACGCGGTCACGGTGATGGATCCCTTCCACGTCGTGCGCCTGGCCGGTGACGCCCTCGACAGGTGCCGGCGCCGGGTCCAACTCGCGATCCACGGGCACCGTGGGCTCAGGGACGACCCGCTCTACAAGTCGCGGCGCACGCTGCACACCGGCGCGGACCTGCTCACCGACAAGCAGAGCGACAGGCTACGCGCGCTGTTCGTTGATGACGCTCACGTCGAGGTCGAGGCGACCTGGGGTGTCTACCAGCGCATGATCGCCGCCTATCGCCACGAGGACCGGCAACGTGGCCGCGAGCTCATGGAGAAGCTGATCACCGACCTCAGCGCCGGCGTCCCCAAGGTGCTCACCGAGCTCACCACCCTGGGCCGGACCCTGAAGAAGCGAGCCGCTGACGTGCTCGCCTACTTCGAACGACCCGGCACCAGCAACGGGCCGACCGAGGCGCTCAACGGACGGCTCGAACACCTGCGCGGCTCCGCACTCGGGTTCCGCAACCTGACCAACTACATCGCCCGAAGCCTGCTCGAGACCGGCGGCTTCAGACCCCAACTCCTACACCCCCGATTGGGATGAGCCGGATTCGCCCAGCGGATGAACCTCCCCTACGCCCCGGATGCCCATGGCTACGGCCAGTCCGCGGCGGAAGTCGGACGTTTCACCGTCGACGGCCCGCAGGTCCTGGACGACTATCACGCCGCAGTCCACGCGGCGACCCTTGACGTGGTCGGTGGCATGTCGCCGGAGCAACTCGCAGCCGTGGTGGACGAGTCATGGGACCCGCCGGTGACTGCGGTCGTACGCCTGGTGTCAGTTCTCGATGACGCGGCGCAGCATTGCGGCCAAGCCGCTTACGTACGAGGGCTGCTCCCCTGACACCGCTTTCATCAGCGGCCGACCAAGTTACCGATCAGCCCTGACCGTCCAACCAGGCGCGCAACACCAAGGCGTGGTTGTGGTCGCGGTCGGCCGTTGCGGTCAGGAGCGTGACGGATCCGTCATGGTCAGCACGGAGCTGCCCCGCCGCGGCATTCTGGTTGAGCTCAGCCAGGTAACGCGCCGTGAACTCGCAGAAGTCGCCCGGTCCTTGGTGAAACCACCGTCGCAGTACGGTGGTGGGCGCAACATCCTTGGCCCAGTGGTTGAGCGCCGCCGCTTCCTTGGACACTCCGCGGGGCCACAACCGGTCGACCAGAATCCGCTCGCCATCACCCGGCTCCTGCTGGTCGCGCACGTTCTTGACCTGCCACGTGGTCATCTCAGCCCTCCGATCCTTGCGGGTCTACCCACCATCCCACGTTCGGCGCATGCTGCTGTTGCTCGGACCGGGAAGCCCCGTCGTTGGCTGTTGGTCAGCCGACATAGTCCGCGAGATGCTCGCCGGTCAGAGTCGATCGGCCGGCAACGAGATCCGCGGGAGTTCCTTCGAAGACGATCGATCCGCCGTCCTGGCCGGCGCCGGGACCGAGGTCGATGATCCAGTCGGCGTGAGCCATCACCGCTTGGTGGTGTTCGATGACGATCACCGACTTCCCCGAGTCAACCAGCCGGTCAAGCATGCCCAACAGGTTCTCGACGTCGGCGAGGTGAAGCCCGGTCGTCGGTTCGTCGAGAACGTAGACCGCACCCTTGTCTGCCATCCGCGCTGCCAGCTTCAGCCGCTGCCGCTCACCGCCGGACAGGGTGGTCAGCGGTTGGCCGAGTCGTACATAGCTGAGCCCGACGTCGACCAACCGCGCGAGAATCTTCGCGGCGGCCGGGAGCTTCGCCTTCCCATCGGCGAAGAGTTCATGCGCCTGATCGACGGGCAGGTCAAGCACCTCGGCGATGTTCTTCCCGCCGAAGGTGTAGTCGAGCACGCTCGCCTCAAAGCGTTTGCCGCCGCACTCCTCGCAGATGCTCGAGGCCGTGGCCATCGGGCCCAGGTCGGTGAAGATGACGCCGGCCCCGTTGCAGGTCGGACACGCGCCCTCGGAGTTGGCGCTGAACAGGGCTGGCTTGACCCCGTTCGCCTTTGCGAACGCTTTGCGGATGGGCTCCAGTAAACCGGTGTAGGTCGCCGGGTTGCTGCGCCGCGAACCCTTGATCGCGCTCTGATCGACGGTCACGACATCATCCAACGGCGACACTGATCCATTGATCAGTGAGCTCTTTCCGGACCCGGCGACACCGGTGACAACGACCAGCACCCCGAGCGGGATGTCGACGTCAACCTCCCGCAGGTTGTGGGTGTCGGCCCGCCGAATCTCCAGGACCCCGGACGGTTCACGGGTGGCCGCCTTGAGGTGGGCTTTGTCGTCGAGATGCCGTCCGGTCACGGTGTCGCTGGCGCGCAGACCGTCGACTGTCCCCTCGAACATCACCCGTCCGCCCTCGGATCCGGCGGCCGGCCCGAGGTCGACGACGTGATCGGCGATCGCGATCGTCTCTGGTTTGTGTTCCACGACCAAGACGGTGTTGCCCTTGTCGCGTAGTTGCAGGAGCAGGTCGTTCATCCGCTGGATGTCGTGGGGGTGGAGCCCAATGGTCGGCTCGTCGAAGACGTAGGTGACGTCGGTGAGTGAGGAACCGAGGTGCCGAATCATCTTCGTACGCTGCGATTCACCGCCGCTCAAGGTTCCCGATGGCCGGTCCAGGCTCAGGTAGCCCAAGCCGATATCGACGAACGAGTCGAGGTGGAGTCGCAAGTTCTTGATCAGTGGCGCGACCGACGGATCGTCGATGCTGCGCACCCACTGCGCCAGATCGGTGATCTGCATCGCGCAGGCATCGGCAATGCTGCGACCTTCGATCTTCGAACCGCGCGCCGCCTCAGCCAGGCGGGTGCCGTCACAGTCGGGACAAATCGCAAACGTCACGACCCGCTCAACGAAGGCGCGGATGTGGGGCTGCATCGACTCTGGATCCTTGGCAAGCATCGACTTCTGGATCTTGGGGATCAGCCCTTCGAAGGTGACGTTGATGCCCTCGGCCTTGACCTTCGTCGGCTCCTTGTGGAGCAGGTCGTGCAACTGCCGCTTGGTGAACGTCTTGATCGGGGCGTCCATCGGGAAGAGCCTGCTGCCGCGGAAGATCCGGCCGTACCACCCGTCCATCGAGTAGCCAGGCACTTTGAGCGCGCCGTCCTGCAGCGACAACTCCTCGTCGAACAACTCCGTCAGGTCGAAGTCGCTGACCGCGCCCCGGCCCTCGCAGCGAGGGCACATTCCACCCGTACGGGAAAACGACGCCTTCTGCGCCATCGTCTTGTCACCGCGCTGAACGGTGATCGACCCGCCCGCTGTGACCGACGGGACGTTGAACGCATAGGCCGACGGCCCACCGATGTGTGGTTTGCCCAACCGGGAGAACAGGATGCGGAGCATCGCATTCGCGTCGGTGACGGTTCCGACCGTCGAGCGAGGGTTTGACCCCATCCGTTCCTGATCGACGATGATCGCGGTGGTCAGGCCCTCGAGAACGTCAACGTCAGGCCGCGCCAGGGTCGGCATGAATCCTTGTACGAACGCGCTGTAGGTCTCGTTGATCATCCGCTGCGACTCCGCGGCGATGGTCGCGAACACCAACGAACTCTTTCCGGACCCAGAGACACCGGTGAACACAGTCAGTCGGCGTTTAGGCAACTCGACGCTGATGTCGCGCAGGTTGTTCTCCCGGGCGCCCTGGACTCTGATCAGGTCGTGGGAGTCGGCGGTGTGATCGGCCACCAGGGCACCTCTTTCATCGGTCGGCTCGGCGTCGTTCCCGATCCAACCATTCGGCGCCGACAACGGCAGCCCACCCAGCCGCGCGGGAGCCGCGTCAGTGGACCCCATTTTCGGCGAACGGCCAGCCGTGCAGCCGCAACTGCTTCTCGACACGTTGCACGCCTTCGGCGGTGGGCAGTTCGTCGGTCGCTTGCAGGATCGCCGAGCGCGCGGTGATAGCGTCCGGCACAGCGCCGCGGGATCGTGCGTCAGCGATCATCTTCAGAGCGATCGCCTCGGCTTCCTCATTACTGAGTTGACGACGCAACAACGCCAGCAGCGGAACATAGTCGGTCGCTGGAACGCCCGCGGGGTAGCCCGCGCGCAACCAGTTGAGGATGCGCTGCAGTCGGCCTTCCTCACCGTTTGCGAGCAGGTCGCTGGCCAAGGGCCATCCCGTGTCGGCCAGTCGTGCCGCCACCGCGGTGACCTCGTCGTGGGTCGGCACCGTGTTGGCCACCTCCTCGATCGCGTGGCGGATAGCGGGGCGATCGGCCACGGCGTTCGGGTGTTCGGCGCGCAGCCGCGCCACCACTTCCGCGACTTCATCCTCAGTGAGAGCTCGCCGCAGCAATGCCATCAGCGGCGGAACCTGCGACGGGGTGACCCCTTCTGGGTAGCCGGCCCGCAACCAGTTGAGGATCGATTCGAGGGAGGCCATCAGAAGATCGTGATCCCGAAGTAATGATCGATGCTCTTCTGAGTGATCCACAGAACGCCCAACACCACGGCCACGGCCACGATCGCGAAGGCAACCACGGCGGCTGCGAGCGCCGCTGGATTGCTGCGAACAGTCTGGCCGCCTGCGGTCGGCTCCGGGCTGCCGATGCTCCAGAAACGGACACCGATCGCGAAGATCGCCGGCAGTCCGGCGCCGAAGATCAGACCGGCGATCAAGACCTTGAAGGCGGACTGGAGTGCGTCGGCAATCATCGGGCTACCTCCGAAGTGGTGTCCATGACGTCGACCGGCGGGACGACGCTGTTGCTGTCTTCATTCCATTCGTGGTTGACGTTATCGGCGTCGACCTTCTGCGCCTGGGCCCGGACGTACATGAATCCGGAGAGCCCGACGAGAATCGCGAAGATGACCAGCGCGCCGGGAAGGCCGCCGATGCCGTTCGCGATGTAGTAACAGATTGCGCCGACCACTCCCGCTGCGGGAAGAGTGAGCAGCCAGCCGATGGCCATCCGCCCGGCGACGCCCCAGCGCACCTGCGCGCCAGGCTTGCCAACACCGGAACCAAGGATCGAGCCGGTCGCCACGTGGGTGGTCGACAGGGCCATCCCGAAGTGGCTCGAGGTGAGGATGATCGCGGCCGACGAAGCCTCGGCGGCCATGCCCTGCGGCGACTCGATTTCGACCAAGCCCTTGCCGAGCGTACGGATGATGCGCCATCCACCGAGGTAGGTGCCCAGCGCGATCGCGCTGGCGCAACTGAAGATGATCCACACCGGCAAACCGTTGTTTTCGATGCTGGTGGTGGTCAGCGAGCCATGCGCGATCAGTGCCAGGGCGATCACACCCATCGTCTTCTGAGCGTCGCCGGTGCCGTGAGCCAGCGACACGAGCGAAGCGGTGCCGACCTGGCCCCAACGGAAACCTTCGGAGCGCTTGCGGTCGGAAGCACCCTTGCTCAGGAAGTAGACCAACGCGGTGCCGATGGCGGCGATGAGGCCAGCGATGAAGGGCGACATCACGGCCGGGATCAGCACCTTCTTGCTGATGCCGTCCCAGTTGACGCCGTCTGTTCCGATGGCGGCGAGGCCGGCGCCGATCAGTCCGCCGAACAGCGCGTGGGAGGAACTGGACGGAAGGCCGAAGAGCCACGTCAACAGGTTCCAGAGGATGCCGCCGATCAGGCCGGCAAAGATGAGCACCATCGCCTGTTTCGGATCGAGCCCGCTGACCAGAGCGCCGTCCTTGGTTTGGATCTTCAGGACGTCCTTGGTGATCGTTGCGGCTACCTCTACCGAGAGGAACGCTCCAACCAGATTCAAGATGGCGGACAGTGCCACCGCGACCTTCGGCTTGAGCGCGCCGGTGGCGATGGAGGTTGCCATGGCGTTACCGGTGTCGTGGAAGCCGTTGGTGAAGTCGAAACCGAGGGCGGTGACGACAACGAGGATCAAAATGATCACGTCGGCAGACATGTAGCCAGAATGACGGTCATCAGGGGGCTACGTCCAACCAGCGGATGCCGACCTCAAGGCGCTGACCTGCACGGATGCAAAACACTGTCGGAATTCACCCATTGTTCACCTGGGTCAACGACGCGTTCGCGCGTTTGGTTCGACTCGACGACCGCTGAGCGGGCGCCACGCCGACGCTGAGAGGATGCGGATATGGACACCGACACCACCGGCGCCTGGCTCTCACGCGACGAACTGCGTGACGCGCGCGAGCGACTCCCGATCCTTTACGTCGACCTGATCCCCGTACGCGTTGACGAACGTTCCGTCGTCACGCAGGTCGGCCTGTTGTTGCGTGGGACCACTGAAGGCAGGATCCGACGCGAGTTGGTCTCGGGGCGGGTGCTCTATCACGAGCGAATTCGCGATGCCATCCTGCGCCACATCGAAAAGGACCTCGGTCCGATGGCGCTCCCCCAGGTGCCGCTGGCACCGCAACCTTTCTCGATCGCCGAATACTTCCCCACCCCGGGGGTCACTCCGTTCCACGACCCGCGTCAACACGCCGTGTCGCTGGCGCATGTGATCGTGGTGATGGGCGACTGCACCCCGAGCGCGGACTCCCTCGATCTTGCGTGGCTGACTCCGCAGGAAGCCATTGACCTGGCCGCCACCGAGGAGATGGAGGGTGGCCACGGCGTCTTGTTGCGACAGGCGCTGGCCCATCTCGGCTTCTCGGTCTGATCCCGGCGCCGTCTCGCCAAGTAGCACTGAGCAGCTCCGAGCAGCTCCGAGCAGCTCCGAGCAGCACCGATCAGCACCGCGCAGCACCGCGCAGCACCGATCAGCACCGATCAGCACCGCGCAGCACCGCGCAGCACCGATCAGCACCGCGCAGCACCGAGGGCCGCGACCGACAGGTCTGGTGACCATGTCTGTCGCGGCCCTCGCCGCTGTGGTGAAACCTTCGCCCGAGCGTCAGACAGGCAGCTTGTTCTGCGCGTTCGCGGCGGCCAGTCGTGCCTCGAGCACGCCGGTGTGGGCGGCTCGGGAGGCGGCGTTCTTGGCCATACCGGCGCGGAATGACAAGCCCGGCTTGCCTTCGGTGTCGGCCGACGCGATCAGCAGACCGCCGATGAGCGAGACGTTCTTGAAGAAGTGGATCATCTGCTGCTGCTTGGCCGCTGGGTCGGACTCCTGCCAGAACGGGTGACCGGTGTAGGTCGTCGGCAGCATGAGGGCAGCCAAGGTGAGCGAGGACACCCGCGGGAACCGGCCCAGGGACAGTGCAACCCCGGCCGCGGTCATCGTGGCGCCCGAAGCCTTGACCACGAGGTTCGCGTCGCGAGTCGGCAACTTCAGCGGTCCGGCGAGAGCGTCGACCAATGGCTGTGCGGCCGGCGCCATCTTCTTGCTGTTCCGCAGCTGATTGACACCTCCGACCACGAACATCGAGGCGAGCAGTGGGCGGGCGAGGCGACGTACGAGCATGTGTGGATCTCCTTGTCCGACGGAATATCTGAACTTCCTCCACGGTAGCGAGCAGTCCTCGCCTGCGGTGCCGGCCCCCCGAATCCCGTCCCAAAATCACCCGTCCGGATGGTGGGCCGCCTAGCCGCAATATGGACCACCCGACCGGGGCTGGTGGCCCGGTGGGAAGATGGCAACTGACCTCGTCCCCGACCCGGCAGGAGACCGCGATGCCTGAACTGCGCTCCCGAGTGACTACCCACGGACGCAACGCTGCGGGGGCTCGCGCCCTCTGGCGGGCGACTGGCGTTGGTGACGGAGACTTCGGCAAACCGATCATTGCGATCGCGAACTCCTACACCCAGTTCGTCCCAGGGCATGTGCACCTGAAGGACATGGGCGACATCGTCGCCGAGCAGGTGAAGGCCGCCGGTGGTATCGCCCGCGAGTTCCACACCATTGCCGTTGACGACGGCATCGCCATGGGCCATGGCGGCATGCTTTATTCGCTGCCCTCCCGAGAAGTCATCGCCGACGCCGTCGAATACATGGTCAACGGCCACGCCGCTGACGCGCTGGTCTGCATCTCCAACTGCGACAAGATCACTCCCGGAATGCTGAACGCCGCGATGCGACTCAACATCCCGACGATCTTCGTCTCCGGCGGTCCGATGGAGGCCGGCAAGGCTGTGGTGGTCGACGGTGTCGCCCACGCGCCGACCGACCTGATCACCGCGATCTCAGCCTCCGCTTCCCCCGAGGTCGATGACACCGGCCTTGCCGCGGTCGAAGCCGCGGCCTGCCCGACCTGCGGTTCTTGCTCGGGCATGTTCACCGCGAACTCGATGAACTGTTTGACCGAGGCCCTCGGCCTGTCGTTGCCCGGAAACGGTTCGACGCTGGCCACCCACTCCGCCCGGCGCGCGCTCTTCGAGCAGGCCGGCCGCACCATCGTTGACTTGGCGAAGCGTTGGTACGAGCAGGACGACGCCTCGGCGCTGCCCCGGTCGATCGCCACCCACGCGGCGTTCGAGAACGCAATGGCGCTGGACGTCGCGATGGGTGGTTCCACCAACACTGTGCTCCACGTCCTGGCCGCGGCGCAGGAGGGCGAGGTCGGATTCGGCCTGGCCGACATCGACGACATCAGCCGTCGCGTTGCCTGCCTGGCGAAGGTGGCACCGAACTCCGACTACCACATGGAAGACGTCCACCGCGCTGGTGGAATCCCGGCCATCCTCGGTGAGCTCAACCGCGCGGGTCTGCTGAACCGCGACGTGCACGCCGTGCACTCCCCCAGCCTCGAGCAGTGGCTGGCCGAGTGGGACATCCGCTCCGGTGAGGCCTCCCAGACCGCGATGGACCTGTTCCATGCTGCGCCGGGTGGGGTGCGCACCACGAAGGCCTTCTCCACCGACAACAAGTGGAGCAGCCTCGACACCGACGCCGAGAACGGCTGCATCCGCTCGATCGACCACGCCTATACCGCCGATGGCGGGCTTGCCGTGCTCCACGGAAACCTCGCCGAAGACGGCGCGGTGATCAAGACCGCCGGCATCGACGAGGACCTTTGGACCTTCCGCGGCCCGGCCCTGGTGGTGGAGAGCCAGGAAGATGCGGTCGACGCGATCCTGTCCAAGCGGATCACCGAAGGCGACGTCATCGTGGTGCGCTACGAGGGCCCCTCCGGCGGCCCCGGCATGCAGGAAATGCTCCACCCGACGGCCTTCCTGAAGGGCACCGGCATGGGCAAGAAATGTGCGCTGGTCACCGACGGTCGCTTCTCCGGTGGCTCATCGGGTATCTCGGTTGGACACGTCTCCCCCGAGGCAGCCCAAGGCGGACTGATCGGTCTGGTGGAGGACGGCGACGAAATCCTGATCGACGTCCGCACCCGCACCCTGCAGGTCAATGTCGACGACGAGACCCTCGCAGCGCGGCGCGCCAAGATGGAGGCCTCGGAGCACCCCTGGCAGCCGATCGACCGGGACCGTCCGGTCACCGCGGCCCTGCGTGCCTATGCCGCCCTGGCGACCTCGGCGTCGACCGGCGCCGTACGCGACGTCAATCTGTTGCGTCGCTGATCGCGGCAGGTTCCCGGCTCACTGACCCGAAAGGCCGACGTAGCGGGTGACCGCCTCGTTCGCGTTCTTTCCGTGAGCCCGATCGGTGACCGACAGACCGCTGGGACTGATGTCGTAGTCGACCGATTCCTTCTCGTTGGTCACCGTCCAACCGGAACCTGAACGGCGCGCATTGGGTAGCTCGATGGAGTTCGGCATCACGACCTGGGCCGGTCGGATACCCAGGTAATAGGTGCTGCCGGAATGGGCCTGGCAGATCGTGATGAAGGACTTGCCGGTCGTCGCCACCGCCAAGGCGCGGTCGTCAGAGTGGCATCGTACGGCGCTGTAGGCGGTCCAACCCTGCCAGTCATAGCCGGCGCTGCTGTCTCCCAGAATGGCCGGCCAACTGCCCCGACCGGTCACCGGTGAGGACGAGGTGGAGATCGAGTTGCTGGGGTCCGTGGTGATCGATCCCTGGATTGACCCGGTGGTGGATCCAGGGTTGGAATCGCTCGGGCCACCGATCGGTGAGGAGTTCGTGGCGGGGTCGTCGCTGCCGAACACCTGGCTGGCGACGAGGTAGCCGCCGATGCCGATCGCCGCGACGATGACGGCCGAGATCATGCCCATCAGCAGCGGTCGTTGTCGCGAACGCTCGGGCTCGCGCCGATCGACGAAGGCCGCGGCCGAGGTCTGCGAGGCCGAACGGGCCGTGGGCGCCGACGCGGTCTGCGCCGGATCCTGGGCCCGACCAGTGCTCAGGTGCAGGGCCTGGCGGGCTTCGTGCGCGAACGCGCCAGCGGTCGGCTGCCGCTGCCCGGGGTCTTTGGCCAAGGCGCGAGCGATCACGTCGTCGAGACCAGCGGGCACATCGGATCGGAAGTGGCTGACCGGCTCGGGCTGCTCGCTCAAATGCGCCTGGATGAGCGCGGAGACCGAGGTGCGCCGGAACGGCGGCCGGGCTGCGAGCAGTTCGTACGTCAGGCAACCGAGCGAATAAATGTCGACGGCGGGTCCGGACGGCTGGTCGCTGAACCGCTCGGGCGCCATGTAGGAAAACGAGCCGAGCGCCTCACCGGTGGAGGTGATGCGGTCTTCGTCGAGGCGGGCCGCAATACCGAAGTCGGCCAAGTAGACGAACCCGGATGGCAACAGCAGGACATTCTCAGGCTTGACGTCGCGGTGGACCAGCCCGTCACGGTGCGCGGCGTCGAGCGCGTCAGCGATCTGCCCGATGATGTGGACAACCGCGTCGGGGCGCATCAGCGAACCGCGCCGCAGGATGCCGCGCAGGTCCTTGCCGTCGACCAGGCGCATGTCGATGAACAGCACCCCACCAAGCTCGCCGTAGTCGTGGATCGGGATGACATGGGGTTCCTGCAGCCGGGCGGCCATCTGGGCCTCGCGCTGGAACCGGGCGCGATACTGCGCGTCGCCGGCCAGATCCGAGGGCAGCAGCTTTAGCGCGACTTCACGATCTTTGCGGGTGTCGTAGGCGCGGTAGACCTCGCCCATGCCGCCGCGACCGATGAGGGCGCGAAGTTCGTACGGACCGAAACGAGTGCCGGCACGGCCCTGTTGCGTCTCCATCGGTCCCCCTCTCCCCCGCCTCCCGGCATAAGCGCCGCATCGTTCGCGGTCCAGCCAACCATGCGGGGCGATCTACCGGTGGCCGGGGCGCTGCTGTGTCACAGTTCACCCGTGGAGATCACCGAGGCACCGTCCGTGCTGACTTCGAGCCCCCAACAGCGGGCTTGGCAGCGCAAATGGTACTGGTACGACTGGGCCTGCTCGGCGTTCGTGACCGCGACGATGACGGTGCTCTTCGGGCCTTACGTCACGGCGCTGGCCAACAAGGCGGCGTGCCCGCAGCAGGCGACCGATCTCACCTGCGAGGTCGACCTGCACGTCCTCGGTATCCCGATAGCGCCCGGCTCGCTGGCGGCGTACGCCCTGACCGCCTCGACGATCATCTCGGCGCTGGTCTTGATATTCGTCGGGCCGCTCGCTGATCGGTCAGCGCGACCGACCCGACTGCTGGCGGTCTTCACCACGGTCGGGGCGCTGGCCGCGGCGGCTCTTTGTCTTGCTTCGGGTGACAACTGGCAGCTCGCGGTGGTCCTGGCGATCATCGCCAATATGTCGCTCGGATGCGCATTGATCGTCTATTCCGCGCTGATGATTCGGATCACTCCACCCGACGATCGCGATGCGGTCAGCACCAAAGGATGGTCCTACGGCTACCTCGGCGGTGGCCTGATGCTATTGCTCTCGTTGATCTTCCTCAGCCTGCACGAAAAGGTCGGGGTCTCGACCAGCACGGCGGCCCGCATCATCTTTGTGGCGGCCGGTGTCTGGTGGATCGGCTACGCGCTGATCACGGTGACCGGCCTCAAGGACGTGCCCCCGGCGTCAGCCAAGGACCGCGCGGCCGCGGTCAGCAGCGTCGCCCAGCTGCGTACGACGTTCGTGGAGATGCGTGGTTATCCCCAGACGATGCGCTTCTTGATCGCCTACCTGTTCTTCAACGACGGCATCCAGACCGTCATCTCTGCGGCGAGCCTCTACGGCAAGCTCGAGTTGAAGTTCAGCGACACCCAGCTGTTCCTGACGATCTTGTGGGTGCAATTCGTCGCCTTCGGGGGTGCGCTGTTGTTCGGGCGGCTCGCTCGCCGCCGCGGGGCGAAGACGTTGATCCTCTACGCGCTGGTGTTGTGGACGGGCGTGGTCGCGGTGGCCTTCTTCATCCCGCAGCGCGCGTTTGGGATCTGGATGGTCCTCGCGGTAGGCATCGGGCTGGTGATGGGCGGCAGCCAGTCGCTGAGCCGCTCGCTCTACAGCCACCTGGTGCCCCACGGGCGTGAGTCGGAGTTTTACTCCTTCTATCAAGCGATGGAACGCGGGACGAGTTGGCTCGGCACCCTGGTGTTCGGTTTGGTGTTCCAGCTCTTCCACAACTATCGTTTGTCGATTATCGCCCTGATCACGTTCTTCGTGGTCGGTGGCGTGCTGTTGCGCAGAGTCGACGTGCGGCGAGGGATTACCGACGTGGGCAACCAGGTTCCGCGGATCGTCTGACCGCCCGACCCAACCTTCCGGGGCGCTGCGGCGTCTTCATGACAGGTCCACGGGCCGCCGTTTGGTGGCCCTGTAGTCGTTGTGGCGGCTGTGGAACAACCAGCGACTCTGCTGCGTTGAACCCACGAGTACGCCGCGCGGCGAGAGTAGCAGCGGACCGACGAGCGATTAGGGGAAAACACCATGGCGGAACGTTCACTGCGAGGAACCAACCTCAGCACGATGTCCCACGAGAGCGACGACGGTGTCGCCTTCAGCGAGCGTCGGATGACCACGTACAAATGCCCGAACGGGCACACCATCGAGCTCCCGTTCTCGGTTGAGGCCGATGTGCCGTCGCTGTGGGAGTGCCGCTGCGGCGCCGAGGCCCTGCTGGTCGACGGTCCGGAGCCGGAGCGCAAGCCGGTCAAGCACCAGCGCACCCACTGGGACATGCTGCTTGAGCGCCGTTCCATCCCGGAACTGGAAGAACTGCTCGAGGAGCGTCTGGCCCTGCTGCGTCAGTCCCGGGGAGTCAAGCCGCGCGGCAAGCGCAGCGCCTGAACAACTCCCCCGTTGATTGAGCCGCGCGACTAGCAGCGCGTCTCGACCTCGAACCGATAGCAAAAGGGCGGGTGACTTCGGTCGCCCGCCCTTTTCGTACGCCCGGATCAGTCCTCGTCGAGGATCTCGCCTTCGATGACGTCATCACTGCGTTGGCTGCGCGGCGACTGCGCCCCGCGAGCGCCCGACACGGTCGGGCCGAACGCAGGGCCGAACGCAGCGCCGGTGAATCCGGGCGCAAGGATTCGGCGGGCGATGACCGCCTGCAGCAACCCGCGGAACAGCGGCCGGGTGAACGGCAGCACCAGCAACAAACCAAAGACGTCGGTGACGAAGCCGGGTGCGAGCAGGAGAGTCCCACCGATCAGCACCAGCGCGGCGTCGCTGAGTTCCCGAGCCGGCATTCCGCCGGTCTGAAGCGACTCACGCAACCCGCGCCACGCGGTGCGCCACTCGCGTTTGACGATCCAGGCGCCGATGAGCGACCACACCAGCAGCAGGCCGAAGGTCTGCCAGCCACCGATCGCGCGTCCCACCATGATCAACACGGTGATTTCCACGATCGGAACAACCAGCAGCAGCACGAACAGCAGCCAGGCGAACTTCCCGCGTACGCGAAGAGCCATCAGTTTCTCCGCACCAGGCTTGCCACCTGTCTGGCGCGGTGGGCAGCGCCCCAGCGGGTCACGTTGAGCATCGCCTCTTGGACGATCCCCTGGCTCATCTTCGAGGCCCCGATCTCACGCTCGACGAAGGTGATGGGCACCTCCACGATGCGCAGCCCGTGGCGGACAACGCGCCAGGTGAGGTCGACCTGGAAGCAGTAGCCCTGGCTGTCGACGTCGTCGAGCCCGATAGTTCGCAAGGTGTCAGCGCGGTATACCCGATAACCGGCGGTGGCGTCCTTGACCGGCATGCCGAGCGCAAGGCGGATATAAAGATTGCCGCCACGGCTGATCACTTGCCGCGAGCGTGGCCAGTTGACGATGTCGCCACCGGGCACCCAGCGCGAGCCGATCACCAGGTCCGCGTCGGCAGCGGCGGCGATCATCTGGGGCAGGACCTCCGGCGGGTGGGACCCGTCGGCATCGATCTCGATCAAGGCGTCGTAGTCGCGTTCCAGCCCCCACTGGAAACCGGCGACGTAGGCCTTGCCCAGACCTTCCTTGCCGGCGCGGTGCAGTACCTGGACGTGGTCGTCGGCAGCCGCCATGGAGTCGGCCAGCTGGCCGGTGCCATCGGGCGAGTTGTCGTCGAGCACCAACACATCGGCTTCAGGCACGCTGGCGCGAATCCGGCGCATGATGAGCGGGAGGTTCTCGACCTCGTTGTAGGTGGGCAACAACACGAGCACACGCTCGATCGGTCCCCGGGAGGTCAGGGCGGCCTCAGACTCGGGCATCAGTTTCCTTCGGTGCAGGCGACGGTGTCGCGGGGTTCGTACGGGTGCGGTGGCGGCCGCTGAGCACCAATGCAACGATCGCTAACGCGTCGACGAGGTACTCAGGCCACGCCCCGACCCGGTCCGCGATGGTCAACGACTGACGGACCGGAAGTTCTCCGGCGAGCACTTTACGAGTGAACAATGAGGATTTGTTGTGAAGCGCACCGTCGGGCGTGATCAGCGCGCTGACTCCGACGGTCGAGACGTGCACCACGGACCGGCCATGTTCGACCGCTCGTACGCGGGAAATCGCCAGCTGCTGCTCGGACTCGGCGGTGTAGCCGAAGGTCGCATTGTTCGTCTGAACGATCAGCAAGCCAGCGCCACGGGTGACGGGGGCCCGGGTGATGCCGTCGTAAGCGATCTCGAAGCAGATCACCGGGCCGACTTTGATTGTTCCGAGCCGGGTCGTGACCGAGAACACCCCGACCTTCTTGCCGTGGGTGAAGTTGGTGGTGATCAGGTCGACCTTGTCGGAGAAGAACCGAAAGAACGACCGGTACGGCATGTATTCGGCGAACGGCACCGGATGCTGTTTCACGTAACGGTCGACCAAACCCTTGCCCGGCAGGTAGAGCAGCGAGGCGTTCGAGACGTCGGGCGCGGGCTCCTCGAGCACTGCTCCGACGATCGTTGGTGCATTGATCGCGGCGACGGCGCGGGCGATCTCGGTGGCGGCATCGGCATTGCGCGTGGGATCGATGTCGGAGGAGTTCTCCGGCCAGACGACCAGGTCGGGTTGGGCGATGCGCCCTTGCCGGATCAACGCAGTTGCGGTGTTGGTAGCCGCCACGTGGTTATCGAGCACCGCCCGTCGCTGGGCGTTGAACTCCAGACCAGCGGTCGGCACGTTTCCCTGAATGCCGACCACATCGAGCTTCTTGCCGCCGGTCGGCACCGGGTAGATCGAGGCGAGAGCGACGACGGCCGCGGTGGCCAACAGCGGGCGTACGACCCGCAGCCGCGCGGTGCGCGCGGCACGGATGGCGGTCATCACCGCGCACGTCAGCCAGGCGCCCAGCAACGCCACCACGAAGGTCAGCCCGGGCGCCCCCGCGATCGAAGCGAGATGCATCAGTGGCGAACCGGCGGTGGACCACGCCAGGCGCGCCCAGGGGAAACCGCCGAACGGAACATTCGAACGCACCGTTTCTTGCAACACCCACAGGCACGCCACCCACAGCGGGTGGATCCGACCGTCGCGTTGCACCCAGGCGATCGCGGCGCCCATGAACGCCAGGTAGAGCGATTCGGTGATCGACAGGGCGATCCAGGGCAAGGCGCCGACATAGATGCCGGTCCAGTGCAGCACCGGAAGGAAGAACGCAAGGCCACCGACCAGCCCGAGCAGGAAACCAGTGCGGGCGCGGACGCCAACGGTCGCGGCGCTGATGAGGGCGATACCGATCGGGGCCATGAACCACAGCGCGACGCCGGGGAACGCTAGCCAGAGGCTGAGGCCGCCGGCCACGGCGAGCGGTAACTTGCGGATCACCGACTGATCGTATGCGGCGCAGCGGCGCGGACCGGAGTCGCCCGGTCCAGCGGGAATTTGATCTCGAAGGTGTCCGGAGATGACAGATGGGCCCGGAGGTCATCGTTGGGACCAATACACGCAAAGTGCACGTTATCTACTAAACGACCCGGGGCCCATCTGGCGTAGGGACAAACCTACAGACCAGTAGCGTGCTGTCAAACCGGCGCTGACCTGCACCGTTATCTGTTTGTGCTGGTCAGCGGCTCAAGAGAGTCGGATACTTTTCTGGGAAATTTTTGGGACGCGCGGCGTGTCGCGCTAGACACGCCCGGTGGGCGCCTCGCGTGAGCCGGCTCACTCCCCCAGCGGTGAGCGGTTCTCCCACGGGGTGCTCAACACCACGGTCGTACGCGTCGTCACACCGGCGCCCGCGCGAATCCGCGCAAGCAGGTCCTCCAGCGCGCTTGGTGAAGCGACGCAGACCTGCAGAACGTAGTTCTCGTCACCCGCTACCGAATAGCAGGCCACGATTTCGCGAACGCCGCGCAGCCGGTCCGGGATGTCGTCGGGGGCCGAGGCGTCATAGGGAGTCACCGAGATCAGCGCGGTCAACGGCAGACCGACCGCTTCGTGATCGAGGACCGCGCGGAACCCCTTGATAACCCCACGCTCCTGCAACCGGCGGACCCGCTGGTGCACCGCACTCACCGACAGACCGGTCTCTTTGGACAGGTCAGTGAAGCTGGCGCGGCCGTCGGCGGCGAGCAGCGTGACGATCCGTGCATCGAGGTCCTCCATAGGGCCTACCGTAGGGCGTCATGAGCGACCGCCTACTCCTGCTCGACTCCGCGAGTCTGTATTTCCGCGCCTTCTTCGGGGTGCCTGAGCGACGTTCCGATGCCGGGGTGCCGACCAACGCCGTCGCGGGCTTCCTGGACATGATCGCCACGCTGGTCGACCGGGAACGGCCGACTCATCTGGTTTGCTGCTGGGACAACGACTGGCGTCCGGCCTTCCGGGTCGACGCGATCCCGTCGTACAAAGCGCATCGGCTGACCGAGGGCAGCGACGTGGCCGAGGAGTCTCCCGCGGACCTCACCCCGCAGGTGCCGATCATTGTCGATGCACTCGCCGCGCTGGGCATCTGCCGGCTCGGCATCGATGGCTACGAGGCCGACGACGTCATCGGAACCTTGGTCGAACACCACCTCGGCCAGCTGCCGATCGACGTCGTGACCGGCGACCGTGACCTGTTCCAGTTGGTCGACGATGCGCAGGGCGTCCGGGTGCTTTACACCGCCAAGGGCGGGGTGCGTCAGCCGGACATCATCACCCAGTCTGCGCTGCAGGTGAAGTACGGCGTCGCGACCGGCCGCGCCTACGCCGACATGGCCGCGCTGCGCGGTGACGCCAGTGATGGGCTGCCGGGCGTTCCGGGCGTCGGCGAGAAGACCGCCGCTGCGTTGATTGCTCGGTACGGCGATCTGGCGACGCTGCGGCGGGCGATCGACAGTGGTGACCCCGAGATCAAGGGCGCCCGGCGGGCGAAACTGGAAGCCGCCTCGGACTACCTCGATGTGGCACCAAGGGTGGTCGAGGTGGTGCGCAATGCGCAGTTGCCGGCAGCCCTCGACACAGCACTGCCGTCGGCAGCGGCCGACGGCAGTGCGGTGGAGATGTTGGGTGAGCGCTACGGGGTGCAGAACCCGTTGGCACGGGTCGTCGCCTCGCTCACCCGCTGACTCGCCCGGGGCGGATCAGTAAGAGTCGTTGCCGTCCTGACGGGGCAGCGGCCGAGTCTGCGGGTCGGTCTGCTCCCCGGAGCGCGGGTCGTAGTTCTGCTGGCCCGCGCGCGTGTCGTAGTTCTGGTCGTAGGGGCCCTGCGGGTCCTGGCGGACCGACGGCTGCTGTTCGACCGGACGGGTCTGCGCGGCCCGGTTGGCGTCGTGGGACTGCTGGTCGAACGGCGCCGGAGCGTCCTGTTGCGATCGACGGGCGGTGCCCTCGTCGGAGTCGTCGTGGTGAGCGAACAACAACTCGTTCAGCTTCACCTGGATCGCCTCGACGTGGGGAATGTCGCGCAGCCGCAGCGGCGGCTGGTCGGAGGCGTCGGAGACGATCAGGGTTCCGCAACCGAGCATCCGGTCGAAGACGCCCTTTTCGTATTGCACGTCGTTGATCCGGAACAGGGGGATGTCACGGCCCGACTTCGCCATGATCCCGGTGCGGGTGACCAGTCGGCGGTTGGTGAGCACGAACACCGTGGCGCGCCACTTCCAGATCGGCACGAACGCCCAGATGATCGCGACGATCAACGCGACGATGGTGATCGCCAGGAACAACCACGGCCACGCGGTGTCCTTGAGGAAGATGTAGGACACGATCACGACCGCGATCATCGCGATGATCAGCAGGATCGGACCGACGATCTTCTTCGCGTGAGTGCGGAACTCGGTCTCGACGTGTTCACCCTGGGTGAGGTGTTTGCTTGAAAAAGCCATGTTCATCATCCTGCCAGAGGCGATGCCTGCCGCGGTCTTGCCGCGCGGGTGTCAGTCGAGCCGGTCGGCGGCCACCACTCCGCGCAGCAACTGGTCGACGGCGCGCTTGGCGGTGCGGGACACCGCAGGGTAGTCGTCCAGTCCGGCGATCTGGTCGAGCAGGTCGATCAGTTGCTTGCACCGGCGGACGAAGTCGCCGGCCGACAGGTCGCTGCCCCGCAGCACCGTCTCCAGGCGCTGCCCAGCCGCCCAGCGGTGCATCATCCACACGATCGATGCATCGGGTTCGGGGATCGCGGACAGATGGTGGTGACGCGCTCGCTGGGCGAGGCCCTCCCACACGTCGAACTGGGTCTCGATCGCCTGGCCGACCTCACGGTTCGGCATCCGCGGATCCGGGTCAGGGCCATCCTTGGAGCGCGACTGGTGAACGAGCGCCGACACGGCCGCCGCCAACGAGCTGGCGTCCAGCCCCTTCCAGACGTCCTGACGCAGACACTGCGCCACCAGCAGGTCCCGCTCGGCGTAGATCCGCTGCAGGGTGCGTCCGTCGTCGGTGACGGTCTGGCCGTCCTGACTGAGGAATCCCAACTCCGAAAGCAGGTCGCAGACCCGTTCAAAGGTGCGCGCAACGCTGTGGGTGCGGTTATCAATCTGGCGCTGCAACCCGTCGGTCTCCCGACGCAGCTTCCACCAACGCTCGGCCCAGCGGGCGTGTTGCTCACGGTAGGGACAGTCGTGGCAAGGGTGGTTGCGCATCTGTTCGCGCAGTGAGCCGATCTCACCCTCGAGCTTGCGCAACTGCGCGGTGTCCGCGGCCTGACGCTCCGGGTCACGTGTGTCGCGCATCTTGATCCGCAGTGTCGACGCGAGATCGGCGCGGGCCTTGCGGTCGCGGTGGTTGAACCGCTTGGGCACCCCGATCTTCCCGATCGCTTCGACCGGGCCGGGCACGTCGTCTTCGGTCAGGCGGCGAGCGCGGGCGCTCTCGGTGAGCACAAACGGTTGGGACAGCCCACGGCTCGGGGCGTCGGTGGCGATGACAACGGCCAGACCGACGCGGCGACCCTCGGGGATCCGGATCACGTCGCCGACCGTGAGCTTGGACAGAGCGACAGCTGAGGCGGCACTGTTCGCGCTAGAGCGGAGCCGGCCTAGTTGCTTCTCCAGGTCGCTGATCTGACGGCGCAGCGCGGCATAGGCCGCGAAGTCACCCAGGTGGCAGCGCATCGCCTCCTCGTAGCCCTCCAGGGCCTCGTCGTTGCGCTTGATCGCGCGCGCGTGGCCCACGACCGAGCGGTCCGCCTGGAACTGCGCGAAGGAGGACTCCAACGTTTCGCGGGCCCGGCTGCGGCCGAGGTGGTCGACCAGGTTCACCGCCATGTTGGAGGTCGGCACGAAGCTGGAGTTCAGCGGATACGTACGGGTGCTGGCCAGCCCGGCGACCGACTCCGGGTCGACGTCTCGGCCGTAGAGGATGACCGCGTGGCCCTCGATGTCGATTCCTCGGCGACCGGCGCGGCCGGTCAACTGGGTGTATTCGGCGGGGGTGACCGGGGCGTGGGCCTCACCGTTGAACTTGACCAGCTTTTCGATCACGACGGTGCGGGCCGGCATGTTGATGCCCAGCGCGAGCGTCTCGGTGGCGAAGACGGCCTGGATTCGTCCGGCGGAGAAAAGCTCCTCCACGATCTCGCGGAAGGTCGGCAACATCCCGGCGTGGTGGGCGGCGAAGCCACGGGTCAGGCCCTCGACGAAATCGTAGTAGCCCAGAATGGCGAGGTCTTCTTCGGGCAGGCCCGAGATCCGTTCCTCGACCAGCCGGCGGATCCGGTCGCCCTCCTGCGGCGGCACCAACCGGATGCCCCACGCGAGCAGCTGACCGACCGCGGACTCACACCCCACCCGGCTGAAGATGAAGGTGATCGCCGGCAGCAGGTTCTCCCGATCGAGGGCCTCGATGACCTCGGCGCGGCTGGGGCCGCGACCGGGACGTCCGCCTCGTACGGGGCCGCTGGGGCCCTTCGCTGGACGGCCGCGGCGACCGCGCGGCGCGCCGGCGTCGAGCCGGGAACCGTGTCGGTCGGTGCGCTGGTTGAGCGCTGAGATGCGCTGGCGCAGTTCGGGATTGAGCGCATGGGTCTCGGGCTTGTCGAGGTCGAACAGATCGATGATTTGTTGGCCGACCATCATGTGCTGCCACAGCGGCACAGGGCGGTGCTCCTCGACGATGACCTCGGTGTCGCCGCGAACCGTACGCAGCCATTCGCCGAACTCCTCGGCGTTGCTGACGGTGGCCGAGAGCGAGACGACTTGAACGTCCTGCGGGAGCTGGACGATGACCTCTTCCCAGACCGCGCCGCGGAAGCGGTCGGCGAGGTAGTGCACCTCGTCCATCACCACGAAGCCGAGACCGTTCAGGGTGTCGGAGCCGGCGTAGAGCATGTTGCGCAGCACTTCGGTGGTCATCACCACGATCGGGGCTTCGCCATTGATCGAGGAGTCACCGGTCAACAGCCCGACCTTGGCGGCGCCGTGGCGGGCCACCAGGTCGGCGTACTTCTGGTTCGACAGGGCCTTGATGGGGGTTGTGTAGAAGGTCTTGAGGCTGCTGTTCAACGCGAGGTAGGCGGCGAACTCCCCGACGATCGTCTTGCCGGCGCCGGTGGGTGCCGCGACGAGAACGCCGTGACCGCTTTGGACCGCGCGGCAGCCGGCGACCTGGAAACCGTCGAGTGGGAAGTCATAGTCCTCCGCGAACCGGTCGAGGTGGGTGCTGTCGAAGGTTCGACGGGGCCGATCGGTGGGGGAAGCGGGCATGCCCGCAGACTAATTCGCCGGAGCGCTCAGAGCGAGGAGGTTTGGTCGTCCGGCACGTCGAGCCACTCGGGACGCTCCTTGACCCGGCGGCGATCGAAGAACCACGAGATCAGCACGGCGATGTAGAACAACGCCACCATCGGGAACGCGAGCGCCAACATCGACCAAGCGTCGGGGCTCGGGCTCATCATCGCGGCGAAGACGAAAATCGCCATCACCGCGACCCGCCAGCCCTTGACCATCGTGCGCGCCGGAAGAACGCCGGCCGCATTGAGTCCGACCAGGAACACCGGGAGCAGGAACGCAATGCCGAATGCCAGCATGAACCGGGTCACGAAGGTGAGGTAGGTGTTGACGTCGGTGTAGTTGATTGCCCCTTCGGGAGTGATCCCGAGCAGGAAGCGGATCGCATTCGGCAGGGCGAAGGTGGACACCCAGCAACCGAGCAAGAACAACGGCACTGCGGTGCCGATGACCAGATAGGAGACCTTCTTCTCCCGCTTGGTCAGGCCGGGCGCCAAGAACGCCCAGATCTCCCACAACCACACGGGGCTGGCGACGATGAGACCGACCCAGAGGGCGATCTTCAGCCGCATGTTGAAACCGCCGGTGACACCCTGCCCACCCCAGTTGAGGTTGATCGAGTTGTCGTGGCGCTGCCTGGCCAGATCGACCATGGGCTGCTTCAGCCAGGCGTAGAGCGGGTCGAACTTCCACCAGCCGATGACGCCACCAATGAGAATGGCCAGCGCCGCGATCAACGCGCGGCGGCGGAACTCACGGAAGTGGTCGCCTAGCGACATCCGGGCTTCCGGATTGTCCTTACGGCGTAATAGGGCCATCGACGGTGGTGGTGGACGCGTTCGCGCGCGTCAGGCGTTGTGGTTCTGGTCGTCGCGCTGCGGGTAGCCGTCCGGGTGCCCGGCCTGCGACGAACCAGTGGTCGGCGGGGTCTGGTCGCGGACGGTCTCACCGTTCACGGTCTGACCCGAAGCCGACGATTTGCCGTCGTTCTTCATCTCGCCCATCTCACTCTTGAGAATTCGGGCCGAACGGCCGAAGGAACGAGCCGCGTCAGGCAAGCGCTTCCAACCGAAGACGACCACGATGACCAGCACAAGAATGACGATGTGCCATCCGTCGAAGAGGTTGCGCCACATCAGAGAATCTGCTCCTTGCCATCCCGGGCGGTTCCTCCGCTCGGCTCTACCACCGTCAACTCTACGTGATCGGCGCCGCATCGGCGCACACGTTGTTCTCCCGCGCGTGGCTCAGGCGTAGGCGGCGAGCGCCTGACGGGCTCCGTCGATGACGGCTGCGGCCGCTCGCGCCGGCTCGATCACTCGGGCGGCCCCCCCGAGGCGCCAGACCAGTTGTTCGACCCAGTGCAGGTCAGCGGTGCGCAGGGTCGCACGGATGGCACCGTCGTCGCCGCGTTCGATCGCGTCCGTCGGGTAGTAGTCGACCACCCACCCGGCTTCGGGCGCGAGGTCGAGAACCACCGTGATGGCATCGTTTCCGGGCCGGAAAATCTGGTCGTCGAGGTCGCGGGGTGTCGCGGTCTGTGGTGGGGTGCCGTCGACGTCGAGCACTTCCAGTTCCTCGATCCGGTCGACCCGGAACAAGCGCACGTCGTCGGCGCGGTGACACCAACCCTCGACGTACCAGTGGTCGTCGAGCAACAGCACCCGCATCGGGTCGACGTCGCGCTGGGTCGATTCATCGCGGGCCGCGACCAGGTAGCGCATCCGCAAACGGCGGCGCCGGGCGAGCGCATCTTGCAACGTCGGCAACCATCGCGTCGCGGTCCCTTGCGGCGCGGTGACGACCACCCGGTCGGATGCAGCAGACGCGTCGCCGGCCGCCTCGATCAGCTTGGCGAGAGCGCGGTCGATCGCCTCGCGCTCCCCCAGCCCGGGAACAGCGGCAAGGGTGCGCAGCCCGACGATCAGGGTGAGGGCTTCGTCGACTCCCAGGCGCAGCGGGCGGGCGATCTCATCGGCGTTGCCGAGGAAAACCTTGCCGTTCTCCCACTCCGCCTCGATCAGGTCGTCGGGCAGGTGGCCGGGGGTGCCACAGACGAACAGCAGGTTCAGATCGGCCTCGATCTGGGTGGTGCTGACTCCGAGTTCGCGGGCGGCCTGCTCGATATCGATCCCCTGGCGGTGCATCAGCCACGGGACCATCGTCAGCAGTCGGCTCAACCGGCTGGTCGCACTTTCAGCGGCCATCACGGACCTCCTGGCGGGCGAGGGCTGCACGCAGCCGGCGGACAACGGCCTCGCGCAGTTCGGGCGGGTGGATCACCACGACATCGGGTCCGTAGCCAGCCAACTGGTCGGCGAAGATTTCGGCGTCGGTGAAGTCGATGTCGAGCTGGGCCCAGACGTCGTCGACCTCGCCGAGGGTGCGGGCGCGGTGGCGCAGTGCGTGGCCGGCGCCGGACCGGACGCGTACGACCGCAGGGTGGGGTTCGCGCTCGCGCTCGGACCCCGCGATCATCTGCAACGGTTCGTGATCGGCGGGGATGTCGTAGGCGCCGGGGCGACCGACGAGGCGTACAGGGCCGTCGACCCGCCCGAGGCGGAACACCCGGGGAGCCTGCCGGTCGAGGTCGAAACCGGTGAGATACCAGCGGCCGTGCCAGTTGGTGACCGACCACGGCTGCACCTGGCGCTCCAGCGATTCTTGGCCCGGTCGGCGGTAGCGGAAGGTCACCTGGCGGCGGTGGACGACAGCATCCTTGGCGGCCGGGAAAGCCGGCTCAGCGGTGCGGACCCGCGGCTCGAAACCGACCAGCGTCGCCTCGTCGCGTTCGACGTCTGCGGCTTCCAACTTGCGCAGAGCGGTGGCAGCAGACCCAGCCAGGCTCGCCTGCTGCCAGGTGCGGCTGGCCAGGCCGAGCACTGCCAGTTCATCGGGTTCGAAGGAGAGTTCGGGAAGGGCGTATTCGCGGCGATCGATGCGGTAGCCGGTCTCGTCATCGAACATCGGATCGACCGCTTCGGCGCGCAGCGGAATGCCCAAGTCGCGCAGCTCGTCCTTGTCGCGCTCGAACATCCGGTCGAAGGCTTCGTCGCCCGCGGTCTCGCCGTACTGCGGGACCGCGCCGCGGATCTGCTGCTTGGACAGCGGCTGGCGGGTGTAGAGCAGACAGATGACGAGGTTGAGCAGCCGCTCTGTCTTGGCAGCGGGGCTCGGGCGACTCACGTCGGGGCCCCCGCGAGGTATCGGAGCGAGGAACGAGTGGAGAACCTCGTGGGGTGACTCATGTGTCCGACGCTATCCCATCGCCTCGCACTAATGTACGAGGTGTGATCACTTGGCGAGCCGGTGTCGTGACCCGTGTGACCAGCTCCCGGCGGGAGGTGGTGGAGGTCGCCGTTCGACTCGCGGAGGTCGAGGGTGAGGTTCGATCCCTGGCCTATGTCGAGCTGGTGGGGAGGCCGAAGATCGGTGACCGGGTGTTGCTCAATACCAACGCCATCGATCGTCAGTTAGGCACCGGCGGCAGCGCGCTGATCATCGCCATTCCGAACCGGTTGCCAACTCCCCCGCCGTCGACGGCGGGCCACATCGTCAAGGCCCGTTACACGCCGCTGCAGACGATGGTCCTTGGCGTCGACGAGCAGGAGAGCCCGCATCACGACACGTTGGTCGACGCGGACTCGATCGACGGCATGCCGGTGGTGACTGCCGACCTGCATTCCGCGCTGCCGGCGATCCTCTGCGGCATCCGAAACCTTCGACCTCAACTGAAGGTCGCATATGTCATGACCGACGGTGGCGCCTTGCCGGCGGCATTTTCCCGCACCAGTTCCGCGCTCCGGGAAGCTGACTGGCTAACCGGCGTCGTGACCGTCGGCCAGACGTTCGGCGGCGATTTGGAGGCCGTGAACGTGCACACCGGGTTGCTCGCTGCCCGCTTGGTTCTCGGCGCCGATATCGCAGTCGTCGCGCAAGGGCCGGGAAACCTGGGCACCGGCACTCGTTGGGGTTTCTCCGGAACCTCGGCGGGCGAGGCGCTCAACGCGGCGTACGCCCTGGGTGGCCGGCCGATCGCGTCCCTTCGGATCTCCGAGGGTGATGCCCGTGAGCGGCATTACGGGATTTCGCATCACAGCAGCACCGCGTACGGGCGGGTCGCCTTGGTGCCGGCAGACCTGCCGGTGCCCGGGTTCGACGGCGAGTTCGGGGCGCTGATTGATCGCCAGGCCGAGGTTCTTGTGGCGCTATCTGCGGGTCGGCTGCGCCGCGTCGAGATGGCAGTGGACGGTCTGCGCGACGCGTTGGCGCAATCGCCGGTGGAATTGCGCACGATGGGCCGTGGACTCGAAGCCGACGGGGCGGCCTTCGTGGCTGCCGCAGCCGCCGGACGCCACGCTGCGCGGATCGCCTCCGGGGCCTGACCGCAGCGAGCCACCATCGACACCTGATTCGCTACGCGGCACCGACCCAATCGCGATAGACGACGAAGGGCGCCGACCACACTGTGGTCCGCGCCCTTCGTCGTACGGGTCCTGCAGGTGGATCAGCGAATGCCGAAGGCCGATCCCGCGCCCGCCTTGGCAGCCGACACCAGGTCGACGACGAAGATCAGGGTCTCGTTCGGGCCGATAGCGCCACCGGCACCGCGGGCGCCGTAGCCGAGCTCCGGCGGGATGGTCAGCTTGCGGCGGCCACCGGGCTTCATGCCGACGATGCCTTGGTCCCAGCCCTGGATGACCTGGCCGACGCCGACCTGGAAGTCCAGCGGCGCGCCGCGGTTCCAGGAAGCGTCGAATTCCTCGCCGGTCGACCAGGCGACACCGACGTAGTGGGCCTTGACCGTGTCGCCGGCTTCGGCGGCGCGGCCATCACCTTCGGTGATGTCCTCGATCAGCAGTTCGGTGGGCGGGTTATCGCCCGGAAAGTCGATCTCCGGCTTGGTGGTAGCGGGGTCGAATGCCATGGGGGTGATCTCCTTCGAAATGGGGTCAGAGTGCGGCGAGAATGTCGACGACGAACACGAGAGTGTCCGTGCCCTTGATGCCGGCCTGCGTGTTACCGGCGGTGCCGTAGCCCTCCGCCGGGGGCATCACCAGCAGGACGCGGCTGCCGACCTGCTGGCCGACCAAACCGGTCACGAAACCGGGGATCATTCCCTGCGGATTGGTCGCGGAGGTCGGGATCAACGGGAAGTCGGCCGGGGCCCCCTGGTGCTTCGACGAGCTGTCGAATTCCTTGCCGGACGCCCAGATCACACCGGTGTAGCGGACCTTGACAGTCTCGCCAGCAACGATCTTGCGACCGGTGCCGGTGATCAATGGCTGCACGACCAGCTTGGTGGGCGCGGTGGCGACCTTCGCGCCGGTCTTCGGCATGGTGATCGTCGCGGCCTTCTTGGCCATGTTGCCGTCGCTGACGGTGACGGTCGGCAGGCCAGCCTTCGGGGCGACGGTAGCTCCGGTGGCCTTGTCGAGCACACCGGCGGTGTCGAGCACCTTGATCCGGAAGATCAACGAGTCGGAGCTGGTGATGCCGTAGTCGGTTGAACCCTGCCCGCCGAAGCCGTCGGCCGGCGGGATCGCGACGTTCAGCACGGCGCCGACCTTCTGGCCCTTGAGTGCGGTGACGAGGCCGGGGAACTGGTTGGTGTCGGTGAGGTTCACCGCGACGGCGTTCTTGTCGAAGGTGTTGGTCAGCACCTTCCCGTTCGATCCGTTGACCGCGGTGTACGAGACGTACGCGATGTCCTTGACACCAATCGCCTTGCCGGTTCCGGGCGTGACGACCTGAGTGGTGGTCTTGTTCACCTGGAACGGCTTGGTCTTCAGGGTGATCTTCGGGGACTTCGGATTGGTGTCGCTGACCGAGATGTTGCTCATGGGCGACACCTTCTCGGGAGCGACCGTCAAAGGCGTCGCGTTCGACGACGCGGCCGTCGTTGATTTCGACTTCGAGTCGCTGCCGCAACCGGTCAGCATGAGGGCGGAGATGACGCCCACGGTGAGTAGGCGGGTATTACGGCGCACGCAGAATCCTCGAGATCTTCGGTCAGTGGACTGGGCCACCCTAACCGGGCGACCTGTGCGGGTGAGCGCGGCGTCCGCTGCGAAGCCCGCGCGGCAGGTCAGCCCATCGATTCGATGAGGGCTGCGACCCGCGCGTCGACATTGGAGAACGGGTCCTTCACCAGCACCGTACGTTGGGCCTGATCGTTCAATTTGAGGTGGACCCAGTCGACGGTGAAGTCGCGGCGGTGCTCCTGCGCGGCGCGGACGAAGTCGCCGCGCAACTTGGCCCGCGTGGACTGCGGCGGAACGTCGACGGCCTGGCGCACCTCCTCGTCGGTGCAGACCCGTCGCACTCGGCCACGGGCGGCCAGGAGGTTGTAGACCCCGCGTCCCGGCTTGATGTCGTGGTAGGTCAGATCGAGCTGGGCCATCTTCGGGTGGCTGAGGTCGAGGCCGTGTTTGGTCGCGTAGTTATCGAGCAGGGTGTGCTTGATAACCCAGTCGATCTCGGTGCTGATCGAGGCAAGATCATCGCCCGCGATCGCCGTGAGGGTGCGGCCCCACAGGTCCATGACCTGGGTGGTTGTCGGGTCGTCGATGCCCTGCTGGGCCACATAGGCGGTGGCCCGCTCGAAATATTCGGTCTGCATCTCCAACGCCGACATCTGCTTGCCGTTGGCGAGTCGAACCGGAGTACGGCCTGTCATGTCGTGGCTGATCTCGCGGATGGCCCGGATCGGGTTGTCCAGCGACATGTCGCGCATCGCGACGCCGTCCTCGATCATTCGCAACACCAGGTGGGCCGACCCGAGCTTGAGCAGGGTGGTCGTCTCGGACATGTTGCTGTCCCCGACGATGACGTGCATTCGTCGGTAATGCTCGGCGTCGGCGTGCGGCTCATCGCGGGTATTGATGATCGGCCGACTGCGGGTGGTGGCGCTACTGACGCCCTCCCAGATGTGGTCGGCGCGTTGAGAGACCGCGAACACCGGCTTGCTGCCGAGGGTCGTGACTTTGCCTGCACCACAAGTGATTTGGCGGCTGATCAGGAACGGCAAGAAGGTTTCGGAGATCGCTGAGAACTCCCCCGCCCGCGCGACCAGGTAGTTCTCGTGACAGCCGTAAGAGTTGCCGGCCGAGTCGGTGTTGTTCTTGAAGATGTAGAGATCGCCGCGGATCTCGTCCTCCAGCAGGCGTTGCTGGGCGTCCTCGGCGAGATCGGCCAGGATTCGTTCGCCCGCTTTGTCCTGGATCACCGCCTCGCGCACGTTGTCGCATTCGGCCGTGGCGTATTCGGGGTGACTGCCGACGTCGAGGTAGAGCCGCGCACCGTTTGCCAGGAAGACGTTGCTGGAGCGCCCCCAGCTCACCACCCGGCGGAACAGGTAGCGGGCGACCTCGTCGGGCGTCAGCCGGCGGGTTCCGCCAGAGGTGCAGGTCACGCCGTACTCGGTCTCGATCCCAAAAATGCGCCGCTCCATGCCCTCGACCCTAAGCCGGATCCAATTGCGCTGTCGGCGTATTCCATTGCGGGTTCGGTGCGGGCGTTGGTCTGCTGGGGACATGCGACTTCTCGTGTTGGGTGGCACAGCATTCCTTGGGCGGGCCGTCTGCGCGGCCGCCCTCGCGGCCGGCGACGAGGTCGTGGCGTTCGCGCGAGGCAGCAGCGGACCCGTTCCAGAGGGTGTGCAGTTCGTCGGCGGAGACCGAACCACCACCGACGGCTACGCCGGCCTCGACGGCGATTTCGATGCGGTCGTCGATGTCGCCCGCGACCCGGCTCATGTTCGTACGGCGTTGGCTGTGTTGCGAGATCGGGTCGCCCACTATCGCTTCGTGTCGAGCATCAACGTCTATGCCGACGCCGGTCCCGCGGCCATCGGCGCCGACGAATCGGCGGCCCTGCTGGCGCCCTGGACGGGCGAGGTTTATCAGCCGGAGGACTATGGTGCCGCGAAGGTGACCTGCGAGAACCTGGTGCGGGAGGCGTTCCCGAAGGCTCACCTGGTGACCCGCGCCGGCTTGATCGCCGGCCCAGGCGATGCCAGCGACCGTACGGGGTATTGGCCGTTGCGCTTCGCTGCCCCGTCCCGGCCGGACGGGGCTGTGTTGGTGCCTCACCAACCCGACGGGCAGGTGCAATTGATAGACGCCCGCGACCTGGCGAACTTCCTGGTGTCCGACGCGACCGGAACCTTCAACACCACCGGACCGGCGGTGCCGCTGCACGCCGCGCTGGCCGGCGCCCGAGCCGTCGCCGGTCACACCGGCGATCTGGTGCCGGTGACCGGTCAATGGCTCAGCGACCACGGTGTGCAGCCCTGGTCTGGCGACCGGTCGCTGCCGCTTTGGCTGCCTTGGCCGGACCTGGCGGGGATGATGACGGTCTCGACCGCTGCCGCCACGCGGGCCGGCTTGCGCATCCGGCCGCTGCCGGAGACCTTTACCGACGGACTGGCGTGGGAACTTCAAGCCGGACCGGGCCGGCCGCGACGGGCAGGGTTGTCCCCCGCCGACGAGGCCGACCTGATCACCGCGCGACGCTCCGAACGGTGATCAGGCGCGGCCGCATCAAGCCAGCGAGTTGATCCACGCCTGGTGGAGCGCGGCGTAGCGTCCGTTCTCCGCCCGGGTCAGTTCCTGGGGCGAGCCGTCCTCGAGCACCTGCCCGTGTTCGAGCACCAGCACCCGGTCGGCGATCTCGACCGTCGACAGGCGGTGGGCGATGATCAACGCCGTGCGTCCGGCCAGGATCGTCTGGAGTGCCTGCTGCACCAACCGCTCGCTCGGTATGTCGAGCGAGGAGGTTGCCTCATCGAGGATCAACACGTCGGGGTCAGCCAGGAACGCTCGGGCGAATGCGACCAGTTGTCGCTGACCGGCTGAGAGTCGGCCACCGCGCTTGGCCACGTCGGTGTCATAGCCCTGGGGCAGCTGCTCGATGAAGGTGTCAGCTCCGACCGCGCGGGCGGCAGCGTGAACTTCGTCGTTGCGAGCGGTGGGACGACCAAACCGAATGTTGTCGGCGATCGACCCTTCGAACATGAAGTTCTCCTGGGTGACCATTACGACGTGGCGGCGCAGATCGGCCTGGGTGACATCGCGAACATCGGTGTCGTCCAGCAGGATCCGGCCTTCGGTCGGGTCGTAGAACCGGGCGATCAACTTGGCAATCGTGGTTTTTCCGGCACCGGTGGTTCCAACCAGCGCGACCGTTTGACCGGCCGGCACAACCAGGTCGAGGTCGGGCAACACAGCGTGACCCTCGACGTATTCGAACCGGACGTGGTCGAGAGTGACCTGACCTCGGACATCGGTGAGCGCCTTCGGCTGCTCCGGGTCGGCGATTGCCGGCTTCTCCTCGAGCACGATGGCCAGCTTCTCCAGCGCCGAGGTGGCCGACTGGAAGGTGTTGTAGAACTGCGTGATGTCTTGCATCGGCTCGAAGAACTGGCGCAGGTAGAGCAGGAAGGCCGTCAGAATGCCGATGGTGATCTGGCCGTGCATCGCGAGGTAGCCGCCGTAGAGCAACACCACACCCGTCGTGACGTTTCCGATCAACTTCACGCCCGGCATGAAGATGGCGACCAACCGCATGGTGCGCAGGTTGATCTCGCGGTAGCGGTCGGTCAGGTCGGCGAAGATCACCTGGTTGCGGCTCTCCCGACGGTAGGCCTGCACCGCCTTGACCCCGGTCATCGTCTCTACGAATTGCACGATGACCAGCGCCGAGATCTCCCGGACGAGCCGGTAGGCCCGCGCCGACTCACGACGGAACCACAGACTCAGCACCACCAACACGGGGAAGCTGAGTAGGCAGACCAACCCCAGGCGCACATCGAGGGTGATCAGCAGAATGGCTGTCCCGACCAGGGTCAGAGCCGCTGTGATCAGCCCGTCGAAGCCGTTCTCCAGCATCTCCTGGATCGCTTCGACATCGCTGGTCGAACGACTGACCACGCGACCGGAGGTGTAACGGTCGTGGAAGGCGACGTCGAGGGTGCCGAAGTGGCGGAACACCCTGCGGCGAAGCTCCAACAGCACCTTCTGACCGATCCGGCCGGACTGCAAGATGAACAGCATTCGCAGGCTCGCCTGGAAGACCAAGGCGATCAGCAACGCCACGACGACCTGAGTCATCACCGAGCTGTCGCCGCGGTCGTGCAACGGGGGCACCCCGTCGTCGACGCCGATCTGCACCAGACGTGGAACGGCCAGGCGAGCGACGTTCTCCAACACGACGGCGATGGCCAACAACGCAACGGTACGGCGATAGGGCCGCAGCAGGCTCCAGAGCAGCGCCTTCGCCTGACCCGGGCGGGCGGTCTTCTCAACTGCCTCTTCGGGCTTGTTCTCTTGCATCCGGCCGCGCCAGTCGGCGGTGGCCTCTGCGATGGGGGTGGAGGTCATCGGGTGACCTCCTCGTCGTTGCCGGTCTCGCCGGAGCGGTCCGTGACGCCAGCCGCGTTGGCGTGGATCAGCAACTCGTCGTTCTCCCAGCATTCGTCATGTTCCAGGTCGAGATCCAATTCGTCATCGGCCGCCAGCAGGAAGCGATAGCGCGGGACTCGCGCCAGCAGATCGGTGTGTCGCCCGACGTGGGTGATGGTGCCGCCATCGAGCAGAGCGACCTTGTCGGCCAGCATCACCGTTGAGGCTCGGTGGGCAACGACGATGCCGGTGACATCGGTCAGCACATTGCGCAGCGCCTCTTCCACCAAAGCCTCGGTGTGAACGTCGAGCGCCGACAGGGTGTCGTCGAGAACCAGAATCCGCGGGTCGGCCAACACGGCGCGAGCCAGCGACAGGCGTTGACGCTGGCCACCGGAAAGGCTCATCCCCTGCTCGCCGATGCGGGTGTCGAGGCCGAACGGCAAGTCGTCGACGAAGTCGGCTTGGGCGATGCCGATGGCGCGCCGCAACTCTTCCTCGGTGGCCTGCGGGCGGCCAAGGGTGAGGTTCTCGCGCACCGACATCGAGAACAGGGTGGGGTCTTCGAATGCGGTGGCGACAATGCGGCGTACGACGGGAAGAGGCAGTTCGCGGACGTCGACCCCGTCGAGCAACACGGCGCCCTCACTGACGTCGTAAAGGCGCGGGATCAACGAGGTGAGCACCGACTTGCCGGCACCGGTGGCCCCGACCAGCGCCACGGTCTCGCCCGGCTCGATGACCAGGTTCAGGTGGCGTAGCGCCCACGTCTCGCTGTCGGGGAACCGGAAGCCCACATCACGCAGTTCGAGTCGACCGGTCGGGTTCGGCAGGTCGCGGTGGCCGGACTCGATCGCGCGCGGCTCGTCGAAGATCTGCACCACTCGGTTGGCCGCGGTCATCGTTTCCTGCAGCATCGACAGCAGGAAGCCGAGGCTGGCGATCGGCCAGACCAGGTTGAGCATCAAGGTGATGAAGGCGACGAGGGTGCCGATGGTTATCCGGTCGTCGGCAACCGCGTGGGCTCCGACACCGAGCACGATGACCAGGGTGGCCGTCGGGATGGTCTCCAGCAGGGTCCAGAAGCGCGACATGATCGAGACCTTGCGCAACTGGATGTCGCGTAGTTCGACCGCCTGCTGGTCGAAGCGGGCGTAGACGTGGTCTTCACGACCGAATGCCTTCACCACACGCAAACCGAGAACGGCCTCCTCGACCTGGGTGGCCACGTTGCCGGTCTGGTCCTGGGCAGCGCGGGAGGCCTTGGTGAACTGGCGCTCGTAGTGCAGGTTTGCCCACACCACCGGAATGATCGAGATCAACACGATCACTCCGAGCGGCCAGTACATCGCCAGCAGGATCCCGGTGACGACGACGACCTGAATCACGTTGAGCACCAACAGCACTGAGCCAAAGCCGATGAACCGGCGCATCGCGGAAAGGTCGTTCATGATCCGCGACAGCAGCTGACCGGACTGCCAACTGCCGTGGAAGCGCATCGGGAGGACCTGCAATCGCGCGTACATGTCGGTGCGCAGGTCGGCCTCCACACCGGTGCTCGCTCGCTGAACCAACCAGCGGCGACCCATCCACAACGCGGCCTCGGCGACCCCGAGCAGCAGCGCGCTCAGCCCGAGGATCCACAGCCCGCGCTGGTCGTGGTCAGCGACCGGACCGTCGATGACCGCCTTGGTGAACAGCGGGATCGCGATCGTGGAGCCGATCGATAACAAAGCCACGATGAACATTGCGATGAGGCGACCGCGATAGGGGCGCAGATAGGGCAACAACCGCCCCAGGTCGCTGCGGTGCCAGAAGCGGTCCGGGGGTGCGACCGAGTGACTGCTGACCAGCTCTGCGGCAGCGCGGTCGTGGTCGGATGTGGTGTCGGAGTCAGGGTCTGTGGTGGTGTCGTTCAACGTCGTGCGCGCTCCCGGTGTTGTCAGCCAATGGCCAAAAGTTAGGTGACCTCAGTTTTCGGTTCCGAAGTATTCCACCGACCACCGACAACATGCGAATGAGATTGCGATTGGAGCGTCACAGCAACGACTGCAGCGGCTCCCCGACCACCCGACGGAAGGTGCGCCGCGACCGGCCACGATCCAACAATCCAACCTCCAGTTGGTCGCCGGTCAGCTCGCGGGTGGAGCCGTCGGCGTCTTGTCCGAGCAAGCGGACTGCGAGTCGCAGGGCTTCGGACAACGACATGTCTGGCCGCCAGTCCTGTTCGAGTCCGGCGTTGATCCGCTCGGCTCCCCCACCCATCGCGACGTAGCCGCGTTCCTCGGCGACGGATCCGTCGTACATCAGCCGGTAGATCTGGTCACTGGCCGCGTCGGCGCCGAGTTGAGCGACGACAATCTCCACTTCGTACGGCTTGGACTCCTGAGTGAAGACGGTGCCGAGCGTCTGCGCGTAGGCATTTGCCAAGCCGCGCGCCGAGACGTCGGTGCGGTCGTAGGAGTAACCGCGCAGGTCGGCATAACGAATGCCGGCAACCCGCAGGTTCTCGAACTCGTTGTATTTGCCGACCGCGGCAAAGCCGATCCGGTCGTAGATCTCGGAGATCTTGTGGAGCGCACGGCTCTGGTTTTCGGCAACGAAAGCGATGCCGCCCTCGTAGGCCAGAACCACAACCGCTCGGCCACGGGCGATGCCCTTGCGCGCGAAGTCGGCCCGGTCCTTCATCAACTGCTCGGGCGAGACGTAGAAGGGCATGCTCATCGGAGGGTCCTCGCGAAAGGTCGAAGCGGCGAAGGAGTGGAGAACGTGGGAAGGCTCATCTTGGATCTCCCTCGCGGCGGCCGGCGATCACGTCGAGGACGACCCGCTCCACCTCGGCGTCGTCGACGAAGTGGGCGCCTTCGCGCTGCAGCACCGCGACCGTCGGCCAGATCCGTCGGCCCGGGTCGGGGCCCCCGGTTGCGGAGTCATCATCGGCGGCGTCGTAAAGCGACTCGAGCATCACACGGACGGCTTCGTCTTGTGTCATCGATGCGCGCCACAGCTTCTTCAGGGCTCCTCGGGCGAACAACGATCCCGAGCCGACCGCATGGAACTGTTGTTCCTCGTAGCATCCACCGGTGACGTCATAGCTGAACATCCGTCCGGAGTCGGTCTCCAAGTCATAGCCAGCCAGCAGCGGCAGGACCGCCAGACCTTGCATGGCCATCCCGAGGTTGCCCCGGATCATCGTGGCGAGCCGGTTGGCCTTGCCGCGCAGCGACAGCAGGTCTCCTTCGAGCTTTTCGTAGTGTTCGAGTTCGACCTGGAAGAGGCGCACCATTTCAATGGCGACCCCCGCGGTTCCGGCGATGCCGACCGCGGAGTGGTCGTCGGTGAGGAAGACCTTGCGCATCGAGTGGCTGGCGATCAGGTTGCCCATCGTGGCTCGCCGGTCACCGGCGAGCAGCACCCCGCCGGCGTAGGTGAGCGCAACGATCGTGGTGCCGTGAGGAACCTCAACCTGAACCCCACCGACAGGAGTGTGGCGACCACCCGGCACCAGCTCCGGTGCATGGCCAGCAAGGAACTCGGTGAACGACGATGACCCGGTGGTCAGGAACTCCTGGGGCAGACGACCCGGGCCGTCAGCGGTCACTGGCCGCCCTTCTGGACAAATCCGCGCACGAACTCCTCGGAGTTGGTCTCCAACACGCTGTCGATCTCATCGAGCACGCTGTCGATGTCGTCGTGGGACACCTGGGACTGAGCGGCCGGCACCGGCAAAGGCGCTGGCGCGTCATCGGCCGGGCCGCCGTCGCGGCGCTGTGGGGTGATGCGTTCCTGACCTGCCATGGGATCGAGCCCTTCCGAAGAGACGTCCGTTCCACCCTAGTCAACCGACACCGACACCCGGACCGACACTGACGCCCGGACCGACACGCCGTACACCCCGTGTCTGTCCCGCGTCCGGCGGCGCCGGTTCACTACAGTTCGGCGACATGACGGGACTTCGGGGAATCAGGGCCGTTGCGGCCGTCGGATGTGTCGCGACGCTGGCCTTGGCTGGTTGCGCGGGATCCGACAGCAAGGGGAGCCAGAGCGGCACGACCACCGGGAGCAAGAGCGTTGCCTCGGGTTCGTCGACCGGCGGCGCAGTCGCTTCCACGGCCAGTGGTGCGTCGAACCTGACGATCGAGTTCAGCGGTGACGACATCCCGCAGGAGGAGATCATCGCCTCCGCCAAGAAGATCGCCGGGGGCAACGGCTACAACTTCGACCCGTTGTTCGCCGACATCAAGCCGTTCACCTCCTCGGCCGATCTGTCGATCTGCCAGATGGAGGGCGCGCTCTCCCCCGACGACACCAACCTGACCAGCGGCCTGCGCCACCACGGACCCAAGGAGTTCGCGGCTGCGGTCAAGAAGGTCGGCTACGACGGGTGCTCCACCGCGAACAACCACAGCTTCGACGCAGGCGTCGCGGGCTTGAAGCAGACCCGCGAGGTGATGGCGGCAGCGGGTCTGAAGGCCGCCGGGCCCGGACCTGACGCGAGCACCCCCGGCAACCCGGCGATGTACGACGTCAAGGGCGTCAAGATTGCCCACCTGTCCTACAGCTACACGCTCGACAACTTCGCGGCGGGCAACGACGTCTCGGTGCCGTCCTCGGCCCCGTGGCTGAAGGCGGCGATGTGGAAGGACAAGGGCGCCGACGGGATCATCGCCGACGCCAAGGCCGCCCGCGCCAACGGCGCTCAGATCGTGCTGGTGAGCATCCACTGGGGTCAGGCCAACAACCACACGCCGACGGCGGCGATGACTCAGACCGCCCAAGCGGTTCTGCAATCGGGCGCGGTTGACACCATCATCGGCAACCACGCCCACGTCGTGCAGCCCTGCCAGTTGATCAACGGCCGGATGGCCTTCTTCGGTCTGGGCAACCAGATCTCCAACCAGGACACCGCCCACTGGGGCTTCCCTGATGCGACCCAGGACGGCGTGATGGTCAAGGTCAGCTTCCAGCGCGAGCCGTCCGGCGCTTGGAAACAGACCGGCGTCTTCCAGCCCACCCGCGTCGACGTTGGCGGCGGTTATCCGATCCGGATCATGACCGCGGCGAAGAACAAGAAGTCGTACGACCGCACCAGCGGTGTGATCAAGGGCGACGGCAGTTGCGGCCTGACCGCAGCGAGCTGAGTTAGCTCTCCAGCGACTCGAGCAGTTCTTCGACCGTCTGCGCCCGGTCGAACAGCGCGCCGACATGCGCGCTGGTGCCGCGCAGCGGTTCGAGCATCGGCACCCGCTGCAGGGTGTGCCGCTGCGGCAGGTCGAAGATCACCGAATCCCACGACGCCGCGGCGAGGTGGTCACCGAACTGGCTGACTGCGCGGCCACGGAAGTAGGCCCGAGTGTCGGTGGGCGGATTGTGTTCAGCGGCCGCCACCTCCTCATCGGTGACGATTCGTTCGAACCGACCGGTGGCGTCGAGCCGGTGGAACAGGCCCTTGTCGGCCCGTACGTCGGACCATTGGATGTCGATCGCGCGCATCTTCGGATCGGCCCAGTCCAGCCCGCGGTTGCGGTAGCCCTCGAGCAGTTTCAGCTTGGCGGCCCAGTCGACTTGGCCGGCGGCGTCGAGCGGGTCATGCCCGAGGGTGGTCAGCACCTGTTCCCAGCGGCGCATCACGTCGGCCGTCTCGTCGTCGATCTCATCCTGCGTCGCGAGCCATCGGGTGACCATTTCCAGATGGGCCCACTGCAGGTCGAGCCCGGTCATCGAGCGGCCGTCGGCCAACTCGACCGTCGTACGCAGTGTGGGGTCGTGGGAGATCTGCTGCAGGGCGGCGATCGAGTGGCGAAGGGTCAGATCTTCATCCACCGCGCCGGCTTCGATGATCGCCAGCACCAAGCTGGTCACACCCATCTTCAAGTAGTTCGCGACATCGCAGTGGTTCGCATCGCCGATGATGACGTGCAGGCGGCGGTACTTCTCGGTGACCGCATGTGGTTCGTCGCGGGTGTTGATGATCGGCCGCTTGAGGGTGGTCTCCAGACCGACCTCGGTCTCGAAGAAATCGGCCCGCTGGGAGAGTTGGAAACCGGCTCGTTGCGATTCTGTGCCGATGCCCACCCGGCCGGAGCCGAGGAACACCTGGCGACTGACGAAGAATGGGATGAGGCCGCTGACGATGCTGGCAAACGGGGTCAACCGGCGCATCAGGTAATTCTCGTGGGTGCCGTAGGAGGCGCCCTTGCCGTCGGTGTTGTTCTTGTAGAGGCTCAACGGTGGCATGCCCGGAGCGTTCAACAACCGGACTGCCTCGCGCATCACCCGCTCGCCGGCGCGGTCCCAGATGACCGCGGCGCGCGGACCGGTGATCTCCGGCGAGCTGTATTCGGGGTGAGCATGGTCGACGTAGAGCCGGGCGCCGTTGCTCAGCACCACATTGGCCATCGTCGGGTCTTCTTCGTCGGTCAGCTGACTCACGTCGGCCATCGATCGGTCGATCGCCCAACCGCGCGCGTCCTGCAGGGGCGCCTCGTCGGAGTAGTCCCACCCGGTCTGCGCCGAGCGCAGGCCCTGCGCCCGGGCGTACGCCGTCACGACGCGGCCAGACATCAGCATCGGATTGGCGGCCGGATCGCCCGGCTGCAGAATGCCGTACTCGGTCTCAATACCCATCACCCTGCGCACGGTCATGCCAGCAACTCTACAAAGGCGTATTGATCGGCCGAGAAGCCTTGTCGCCGCTCTAAGGCGAGCAGTACTTTTGATCGACAGTTGAGTGCGGGGAGGCATCAATAACATGATCAAATTCACACGCGGCCTGGGGGCTGTGGCAGTTTTCGCTGCATCAGGTTCGATCGGGGTGGGCGCCGCCAGCGCCGCAGATCGCGTCGGCTCGACGGTTCTGACCGGGACACAGGTGGTCAGCGCGGGCTGCCAGAAGACCACCGTTTACGTCACCGCGAGCATCCGCGGCCTGGTCGACGATGGCGGCGGCAAGGACCAGGTGACCTACACGCTCTGGGACGACGGTGCCGCAAAGGCTGTTTATCAGCTCTGGGTGCCTGTGGGCACGACCGTACGACCGACCGTGGTGCTGTCGTTCTCCGGGCTCTACGGGCTCAGCGCACCCGGCGTCGGTGTCTTGGTGACCGATCCGCAAGCGGGGACCACCTTGTTCGATCAGGATCCGTTCTACCCGAAGAACGCCACCGGCGACTGTGATGTGTCGGCGCCGCCAACAGCAACGGTGCTGCCGACCTCGACGATTCCACCCACGACCACGGTCCCGCCCACGACCACGATTCCACCGACCAGCACCGTTCCGCCCACCAGCACCGTCCCGCCGACCACGACAACGCTGCCGACCAGCACCATTCCGCCCACCAGCACCACGACTCATACCAGAACATCGACCACATCTAGCCGAACCACGACGGTGTCCAAAACATCCAGCGTCTCTTCAACTGGGCCGGTGATTCAGACCGACCATCTCGGCGGTGGCCAGCAGAACCGGGACAGCTTGCTGGTGGCCGGGGGTGCTTCGGCAATGGCTGGCGTATTCGTTCTGGGAACGTTCCTGCGGTTGCGTCGCCGGTAGTCCCGGTCAGCGGACTGCGGGCGCACCGGCGCCATACTGGGGCCCATGTCGAGAACGAGTTGGTCCGATACCGCAGGACTCCCGCTGCGTACGAGGATCCTTTGTTACGCGCTCGCGCGCGCCGAACGCACCCCGTTCGCGGAGCAGACGCTCGAGCAGATCGCCCGCTCTCGCGGGCTGTCGCCGGCACCGGTGTTTCCCGCGTCCCTGGTGATCGGCGGGCGAACCCGTGGTGTCCAGATCGACGAGGTCAAGGTCACGGTGCGTGACGGACATCAGGTTCCAACCCGGCGTTACCGCACCGGGCGGCCGACCGATCGGGTGTTGCTCTATCTGCACGGCGGCGGCTGGGTCCTGGGCAGGCCGCAGGACTATGACTCGTTGCTGACTCTGTTCTCTGCTCGGGCCGACTGCACCGTTCTGGCACCGGACTACCGGATGGCGCCGGAGTATCCCGCGCCGACTCCGGTGCACGACGTTCTGGACGTCTTCGACCACTTCAGCAGTGGTCCTGCCGAAGGTGGCACCTCCCAGCCGCAGATCGTGGTCGGCGGAGACAGCGCGGGTGGCAACCTGTCGGCATTGACCGCGATCCACGCTCGCGACCGGAACATGCGGCTGGTCGGGCAGGTGTTGGTCTACCCCGCCACCGACCTGTCGATCGAGCACGAACTGCGCAATGCGCCGATGCTCAACGGGCCCAAGCTGGATCGGTACAAGGAGCTCTACCTGAGCGGATCGGGCCTCGCGGCAGAGGATCCGATCCTCTCCCCCGCCCGCGCCGACGTACGCGGTGTAGCGCCAGCACTCGTACAGACGGCGGATCGGGATCCGCTGGGTCCGGAGGGCAATGCCTACGCCCGCCAGTTGCAGGACGCGGGAGTTGCCGCGCGCCTGACCCGCTATTACGGGGTGCCCCATGGCTTCCTCAACCTGCCGGGCGCGACGCACGTCGGGCGGCAAGCACGGCAGGAGATCGTGGACCAGCTGAACGACTGGTGGTCGGCATGAGGCGCTGGGCGCTGCTCGCCCTCGACGTGCTGCTGGTGCTGGTGTTCGCCGCGATTGGCCGAGCCTCGCACCACGAATCGAATCCGCTGATCGATGCCGTCATCACCGCGTGGCCGTTCCTGGTCGGCGTGGCGGTGGGCTGGATCATCGCCTACGTCAATTGGGGCCGGGTCGTTCCGGTGACGGTGCGCGCGGGCGTGACGGTGTGGGTCGCGACCGTCTGCCTCGGGATGGTGTTGCGCCATCTGTCCGGTCGTGGCACAGCGTTCTCTTTCATCATCGTTGCCACGATCGTGCTGGGGGTCTTCCTCATCGGCTGGCGCGCCGGGATGGCGCTCCTTGCCCGGCGCGGCCGGCTAACAAGCGAACAGTGACGAACGCCGACACCGATCAGAGATATTGCCCCGTGGTCGCGACCGAGTCGATCGCCTTCGCGGCACCGCTACCGGTCTTGCCGTCAATCAGGGTACGGATGTAGGTGATCCGCTCACCCTTCTTGCCGGAAATGCGCGCCCAGTCGTCAGGGTTGGTGGTGTTCGGCAGGTCCTCGTTCTCCTTGAACTCCGCCACGCAGCTGTCCAGCAGGTGGTCCACCCGGATACCGCGCACGCCGGTGCTCAACTGATCCTTGATCGCCAGCTTCTTGGCGCGGTCGACGATGTTCTGAACCATCGCGCCCGAGTTGAAGTCCTTGAAGTAGAGAACTTCCTTGTCGCCGCTGGCGTAGGTGACCTCCAGGAAACGGTTCTCGTCGATCTGGGCGTACATCCGCTCGACGGTCGCCTGGATCATTGCCTCAACAGTTGCCTCGGCTGATCCACCGTTCTCGGCGAGGTCGTCGGGGTGCAACGGAAGTGTCGGCGTGAGGTATTTGCCGAAGATCTCGTGGGCGCTCTGGGCGTCGGGTCGCTCGATCTTGATCTTCACGTCGAGTCGGCCCGGACGCAGGATTGCCGGGTCGATCATGTCTTCGCGGTTGGAAGCACCGATCACGATGACGTTCTCGAGCTTCTCGACGCCGTCGATCTCGGCGAGCAGCTGAGGCACGATCGTGGTCTCAACGTCGGAACTCACGCCCGAACCGCGGGTGCGGAACAGCGACTCCATCTCGTCGAAGAAAACCACGACGGGGGTGCCGCCCGAGGATGCCTCGCGAGCGCGCTGGAAGATCAACCGAATGTGTCGCTCGGTCTCGCCGACGTACTTGTTGAGCAGTTCCGGGCCCTTGATGTTCAGGAAGTAGCTCTTCGCGTCGGGCTGGCCGGTCTTCTCTGCCACCTTGCGGGCGAGCGAGGCCGCGACGGCCTTGGCGATCATCGTCTTGCCACAGCCGGGAGGGCCGTAGAGCAGCACACCCTTCGGCGGACGCAGTGCGTGTTCGCGGAACAGGTCGGCATGCAGGTAGGGCATTTCGACCGCGTCGCGGATCTGTTCGATCTGCCCGGACAGTCCACCGATGTCTTCGTAGTAGATGTCGGGCACCTCTTCCAACACCAGGTCAGCGACCTCGGCCTTGGGGATGCGTTCGAAGACAAAATTGCTGCGAGCATCGAGCAACAGGGAGTCGCCGACGCGCAGCTTCTGGCCCTGCAACGCCGCCGCGAGGCGAACGATGCGTTCCTCGTCGCCATGGGCGAGGACCAACACCCGCTCGTCGTCGAGCATTTCCTTGATTTGTACGAGTTCGCCGACCCGCTCAAAGTCGAGCGCCTTGACCACGTTGAGGGCCTCATTGAGGACCACCTCGCGGCCGGGAACGATGAGTTCGCGCTCGATCGACGGGCTGACCGCGACGCGCATCTTGCGGCCGGAGGTGAGCAGATCGACCGTCTCGTCGTCGTTGGAGCTCAGCACCACGCCAAAGGAGGCCGGCGGCTGCGCGAGGCGCTCGATCTCGCCCTTCAGGCTGATGATCTGTTCGCGGGCATCCTTGAGGGTGCGGACTAGGCGCTCATTCTGGGTCGAGAGCGTGGCCTGGGCCGACCGCAGTTGCCGAACCTGTTGATCGAGGTCACCGCGGGCAGCGGATCCGGCCACTCTGGACCGCAGCGCTTCGGTCTCAGCGCGCAAACTGCGAACCTCGTCGTACTGGGCGGACTCGTCGGTCACGGCTCCTCCTTCGGGGCGTGGAACATCGGCTCCAACTCGACCCTAACCGTCGGAGTCCGGCGATTCCTGAACCGGCTCACGGAATGAGCGTGCGAGCTTGCGGACCTTCTTGTCCGAGACCGGTCGTTCGCCGACGTCTTCGGCGCTCCATTCACCCGAGGGCATGACGGCTTGGACGTCGGCCTCGTCGAAACCATCGGCGGCGCCCTTGCTCGGGCGTCGCTTGCGCATCGGCGGGGTGACGCCCGGAGCGAGGCGGCGGGTGGTGATCAGGAAGCCGGTGTGGCCGTGCATCCGGTGTTCGGGGCGTACGGCCAATCCTTCGAGGTGCCAACCGCGTACGAGCGATTCCCAGGCCTGCGGTTCGGTGTAGCCGCCGTGGTTGCGCATCGCCTCGGCCACGCGGGACAACTGCGTCGCCGTGGCGACGTAACAGATCAGAACTCCGCCAGGCGCGAGAGCATCGGCAACGACCTCGAGGCACTCCCACGGGGCGAGCATGTCGAGCACCACCCGATCGATGCTGCCGCCCTCGACGGTCTCAGGCAGGGCGTCGACCAAGTCACCGACGGTCACCGTCCAGCCCGGGTGATCGTCGCCGAAGAAGCTGCGGACGTTGCCCTGAGCGATCTCGGCGAAGTCGTCGCGGCGCTCGAAGCTGAACAGCTGGCCCTGGTCGCCGACCGATCGAAGCAGCGACAGCGACAGCGCGCCGGAACCGACACCGGCTTCGACCACGCGCGCGCCGGGGAAGATGTCGGCCATCGTGACGATCTGACCGGCATCCTTGGGGTAGACGACCGCAGCGCCGCGTGGCATCGAGAGAACGAAGTCGCTCAACAACGGCCGCATGGCGAGGTATTCGACACCGGCGGTGTTGGTGATGGTGGTGCCGTCGGGGCGGCCGATCAGGTCATCGTGGGCCAGGAATCCGCGATGGGTGTGGAACTGCTTGCCGGGGCCGAGGACGATGGTGTGCATCCGTCCCTTGGGATCGGTCAGCTGGACGCGCTCTCCCTCGGTGAACGGGCCGCGGCGTCGGTCGGCGCCGAGCGGTGCAAGGGGAGCGTCGGTCATGGCCGCCAAGCTTAGGGGCCGCCCGGCACAGCGCCCAATCGCCAGCCAATCGCTGGCCGCTTGGAGGTGTTCAGCGGCCTGGGGTCAGGGCGTGATCGACAGCGCGAATCAGTTCGTCGCGGTGGACCCAGCCGAGCAACTGGCCGTCCCGGTCGAGCACGATTGTTCGGTCAGCCAGCCCGTTCATGCTCGCCCCGGCAACGATCTCGTTGAGATCGCCGTGGTCGTCGAGAGTGACAACCCACGGACCGCTCGGCAGTTCGACCAACGCCTCCACGGCGGTGGTCGCGCGGCGTTCCAGCGGAACCTGCATGGCGGCGCCGGCGACGACGAAACCGTACGGCTGCCCGTCCTTGGTGACGAGGGTGTCCAGGCCGGACAAACTCGCGACGGGTGCCGCGAGGTCGACAGCGGTGATCGGTCGCAGCACGTCGCGCAGCGACACGGTGGACAGCTGTTGGGTGACTTTGCCACGCATGATGGCGGCTCCTGCGCCGAACCAGAGGAACGAGCCGATCAGCGCTGCCCACGCGACGGTGAACAGCGAAGGTCGGTGGCCGTTCGCGAACGGGATGACCACGAGCGCGATGAGCACCAGCACGGTCAGGATTCGGCCCGTCCAACCGGCCACGACGGTGCCTTTAGGCCGGCTGCCGGTGATCTTCCAGACCAGCGCCTCCAGCAGGTAGCCGCCGTCAAGCGGAAGGCCGGGCAGCAAGTTGAAGGCCGCCACGAAGGCGTTGGCCCAGGCGAAGGAGCCGATCAGGAGAGCTGGCACGTCGGGCAAGTCGGCCTGCAGCACCCCGAAGCCGACCGCAGCCAGGGCCGCGTTGGACAGCGGTCCGACGGCCGCGACGAGGGCACTGCTGCCGGCGTGAGCGTGTTCCTTGCTGAACGAGGTGTGGCCGCCCCAGAGGTCTGCCACGATCTGTTCAACGGAGTAGCCGCGCGCCTGGCCGACCAGCGCGTGAGCGCCTTCGTGGACGAGCACGGAGATCAGCAAACCGACGACGTATAGCCCGGCAACGACGTAGGCCGCCCCGCCGAGATCGGGCAACGAATTCGAGACCTGAGGACCGAACGTGGCGACGATGATGACCGCGATGAAGACCCACGAGCGGCCGATGTAGACGGGCACGCCGCGTAAGGAGCCGACTCGCCAGCCGGGAGAGGTGTTCGCCATGGTGAGGACAGCGTACGGGGAGGGTGTGACAGTCCCATTTGTTGGCTGCCCAGCTCGCTTCGTGCGCTCGTCGGTGGGGTTGTCGGTGGGGCGACGTAGGGTCGCAGGATGTCGGAGTTGGTGGTTCGCGCCGCAGCGGCTCAGTCGGCTCGGTCGGATGAGTCGCGTCGTTCGGCGCTGTCGCCCAGCCGCGCGTCGGACTATTTGCAGTGTCCGCTCCTGTATCGCTTCCGGGTGATCGACAAATTGCCCGAGACGCCGAGTGCTGCCGCGGCTCGCGGAACCTTGGTTCACGCCGTACTCGAACGACTTTTCGACGTCACGGCCGGCGAGCGAACTCCCGAACACGCGGCGGCCCTGGTGCGACCGCAGTGGGAGTTGCTTGTCGAGGCCGAGCCGGAGTTGGCCGCAGTCGTGGGCGACGATCCCGATGGTTGGTTCGCCGCGGCCCAGCGATTGGTCGAGCGGTGGTTCGAGCTTGAAGATCCGACTCGTCTCGAACCCGCAGAGCGGGAGCTCTACGTCGAGGCCGAAGTTGATGGACTCACCCTGCGTGGCTATATCGATCGCCTCGACATCGCGCCGACTGGCGAGATTCGGGTGGTCGACTACAAGACCGGCCGGTCCCCCTCGGAGCTCTTCGAGGCTAAGGCGCTGTTCCAGATGAAGTTCTATGCCTTGGTTTTGTGGCGCACTCGTGGAGTCGTTCCGCGGATGCTGCAACTGGTCTATCTCGGCAATAGCGAAATCATTCGCTACGAACCCGATGAACGCGATCTGCAAGCAACCGAGCGCAAGGTGTTGGCGCTCTGGGCGGCGATTCAACATTCCACCGAGACCGGCGATTGGCGGCCAAGCCCATCGCGACTGTGTTCCTGGTGTGATCACAAACCGCTCTGCCCTGCCCACGGTGGCACCCCTCCGCCGTTGCCTACTCCCCCGGCTTGACGAGGTCGGTCTGATGGCGGCTTTGATGGCTCATCACAAACCAGGGTGTAGCTGGGGTCTGAAGCCGCCGGTTTCGAGGAGGGATCGGGCGATGTAGTGGGCGAGGTTGCGGAAGCCGAGGGCCGACCCGCGTAGGTGTTCGAGGCGGCCATTGATCGCCTCCGTTGGTCCGTTGCTGGTGCCAGGCCGGTCGAAGTAGGCCAGCACGTCGGCGGACCGCTTGGTCAGGGTGCAGCCAAGGGTGGTGATCTCGGTCAAGGCCTTGGGCACACCGGTGCTGATCGAATCGATGAGCGCGGTCATGAGCTTCTTGCCGGCGGCACGGTCGCGGTGCCGGTACGCCGCGATCATCCGCTGGTAGATGCCCCAGGTGCACTCAACTGGCTCATCACAAACCAGGGTGTAGCTGGGGTCTGAAGCCGCCGGTCTCACCTTCGAACCGGGCCGGGTCGTTGATCAACACCCGGTACCCCTCGGCGAGGACCGCGTCATTCGCGGTGTTCCAGGCAACGCCGAGTCCTTCAGCGACCCGGGCGACGGTCAGATGCTGACACACGATCGCAGCAAGTGCCCACGCCATCGCACGCCGCGACGAGGTGGCTCGCGGTTAGGCCGCGAGGCTGGTGTCTTGGCGCCACACATGCCCGCACTCGGTGCACCGGTACCGCCGCACCGTGACCAGCAGTGTCGTTGGTCGCCACCCGAACGGTTCGTGGGCCAACCGGCGGACCACGCTGCCCCGCGGGGTCCCTTCGCAGCCGCACCGGTGACACCACCGGTCACCCTCAATAACCCGGCACGTCAGCACCGCCCGGTCTGGTTCAAGACGGCAGAAGGAGGTCAGGTCAGGACAGCTGAAGCCGTCCTTGGCAGTAGCGTTGTGCACGTCGAGGTCTTCCAGATGGGCAGTGTCAGAACTCTCATCATCGGGAGACCTCGACCCCCACCCCCGAACCGACGCGCCAGGAACTCCTATACCCTCATCTGTGATGAGCCTGTAAACGACCCTCGCAGATGCCAAATGTCTCGGCAATTAAGCTGCCCGATAGTCACGCTCCCGGCTATCGGGAAACAGGCACTAGAGGCACCCGCTGGAGGCAGCCCACGCCTTGAGTGACCCGTTGGAGAACGCGAATGCCTGGCCAGTTGTTGTGAATGGGGTCGGGTTGTCTGCTCGTGGTGTGTAACCAACGGCGAAGATTGTTGTGCCATCGGGATCCACAATTTTCGTTCCGGATGAAGTGGTGTTCGTGAACGCTGTTTCGGATCCGTTGAGTGATGATCCGTTACTGAAGAGCAGGGCTGGCTTCTCCGCTGACTCAGGATTGTCCCTTGTCTCATCGCTGTTGCCCCCGGCACTGTAGAAGACGAGCACACGCCCCGGCTTCGAGTGGGCTCCATCGGGTGCCGTTGCCTTGTCGGCGGTGTACTCGATCGTTAGGGCTCCACCCCATCGCAAAGTCGTCGTGTAGACGTGATCGCGCAGCGCTAGGCAGTCTTCCGGCACGCCGATGTAATTGTTGAAGTAGACAGCGGCTTCGTCGCCATCGTTCGACTCACCAAGCTGCTTCACAAGCCATGCGTACATCTCGTGGAATGTCGCGAGCGGAATCTTGGAACCGTCCCGGGCAGTGATGTCCTTAACGGCGACGCCGACAACAATCGGCGTGTTGAGCACCGTACGTTGCGACGCTGTTGCCTGCGAACTAACGGACGAAGTGCTGGCCACTGGAGAACTAGAGGCTGGAGTGTTGGCCACCGACGCAGCGGTAGACCCAGCGTTGGATCCTGTCACGGGCTCATTGCTGCCACTGCAACCTGCGAGCGTACAGACAGCAAGTGCTAGGCAAAGGGAGCGTCGTATGCTCATGTTCCATATGGTGCCGGACGCCACAGACGAACATCCCCGTTTTCGATGGAACGCCGCGAAAGGCCGACTGGTCAATCCTTCCCGTGGCCCGTTTCTTCCATCCCGACGCCAGCCAGCAACTCCTACACCCTCATCTGTGATGAGCCGCTTTGATGCCGCTGAGTGACTCCGGGCGGCTAGGTGCGGCTGGTGAGGGAACGGCCGCGGCCGATTCCAGACTGCGGGCTTGATCCGGGCGGCTGATGCAGCCGCTGCCTACCCCGGGAGTCAGATGAGGCTCAGTGGTTTGCCGCGGAAGGCGGCTCGTTCACCTCCACCGGTGCTCACCAGTGGCAGCAAATGACGGGCCCATATTCCGATAAGGCGCAGCAGAATGAGCGGTGAAAGGCAAGCCCATGTCGCTCCCCCTGTGGATACCCGGCGGTAGCGAAAAGGGTTGTGGATAAACAGAATTCGTTCTCCACAACTTCACATTCCTCTTCCATTTTGGGTCGAACATACGTACACTTGGAGGATCACCTGGGGCGTGAAGGAAGGGGGCAAGGCAATGAGTATCGAGGTCACTCGTACGGCTGCTGAGAAGCCTGTGTCTTCTTCTTCGTCGCGCTCGTCGTCGCGGTCTTTCGCCGGTGGGTTCCGGCCGCTTGATGTGGCCGAGCTGCTCGGTCCCGATGGTTCATCTGGACCTGCTGGCTCTGCTGGTTCGGATGTGCGGTTGCTCGATGCTGGCTCGGGACCATCGGCGTTGAACCGGCTGCAAGACGCGCTGCCTGACCTACCCGTCCTGGCCGATGGGTGCTCACAACTCAGCGACACTGAACTGACCGAAGCCGCCCGACTCGCCGCAGTGTTCATGCAACGCGCTGAAGCCGCGTTGATGCTGATCACCGCTGACGCGATCGACCGCGGAGCGATCACCCGCTCCACCGCCAACAGTCCCGGCACCTGGGTCGCCCGCATCGCCGCCGGTGAAGGACCAGCCGATCTGATCACCAGTGAAGCGATCAAAAACGCCGGACCGCTAGTCCCCCTCAGCGAAGACCGTGCCAGCGCTGACTGTGCCGGTCAAGGAAACACACACACCGAAACAGAACCGGTCGCCCCGGCCGCGTTCCGGGTGCCGGGGATTGAACCCGGCCACGCGAACCGGATCGCGAAAGTCGCCGCCGCCTCCCTACACGTCTCACACCGGGTGATGGCCGCCGCGGTCCGTGATGGTGCCGCATCCATCTCAGTAGCCCGGGCAGCCCTGGACCACGTGAACCGAATCAAAACCGTCCTCCCCAACGCGACCACCGATGAAATTCACGCCTGGTTCCTGGCCGTGCCCGCCACCCTCGGCCGGTCCGGGGTCACCGAACTGTCGAAACGGATCATTGCTGACTACGGCACCCGTGATGCCCTGAACGACAAAGAAGCCGAACAACAACGCCTGGAGTTCCTGCGCTACCGGGACGAGAACGACGGCATGACCAGCATCGAAGGACTCCTCTCCGGAGACAACGCCGCCGAATTCAAACACCTCATCAACGCCCTGTCCGCTCCGTCACCCAAGACGTCCTGCTGCGATGACCCGCACCACCGCCACACCAGCACGAGCGCCAGGGGCAGCGATGAGGCCAGCAGCAGCGGCAGTGCTGAAGCCGGCAGCGACAACCTCGACCGCGACAGCGGCGAAGCTAGCGACGAGGAAGAGTCAGATTCGTTGTTTGATCAGCGGGCCAAGCTCATCCGCCTCGCTGATGATGACCGCTCACCCGACAAACGCCGGATCGACGCGTTAATGATGATGCTGCGTCGGGTCGCGGCCTGGCTCGACGGTGACCCCACCGTCGCGACCAGCGGACCAGCACAAATGGTCGTCACCATCGACTACGAAACCCTCGCCCAAAAACTCCGTGACACCGGCGGAGGAGGATCCGGCACCAATAGGGAAGGGGCCACCATCAGCCCTGGTGCTGCTCGGCGGATGGCCTGCGACGCGACCCTGATCCCGATGGTCCTCGGCACCAACAGTGAACCCTTGGATGCTGCCCGTGCCCAACGCCTCTACACCGGTGCCCTCAGACACGCCGTCCTACAGAAACACGGCAACAAGTGCACCTACCAAGGCTGCACCAGACCCGGCGACTGGACCGAAATCCACCACGCCATCCACTGGGCAGACGGCGGACCCACCAACCTCGACAACGGTTATCCGCTCTGCGGGGCAGATCACGCGATCGTCCACCGCGACAACCTCACCCCCACCACCACCAGCACCGGCAAAATCCTCTGGATCCCCCGCCTCGTCGCCGCAGTGAGCTGATCGACGTCGCCGTCGCTCGTCGCAACTGACACTCGTTGGGAAGTAGCGCCGGTCAGCGGACCTGCGACGTGAAGATCGACGCGGAGATCGACGCCGCAATTCGATCGAGCAACATCCGCAGCGGTTCAGGAATTTGTTCTGGGCTCGCCGCTGCGGCCAACGCGCCAGCGAGCAACTCCTTGCGGCCGGAGGCCACACCGCAAAATCGATGCAATTGGTCGGCCAATGGCCTTCCACGCCAGGCGGGTTGCTGCTGCAAGCCACCGAACTTGTCGGCCAGTCGCAGTTCTTCGAGCACAGCTAAGACCTGTGTCGTGCCGAGCCCGCGGATCAGTTCCTCCTCGAGGTCGGCGCTGCAGACAAAGAAGCCGTAGCCGGGCAGGTCGCTGTCGTCGCGAGTTGGATACCCGAGATCGGCGAGCACGCGGCGTACGACATGCGCCTCCCCCGCATCGCATAGCCCGACCACCATTGCATCGGGTGCATCGACCTGCAGGTCGGCAAGGGCGCGCCGCACGTTGGTGATGCCGGCCAAGTCGACGAGTCGAACATCGTCCAACGGGAGGTTCGCGGTGGCTGCAAAGGCGCGTACAGCAGCGACGTCGCTCACTCCTTCGAGCAGCACCTGCACCAGTGCCGGTTGCGCAGACATGGGTCCACCACATCAGACTCAGCGCAGCTGCGCATCCGCCTTTGCGCTCCCCGCCAGCGTCCAGAGCGATGAAATCGTCTGTCCGGCAAGGGAGTCCACCAAAGTCGCCCCGACGCTGGTGGGCACTGACACGACATGCGGAACGGCGATCGTACGAGCGCCGGCGGCGACCGCCGACCGCGCGCCGGTCGGCGAATCCTCGACCGCGAGGCAGTCGGCCGGATCGACCCCGAGGGCGGCGGCCGCGGCCAGGTACGGCTCGGGGTGTGGCTTGCCGTTGGTCACCCGATCGCCGGTGATCAGGGCCTGGAACGTTCCCGCCGGAAGGGCATCGAGCATCACCTTGGCGAACGACGCGTACGACATGGTCACCAGCGCGTTCGGAATGCCTGCTGCGACAGCCTCGTTCAGCAACTCCGCCGCGCCCGGACGCCACGGGATGTGTTCGCGCATCTGACGGATCACCGAGTCCAACAGCCAGTCGACAATCTCCTCTGGCGTGAGGGTGACCGGTGAATTGTCACGGATGACCTGCCCGGAGACCAGCAACGGATTACCGACGAGTTGGTGAGCCAACGAGTCGTCCCACACGCCACCGAAGGACGCGACCAGGTCCCGTTCGGCTTGGATCCAATAGGGCTCGGTGTCGACAAGGGTGCCGTCCATGTCCCAGAGCACAGCAGCGGGTCGCATCAGTCCTCCGGCTCGTAACCGAGGTTCGGCGAGAGCCACTTCTCAGCCTGGGCCAGGGTCCACCCCTTGCGCTTGGCGTAGGACTCCAACTGGTCGCGGCCCAGTCGGCCGACCACGAAGTACTGCGACTGCGGATGCGAGAAATACCAGCCCGACACGGCAGCCCCTGGCCACATCGCCATGGAGTCGGTCAGCTCGATTCCGGTCTGCGCCGTCGCGTCGAGCAGGTCGAACAGGGTCTGCTTCTCGGTGTGTTCCGGACAGGCCGGGTAGCCGGGAGCAGGCCGGATGCCGACGTACTTCTCGGCAATGAGGTCCTCGTTGGTCAACGTCTCAGACGCTGCGTAGCCCCAGAACTCCTGGCGCACCTGCTCGTGCATCCGCTCGGCGAACGCCTCGGCGAGCCGGTCGGCGACCGACTCCAACAGGATCGCGTTGTAGTCGTCCAGATCCGCCTTGAACTCCGCAATCTTCTCGCCCGCCCCGAGCCCGCCGGTCACCGCGAAGCCACCGATGTAGTCACGCAGACCGGTCTCCTTGGGCGCGATGAAGTCGGCCAGGGACTTGTTCGGAACCCCGTCGCGGTGAGCGCCCTGCTGGCGCAGGTGGTGCAGCACCGTACGAACCTCGGAGCGGGTCTCGTCGGTGTAGACCTCGATCGAATCGCCGACCGCGTTCGCCGGGAAGAAACCGATGACACCGGCCGCCTCGAGCCAACCCTCGCTCTCGATGCGGTCGAGCATCTCGTTCGCCTCGGCGTACAGCTTGCGGGCAGTCTCCCCTGTGGCCGGGTTGTTGAGGATGTCCGGGAAGCGGCCCTTCATCTCCCAGGCATTGAAGAACGGCTGCCAGTCGATGTATTCGCGCAGCGTCGCCACAGAATAGTTCCGGAACGTCCGGGTGTAGGACGTGACGTGACCATGGACCTGGTCGTTGCCGGTGTCCTTGCTCTGCTGCAGCAGCAGGTGCGGCCGCACCGGTTGGTAGCCGTTCCAGTCGATCTCCGGACGGTTGGCGAGCGCCGCGTCGTAGGAGATCAGCGGGCGATCGTTCTTCTTGGCGGCGTGGCGGGTGCGAATCGATTCGTAGTCTCGCTCGACCTCCGCGAGGAAGGCGTCCTTGCGGGTGTCCGACAGCAGGGCCGAGGCAGTGGGCACCGAGCGCGACGCGTCCTTCACCCACACGACCGGGCCGTGATACTTCGGCGTCACGCGCACAGCGGTGTGGGCGCGCGAGGTCGTTGCGCCGCCCAGCAGCAGCGGGATGTCGAACCCCTGACGTTCCATCTCGGCGGCGACGCCCACCATCTCGTCCAGCGAGGGGGTGATCAAGCCGGACAGCCCGATGATGTCGGCGTTCTCTTCCTTGGCGGTGTCGAGGATCTTCTGTGTCGGAACCATGACACCGAGGTCGATGACGTCGTAGTTGTTGCATTGCAACACGACTCCGACGATGTTCTTGCCGATGTCGTGGACGTCGCCCTTGACCGTGGCCATCACGATCTTGCCCTTGGAGACTGTGGCGCCGTCCTGCTCCGCTTCGATGAACGGAATCAGATGGGCGACAGCCTTTTTCATCACTCGGGCCGACTTGACGACTTGGGGAAGGAACATCTTGCCGGCGCCGAACAGGTCGCCGACAACGCCCATGCCGTCCATCAGCGGACCTTCGATCACGGTCAACGGGCGCTCCCCCGCGGCCGCGAGCTCCACGCGAAGCGCCTCGGTGTCTTCGACCACGAAGTCATCGATGCCCTTGACCAGCGCGTGGGTGATCCGCTCGCGCAGGGGCAGTGTTCGCCACGCCAGCGCGGCGCTGTCGTCCACCGCATCGGCTTCCTTGTTGAACTCGTTCGCGACCTCGAGCAGACGCTCGGTGGCATCGGCGCGGCGGTTCAACACGACGTCCTCGATCCGCTCGCGCAGGTCGGGATCGATCTGGTCGTAGACGACCAGCGCGCCGGCATTGACGATGCCCATATCCATGCCCTCGCGGATCGCGTGGAACAGGAAGACCGAGTGGATCGCCTCGCGTACGGGGTTGTTGCCCCGGAAACTGAAGGAGACGTTCGAAACTCCGCCGGAGATCAGCGCGCCCGGAAGGTTGGCCTTGATCCAGCGGGTGGCCTCGATGAAGTCGACACCGTAGTTCGCGTGCTCCTCGATGCCGGTGGCCACCGCGAAGATGTTCGGGTCGAAAATGATGTCCTCGGGCGGGAATCCGACCTCGTCGACCAGGATCCGATAGGCCCGCTGACAGATGTCCTGCCGACGCTGGATGTTGTCGGCCTGACCGTCTTCGTCGAAGGCCATCACCACGACCGCTGCGCCGTATTTGCGACACAGTCGGGCATGCTCGATGAAGGGCTCAACGCCCTCCTTCATCGAGATCGAGTTGACGATGGATTTGCCCTGAACACAGCGCAATCCGGCCTCGATGACCTCCCATTTGGAGGAGTCGATCATCACCGGAACGGTGCAGATGTCGGGCTCAGCGGCGATGAGTTTGCAGAAGCGGTCCATCGCCTCCACCCCGTCGATCATGCCTTCGTCCATGTTGATGTCGATGATCTGGGCGCCGGCCTCGACCTGTTGTCGGGCAACCGACAGCGCGGCCGGGTAGTCGCCCAGCTTGATCAGTTTGCGGAAGCGGGCCGAGCCGGTGATGTTGGTGCGTTCGCCGACGTTGACGAACAGCGAGTCCTCGTCGATCGTCAACGGCTCCAAACCCGACAGGCGCAGCGCTTGGCGCGGCGTCGCCGGAACGCGCGGTGCGACCTCCTTGATGCGGGTGCCGATTTCCTCGATGTGTTCCGGAGTGGTGCCGCAGCAGCCGCCGAGGATGTTGACCAGGCCGTCGCGCGCGAATTCGGCGAGGACCTCGGCCATCTCCTGCGGCGTCTCGTCGTATTCGCCAAAGGCGTTCGGCAGGCCGGCGTTCGGATAGACCGAGATGAAGGTGTCGGACAGTTTCGCCAGTTCGGCAACGTACGGGCGCATGTCGGCCGCGCCGAGCGCGCAGTTGAAGCCGACCGCGATCGGGCGGGCGTGGCGCACGCTGTTCCAGAACGCCTCGGTGACCTGCCCGGTGAGGGTTCGGCCAGAGGCGTCGGTGATGGTGCCGGAGATGACGACCGGCCAGCGGCGGCCTTCCTGCTCGAAGAGGGTCTCCAGCGCGAAGATCGCGGCCTTGGCGTTCAACGTGTCGAAGATCGTCTCGACCAACAGCAAGTCGCTGCCGCCGTCGATCAAGCCGCGGCCCTGCTCCAGGTAGGCATCGACCAGTTCCTCGAAACTGGTGTTGCGGGCGCCGGGGTCGTTCACATCGGGCGAGATCGACGCCGTACGGTTCGTCGGCCCCAGCGCTCCGGCGACGTAGCGCGGGCGCTCGGGGGTGGCGACTTCGTCGCAGGCCGCCCGGGCGAGTTGCGCCGAGACCAGATTCAGTTCGTACGACAGGTCCTGCATGCCATAGTCGGCCATCGAGATCCGTTGAGCCGAGAAGGTATTTGTCTCGATGATGTCCGATCCAGCGGCGAGGTAGTCACGGTGAATGCCGGTGATGAGCTCGGGGCGGGTGATCGAGAGCAGGTCGTTATTGCCTCGTACGTCCTGGGGCCAGTCGGCGAACCGGTCGCCGCGGAACTCGGCCTCAGACAGTTTGTGGCGCTGGATGAAGACACCCATAGATCCGTCGAGCAACAGGATCCGGGAGGCCATCGCCTTCCGGAGCTCGGCGGAGGCGTCGGGGCGGTGGGCGGACGTGTCGCGTTCGATCTGGTCGACGCGGGAGTCGGAGCGGCTGCTCACTGTTGGCGTTCCCTTCGTAGATACGACGGTGATGGTAGCCCCGACACGTCGGGAGCCGCCCTTGGGATACGCCCAGCGAGACAGTCGGTGATCCTGCGTAGGCTGAGACAACGCCCGCAAGCCGAGAGGGAGAACAGATGATCGAGTTGGAGGATCTCCCGCTGCTGCGCGACCCGATCGTGATTGCGGCCTTCGAGGGATGGAATGACGCCGGCGACGCCGCGACGGGCGCCGTCCTGCACCTGGTGAACGAATGGGACGCCGAACTGGTCGCCGCGATCGACCCGGCCGACTTCTATGACTTCCAGGTCAATCGGCCACGGGTTTCCGGTGACCCCGGCGAGCGACGGATCGAGTGGCCGACCACCCGCGTCTACCTCGCCACCGACACTCCCCTGGATCGCGATGTGCTGCTCATCCACGGCATTGAGCCGTCGTTTCGCTGGTTGCAGTTCACCGCCGAGATAGTCTCGCTGGCCGTCGAAACCGATGTGTCGCTGATGGTCATGCTCGGCGCGCTGCTCGCCGACGTGCCCCACTCCCGTCCGCTGAGCGTCTCGGTGTCGTCGGAGAACCAGGACACCCAGGACCGCTACGACGTTCCGGCCGGCCGTTATGAAGGTCCGACCGGGATCCTCGGCGTGATCGCCGACTCGGCGAACCGTACGGGGATTTCCACCCTCTCCCTGTGGGGCGCGGTCCCCCATTACGCCGCCGGTTCGCCATCGCCAAAGGCCAGTCTGTCGTTGATCGGCCGCCTCGAAGAGCTGCTTGACTCGGCGATCCCCCACGGCGACCTGCCGGAGCAGGCGCGAGCCTGGGAGCGCGGAGTCGACGAACTGGCCTCCGGTGACGACGAGGTCGCGGAATACGTGCAACACCTCGAGCAGGCGCAGGACACCACCGAACTGCCCGAGGCCAGCGGTGACGCGATCGCCCGGGAGTTCGAGAAGTATCTGCGGCGCCGCGACAAGGACCAGTAGCGCCCCGGATCACCGGTCGCCGACGGGCTAGAGCGCCAGACCGAGGGCCGCATCGAGCGCTGCGCTGATGAGCGGCGACGGGCCGGCGTCAGTGGGAGCGCTCTGGGCCCACTGGTCGATCAGCATCAGCGCCTGGGGTGAGCCGAGGTCTTCAGCAATCGTCGAGAGAAGCTGCGGCACAACGGTTTCGGCCGCTGAGTCGCCCGCCACGGCCAGCGCAGCCCGCCAGCTGTCGGCGCGCTGCTGGGCGGCCTCGAGCACCTCGTCGGTGTATTCCCAGTCGGTGCCGTAGTGGTGAGCAAGCACAGCCAGGCGGATGACCATCGGATCGACGCCGGCCGCGCGCAACTGGCTGACCTTCACCAGGTTGCCCTTGCTCTTGCTCATCTTTTCGCCGTCGTAGGCGACCATCGCTTGGTGTGCGTAGTGCTGGGCGAACGGGGTCGACCCGGTGAGCGCGGTCGCCTGCACGGCGCTCATCTCGTGGTGCGGGAAGATCAGGTCTGTGCCACCACCTTGCAGGGTGAAGCCCATGCCGAGGTGGTCGAGCGCGATGGTCGTGCATTCGAGATGCCACCCCGGGCGGCCGTGGCCGAGGGCGAGGCCGTCCCACGACGGCTCCCCGACGCGCTGCCCGCGCCACAACAGGGGGTCGAGCTCGTCTTTCTTACCGGTCCGATCCGGGTCGCCACCACGCTCGGCGAAGACCTCGAGCATCTGCTCGCGCGTCCAGCCGCTCTCCTGCCCGAAGGTGGGCTGGGTCGACAGGTCGAGGTAGAAGTCCTGCACCCCGCTCGCGCCGGCGTCGCTCTCATCGACCGGGATGCCATAGGCGACGCCGGCCTCCAGCAGTTGGTTGATCACCGCGATGTGCCGGGGCATCGTCTCGACGACGCCGACGTAATGCTGCGGAGCAACATTGCGCAGCGCGCCCATGTCCTCGTGGAACAGGTCGATTTCACGACGGGCGAGGTCGCGCCAGTCAATGCCGTCGCGCTCGGCGCGTTCCAGCAGCGGGTCGTCGACATCGGTGGTGTTCTGCACGTACAACACGTCATGGCCGGCGTTGCGGAACGCCCGCAGCGCGAGGTCGAAGGTCACGTAGGTGGCCGCGTGACCGAGGTGGGTCGTGTCGTAGGGCGTGATCCCGCAGACATACATCCGCGCTTGCCCGTTCTCGACCGCCACCTCCCGAAGCTCTCCGGTCTGACGGTGGCGCAGCTGCAACGGCGGTGCCGTGTGGGCCAGCTGCGGGACTTCGGTCTCGGGCCAGGTCTTCACGACGAGTCAGCCTACGGGGTCGCTCATGTGGTCTCGCGGGGTCACCACAACGGCCAGGGCAACGGGTGGCGATCGAGAGGCACCGCGGGCATTTCGGCGCCGTTCAGCAAAACCTCGAGCCGCTCCTCGAACGCATCAATTTCGCTGGCGCTCACCAGGTTTCGCAGATCATCACGCAGACCATCCTCGAGAGCAGCGGAAATCAGAGAGAGTCCCTGCAGGTCGTCGGCACGGATGGGTTCCTGGGCGTATCCCCACAGAACGGTCCGCAGCTTCTCCTCGTCGTGGAAGCAGAGGCCGTGGTCGATCGCCCAGTAGCGATCGCCGTCGGGCAGGATCGCGCTCGCCTTGCGATCGGCGTTGTTCAGCAGCGCATCGAAAACGGCCAGGCGACGCAGCCAGGGGGTGTCGGCGTGGGAGACGATCAGCGGATCCTCGTCGTCGGTCTCGGCGGCCAACACCGGGACGTACGTCGGTGGCACCTCCTGCGGCGGGTCGATCCGTACGAGGTCGTGGTCGGGGCGCTCCAAGAGCGGTCCGACCCAGCGCTGCACGCTGCCCGGTCCGAGCGGTCCCTCGCGCAGTTCGGTGGGAGGCACCAGGTTCCATCCGGCGGCCTGTGAGACCAAGCACGCGGCGACCTCGCGGCCAGCGAGAGTGTCTGGCGGGAAGTCCCACAACGGACGCTCACCGCGAATGGGCTTGTAGACGACCGGGATTCGCTCATCGGCGTCTTCGATCCAGGCGCGCAGCACCATGTTGGAGGCATCGATCAGCCGCCCCTCGATCTGCAACTCACCCGTCCGCAATAGCGATCCGGGGTCGTTCTCAGCGCTTGTATCCGTTGGCACGCGGGCAGATGTGGCCGGACGGATCCAGGGGGTCACCGCAGAACGGGCAGGGCGGACGACCGCCTTCGACGAGAGCGAGGGCACGCCGGGTGAACTCGCGCGCCATCGGCGGGTCGATCGAGATGCGCAGGGTGGTCGAGTCGGGTTCGACAACCTCGACGGTCGGTTCGCCGGTCTCGTCGACCTCGACCGACACCGCGGAATCGAGGGCCTCGACCACGACGAAGCTGCGCTCGACGTCCCACGCGAGGGTCAGTGTTCCAACCCGGAACTCGTCTTCGATCGGGGTCGACAGCGGCTCGTTGTCGACGGGTGCGGTCGGCAGGTCGTCGACCGCGTCGAGGGCCTCCAACATCTCGCCGATCCGCTCGGCCAGCATTTCGACCTGGGCCTTCTCCAACGACACGCTGGTGATCCGGCGGCCGTCAGTGGCCTGGAGGAAAAAGGTGCGCTGGCCGGCCGGGCCAACGGTGCCCGCGACGAACCGTTCGGGCTCGACATATTCGATCAACGGCATGATCTGACCCTATCCCGCGGTGGTGCTGCCACCGCCGACGGCGGCATCGGAATGGGGCTCAGCCTCAGGCTGCGGGACCAGATCGGCAGGGTCGCTGCCGGTGTCATTGAGCCGCAACACGAACGACCGTTCCGGAGTGAGCCGGATCGCCGACAGCGACGCAGGACCTACGTTGATCCGCTGGAAGAGGTCGAGATGCTGGCCCAGGCAGTCAGCGAGGATGGACTTGATAACATCGCCGTGGGAGACGAGCGCCCACACCGCGTTCGGGCCGTGGTTGTCGGTGATCCGTTCGTCGTGTCGTTGCAGAGCGGCCATCGCGCGCCGCTGCATCTGGGCGATCGATTCGTGCGGGAAATCACCGGGTGGGAAGGTGGCGGCGCTGGGGTGATGCTGGACCACCTTCCACAGTTCTTCTTGGGCGAGGTCCTTCAGGGCACGGCCGGTCCAGGCGCCGTATTTGCACTCCCCCACCTCCTCGTCGACGACGACTTCGAGGTCGCGATGACCCACGACCGCCTCGGTCGTCTCCCGACAACGCAACAGCGGACTGGTCACGACCGACGCCAACGGAACCGGCGCCAATCGCTCGCCCAGAGCCACCACCTGCGAACGGCCGGTGTCGTCGAGTCCGATGCCCTCGGTCCAGCCGGCGAGGGTGCCGGCTGCGTTGGAGGTGCTGCGCCCGTGGCGCAGCAACAGAACAGTGGTCACGCCAACAGGCCCTCGGCCCGGGCAGCGCGCGCGACGGCTGCGATGGTTTCGATCCGTTCCTCGATGCTGTCGGCGTAGGGGCCGACGTTCAGCGTTGTGACACCAGCATCTGCATAGGCCCGTAGCCGGGCGCGCAGGACGCTTTCGTCGCCGGCGATCGCGGTGCGTTCGATGAACTCTCGCGGGATGGCCGCGGCCGCGTCGCGCGGTTGCCGGGCGAGGTAGAGGTCTTGCACCGTCGCGGCCTCCTGCTCGAAGCCCATCCGCACCGCCAGCGCGTTGTAGAAGTTTTTGTCGCGCGAGCCCATGCCGCCCACATAGAGCGCGGCGTTGTCGCGCATCCGGTCGGCCGCGGTGTCGACGTCATCGGACAGGCTCACTCCGACGGAGGCAGCGACGTCGAACCCGTCGAGTGTCAGATCGCGCAGGGCCCTTCCCCGGGCGATGGGCTTCAACTGGTCGGGGAGGTATTCCGGGCTGACGAAGATGCCGAGCCAACCGTCGGCGATCTCGCCAGTGAGCGCCAGGTTCTTGGGCCCGATCGAGGCAAGGTAGATCGGCACATCGGCTCGTTCGGGCAGCAACAACAGGCGCAATGCCTTGCCCGGGCCGTCGGGCAGCGGCAGCTCGAAGTGGTCGCCGTGGAACTCAACCTTCTTGCGGTTCAACGCGGTTCGAACGATCTCGACATATTCGCGGGTTCGGCCGAGCGGATCGGCGAAGCGCACCCCATGCCATCCCTCGCTGACCTGCGGCCCGGAGACGCCAAGGCCGAGGTGGAAACGCCCCTTGGTGATCCGGTCGAGTGTCGCGGTGGTCATCGCGGTCATCGCCGGAGTTCTGGCCGGGATCTGCATGATGGCCGCGCCATACCCGACGTTCTGTGTGTGAGCCGCCAGATAGCCGGTCAGGCTCGGGATATCGGAGCCGTAGGCCTCAGCCAGCCACACGACGTCATAGCCGTTCTCGTCGGCGGAGCGGGCGAGTCGCACCATCGCGTCGACATCGTCGGTTCCGGTGGTGCCCCAATAGCCAAGATTCAGACCCAATCGCATAAGAGGCACGCTACCCGCCTGCGCCGACAGGCCACCGTCGCGCCGTACGGTTCTGCCATGCACGTGCGCTCCCTCGGCCGCAGCGGCCTCAAGGTCTCCTCGCTCACCCTCGGCACCATGAACTGGGGCGGCGATGTCGTCCCCGAGGACGCCCGCTCGATCCTCGAGGCGTTCCTCGACGCCGGCGGCACCACCATCGACACCGCGTACGGCTACGGCGACGGTGCCAGCGAGGCCCTGATCGGCGAACTGCTGCAGGACCTGCGGCGCGAAGACGTGGTGTTGATCAGCAAGGCGGGCATCTCCCGGCGTACCGGCGCGCGCGTCGTCGACACCTCTCGCCGAGCGCTGCTGGATCAGCTCGATGAGTCCTTAACCCGTCTGGGAACCGACCATCTCGACCTCTGGCTCGCCCACACCTGGAGTAACCAGACGCCCTGGGAAGAGACCCTCGGCGCGCTCGAACACGCTGTCGCCAGCGGCCGTACGCGGTACGTGGGGGTTTCGAACTACTCCGGCTGGCAGCTGGCGTTGATTGCTGCCGAAGCCCATCGGCTGCGAATTCCGTTGGTCTGCAACCAGATCCAATACAACCTGCTGATGCGGGCGGCAGACACGGATGTCGTGCCGGCCGCTGACCACCTCGGCGTTGGCCTGATGGCGTGGTCGCCGCTGGCCGGCGGACTGCTCACCGGGAAATACCGCTCCGGGGTGCCAGCAGCCTCGCGCGCTGCCTCCGGATCGCACCCGAACTGGGCATCGAACATGCTGCCGTCGGCCAGCGGCCCGGTGATGAAAGCCCTGGCCACGGCGGCCGAAGGGTTGGATGTCAGCCAGGCCGAGTTGGCCTTGGCCTGGCTGCGTGACCACGACCCAGTCGTGAGCGCGGTCGTGGGTGCCCGCTCCCTGTCGCAGGTGCGGCCGTTGTTGGCCAGCGAGGATGTCGACCTGCCGCCGGCTATCGCGGCGGCGTTGGACGACGTCAGCGGCTAACTACTCCTCTTCGTCGTCGAAGTCGAAGTCGTCGTCGCCGAATCCGCTGTACGGCTCGTCGTCGTCCTCATCGTCGTTTTCGAGATCACCGGTGTTTTCGGCGTCGTCATCGTCGTCGTCTTGGGCGTCGTCGTCGTCTTCTTCGGGATCGTCGTCTTCGTCGCCTGAATCGTCGTCTTCGTCATCGGTGTCGTCATCATCGTCATCATCGAAGTCCTCCCCGTCGTCATCGGCGGGCAGGAAGAACGGGGTGGTGACGTGGTAGTTCTCGTAGAGCGCCTCGTCGTAGGCGTCGAACGCGTCCGCCAACGCATCGGTGACCTCGTCCATCCGGGGGTCTTCGGCACCGCGACCTGTCGCGGTGAGTTCCAGGTGACGTTCAAGGGAATTGACGAACTGGGCAAGGGCGGCGCGCGGGTCGGCACTCATGGCCACGAAACTATCGGTTCCGGCGCAGAATGGGCAGTGATGATCGAATACGAATACCAGGTGCTGACGTTTCCGCGCGACGTTGAGCGTTCGACGGTGCGACAACTGCTGACCGACCATGCCGAATACGGACACTGGGAACTAGCGCGAACCCGGCTTTATCTGGGCGGTCACCGACGGGTCTGGTTGCGCCGCAAGATCATCCGAGCAACGCGAACCTTCTGACCGGCTGAGATCACCGTCACGTTGGTTGAGCCGGGGCCACGTTGGTTGAGCCGGCGAGGCGCTCGCCGAGGCGCGTCGAAACCTGGTGCCGACCGTACGGAGGTTTCGACACGCGGCCCGGGCTCCTTCGTCGGGACGGCCGCGGCTCAACCAATGGAGGCTCAGCAGGTCCGCAGGAACTCGCCGAGCACGTCCGCGCCGAAGCGCAGCGAGGCCAGGGGGACTCGCTCGTCGATGCCGTGGAACATCGGGGCGAAGTCGAGGTCGGCCGGCAGCTGCAACGGCGCGAAGCCGTAGCCGGTGATGCCGAGCCGCTTGAGCGCCTTGTTGTCGGTGCCACCGCTGAGGCAGTAGGGCAACACGGCCGCATCCGGGTCGTGAACCAGCAGCGACTGCTTCATCTTCTCAACCAACGGGGCGTCGAAGGGCGCGTCCAGCGCGATGTCGCGGTGCACGACCTCGATCTCGACGAACTCCCCCGCAAGCTCCCCGATGATCCGCATCAGGTCGTCTTCGTGGCCGGGCAGGAACCGGCAGTCCAGGCTCGCTGAGGCCGACTGCGGGATCACGTTGTGCTTGTAGCCGCTGTCCAGCATCGTGAAGTTCGAGGTGTCGCGCAGCGTCCCCTCGACGAATCCGCGTGCGCCACCGAGGTGAGTCAGCAGGTCCGACGCGTCGTCCGGGGCGTACGAGATGCCGGTCAGCTCACTCAGTCCGTCCAGCAGTTGTGAGACGGAGGCGATGTATTCGCGAGGCCACTGGTGGGCGTTGATCCGGCCGATCGCCGCGGCCAACCGTACGACCGCATTTTCGTCATTCGGCACTGAACCGTGGCCGGCGCGGCCGTGGGCGATGAGCCGGAGCCAGGCGATTCCCTTTTCGGCGGTCTGCAGCAGGTAGACCCGCTGCGAGCCGCCCGCCTTCACCGGCACGGTGACGCTGTAGCCGCCGACCTCGCTGATCGCCTCGGTTGCACCCTCGAACAGGTCGGCGTGTTGGTCAACCAGGAAATGGCTGCCCTTGACGCCGCCGGCCTCCTCGTCGGCGAACATCCCAATGACCAGGTCGCGCGGCGGCTTCTTGCCAGTGCGCGCTAGGTCCCGGACGCAGGCGATGATCATCGCGTCCATGTCCTTCATGTCGACTGCGCCGCGGCCCCACAAGCAGTCATCCTTGATCTCGGCGGCGAACGGAGCCACCTGCCAGTCAGCGGCATTCGCCGGAACGACGTCCAGGTGGCCGTGAACGACGAGCGCACCGCGGGAGGAGTCCTCGCCCTCGATCCGCACCACGACGCTCGCGCGACCGGGGTCGCTTTCCAACAGTTGTGGGTCGAGTCCGACCTCGGTGAATTGCGACATGACGTATTCGGCGGCTTTACGTTCGCCGGGCCCTGAACCGTCGCCGTAGTTGCTGGTGTCGATGCCGATCAGGTCCTGGGCGATGCGCACGACCTCGTCGCGGGCTGTGGTCTGGTCGGGCATCAGGACTCCTTTGGCGGCACTGGCTTCTGCGTCGAGTGGCTCCACTGTGACAGACGGCGTACGTCGTCAATCGTGTCGGCCTCGTCGGCGCTCTTGTCGTCGCGGTAGCGCAGCACCCGAGCGAATCGGAGGGTGACTCCCCCGGGATAGCGGGTCGAGCGCTGCAGACCGTCGAACGCGATCTCGACCACCTGTTCTGGGCGCACTCGTACAGTCCAGTCGTCGCGCTCGACCATCAGTTCGGTGAACCGCTCGGTTTGCCAGGCGAGCATCTCGTCGGTCATCCCCTTGAACGTCTTGCCCAGCATCACGAAACCACCGGCCGGATCACGCGCCCCGAGGTGGATGTTCGACAGGAACCCACGCCGCCGACCGCTGCCCTCCTCGACGGCGAGCACCACGAGATCGAGGGTGTGACGAGGTTTCACCTTCACCCAGCCCGAGCCACGACGGCCAGCGGCGTAGGGCAGGTCGAGCCGTTTCAAGACAGCACCCTCGTGACCCTGACTCACCCAGTCATCGAAATTCTGTTGTGCGACAGTCGAGTCGGTGACGTCGTGAGCAGCAACCAGATTTGCGGGTTGTACGAGCTTCGCCAACGCAGATCGACGGTCCTGTTGAGCGGCGTCGACCAGGTCGCGGCCGTCGAGGTGAAGCAGGTCAAAGAACAGTGGTGTCACCGGCACGCGCTCCCGCAGGCTCTGCGGGTCGGCGCTGGAGGCCGTGCGCGATCCGGTCACCTGGAAAGGTTGTGGCCGTCCGTCCGCGGTGAGTGCAATCGCTTCGCCGTCGAGCACTACTTTGTCGGCGGGTAACCGGCGGACCACCTCGACAACCTCCGGCAACCGGTCGGTGATCTCATCCAGACTTCGGGTGAAAAGGTGCACCTCCTCCCCCGCTTTGTGGGCCTGCAACCGGATCCCGTCGAGTTTGACCTCCAGGGTCCAGGGGTGGTCGTCCAGCGCGCTGGCGATGTCCGGGCTCGACCCGGCGAGCATCGGTCGCAAGGGGCGCCCGACCTCCAGCCGTACCGCTGCCAGCGCGTCGGACCCGCCCCCGAGTGCGAGCGCCGCGACCGGACCGGCACGCCCGGCAAGCATCACCGCCCGGCGTACGTCGGTCTCCGACACCTCGGCGGCTGCGGCGATTGCCTTGAGCATGATCCCGTCGCCGGCACCCTGGCGGGCGTCACCCAGCAACAGGCCGGTCAGGAACTTTTCCTCCGGCGGGGTTAACAGCGACCGCAGCTCGGTGAGCAATTCGCCTCGGCGGCGGGCGGATCCGTTGCCAGACAATGCAGCGAACTGTGTCAACCGCTGGTTCACATCGGTCACGGATAACGATGGTTCGATCGCGTTCTCGGGTCCAGCGGCGCGCAACGAGCGCCACCCGACCCCGATCCGACCCTGCGGCAGAATGCCGGCCAGATGATCGGCCACCACGGCCCGTTCGTCAGGCTCGATCGTGCTCAGCAGCTCGGCGATGATCGCCACCTTCTCGACCCGTGACCGCGTCGCCCCAACCGCGCCGGAGGCTGTCGCGACCGCGGCGAAAAGGGTCATCGCTCGCCCGGTGAGACCAACGAGTCGAGGGCGTCCAGTGCCTTCGTCCACGCCTGCAGTGCGCTGTCGCTGTCGTCGTAAGGACCCTCACCGACGGTGAGTGCGGCACCCTCCGGGCCGGGCGCGATCCGTACGACTGCGGTCATCTCGGATTCGCCGGTATCGCGAGTCACGGAGATCGTGTCGCCGTCGGCGGTGACGGCGGTGATTCCCAATTCGGTTGCCCACGCGGCGCGTTCGACATCATCGATGAACGCGCGCTGCAGGCGTCGGGGGTCGGAGTTGAAGGTGCGGTGGAGGGCGACGTCGCTCATGGGCACGATCCTCGCAGCAGCTGTGATCAGGCGCGGGATACGTCGGCAGCCAGGATCTCCGGCCAGCACGCTCCATCGGTCATCGAGCGGCGCGACCAGCACGGTCAGTCCTTCGATCGCTTGAAGGCTGACATGACTCCGGCGGCGGCGAGCAGCAACCCAATCGCGACGATGGCGCTCGGGCCGACGATCGACCAGTCCGGTTCCCAGTTCTGGGTGTCGACGATCGCAGCCAGTATGGCGGTCATGAGGAAGATCAGGCCGGCCGCGACGGTGAAGGGCGACGGGCCGGGGATCCAACGCGACGCCGGTTCGGCAGGGGTCTTCTCCTCGACCTCGAACGGTGTGGAGTTCACAGCTGTGCTCATCGTGCCGACTTCCTTTCGATGGTGATTGCGCCGAAGCCCACCCGGGCATCGACCACGAGCGTGGCGGGCTGATCGCCCAGACGTACGGTTCGGTTCAAGTCGTGGCCGCCACTGCGTGAACTCCAACCGATCTCCTTCTCAATGGCGCTGTCGACATCGATGGAGCCGAAGTCGACATGGCCGCGAATCTCGACCGGAACGCCAGCCGGGACGACCACGGTGAGGTGGCCGAAGGAGACCTTGGCCGGAACGGTGACCTGTCCGGTTGGTGCCGTCACCCGCGTCAGGTCCAACCGGCCATCGCCGGCCGACAGTTCGTACGGCTGGCTGGTGGCTGCCGCCGGGGTCCACGTTTCGCGCCCGGAGGCACCGTTGAGCGTCAGGTCGTGCGGCAGCATGACCAGCACCGCCGTGACGAACGCAAGCAGCCAGCCGACGAAGCTGACACCGCCGGCTTTACGGCCGGTGATTCCGGCCGCGAGAACACCAGCACCGACCACCCCGAGCGCGGCGGCGATGCCGACGCGGGCGGCGACATCCTGATGCGACGTCTGTTGCAGGACCAGCGCGGTGATCCCACCCACCGCGGCAGCAAGCCCGAGCAGGGCCCAGGAGAGCGCTGCACCGAGTGGGCGGCGGCGTGGTCGGGGTGGACTGGGTTGCGTGAGGTTCCGCACGGTGGTTGCCAGCGTGGGTTTGTACGCCGTCGCTCCCCCAGCCGGCATCGGCTCGGTGCGCTCACGGCCTTCGCTTGTGCCACCGAATGAGGGAACCCCGGCGGGTTGACCGGTCCGGGTGGAGACGTAGGCCCAAACGCAGACCGCGATGACCGCCATTGGAATCAAGGGAGTTCCACCCCAGCCGCCGTTCCACAACCAGCCGAATCCACTCGTGGTGACGACAATGGTCGCGATCAGCAAGGCGATCGGGCCACCCTCACCATGACGAGCGGCTCGCTCCAACAGGATCGTGTCGTCACGGTCGGGCAGCAACAACCAAGCGACGAGATAGAGGCTCAGGCCGGCGCCGAACACCAGTCCCAGGACGATGAATCCGGCGCGCACGATGAGCGGATCGACGCCGAGCCGCTGGGCGATGCCGGCGCACACACCACCGATCCACTTGTCGTCTGCGCGCCGGGGCAAACCAGGGTCGCGCAGTGCACCGAGGATCCGGTCGAAGGGATTGTCATGGGCGGCGTCACCAGGCGAATCCTGTTGCGGGGGAAGTGTCTGCTGGGTCATGTCTCCACTGTGGTCGAGGAACGCATGCCCCGCCATCAGGGTCGACCCTGAGCGATCCCTGACCGACCCCTGACCGCCGCCGTCGTCGACCACGCGCCTGGGCACGGTGGGCGAAGATGGAGTCATGACCGTCCCCGTCGATGCGATCCCGGAACGCCCGCCGTTGCTGCGCCAGTTGCACGGACGCTATCTCGGCGGTGTCGCCGGCGGTGTCGCTCACCACCTCGGCCTTCCCGTGGGCGGTGTCCGCGTCTTCTTCGCCGTCACGGGCCTCTTCGGCGTCGGCTGGATCGTCTACGGATTTCTCTGGCTCACCATGCGCGAAGGAGATTTCGAGGCTTCAACGACCACCACCGGCAAGGTTCCGCGGTCGGCCCTGGTGGTCGGTGGCCTCGTGGTGTTGGCAGCCGTCATATCGAGCGTCTTCGTGGGCGCCAACCTTGCTCCCCGGATCGTTTTGCCGTTGATCGCCGTCGCGGTAGGTCTGCTCCTTTCCTGGTCGCTGCTCGACCGGTCGCGTCGCGAACAGTGGCTCGCCAGTCGAGACCTCACCCGCCGTGAGTCGTTGCTGCGCATCGGCATTGGCGCCGTCCTGGTGCTCGGCGGACTGGCCCTTGTGGCATCGCAGGGGCGCGGACTGGCTGGTATCCGAGATGTTGCGTCGGCGACTTTGGTCGTCTTGGTGGGCGGGGCGCTGCTGGTCGCACCGTTCGTCATCCGCGCCTGGGACACCTTCCGCCAGGAACAGACCGCTCGCATTCGAGCCACCGAGAAGGCCGACATCGCCGCCCACCTGCACGACTCGGTCCTGCAAACCCTCGCCTTGGTGCAGCGCCGGGCCGACGACCCGGTTGCGGTGCAGCGCCTCGCGCGGGCCCAGGAGCGGGAGTTGCGCCAATGGCTGTACGCCGACACCGCACCGTCCGCGGCAACTCTGGCTTCGGCGGTCACTGCGGCAGCCCACGAGATCGAGGACCTCCACGGTGTTCCGATCGATCTGGTCGTGACCGGTGACCGGCCGCTCGACGACGACGGAGCTGCCCTCGTACGAGCCCTGGGCGAGGCACTCGCGAATGCGGTGCGCCACGCTGCGCCCCCTATTTCTGCCTACCTCGAGGTCGGCGTCCGTGAGGTCGAGGCGTTCGTTCGTGACCACGGCGCCGGGTTTGACCTCGACGCAGTGTCGGAGGATCGACGGGGCGTGCGCGAGTCGATCATCGGACGGATGGAGCGGCATGGTGGAACAGCCACCCTGCGCCGCCGCGACGATGGAACAGAGGTCACCTTGAAACTGCCGATCCTCACCGCCCCGGAGAACCAGTCATGACGACACCCACCGCTGCGACCCGGGTGGTCTTGGTCGACGACCACCGAATGTTCCGGTCGGGGGTGAAAGCCGAACTCGACGAGAGCATCGATGTGGTCGGCGAGGCCGCGGATGTCGATGCTGCGATCGTCGTCGTGCGATCGACCCGGCCCGATGTCGTGCTGCTGGACGTTCACCTGCCCGGTGGGTCGGGCAACGGTGGCTCGGATGTCGTCTCCGGCTGCGCCGGCCTGACGACCGAAGACGGCGGGCCCGTACGCTTCCTGGCTCTGTCGGTCTCCGATGCGGCTGACGATGTCATCGCAGTGATCCGTTCTGGTGCAAGGGGATACGTCACCAAGACGATTTCCCCCGATGACCTCGTTCGGGCGATCGAGCGGGTCGCTGAAGGGGATGCGGTGTTCTCGCCCCGCCTGGCTGGTTTTGTCCTAGATGCGTTTGGTGCTGCGGCGGGAGAGGTCGCTGAGGTGGATGAGGAGCTGGACCGACTGAGCGCTCGCGAGCGAGAGGTGATGCGCTTGATCGCGCGGGGGTATCAGTACAAAGAAGTTGCCAAGGAACTATTCATTTCGATCAAGACGGTCGAGACCCACGTCTCCGCTGTGCTGCGCAAGCTGCAACTCTCCTCCCGCCACGAGCTGACGTCGTGGGCAATGTCTCGCCGACTGCTGTAACCGGAATACCTGGAGGGGGTATACGTTGGATCGTGTAGAGACCCCGTCGGGGTGAACCTTTTCCAGGAGGATGCGAATGGCAACGCACGAATACAACGTGACCGGTATGACCTGCGAGCACTGCGAGATGTCGGTGCGTGAGGAAGTTGGCGAGATCGCCGGTGTCCAGGACATCCAGGTCAGCCATCGCAGCGGCCGACTGGTCGTCAGCGCGACAGATGAGATTGACGATGCCGCCGTCCTCTCCGCCGTCGACGAGGCGGGGTACGCAGCGGTGCGAGTGTGATGGACCTCGCGCCGAACGCCGAGATCGAGTTGGAACTCGGTGGAATGACCTGCGCCTCCTGCGCGAATCGGATCGAGCGGAAGCTGAACAAGCTCGACGGCGTCGCGGCGACCGTGAACTACGCCACCGAGAAGGCGAAGGTCACGATTCCCCCGAACTACGACCCGCAGCTGCTGATCTTCGAGGTCGCCAAAGCCGGCTACTCCGCGACGCTCCCCACGGCTGAACCGCACGGCGACGCCGACCACGAACTCGACTCTCTGCGCAGGCGATTGGTCGGGTCGGTGATCCTGTCGGTGCCGATCATCGCGATGGCGATGGTCCCAGCGTTCCAGTTCACCGGATGGCAGTGGGTCTCTCTCGTTCTGGCCACACCCGTGATCGGCTGGGCCGCCTGGCCGTTCCACAAGGCGACCTGGACCAACCTGCGCCACGGCGCAGCCACCATGGACACCTTGGTGTCCATGGGAACGGGCGCCGCTTTCGCGTGGTCGCTCTACGCGCTCGTTTTCGGCACCGCTGGCGAGCTCGGGATGAAACATCACTTCGAACTGACGCTCGCTCGGACCGATGGCGCGGCGAACATCTATTTCGAGGTGGCCGCGGGCGTCACCATGTTCCTGTTGGCGGGCCGCTTCTTCGAGAAGAAGTCCAAACGTCAGGCGGGCGCCGCCCTGCAGGCACTGCTCGAACTGGGCGCCAAAGAGGTCGCGGTCGTGCGCGACGGCGTCGAGACGAGGATCGCGATCGACGACCTGCTCGTCGGTGATGAGTTCGTTGTCCGGCCTGGGGAGAAGATCGCCACCGATGGCGTCGTGGTCCACGGTTCCTCCGCGGTCGATGCGTCAATGGTCACCGGCGAGTCAGTGCCGGTCGAAGTCACGGTGGGCGACGCCGTCACCGGTGCGACGGTGAATGCCGGCGGACGACTGGTCGTACGCGCCACTCGGGTCGGCGCCGACACCCAGCTCGCGCGGATGGCCACCCTCGTCGAGGAGGCGCAGACCGGCAAAGCCGAGGTGCAGCGCCTTGCCGACCGAATCTCTGGTGTCTTCGTCCCAGCTGTCATCGCGATCGCGGTGGGTGTGCTGATCGCCTGGTTCGTCACTGGTGCCGCGGCTTCGACCGCCTTTACCGCGGCGGTCGCTGTGCTGGTCATCGCCTGCCCCTGCGCCCTGGGTCTGGCCACTCCGACCGCGCTGCTTGTCGGCACCGGCCGAGGCGCCCAGTTGGGCATCCTGATCAAGGGTCCCGAGGTGTTGGAATCCACCCGGAAGGTCGACACCGTGGTGCTCGACAAGACCGGGACCGTCACCACCGGACGGATGACGCTGGTCGACGTGATCGCTGAGGACAGCGTCGAGCGCCAGGAGATCCTGCGTCTCGCCGGCGCTCTGGAGAACGCCTCCGAGCATCCGATTGCGCGAGCTATCGCGCTGGGCGCGAACCAGGAGGTCGGCGCGTTAGCTATCCCCGAGGACTTCACGAACCTCGAGGGTAAGGGCGTGCAGGGCGTCGTCGGCGGCCACGCGGTGGTTGTGGGCCGCGAATCCCTGTTGGCCGAATGGTCGCAGCACCTCAGCGCCGAGGTCGCCATGCTCAAGCAGCACGCCGAGCAAGAGGGCAAGACGGTTGTCGCCGTCGGCTGGGACGGGCAGGCCCGTGGCGTCCTCGTGGTGGCGGACACCGTGAAGCCGACGAGTGCCCAAGCGATCCGCGGACTGCGGGACCTGGGTCTGACCCCGGTCCTGCTGACCGGTGACAACAAGGCTGTCGCCGCGCAGATCGCGGCCGAAGTCGGCATCGATGAGGTGTTCGCGGAGGTGCTCCCCCAGGACAAGGTCGACGTCGTCGCCCGGCTGCAGCGTGAAGGCCGCGTCGTGGCAATGGTTGGCGATGGAGTGAACGACGCGCCCGCGTTGGCCACGGCTGATCTGGGTCTGGCGATGGGCACCGGCACAGACGTGGCGATCGAGGCGTCAGACATCACCCTGGTACGAGGCGACCTACGCGCCGCCGTCGACGCCATCCGGCTGTCGCGCAGAACGCTCGGCACCATCAAGGGCAACCTGTTCTGGGCATTTGGCTACAACGTGGCGGCCATCCCGATCGCGGCTCTGGGCCTGCTGAACCCGATGCTTGCCGGCGCTGCCATGGCGTTCTCGAGCGTCTTTGTGGTGGCCAACAGCCTGCGACTGCGCGGATTCCGCAGCAGCTTCAGGGGTTAATCCGATGTCGCCGCTTAGTTTCCGCGATCTGACGGCTCCGGAAACGGCGAGAGCCCCGACCTGATAGGTCGGGGCTCTGGCATGAATCCGCAGGGGAACCTGCGGTCTATCTGGTGTCCGAGGGGGGACTTGAACCCCCACCCTCTAATACGAGGACTAGCACCTCAAGCTAGCGCGTCTGCCTATTCCGCCACCCGGACGAGGTGGTATCGACCGCACTTTTTGGTGTGGCCAACAGCCGGAAACACTAGCACGAAGGCCGCCGATCCCCCACATCGGCGCGGTCCGCTCAGCCACCCGGCCAACCGCCTTGCTCACACCACCGGCAACGGCTCCATGAGCGGGATCCCGCGGTCCGACAGCGGCAGAACATCGACGCCGACCTTCAGCGAGCTGCCCGCACTCTCGGTGAAGATCACACCCTTGAACGGCGACACGTCGCGGAAGTCCCGCCCCCAGGCCGTGACGATGTAACGGCTGTCGGCAAAGTGGTTGTTCGTCGGGTCAAGGTCGACCCATCCCAACGGGGTGCGGATAGAGGTCCAGGCGTGAGTGGCATCCGACCCGGCCAACTTCTGCTTGCCGGCCGGAGGCACCGTCTCGATGTAACCGCTGACGTAACGCGACGGCAGTCCGACGACACGGGCCATGCCGACTGCGAGGTGGGCAAAGTCTTGGCAGACACCCTCTTTGCTCGTCAGCACCTCATCCAGGGTGGTCGCGTTGGAGGTGGCACCCTTCTGATAGTTGAAGTCGGCGTAGATCAGTTCGTAGACGTGCTGGAGCGCGTTACCCAACGGCCGGTTGTCCGGCAGGTGTTCCCGGGCGTACGCCTGGACCGTTGGCGTGAGCGCAACGAGGGTCGAGGGGAAGAGATACGTCGCGTGTTCGGTGTCTCGGCCGGCGGCTGCGCGCGCCAGTTCGTCACGCGCCTGACCGATGGTCCACCGGTTCAGCGCGTCGACGTCGACCTGGGGCCAGGTGATCTCGACTCGACTGGTCTTGTGGACCGACAACACGGTGTGTCGGTTGCGGATCTCCAAGTAGTGGCTGTAGTTGCCGAAGAAGTCTGTGTGTTCGGTCATCAGGTCGGCGCGAGGCGCTACCTCGATCACGTTCGACAGCACCTTCTGCTGCGGCGTCGAGCGCGGCCGCAGACAGGCACGACCGTACGACGCCGTGACGTAGTCCTCGTACGTATAGACCGTCGAGTGGCGAACTTCGTAGCGGTGGGTGGCGTGCAGGTCCACGTTCACTGCCGTACCCCGATCTGGTGGCCGTAGGAGATCCGACTGGTCGGCGCCGGTCGTACGAAGTAGGTGTCCGCGATCAGGTCGCTCAACGCTCGCAGGTCGTCGATGACCTGGGCGCACCACGTCGACAATTGCAGGCGGGAGCCGGCCGCCAGATCTTCCGGTCTCACCGAGACCAGTCGGCTCTGCAAGCCGACGACTGCAGCGGACACCGCGGGATCGCCGAGCGGGTCGACGAGCTCGCGCATCCGGCCCAGCTGGAACTCCAACGAACGCGGGTTGATCGGGTCGCGCAGCAACAACTGCAGCATCCCGCCGAACGGCGAGGCGGGACCGTTCCCGCTGGCTAGGCGCCGACGGAAGGTGATCGCCGAATCGACGGCGCGCAGGGTGGCCGCGGTGATCTCCCCGTCGATCACCGGTGAACGCTCGGCGCCGGTTGCCGAGCGCAGCAACGACGTCAGCTGCAGTGACCGCTCGATCCGTCGCCCGAGGTCCATGAACGTCCAGACCTCGTCGCGCACGGTGTTTTCGCCGGCCACTCCCGCCAAGCCGAGCAGCGATTCAAGCAACTGGGCAAGGACGTCGTTGAGTGGCTCGTCGTTGCCGGCGTTGCCGAGCGCGGTCTCCAACCGGCTCAGCAGCAGCCACGTGTCCGTGGAGAGCAACTCGCGCACGGCGTACGAAGTGCGGGTGATGCTGTGCACGTTGTAGGCGATGGTGCCAGGGGTATCGGGGTCGACCAGCAGGCGGCGCAGGTGGTCGATGATGGGTGCGCCCTCGTCGGGGACGCCGGTGAGCAGCCCGAGGCTGTCAACCATGGCTTCCATCGTTGCGTGGCCCGGCGAACCGGTGCGACCAAGGTTGTCGGCGACCAGATCATCGACAACCGACAGCAGGCGGGCCGTGCTCTCGGCTCGCTCGGTGTATCGGCCCCACCAGAACAGGTCGTCGGCGACACGTGGCGCCAGCGCAATTCGGGTGTCGAAGCCCGGCAGCAGCAGGGTCTCCGGCGTACGGAAGCGGCTGTCGGTTCGGCCAGTCGACTCGTTGCCCGCCAACACCCAGACGTCCTTGGACACTCCCCCGCGCTGGTTCGAGACGGTCCAGCTCGCCCCGTCGGCTGAGACTCGACCCAGCCCCCCGGGCAGGAAGCGATAGCCATCGTGGTCGCCGACCCCGAACGCGCGCAGGACGAACCGGCGCGGTTCAAGGCCGTCGTTGCCGATCACCGGGGCGGTCGACATCGCAACCTGCTCCTGGGCTGCCCAGCGCCAGGGTTCGGCCTCGATCTGGGCTTTCAACGTGGCCAGCTGGTCGTCGTCGAGCTCCCAGCCGTACGTCGCGACATCGCCGGTGGCGCGGCTGATCGGCTTGATGACCAGGGTGTTCAACCGGTCGTACGCCTCTCGGGCTGCGTCGTGATCGCCGAACCACCAGGTCTGCGGGTCGGGCAATCTCAGGTCCTGCCCGAGCAACGCCCGCGCCGCAGCCGGCAGATAGGGCACCAAAGCCGGGTTCTCGAGCACCCCACAACCCAGGGGGTTGACCACGCTGATCGTGCCGCGCCGGCATGCCTCGGTCAGTCCGGGAACGCCGAGCCGGGAGTTGCCACGCAGGTCCAACGGATCGGAGAACGCCGCATCCACCCGGCGCACCAACACATCGATCTGTTGCGGGCGATGCGTCGTACGCCGCCACACCTTGCCGTCGCGCATGGTGAGGTCTTCGGCCTGCACCAACGGCAGGCCCAACAGGCTGGCGAGGAACGCCTGGTCGAACGCGGTTTCGCTGTCCGGTCCTGGCGAAAACACCGCGATGTGCGGGTGGGCTACGCCCACCGGGGCCGCGTCGTAGAGCGCGTCACTCATCTGGTCGAAGAAGCCACGCAACCGCGCGATCGACGTGTTGCGATAAAGCCGCGACATCGAGCGACCGACGATGCGCCGGTCGGCCATCGCGTAGCCGGCGCCGGAGGGTGCCTGGGTGCGATCGGCGAGCACCGTCCACGTGCCTTCTGCCGACCGAGCCAGATCGACGCTGGCCATTACGAGCTGTCGGGCGCCCGGCAGCCGTACGCCGTCGACTGCAGGCAGGAATCCGTCGTGGCCGAGAACCGCAGCAGCGGGGATGATGCCGTCGGCAATGAGCCGCCGCTCGCCATAGAGGTCCGTCAGGACGAGGTCCAACAGTTCGGCGCGCTGCGCGAGTCCCGTTTCCAGCGAACCCCACTCGTCACCAGACAGGACCACTGGCAGTGGGTCGAGGGTCCAGTTGCGGGCCGACCCAGCCCCGTAGGTCAGTCCATCACCGCGAACGTGACGGGCCGTCGATCCGCGGCGAGACAGCAAACCGGCTAAGCCGAGCTGTTCGGCGACCTCAATGACTGCCCCGTTGCCGACAGGGCCATCGTTGGTCAGCCATTCGTCGACCGATCCGTTGCGTGTCACCGCTTCGGGCAGTTGCAGCGACAGGGCGTGTACGCGCTCGGCGTAGTCACGCAGGACGGTGGAGTCCTCCTGCGATTGCGCGCTCATGCGCCCACCCTAAGAGGGATTGCCCGGCGAGAACCGACGCAGGTCGAGTGTCGCGGGGTGTTCCCCGCCACCGTGGCGGACAAGCGTCTCGCATTCCGGCCACGCCGACATGTCGACTGCGCCGCCACTGTGGCCGAAAGCCTCGAACCGGCTGTTGCGCCGCGACTCCGCTTCGGCGGCGTTGACCGGGCGGGTGTCGTAGGACCGGCCGCCGGGGTGGGTCACGTGGTAGGTGAAGCCACCGAGCGACAGGCCGTTCCACCGGTCGACGAGGTCGAACACCAGCGGTGAGTGCACGCCGATCGTTGGGTGCAGCGCCGACGGCGGCGCCCAGGCGCGATAGCGCACGCCACCGACCGCGGTGTCCGGGGTTCCGGCGGTGCCGGGCGATCCGGCGCCCCAGCCACTGCCCGCAATCGGCACCATCGGTACCGGAATTCCGTTGCAGGTCACCACGTGTCGGCCCGGCACCAAGCCGGTTGCCGCCACCTGGACCTTCTCCAGCGAGGAGTCGACATAGCGGGCGGTGCCGTTCTGGCTGACTTCCTCACCGAGCACATTCCACGGCTCGACGGCCTGGCGTAGTTCGAGGTGGACTCCGGCGACGTCGGTCTCCCCCAGGCGCGGGAAACGGAACTCCAGGAACGGGTCCAGCCACGTCGCCTCGAACGGGTGGTCTTCACCCAGGAAGCGGTTCAGGTCGGCCACCACGTCGCGCAGATCAGCCGCGGCAAAGGCCGGCAACAGGAAGCGGTCGTGCAGCCGGGATCCCCAACGCACCAGCTGCCCGGTGTACGGCTCGGTCCAGAACCGGGCGACCAGGGCCCGCACCAGCAGTGCCTGCACCAACGCCATCCGGGCGTGCGGTGGCATCTCGAATCCGCGCAGCTCCAGGATGCCGAGCCGCCCGCGGTCGGTGCCGGGGTCGTAGAGCTTGTCGATGCAGAACTCGGAGCGATGGGTGTTGCCGGTGATGTCAGTCAGCAGGTGCCGCAGCAGCCGGTCGACCAGCCACGGTCGCGGCGCGCCCTCGGCCTCACGCGTGACTCGATCGAGCTCGGCAAACGCGATCTCCAGCTCGTACAGCGTCTCGTGGCGCCCCTCGTCGACTCGCGGCGACTGACTGGTCGGACCGATGAAGCGACCGGAGAAGACATAGGAAAGCGCGGGGTGGTGCTGCCAGAACGTGATCAGGCTGCGCAGCAGGTCGGGTCGGCGCAGCAGCGGCGACTGCGCCGGGGTGACTCCGCCGAGGGTGAGGTGGTTGCCGCCACCGGTGCCGGTGTGGGTGCCGTCGACGTCGAATTTCTCCGTCGACAAGCGGGCCTGGCGGGCGTGTTCGAACAGTGTGGTTGTCAGGGTTTCCAGCTCATCCCACGACGAGGTCGGCTGCACGTTGACCTCGATGACACCCGGGTCGGGAGTCACTGACAGGGAGGTGATGCGCGGATCGCGCGGCGGTGCGTAGCCCTCCAGCACCACCGGCAAACCAACCTGCGCCGCCGCACCTTCGACGGCGGCCAGCAGTCGCAGCGCGTCGTCGGTGTCGGTCAGCGGTGGAAGGAAGACAAAGGCGTGACCGTCGCGAACCTCAAGGGTCAACGCCGTACGCGGGGCGTCCTCGATGTCGTGCACGCTCGCCGCGGGAACCGCAGTGGGCTGGGCCGAGGGCGGCGGCAGCTGACCGAGGGCGGTGAACGGCGACGGGTCGGGAATGAAGGGGGCGTCGTTCCATGCGATCGAGCCCAGTGGCAGCCGCAGCCCCATCGGTGAGGTGCCGGCGGTGAGGTAGAGCTGCTCGCGGCGGGTGCGCCAGACCGCGGTGGCCCACCCGTCGCCGTCGGGGTCGGGGAAAATCGGCAGCACCCAGCCGGTCGGATACGCCGGCAGCTCCCGCTCGACCGGGGTCTCCCCCGGTGCGAGGTCTTGGTCAGGGCGCGGCCCGGCCGGCTGCCGGATGTCGTTGTGCCAGGTATTGATCGGGTCCTCATAGGCCGGTCGGACCACCTCGTCGGGCAGACCGAGTCGGACCGCTGCTGCCTTGGCCAAATCGCGCAGAGCGGTCGCGCACTCCTGCGGGTCGGCCGGCATCCGCGCCTCGCCCCACGGGTCGTCCAGCAACGACTGGTCCTTCCAGAGGGATTCGCCGTCGGTCCGCCAGAAGAGTCCAATCTGCCAGCGTGGCAACGGTTCTCCCGGATACCACTTGCCTTGACCGTGGTGCGTCAGACCGTTCGGGGCGTATTGATCCTTGAGTCGAGCGGCCAATGTCATTGCCAACGCGCGCTTCTCTGGGCCGTCGGCTGCGGTCTCCCACTGCGCCGATGCAGAGTCGTCTCTGCTGACGAAGGTCGGCTCGCCACCCATGGTCAGCCGAACGTCGTTCGCGTCGAGCAGCGAGTCGACGTGGCGGCCGAGCTCGCTGACTCGCTCCCACTGCTTTTCGGCGTAGGGCTTGGTCACCCGCGGGTCCTCGAAGACGCGCGTGACCGAGTTCTCGAAGTCGAACGACACGTTGACCGGTCCGGTGGCGCCGGAGATCGGCGCCGAGCCGGAGGGGTGCGGGGTCGCCGACAGCGGGATGTGGCCTTCACCGGCGAACAGGCCGGAGGTGGCGTCAAGTCCGATCCAGCCGGCACCGGGGATGAACACCTCGGCCCAGGCGTGCAGGTCGGTGAAGTCGGCCGAGGGACCGTCGGGGCCGTCGAGGGCGGCAACGTCCGCGGTCAGTTGCACCAGGTAGCCCGACACGAACCGAGCCGCCAGCCCGAGCTGTCGCATCGCGCTGACCAACAGCCAGGCGCTGTCGCGACAGGAGCCGATGCCGACCTGCAGCGTGTGTTGCGGGCTCTGCACGCCGGGCTCCATGCGTACGGAGTAGTCGACGGCGCCGACCACGGCGGCATTCATGGCGACCAGGAAGTCAACGATCCGGGGTTTGTCCTGCGGGTTCGGCGCGACGGAGGCAACCCAGTCGCGAACCTGCTGGGACGGGCCCTCGCCGGCTGTGTCGTCGACCGGACGCAGGTAGGGCTCGAGGTCGGCCGCCAGTTCATCGGGGTAGCTGAACGGGTAGTGCTCGGCATACTCCTCGACGAAGAAGTCGAACGGGTTGATGACCGTCATGTCAGCCACCAGGTCGACCGTGATCTCGAGTTCCTTCACCCGCTCGGGGAACACCAGTCGGGCCAGATAGTTGCCGAACGGGTCCTGCTGCCAGTTGATGAAGTGGTTGCGCGGCGACACCGTCAACGAATAGGCGGTGATGGGCGTACGGCTGTGCGGCGCCGGCCGCAATCGCACGGTGTGCGGGTGGACCGTTACGGCCTCGTCGAAGGTGTACGTCGTGCGGTGGTGGAGCGCTACCCGGATCGTCACCCGTGCCACCCTAGTCAGCCCGACTCATCCGCGGGACTGTTCTCCCTCCGTCACGCTGGGTGTGGTCGAGGACACATCCGTTCGCCAGTCAGGTGGGTCAGCCGGTGTGAGCATCGGATCGTCGATCCGGAAGGTGTGGATCGGGCCTGCGCCGGTGGTCGGACCCTCGAATCGCACTGTCACTCGCCCCAGGCCGCTGCCCCACACCCAGCCCGCGCCGTGCAGTTCGTGGTGGACGTCGGCGCCCGGAGCGATGCTGGTGGCGTGTTTGCCCCACCCTTCGCCAAGATCGTGCGCGGTGACCGCGGCTTCCGGCGCGGAGTCGACGATCGTCTCGTCGTCGAAGGCGAACCGTTCCTGGGCATGCGGCGATAGACCGGAGACTCCAAAACCAAGCAGCCGCAACCCTCCTTCGGTGTCAGCCGCAGCGAGCAGCCGGCGGGCAACAGCCAGAATCGTGGTCAGATCGCCGGTGGGGTGCAGGGTGCTTTCAGAGCGGGTGAAGGTGGAGAAGTCGCCGTGGCGCACCTTGATCGTCATGGTTCGAGCGAAGGAGCCGTGGTCGGTCAGGCGAGCGGTGACCCGTTCAACGAGGCGGCCGAGTTCGCGGTCGAGCAGCGCCGCGTCGGTGACGTCGCTCGGGAAGGTCTCCTCGGCCGAGATGCTCTTGGCCTCGCGCTCGGTGACGACCGGTCGGTCATCACGGGCAAAAGCCATCTGATGCAACGCATTTCCGTGGGAATCGCCGAAGATGCTGACGAGGTCTAACACCGCCATCCGCTGCAGATCGGCGACCGTCTCGACGCCGAAGGAGCGCAGCCGTTCGGTGGTGACCGGACCGACTCCGCCGAGAACCCGGACCTTCATCGGCGCCAGCAACTCCTCCTCGCTCCCGGCGGGCACGATGACCAACCCATTGGGTTTCTTGAGTTCGGAGGCAATCTTGGCCATCTGTTTGGACGAGCCGACCCCAACCGAGGCGGTCAAGCCGCCGGTGCGGTCGTGGATCCGGTCGAGCAGCATGCGCAGCCGCGCGGTCAGCGCTTCCTCGTCGAAGTCGACGATGTCGCTGTGATCGAGGTCGACGTAGGCCTCGTCGACCGAGACCTGCTCGATCACCGGCGACAGTTCGCGCAGCAAGTCCATCACGATGCCGCTGGAGGCTTGATAGGCGCGAAACCGTGGGCTGAGAAAGGCGGTTCCGGCCGGACACAGCCGGCGGGCCTGCGCAGTCGGCATCGCCGACCGGGCGCCGAAGGCACGGGCTTCGTACGAGGCGGTCGCCACGACGCCGCGCCCGCCTGTTCCGCCGACCACGACCGGTTTGCCACGCAAGCTCGGCTTGTCGCGTTGCTCCACCCCAGCGAAGAAAGCGTCAAGGTCGAGGTGAAGCACACTCGGTCGACGTCTCACTGGTTCATCATCCCCGCCTCAGCGACCGACTGAAGAACGGGCACGGCCCAACGTCGACCCGGTGCCCGGCTGCGCCCGCGCGAAGACGGGTTCAGTTGTCGACGGCGGTGCCGCCACGGCTGATGACGTGGCGGTTGGGTCGTCGAGGATTCACGAAGCGGGTCCGCCGGACGCCGTAGACGACTTCCTGGCCGACCACCCGGGTAGCAGTGACATAAATGTTGAGTTCGTCGAATTAGAGGGCTAACAATGGATATCCGAGGAGCAAGCCAAGCGCGAAAGCTAGACGGGGGCTATGCCTTTGAGGAATCTCTCGGCCGCGTAAGCCTTAGACTTTTCTTGGGCCCTCGAGCAAGAGAACTATCAGAAATTTCCGAGAGTGTACTTGAAACGGTCGCCGCGCTCTCGGCGCTGGATTCGCGAGATCTCCATTGGTTTCTAGTAGCGGATGAAATAGGATCGACAGACCCCACAGATACTCTCCCGGTAGGCGTCGACGAGCTTACGGTTGCACTGAAATCTAGACGACAGCGCGACGGCGACGGGAGAAGTGTCGACCGATGGGGAGTTGCAGCACAGGTCGGATCCGCTGTGGGCGATCGCGCTAATGGCGAAAATGGAGCGAGTTTCTCCTTTAAAGACGGAGACGAATCCACAGACCACAACTCGTTCAGAGTGGCATTTGAAACTGTCGCCCCCATTGATAGGGCGAGCATCGTCAAGTTCTTTGCCCGTACGGTGGAATTGTGGGCCCCAGAGCGTGGAGGGATTTTTAGTCTTCAAGCAACTCGCCATGCAAAGGGCAGGACTCCGTGGTACCCGCCGATCGGCGTCGTGAACTACTTTGCCAATACCGCTGGATACAAACTCCCAACAGCGGAAAAAGTCTGCATTTCCGACGTCGGGGATGGCCAGATGGCGGTGTTGGATGACTGGTCATTCAATTCGATCGTGACCTACGATGGTGCGTTTGTTGCGGAAAACATCGGAATCAGCAGCGTGAGCAGGGACCGATAATTCGTATTTGTTGCCGTGGCGAAGGGTTGGCCGAAGCCGACGTTTCGATGTCGACGGCGAAATCCCTGTCTCAGCGACCGACTGAAGAACGGGCCCGGCCCAGCGTCGACCTGGCGCCTGGCATGTCCCACGCGACGACGGGGTTGCTTCAGGAGCCACCAACCGTGCGGTGGATCACCAGCGGTAGCACGCGATCAGCGCCGTGGTCGCGCAGCGCGGCAGCGGCGACCGTTGCCACCCACCCGGAGGCCGTGCGGTCGATCACCAGCAGGACGGTCTGGCCCGCGACATCAGTCGGCGGACCACCGGCGAGCTGTTCTCGCCACCCGGCCGCCTCTTGTCCTCCTGGCTGGTCGCCAGAGACAGCAGTGGCCGGCCAGGCTGCGTGGGGGAACCGGCCTACGCCGGCCAGATGCTCGGCAACTGAGGTGGCCAGGTCGCTGTTTGCCGCGGTGGCGATCGAAATGACACAGGTTGGCCGTTGCGCCCAACTGTTCTTCCAGTCGGCCAGCGTTCGGACGGCGTGGTCGAGCAGGTCGGAAGAGGCCGCAGACCCCTGGCCCAGGCAGCCGCGCAGTTCGTCGCCCCACTCGGGAGCATCGGCATGCACCAACACCTGGCCCAGGTCGGCCTGCAACTGCGGTGGGATCCGGCCACGGGTGCCGAAGGCGCCCCCCGGCCACATCTTGCGTGGTTCGAGCAGGTGGCGAGTGGTGCGCAACGAACGGCGGGTGGCCACCAGCGTGTCGTCGGAGGGCGCGGCGCGCAGGCCATCGGGCAGCCCACCGACACAGACCGAGCAGCGGCCACACGGGGCGGCGGTCGGGTCGTCCAAGGACTCCTGGAGCAGTTGCATCAAGCAACTCTCCCCGCGGATGTAGCGCTGCATGATCTCCGCCTCGCGCCGCCGGGTGGCCAGCACCGAGTCGTAGTGGGCCGCGTCGTAGGTCCACGGTTTGCCAGTGGCGGTCCACCCGGACGCGCCGCGGTCGACGATCTCGTCGACTGCCAACTGCTTGAGCAAGAGTTCCACCCGGGTTCGGCGCAGCCCGGTCTCGGCCTCCAACGTCGGGATGGACTGCGGATCCACCGACTGGGAAAGCGCGGCTAACAATCTTTCGACCTCTGCCGGTTTGGGAATCGTGGCGGTGGCGAAGTAGTCCCAGACGTTCTGGTCGGCAGCCGATGGCAGCAGCGCCACCAAGGCGTGGTCGATCGCGCGACCGGCACGGCCGACCTGTTGGTAGTAGGAAACCGGGGACGGTGGGGCGCCGATGTGGACCACGAAACCCAGATCCGGCTTGTCATAACCCATGCCGAGCGCCGAGGTCGAAACCAACGCCTTGAGCCGGTTCTCTCGCAGGTCGTCCTCGAGTTGCTCGCGCTGGCTGCCGTCCAACATGCCGGAATAGGCCGCAACTCGCAGCGCCGGATCGTTGCCGTGGCGGTTGTTGAGCACCTCAGCGAGCCGGGCCGCATCGGCGACGGTGAGGGTGTAGATGATTCCCGAGCCAGGCAGCTGCGGCAGGTGATCGGCCAGCCAGGCGAACCGCGCGATCGGGTCCATCGGCGGGGTGACGGACAACGTCAGACTGCGTCGGGCAAGCGGGCCACGGATCACGGCGGTGTGGGAACCCAGTTGAGCCGCAACGTCTTCCACCACACGCTCGTTGGCGGTGGCCGTCGTGGCAAGCACCGGAGTATCGGGATTCAGGTCTCCCAGCACGTCGACCACGCGCCGGTAGTCGGGACGGAAGTCGTGACCCCAGTCGGACACCGCATGGGCCTCATCGATCACGACAAGACCGAGCCGGCCGGCCAAGGCATCGAGCACCCGGCGCCCGAAGGTCGGGTTCGCCAGGCGCTCCGGCGAGACCAGCAGGACGTCGATCGAATCGGCCCGCAGCTCGGCCTCGATCGCTTCCCACTCCCCCACGTTCGAGGAATTCAGGGTGGCTGCACGCAGACCGGCCTTCGCCGCGGCGGCCACCTGGTCGCGCATCAGGGACAGCAACGGTGAAATGACCAGCGTTGGACCGGCACCCTGCTCACGCCGGGTCGCGGTGGCCACCCAGTAGACGGCCGATTTTCCCCAACCGGTGGCTTGCACCACGAGCACCCGCGCACCCGGTTCACCGAGCGCACCGATCGCTTCACCCTGGCCGTCGCGCAGCGCGGCATCGGGGCCAGCGAGGGCTTGCAGAACACGTCGGCCAGCGGGGCTGAGGACATCGGTGGAAGCGGTCATATGACCACCGTGCCACGCAGCACCGACAACCTGCCGGTCAGCCCGTCGCGCGCTCGGCTGCCTTGGCCGCCTTACGCTCGGCGCGCTGCTGCCGCTCCTGCTCGTCCAGGCGAGCAGCCTGCTCCAACGACGGGGCGGTGCCGCCCAGCTGCTGCGGCAGATAAACCGAGTCAGCGCCGGTCAACGGTTCGTAGCCGGCCTTCGCCTCATCAAGCATCCGCTTCATCGTCACCTTGAGGTCCTGCGTACGGGCCGTGATGTCGTCGTCCGCGCCTACCGCCATCGGTTCGCCGATGGTGATCGTGATCGGAATCTTGGTGCGGCCCAACCGCTTCGGATGATCCTTCGTCCAGATCCGCTGGGAGCCCCAGAGGGTCACCGGCAGCAGCGGAACGCCAGCCTCCTGCGCCATGCGCACCGCACCGCTCTTGAACTCCTTGAGTTCGAAGGCCCGCGAAATCGTTGCCTCGGGGAACACCCCGATCAGCTCGCCGGACTGCAGAGCCTTGACGGCCTCGCGATAAGCTTCCGCGCCGGCCGAGCGGTCGACCGGAATGTGCTTCATCCCGCGCATCAGGAATCCGACGCCCTTCGCGTCGAAAACCTCCTTCTTCGCCATGAACCGAACGATCCGGTCGACGTCGTCGAACGGCACACCGGCCAGAGCGAAGTCCATGTAACCGAAGTGGTTCATAGCCACGACTGCACCGCCAGATCGCGGAATGTTCTCCTGCCCGGAGCGGGTGATGGTGAGACCCTGAGCGGCGAACAAGCTCTTGGCAACAACGAGTACTGGCGCGTAGACCGGTTCCATAGGCGTCAGCGTACGGGTGTCGGTCCGACGACCAAGCATCTGTCCGCGGCGTCACTACACTGACCGGCGTGCTCCCCACCATCGCCGCCGTGCGTTTCCTGATCCCGCTGCGGGAGGGCGGCTCGATGCCCGGAGTGGTCGAGGCTGACGACGACGGCACCTGGGTGATCAAGTTCCGTGGCGCCGGACAAGGCGTCAAGGCCCTGGTGGCCGAGATCGTCGTCGCCGGGATCGGGCGACGGCTGGGAGTTCGGATTCCGGAGCTGAAGCTGATCGACCTGCCCGAGGCCATCGCGAAGTACGAGCGCGATGAGGAGGTCCAGGATCTGCTTACCGCTTCCCTGGGCCGTAATCTGGCCATGGACTTCCTGCCGGGCGCCTTCGACTACGACGGGACCCGCCCGCCACCGGCGGACGAAGCTGACGCGATCCTTTGGATCGACGCATTCACGGCGAATATTGACCGCACGCCCCGCAATCCGAACCTGCTGCGCTGGGGTGGCAACACCTGGGCCATCGATCACGGCGCCGCGCTTTACTTCCATCACTCGTGGCCCTCGCGCACGCCCGACCCGCAACGTTTCGTGGCGCAAGCCTTTGATGCGGATACACATGTGCTCCGGCCCGTCGCGACGGATCTTGGCGGCGTACAGCAGCGTGCAACCGAAGTGCTCACGGAACAGGCACTCGCCGACATCCTCGCCGATGTCCCGGACGAATGGCTCGAGCCGACCGATGCAATGACTACACCGGATGCCGTACGGGAGATGTACGTCCGCTTCCTGCGGGCCCGGCTGGCGAACCCGGCGGCATGGCTGCCCGGCGGTGTGGCGTGATCGGCTATCAGTGGGCCGCGCTGCGATTCGTTCCTGCCGTGGAACGCGAGGAATTCCTCAACGTCGGCGTCGTCATGTACGCCCAGATGGCCGACTTCCTAGAGGTCCGTTGGCGCTTGCGCCCGGCACTGCTGACCCAGCTTGCTCCGGACGTGGATCTGATCGATGTGGAGAGCGCGTTGAAGGTGCTTGCGGAATGCGCTGCCGGCCAGTCGCCGGCGGGACGACCGCAGATCACTGCGCTGGGGCCGCGCTTCGGCTGGCTCACCGCACCGCGCAGCACGGTGGTTCAGCCAGGGCCCGTGCACGGCGGTCGTACGGCGGACCCCGCCGCCGACCTGGCTCGATTGCTGGATCGAGTGGTCGGCTGACCTCGGTCGAGTGACATGAAGAAGGGCGAGCCATTCGGCTCGCCCTTCTTCAGTACTGGTTTCAGTGCGGTTCTTCAGCGCTCGTCGTTACCGCGCAGGTCATCGCGCATCCGGCGAATGCGGTCACCGATCGATTCGTGCGTTGATCCGTCGTCCGCCTGGCCGGCATCGGACGAACCTGCATTGGACGAACTTGCATTGGACGAACCTGCATTGGACGAACCTGCATCGTGCTCGACGCCACTCTGATCGGCGGTCCGGCCAATGGGCGAGTCGCTGTCACGCACGCCAGGCTGAGCCGCGGATGAGTTCGCGTGACCAACCGGCGTCGAACCCGACGATGCCGGAGCCGCGGGGGCCGCCGGAGATCCCGGTGCAGTCGGTGCTTGCGGTGCGGCTGCACCGTCGGCACCCTCCTCCTGCCACCACGGGCGCTGGCCCTGCGCCTGGTTCGGGTCGCCGACGGAGTCAGCGGATCGCGGTGCGTCGGGCTGACTCACCTGGTCTTGCTGGTAGCCACCGGGCTGCTGGTCTTGCTGGTAGCCACCGGCCTGTTGGTCTTGCTGATCAATCGTCGGCATCGCAGTGGTGCCGACGTCGTGCACGTCGCTTCGGCGTTCGGCCGCGCCGCCGGCCTGCGGAGTCGCCGCTGCCGCATCGGTCTCCTGCTGCTGATACCAACCGCCATCCGAGGCGGGGGTCGGTTGCTGGCCCTGCTCATCGTTGATCACCGGCATCGCTGTCGTGCCGGCATCGTGGACGTCACTCGTCTGCGTATCCCGCGGGGTCGGTCCACTGCCGCCGGCAAGACCGTCGTGGAAGTCCAGGTCGCCCTGGCCCTGTTCGTCGTAGCCGCCGTGGTGGTCGCGGCCACCAGCGGCGTTGGCGCCAGCCGTTCCTGCCAATCCACCCTGCGAATCGTGTTCGTGTTCGGGGGCGGGGCGCAGTCCAGCGAGGCCACGCTCGCGCTCATTCGGTTCGTGCGCGGCGTCCCGCGCTGAGTCGCGTTGTCCGTGGAAGTTGCCGCCGTGCAGTCCGTCGCTGAAGTCTCCGCCACGCGTGTTTTCGGCGCCCGAGTAGGCGGCCGGTTCACTGTCTGCCGCTACAGGCGCGGCAGCCGAGTCGGCGACGTGTCCGGCTTCCCGGTCGTGCGGAAGCGCGTAGGAACCGGCGGCTCCGGCGGCCGCGGCGGTTGCGCCACGGGACTCGGTGTCGTGCCGCTCGTCGGAGGCGTCGTTGGTCCCCCAGTTGTTGTCGTTGCTGTTGTTGTCGGCGAAACGGTCGGCGGTGTCCGGGTTCGCGCCGGTGTCTCGGCCGCCGTACGCAGCCGCCTGGGTGTGCTGGTCAGAGTCAGACAGGTCTCCCGGCGCGGAACCATCGACCCGGTTGCCCTCGCTATCGGTCTTCACGTCGGGGTCGAGTCGGTCCGCCTCGCGATGCTGCTGTTCGTAGTCCTGCCGCAAACCGTCGGTCTGCTGCTGCGTTGCAGCCGCGCGCTGCTCCGCTTCTCGGGCCTGCGCCGCGGCGCGATCCGCCTCTGCGCGATGACGGTCGGCTTCCTGCTGCGCCTGAGCCGCCGCCTGCTGCTGGTTCTGCAACTGGGGTTCGTACTGGGCCGCGCCCTGCCGCAACTGCTGAGCCTGTTCGCGCTGCTGGTTCTTCTTCTTGCTCGACATGAGAACTGCGATCAGGGCCAGAATGGCCAAAACCACGATGATCGCGATGATGATCGCGATGATGCTGCCGGTCATGTTTCACTCCTCGGCGTTGATGGATCGCGTGCTTCTTCGAAACTACGCGGGACGCCAGGCCTGCGGTGGGTTTTGGGGAGGATGGTTTGGGTCAGCGCCGCGTCGCCCACAGGGCAACGGCGCAGGCCGCAGCGACGTTCAAGGAGTCAACGCCACCTGCCATCGGGATGCACACTGCGGCGTCACTACTGGCGACCGTACGCCGTGACAGTCCGTCGCCCTCGGCGCCGAGCACCAAACACAGCCGTTCGGGCAGATCTGCGGCCAATTCATCGAGCGTACGGGCGCCGTCGTCGAGGGCGAGCGCACCGACGTACCAACCAGATTCGCGCAACTCACCGATCGCTTGCGGCCACGGATCGATGCGGGTCCAGGGGACTTGGAAGACGGTGCCCATCGAGACTCGGACAGACCGGCGGTAGAGCGGGTCGGCGCAGCGCGGAGTGACAAACACCGCATCGACGCCCATCGCCGCGGCACCGCGGAAAATCGCGCCCACGTTGGTGTGATCCACGACGTCTTCGACCACGAGCAGCCGGCTCGCCCCCGCCGCCAGATCACGCCAGTCCGGCAGCACCGGGCGGTGCATCGAGGCCAACGCGCCGCGGTGCATGTCGAACCCCGTCATCGACTCGATCACCGTGGGTTCGGCCACGTAGACCGGGGTGCCGTCAGCGTCGGCCTGCGCGATCAGGTCGGAAAGATCGTCCAGCCAGCGCTCGGCCATCAGGTAGGAGCGAGGTCGATGTCCGGCCGCCAGCGCGCGGCGGATCACCTTCTCGCTCTCGGCGAGGTAGAGGCCCTGCTCGGGTTCGAGCACCCGGCGCAACGCGACATCGGTGAGTCGGAAGTAGTCCTTGACCCGCTCGTCGGTGGGGTCCTCGATCCGAATGATTGTCATCTCAGCAACAGGTTCGCGATAGCAACCAGCCCGACAATGACGATGAAGATGCGCAATACCGTCGGCGGCAGTTTGCGCCCGACGGCCGACCCGATGAAACCACCGATCAGCGAGCCAACCGCGATCAATCCGGCGACGCCCCAATGGATTTCGTCGCGGGCAACGACGATAAAGGTGATCGCGGCGACCGAGTTGACGATGGTGCCGAGCACGTTCTTCACGCCGTTGAGTCGCTGCAGCGGTTGGGTGAGCAACACGCTCATGATGCCCATCAGCAACACGCCCTGCGCTGCACCGAAATAACCGCCGTACATTCCCGCGATCAGGATTCCCACCAGCAGCAAGACCTTGCGGGTGGGCGTCTCCACCTCGGCATGGTTGGCGGCCGCCCAACGCTGCAGCTTCGGACCGAAGGCCACCAGCAAGACACCGAGCAGGATCAGCACCGGCACGATCGCGTCGAACGCCGCCGACGGGAGCACGATCAGCAGGAGGGCGCCGATCACCGCACCGACGAAGCTCATCGGCGCCACGCGACGCAGCAGGTCCTTCAGTTGAGCGGCCTCGCGCCGATAACCCCACGTTCCGCTGATTCCGCCGGCCACCAGGCCGAGAGTGTTCGACACGTTCGCGGTAACGGCCGGGAATCCGAACGCCAACAGCGTCGGAAAGGTCAGCAGGGTGCCCGAGCCGACGATGGTGTTGATCGCACCCGCTCCGACGCCTGCGAGCAGGATCAGGAGCGCTTCGGTCCAAGGCATTGCGGCAGGCTACCGGGCAGCCCGGGCGCTCCAACGATCGCCATGACGGTCCAGCTCCAGCGGCATGCCGAAGGTGGTGCTCAGGTTCTCCGCGGTGAGCGTGACCTCGAGCGGTCCCTGCGCAACAACGGCTCCCTCGCGCAACAACAAGACGTCGGTGAATCCGGGCGGGATCTCCTCGACGTGGTGAGTGACCAGCACCATTGCGGGCGCCGCGAGGTCGTTCGCCAACGCCGACAACCGTCGTACGAGGTCCTCCCGGCCGCCGAGGTCGAGCCCGGCCGCGGGCTCGTCCAGAAGCATCAGTTCGGGGTCCGTCATCAAGGCACGAGCGATCTGTACGCGCTTTCGCTCACCCTCGCTGAGCGTTCCGTAGCGCCGGTCGATCAGGTGGGCGGCGCCCAGCGTCTCGAGCAGTTCCTTCGCGCGGTCGTGGTCGAACGCGTCGTAGTTCTCGCGCCACCGACCCACGATCCCGTAGGACGCGGTGACGACGACGTCGCTGACGCGCTCGTCATTGGGAATGCGCTCGGCGATCGAGGCCGACGACAGTCCGATCCGCGGACGGAGTTCGAAGACGTTCACCGCGCCGAGAACCTCGCCGAGAATCCCGGCGACCCCGGTCGTGGGGTGCATCCGGGAGGACGCGACCTGCAGCAGGGTGGTCTTGCCAGCGCCGTTGGGGCCCAACACCACCCAGCGCTCGCCCTCCTCGATCTCCCAGCTGACGTCGTCGAGCAACTTCTTATTGCCTCGCACGACGCTGACTCCGGCGAACGCCAACACATCGCTCATGGCCCCGACCTTATGGCACCTACGATGAACGGATGCCGACCCTCCCCGCGTCCGTCCGGCTGAGCTTGTGGGCAACTGCCGTGTGGAACGGCAACGCACCCGCGCAGGCTCTGATTCAGCGGGCTTTCCCAGACATCGACGAGGTCACCGGCGACCTGCAGCGCCTCAGCGACTGGCCAACGCTCGGTGAGCGGGTGCTGCTCTGCGCATTGCCCCACCCCGGAAATCTGGTCGGGCTACCCAAGTGCAGTCCCGCTCTCCACACCGCCGCGGTCGAGGCGGGTGAGTGCGTTTACGTCCCGATGCTCGGAGGAGCGCTCGTTCCGGAACTGTCGACGTACGGTCCGCAGGACGATGCGGGGTGGCTCGCCGTCCTGACCGCGTACGACTGCCTGCCGACGCCGATCCACCGGATCGAGATGCTCGACGAATCGGCGATCGAACGCGAGCTGACCCGCGAGATTGCGTCCGCCACCAGGGAACTCGCCGACATCGACGCCGTTCCCTGGCAGACCGCCGCCGAGCGCGCCCATGCCGCGGCCGAACTGGACCGGCGCTGGGGTCTTCCGGCCGAGGTGCCCGGGCGGCTGGCCAGGATCATCTGGACCGCGGGTGCTGTTTCAGCCGCCGCCGACACAGCCCTGGAGCAGGACCCCGCAGCGGGCGCCGGGGCGCATCGAGCCCGCGGCGATCTGCTCTACGGATTGCGATCCACTGCGGATAAGGCGTTGGCCGATGCGACCAACCTGGCCGCGCTGGCGCTGGCCGGGATGCTGCCGCCGCGCGGGTAGCGCTGCTCAGCCGCGGTGGTCGCGGACGATCTCCGCGTACGCCGCGGCAGTCTTCTGCGCGATCGCTTCCCACCCGAAGTGGTCGACGGCGCGCTGCCGGCCGGCCTGACCACGCCGCCGAGCCTCTGCGGGGTCGGAGACGGCTTCGGTCAAGACGCGAGCGAGATCAGCGACGAACCCGTCGGGGTCAACCGGAGTGCCGGTGCCATCACTCACCTGCTCGATCGGCACAAGCCATCCGGTCTTGCCGTCGTCGACGACCTCCGGGATACCGCCGGTCGCGGTGGCCACCACAGCCGCCTCGCACGCCATGGCCTCGAGGTTGACGATGCCCAGAGGTTCGTAGACCGAGGGGCAGACGAACACAGTCGCTGCGGACAAGATGGCGATGATGTCGGCGCGCGGCAGCATTTCGTCGATCCAGACCACGGGGGCGGACCGCGCCGTACGCAGTTCGTCGACCAGTCCCTTGACCTCCTGGAGAATCTCAGGTGTGTCGGGTGCGCCAGCACAAAAAACGAGCTGGGTGTCGCCCGGCAGTTCTCGGCAGGCGCGCAGCAGGTAGGGCAGACCCTTCTGGCGGGTGATGCGGCCAACGAAGACCACGGACGGCGCCTCGGGGTCGAGGCCCTGACCTCGTACGACGTCCTTCGCCTTATCTGACGAATCTCGCTGCCACAGCTGCGAATCGATGCCGTTGTGGATGACCCGGACCTTCTGCGGGTCGAGGTTGGGATAGCTGCGCAGCACGTCCTGGCGCATACCGTCGCTCACCGCGATGATCGCGGCGGCGTTCTCGTAGGCCGTCTTCTCCACATAGGACGAGACGCGGTAGCCGCCGCCGAGCTGTTCTGCCTTCCACGGCCGCAATGGCTCGAGGCTGTGCGCGGTGATGACGTGGGGAACGCCATGCAGCAGCGACGCGAGGTGGCCGGCCATGTTGGCGTACCAGGTGTGGGAGTGCACCACATCCGTTCCGGCACAGGCCTGGGCGATGCTCAGGTCGACCCCGAGGGTCTTCAGGGTGGCGTTCGCGTCAGCCAACTCCGGCAAGTCGGGGTAGCCGTAGGTGTCGGCCTCTTCGACCGGTTTCCCGAAAGCCCTGACGACCACCTGGTGGTCCTCGTCGCGCAACGCCCGAACCAGCTCGGCGACGTGGACCCCGGCGCCGCCGTAGATGTTGGGTGGGTATTCCTTGGTCAACACGTCCACTCGCATGATTCGAACCTACTCGGTGTCCTGTCGAGCGAGACGATTCGAACCGGAACCGGACGGTAGCGGCCGACAGCCCATAGGTTTGGCACATGGTTGCCAAAGGTCCCAGTGTGCTCGCGATCGTGCTCGCCGGAGGTGAGGGCAAACGTCTGATGCCCCTCACTCACGAACGGGCGAAACCCGCCGTTCCGTTCGGCGGTATTTATCGATTGGTCGACTTCGCACTCTCGAATCTGGTCAACAGCGGATATCTCAAGATCGTGGTGCTGACTCAGTACAAGTCACACAGTCTCGACCGCCACATCACCAAGACCTGGCGCATGTCGACGATGCTCGACAACTACGTCGCTCCGGTGCCCGCGCAGCAGCGCGTCGATAAGAACTGGTTTGCCGGCTCCGCCGACGCGATCTACCAGAGCTTGAACCTGATCCATGACGAGCGACCTGAATACGTGGTGGTGGTCGGTGCCGACCACGTCTACCGCATGGACTTCAGTCAGATGCTCGACCAGCACATCGCCAGTGGCGCGGGCTGCACCGTCGCGGCGATCCGGCAGCCGATCTCGATGGCCGACCAGTTCGGTGTGATCGACCTCGATTCGTCCCAGCCGCACAAGGTCCGCGAGTTCTTGGAGAAGCCGAAGAACCCGCGCGGCCTCGAGGACAGTCCCGAGGAGATCCTCGCGTCCATGGGGAACTACGTGTTCACCACTGAGGCTCTGGTCGAAGCGGTGACCACCGACGCCGCTACTGAGAACAGCGACCACGACATGGGCGGCGACATCGTGCCCTACTTCGTCAATCGTGGTGACGCCTATGCCTACGACTTCAAGGACAACGACGTTCCGGGCGCCGATGACCGCGACCGCGACTACTGGCGCGATGTCGGAACCATCGACTCTTACTACGACGCCCACATGGAGATGACCTCCATCCACCCGGTGTTCAACGTCTACAACTACGACTGGCCGATCCGAACCAGCCCCGGCAACTACCCGCCGGCGAAGTTCACGACGGGGGCATCGCAGACCGCCGGCTTCGCGCTCGGATCGATCGTGTCGCAGGGATGCATCATCTCCGGTTCCACCATTCGCAACTCGGTGCTCTCCCCCAATGTGCGAACCCACAGCTTCACCGAGGTCAGCGATTCGGTGTTGTTGAGCAACGTCGAGGTGCAGCGCAACTGCCGCATCCGCCGCACGATCATCGACAAGGACGTCGAGGTCCCGGCCGGGGTCGAGATCGGGTTCGACCTTGATGCTGACCGGGCACGAGGCTTCACGGTCACCGACTCGGGAATCGTCGTCGTGCGCAAGGGCACGGTCATCGCTCCGTGAGTCGATTGCCCGCACTACAGAACGCTCTGCGCGAGGGTCCGGGATTGCTGGTGATGGACGTCGATTCGACGCTCATCCAGCAGGAAGTGATCGAGTTACTCGCGGCCCACGCCGGCCGAGAGGCTGAGGTGGCTGGGGTCACGGAGGCCGCGATGCGCGGTGAACTCGACTTCGCAGATTCGTTGCGTCGCCGAGTCGAGGCCTTGGCGGGACTGCCGGTGTCGGTGTTCGACGACGTACGGGCCGCCGTGCGTTTCTCGGCCGGCGCGCAGAACCTGGTGACGCAGCTGCACGCCCGCGGATGGGTCGTCGGCGTCGTGTCTGGTGGCTTCCTGGAGATCGTCGGACCGCTCGCCCAGGAATTGGGGATCGACCACGCCCACGCCAATGTGCTTGAGGTGCGGGATGGACTGCTGACCGGCCGGTTGGCCGCGGCGGTCGTCGATCGGGCCGAGAAGGCCAACCGGTTGCGCTCGTGGGCCGCTGAACACCAGATTCCCATCGACCGTACGGTCGCCGTTGGCGACGGCGCGAACGACCTGGACATGTTCGCTGCAGCGGCCGCCGGCATCGCGTTCAACGCCAAGCCGGTGCTGCGCGAACAGGCCGACGCGGTGATCGAGGGACCGCGACTCGACGAGGTCCTTGACCTGCTCGGACTCTCGGCTCCGCCCTCCCTAGAATCCGACCATGCGTAAACCAGGATCGCGTTCGCTGCTCATCATCGGCGGAGCCGAGGACAAAGTCGGGCGGGTGACGGTGCTGCGCCGCTTCGTGCGCCTCGCTGGCGGTCGCAAAGCCCGCGTCGTGGTCATCCCGACCGCGTCATCGGTGCCCGATGAGGTCGTTGAGGTCTATTCGACGGTCTTCTCCCGGCTCGGTTGCGCCGCCGTCGACGCGGTGAACCCCGCTAACCGCCAGGCGAGCAGCGACGACGACCTCGCAGAGATGGTCGACAACGCGACCGGGATCTTCATTTCCGGCGGAAACCAGCTCAAGTTGAGTCAGATGATCGTCGGCACCCCGTTGGGCGACGCGCTGCTGCGCGCTTACCAGCGCGGCGCAGTGGTGGCCGGCACCTCCGCGGGTGCCTCGATCATGAGTCAGTTCATGATCTCGATGGGCGAGGAGGGCGTGACCCCGCGCCAGCGTTCGTCCCAGCTCACCGTCGGCCTCGGCCTGCTGACCGGCGTCATCGTCGACCAGCACTTCGATCAGCGGGCGCGCTACGGCCGCTTGCTGTCGCTCGTCGCCGGCTCGCCCTCCCTGCTGGGGATGGGGATCGACGAAGACACTGCCGCCGAGATCACCGATGAAACTGAGCTGACGGTCGTCGGCAGCGGTGCGGTCTTCGTGGTTGACGCGCGCAACGCCATCACCGACGCCCACGAGGCCCGCCGCGATGCTCCGCTGCTGGTCACCGGAGCGGTCGTCCACACCCTGCCGTTCGGGGCCACCTTCGACCTGCGTACAGCCACGTTGGTCGAGTTCGTCGAGAAGCACGCCGATATCTCGGTGCAGTCCGGTCGCGACCGGCATGACACCGCCACCGCCGCAGCCGCGCTGCGTCACCACTGAACCCAAGGAGCCGCTCGTGTCGAACCCGACGCCTGATCTGAAGATCCTCTCCACCCGGGTCTACCGCGGCCCCAACGTCTGGTCGTACGAACCAGCGGTCCACCTTGTTCTCGACCTCGGCGGCCTCGAGCAGTTCCCGACGAACACCGTCGACGGCTTCACCGATCGGCTGATGGAGTTGCTGCCCGGCCTGGACACCCACACCTGCTCGCGGGGTCACAAGGGTGGCTTTGTCGAGCGGCTGCGCGAAGGGACGTGGCTTGGCCACGTCACCGAACACGTCGCGTTGCAGCTGCAGCAGGAAGCCGGCCACGATCTGCGTCGCGGGAAGACCCGCGCGGAGAAGGGCCGAACCGGCGTCTACAACGTGATCTACGGATTCCTGGACGAGCGGGTCGGTTTGGCCGCCGGCGAGCTGGCCGTTCGCCTGGTCAACCACTTGGTCAGCGCCGAGGAAGGTTTCGATTTCCCGACCGAGTTCGACGACTTCCTTTCCCAAGCCAGTCGGATGGCCTTCGGCCCGTCGACCAACGCGATCGTGGAGGAGGCGGTCAGCCGGGATATCCCCTGGACCCGCCTGAACAATGCCTCGCTGGTGCAGCTCGGTCACGGCGTTCACGCGCAGCGGATCCGGGCAACGATGACCTCGCAGACCTCGGCTCTGGCCGTCGACATCGCCGGTGACAAGAACCTGACCACCAAGCTGCTCGCCTCGGCCGGGCTGCCGGTCCCGCAGGCCGAAACGGTGCGTACGGCCGAAGGCGCGGCTGCGGCCGCCCGTCGGATTGGCTTCCCGGTCGTCGCCAAGCCGCTCGATGGAAACCACGGCCGCGGGGTGTGCCTGAACCTGATGAACGAGGACGACGTGCTGGCGGCGTTCCCGATCGCCTGCGAACAATCCCGTCGCGGGATCGTGCAGGTGGAGTCGTTCATCACCGGCAAGGACTACCGTTGCCTGATCGTTGGCGGCCGGATGGCGGCCATCGCCGAACGGGTGCCGGCCCACGTGATGGGCGACGGCGAACACACCGTCGCCGAGCTGGTCGAGATCACCAACTCCGACCCGCGCCGCGGCGTCGGCCACGAAAAGGTCCTGACCCGCATCAAGGTGGATGATGCCGCGATAGAACTGGTGCGCGAGCAGGGCTACGGAATGGATGAGGTCCCGCCCCAGGGCGAGATGGTGAAGCTGGCGCTCACCGGCAACATGTCGACCGGTGGCATCAGCGTCGACCGAACCTTCGATGCCCACCCCGACAACATTGAGATCGCCGAGGAAGCGGCCCGGATGATCGGCCTCGACGTCGCGGGCATCGACTTCATCTGCCCCGACATCACCGCACCCGTCCGGGAAACCGGCGGCGCCATCTGTGAGGTCAACGCAGCGCCCGGCTTCCGGATGCACACCCACCCGACGATCGGCGAGCCGCAGTTCATCGCCAAGCCGGTTGTCGACCTCCTCTTCCCGCCGGGTTCACCCAGCCGGGTGCCGATCGTGGCCGTCACCGGCACGAACGGCAAGACGACGACCTCGCGCATGTTGGCTCACATCATGAAGGGCCTCGGCCGCAAGGTCGGGATGACCTCGACCGACGGCATCGTGGTCGACGAGCGACTGGTGATCAAGGCCGATGCCTCGGGCCCCCGGTCCGCCCGGATGGTGCTGCAGAACCCGCGAGTCGATTTCGCGGTGATGGAGGTCGCCCGCGGCGGCATCCTGCGCGAGGGCCTGGGCTACGACCGCAACGACATCGCGGTGGTCACCAACATCCAGGCCGACCACCTCGGCATGCGTGGGGTGGATTCCCTTGAAGACCTCGCTCGTGTGAAATCCGTTGTGGTGGAGGCAGTTCCGCGCGACGGCTTTGCGGTGCTGAACGCTGACGATCCGCTGGTGCGGCAAATGCGACGTCGCTGCAGCGGCACCATCGTGTGGTTCTCGATGGAGCCGCCGGGCTCCGCCGTACGCGAGTTCATCGAGGAACGCTGCCGCCGAGGCGCCCGCGCAGTGGTGCTCGAACCGAGCGAGCGTGGCGAGATGATCGTCCTGAAGCAGGGCCGTCGCTCCATGCCGCTGGCCTGGACTCACCTGCTGCCCTCAACCTTCGGTGGCGCTGCGCGGATGAACGTGGCGAACGCGCTCGCGGCGGCCGGCGCTGCCTTCGCGGCTGGCGCCCCGCTGCACGACATCCGTCAGGGACTGCGCACCTTCACCACGTCGTACTACCTCTCCCCCGGACGCCTCAATCTGGTCGAGGTCAAGGGCGCGGAGGTCTTCGTCGACTACTGCCACAACCCGCCCGGCATGGAGCGGCTCGGGGAGTTCGTGGAGAACTACGTCGCGCAGAAGCAGAACCGCACCGCGGAGCGGGTCTCCCGGATCGGCGTCGTGGGTGCTGCCGGCGACCGACGGGACGATGACATCCGTGAGTTGGCCGCAATCGCCGCGCGCCACTTCGATGTGTTGATCCTGCGCGAGGACCAGAATCTGCGTCGCCGCGCGCCGGGTGCGTCTGCCGCGCTGCTCGCTGAGGGTGCCGCGCAGGCGATGGCCGACGGTGCCCGCTGCCGGATCGTCGAAACAGTGCTGGACGAGTTGGAAGCCACCCGTCACGCGATCCACCGGGCGAACCCCGGTGACGTCGTGGTGCTCTGTGTCGACCAGCACGCCAAGGTGCTGACTGAGCTCGAGGAGTTCACCAGCCGCGCCTCGGCCGGTGCTCGTGAGGACGACGCCCGCCCCGGCGACCCCGACCTCGACCCGGCTGAGCTGGCTGCCGAAGCCGCCACCACCTCGGCCGAGGACGAGCGTGAGGTCCGCGAGGCGATGGAGCGGGACGCATAGTCGGCTCGGCACTAACGCCGCACTTAACGACAGCCGCTGCAGGTACACCTGCAGCGGCTGTCGTTAGCTGGAGCTTCGCCGTTAGTCGGGCTGAGGTGGGCCGCCTCAGATCGCGCCGGTGAACCTGGTCAGTGATCGGCGGTAGCGCTCGACGTCGGGATCGGCGGACCGCGCCGCCAGGTGTCGGGCAAGGTCGCCGGCTGCGTCGCGGTCTCGGCCGAGGTCGTGCAGCGTGACGGCGCGGAACAGCGCAATCGCGTCACTGTCGGGCCACTGCTGCCACTGCTCGTCGAGCAACGTCAGCGACTCCTCGAGCCGGCCGAGATGACGCAGCGTCGACGCCTTTTGGATCAGGCATCGGCGGTGGAACGGCTCGCGCAGTCCGGCGGCCAGCGCGACGTCGTACGCCTCCAGCGCCTCCTGCTCGCGTCCAACGCTGTCGAACGTGCCGGCGTACTCGTAAAGGACCCGCGCATCGGTCGGGAAGTCGGCGCGCAGTTCTCCGCCCGCTCGAATCAGCTCGTCGGGGTCTTCGATCTCCCACAAAGCGGTGATTCGATCCTCGGCTTCGTGTTCGCCACGAGCGCGAATTGCCTTGCGACGCAACGACTCTGCATCGTCCGCGGTCCCTCCGCGAGCGAGGATCCAGTCGTGCAGCAGTGCGCGGTCGGAGTGGGTCATGTGGGCGAGCACGTCGCCGTCGTGGGCGTCCTCAAGCAACCGCTCCAGGCCCTCGAGCTCAGTCGGCGAGGAGGTGATCGGGGTGACGCCAACATGCGTCAGCCCGTCGAGGAAGTGCGCCTCGAGATCCTCCATGCTGCGCCCGCGCAGGTAATGCTCCTTGTGTTGAATGTGCACTCGGTCGGCGAGGAGTCCACCCATCTCGCCCAGGTTGCGCAGGATCTCGTCGGTGCGATCGCCACCGGTTCCCAGGCCGAGCAACACCCGCGAGCCTGGTTCACACAGTCCTCGCGCGACCCGCATCAAGGCCTCGAGACCGGCTTCGTTGTGTGCCATGTCGAGGATGACAGTTGCCGATCCACCCTGAGCCAGCGGGACCGAATAGCAGTTCATCCGTCCGGCGTTGTGTTCGGCGTCTGGGGCGAACGTACGAAGTCCTTCGACGACCGCTTCTCGCGGCAGTCCCGCCGCCAGTCCCGCGGCGGCACCGGCCAATGCGTTGGCCAGGTTGTGCTGGGACAACCCACACAACGTCATCGGGACGTCGAGCACGCTGAGTAGGCGGTCGTAGGGCTGGCCGGGCTCGACGACGACGATGTCACCGTCGATCACGGTGATGCCGCGGCCGTGGTGGTCGCGCACCTCGCGCAACGCCGGCGAGTCGGGATCGAGAGTGAAGCACCAGACTCGGGCCGAGGCGCCGGCTCGCATGGCCCACACCCGCGGGTCGTCTCCGTTGAGCACCACCCAGCCGGTGGGCCGGGTCACCTTGGTGATGATCGCCTTGACCTCAGCGAGCTGATCGACGGTGTCGATGCCTTGTTGGCCGAGGTGGTCGGCGCTGACATTCGTGACGACGCTGACGTCGTTGTAGGCGGTGCCCAATCCCTTGAGCAGCATGCCGCCGCGAGCCGTCTCCAAAACCCCGAACTCGACGTCGTCTTGCAGCGCTGCGCGAGCTCCGGCAGGACCGGAGTAATCGCCGCGCTCCACCAGTTCGCCCTGAACCAGAACGCCATCGGTCGAACTCCAACCGGTGCGCAGCCCGGCCGTCATGGCGAGATGAGCGATCAACCGGGTGGTGGTGGTCTTGCCGTTGGTGCCCGTGACGGCGACCACCGGAACCCGGGGCCGCAACGGCCGAAGCTGAATCTGGGCAGGTGCCTTGGCCAGTTCGGCGCTGAGCTCGGTCAGCAGGTTCGAATCAGCGCCGTCGAGCAGCCCCTGCAGAGCGCGCGTGATCGCGGTGGCCATCGCCTCCGCCCGCTCCCGGTGGCGCAGCGCGAACGCGACGACATAGTTGTCGTCGTGGCCGGGACGCACCCGGATCGCCAACCGGGTGGTGCCGGCACCGTGGGCCAGGCGGCGTACCAACGCCCCGAGGTAGAGCCCCACGTAGTCGCGCCGCTCCGGTGAGCCCGAAGCCCCCGCAGACCGACGGCGTACGCCGACCATGCGCCCAGCGCTGCGAACGACCGTTTCGGGCGCCTCGACATAGCCGGGGAGGTCGAAACCGAGCTTGGCCGCAGGTCGCGGAAAGTAAAGATTGGGTCCTTCGAGAACCCGGATCTCGGTGCACTGCACGGGAACAGCATCGCGCGTCATGCGCGCCAGCCTAGCCAGCGCGGGACGCTACTGTCCCATCGCGTGAACGCCACCGTCGACGTGGACAATTTCGCCGGTGGTCGCGGGGAACCAGTCGGAGAAAAGCGCCACGCAGGCCTTGGCGGCCGGCTCCGGATCGCGAACGTCCCAGCCCAGCGGGGCGCGCTCGCCCCAGGTGTTTTCGAAGGTCTCGAAACCCGGGATCGACTTGGCGGCGGTGGTCCGGATCGGCCCGGCGGAGACCAGGTTGCAGCGGATCTGCTCGGGACCCAAGTCGCGAGCGAGGTAGCGGTTGGTGGACTCGAAGGCGGCCTTGGCCACACCCATCCAGTCGTAGACCGGCCAGGCGAACTTGGCGTCGAAGGTCAGTCCAACGACCGATCCACCGGCAGGCATCAGCGGGCGGGCTGCGACCGCCAGCGACTTCAGCGAGTAGGCCGAAACGTGGATCGCGGTAGCGACGTCGTCCCACTCACCCGTCAGAAAGTTGAAGGCTCCTGGCGGCGCGAAACCGACCGAGTGCAACACGCCATCGAGGCCGTCGAGGTGTTCACGCACGCGATCGGGGAGGCTGGCGAGGTGGTCGGTGTCGGTGACGTCCAGCTCGATCACCGGTGGCGTCTGCGGCAACCGTTTGGCGATGGTCTGGGTGATCTTCATGGTGCGACCGAAGCTGGTCAACACCACGCTCGCGCCCTCCAGCTGCGCCAGTTTCGCCACGTGAAATGCGATCGAGGAGTCCATGAGGACGCCGGTGATCAGCAGCTTCTTGCCTTCGAGAATTCCCATTGCGGACTCGTCTCCCACTTGTTCTTCGGTCAGTGACCCATGCCGAGGCCGCCGTCGACCGGCACGACCGCCCCGCTGATGTAGGCCGCTTCATCGCTCGCCAGGAAGCGTACGACGCGCGCCACCTCCTCGGGTCGGGCGAACCGGCCCGCCGGGATTGCGGCGATGTAGGCGTCCTGCTGCGCCTGCGGCAGGGCCCTCGTCATGTCGGTGTCGATGAAGCCGGGAGCGACCACATTTGCGGTGATGTTGCGCTTGCCCAGCTCGCGGGTGATCGACCGAGCCAGACCCACCAGGCCGGCCTTCGAAGCGGCGTAATTCGCCTGACCCGGCGAGCCATAGAGGCCGACGACGCTGGAGACAAAGATGAGCCGGCCGCGCTTGAGTTTGATCATCCCCTTGCTGGCGCGGCGCGCACAACGGAAGGCGCCGGCGAGGTTGGTGTCGATGACCGCGTCGAAATCCTCATCGGTCATCCGCATCAGCAGGGTGTCCTTGGTGATGCCGGCGTTGGCAACAACGACCTCGACCGGTCCCCCGAACTTCTCTTCGGCGGCGGTGAAGGCGGCGTCGACGCTGGCGGAGTCGGTGACATCGCAGGCAATCGCGTAAGCGCGCTCCGGGCCGGACCCGTCGCGGGAGGTGATCGCGACGTTGTCACCGGCTTCCAGGAATGCTTCGGCGATCGCGCGGCCGATGCCGCGGTTCCCACCGGTCACCAAGACGTTCCGGGGCTGACTCATGGGGTCCTCGTTCTCCTTGCTACGGGGGCAGGCATCCCCGCGACCGTATCGACTACCCCGGGGTATCGGTAACTGCCGCGCGCAGGGGCCGGGGCCGGGCGACGTACGCTGGAACGTATGGCACGACGCGAAATCCACGAGGACGTCCCGTCGGCGACGAATCTTCCGTCCGCTCCTAAGGACGACCGCGACAGCCGGGTGCGCAACTACGTCATTTCAATGACCATCCGCACCATCTGTTTCGTGTTGGCGGTGCTCCTGTGGGCGCCAGTGCGCTGGTTGTCGGTGGTCCTGATGCTTGCCGCGGTCTTCCTGCCCTACTTCGCGGTGGTGATGGCGAATGCCACGAACCAGCGACGGATCGACGTTCTGGGCTCCGTCCGCCCCACCGATCCGATCGAGCGGTTGGAGGAACGCCGTCATGACCACGACTGACGGCGCGCCGCGATGCAGCGCAAAGGGGTGCACCCGGTCGGCGACCTGGGCTCTGTTGTGGCGCAATCCGCGGATCCACACCGAGGACCGGCGCAAGACGTGGCTGGCCTGTGACGAACACCGCGTGACGCTCGGGGAGTTTTTGTCGATGCGCGGCTTCCCGCTGGAAATCGAAGAGTTCGCGCCCTTGGGTGGCGGAGGTTGACGAGATCGTGGTCGGGCTCGTCGTCTGTTACCTGCGCCCCGACCACCTGTTCGCCCGGAACGGTCGCGGTGTTACCCGAGGCGCACGGGCGCGGTCTGGGATGTGAGCTCTTGACGACGGTTGAGAGCTTCGCGGTCGACCACGGGTATGCGCGGGTCTTCTTCAGCAAGGACCTGCCTGCCCGCGTCTAGGCTTGGAGTTGGCTTAGGCGGGCGCTCGCACCTGACGGAACGGCGTTACCCACAAGCCGACCACGACGAGCACGAACACACCGGACGCGACCAGCAGCATCGGGCGAAAGCCCCATACATCAGCCAGGATTCCTGCGATGGGGGCGACCAGCATCGCGACCGCGCGGTTGAGCGAGCGGAGCGTGGTGTTCGTACGCGCCTGTAGTTCGTCGGGCGTCACGAGCTGGCGGTAGCTCATCTCGTGGGAATTGCTCATCCCGATCGAGAGCCTGTAAAGGCACTGCCCGACCAGCAGCAGTGACAGCCCGTGGGCCATGAAAAACGCCCCGACCGCGACGGCGGTAATTGCATGGGCCGCGATGATGGTTCGCCCTGTTCCCCATCGGCGTCCGACCGACGTGGTGATGGCTGCCCCGATGACCGCGCCGACTCCGCCGACCGCACCGGTGACGCCGAATTCGAACGCGCTGAGGTGCAGGGTGCGCAGGGCATACGGCGCCAGCACCACACCGACGATCGCGTTGCCGACGAACCACCCGTGGGTGGCGATCGCGAGTGTTTTCAGACCGGACCGACCGTACGACCACCGCACGCCTTCGACGATCTCCCGCAGCAGACCTCGGACGGTGATCCCCGTGCGGGCGGGCGGTTCGTCGAGCTTGATGCGGCGCAGGGTAAAGGCGGAGTAGAGGTAGGTGAGCGAGTCGAAGAGGACCGCGACCGGAGCCCCCAGGAGGCTGACCCACACGCCACCGAGGGCTGGGCCGGAGGTGGAAGCGACAGCGTCGGCGCCATCGATCCGCGCGTGGGCCCGTTGCAGGTGATGGCGGTCGACCAACCGCGGCATGAAGGACATTTCCGCTGCGCCGTTGACGACGGCCGCTGTGCCGTAGGCGACCACCACGATGAGCAACGTCGGCAGGCTGAGCAGATCGAGCCACCACAGCAACGGGATCGTCAGGAGTAGTGCGGCCTGGGCGAGGTCGGTGCCGATCAGCAGAGGTAACCGTCGGCGCCCGTCGACGATCGCGCCGACGATGAGACCGAACACCAGGTAGGGCAGCCAGCGCGCCCCGTTCAACCACCCGACGTCGGCGGCGGAGCCGTGGAGGGTGAGCACGACCAGCAACTGGAGCGCGAACAGCGTGACGTACGAACCGAATCCGGAGACCGCAGCCGCGCGCCAGTAGCGACGGAACGGATCACGGCGAAGCGGGTCGACGGTGGTCATTGGGTCGAGTCTGTCAGGCGAGTTTGGCGCGCGGCTTAACCAGCGGGAGTGGGACCCGCGCTCAGCCGCCGATGGCCGACATCGGCCGGTCGGGCTGGCGGAACGCCGGGGTGCCGATCCCGTGGCCGGGCGCCTTGCCCCACAGGTTGAGCCGGATCAAGTCGCGGAGGTCGGCATCGGAGGCACCGGCGCGCATCGGCGTACGCAGGTCGTTCTCCTCACGCGCGAACAGGCAGTTGCGCACCTGCCCGTCGGCCGTCAGGCGGACGCGGTCACAGGCCCCGCAGAACGGCGCTGTCACGCTCGCGATCACTCCGACGGTGCCTGGGCCACCGTCGACGGTGAAGAGTTCGGCAGGGGCAGATCCGCGGTCGCCGACCGGCTCGAGCCGGAAGCGGCGTTCCAGCGCGGTGAGGATGTCGGCGCGGCTGGTCATCACGCTGCGATCCCAGGTGTGGCCGGCGTCGAGCGGCATTTGCTCGATGAAGCGCAGCTCGTAGCCGCGGTCGAGGCACCACTGCAACAGTTCGGCGGGGTCCTCCCCCGCCATTGCGACCGCGTTCACCTTGACCGGAGCCAGACCCGCGTCGGCGGCCGCCTTCAGGCCCTGTTCGACATCGGCGAACCGATCCCGCCGGGTCAGGGCGATGAATCGCTCCGGAGATGCCGTGTCGAGTGAGATGTTGATGCGGGCAAGGCCCGCCTGCGCCAGCGGCGCCGCGAGGCGATCGAGGCCGATCCCATTGGTGGTCAACGCCATTCGCGGCGCGTCCGGGAGTTCACCCACGCGGCGTACGACCTCCACCAGTCCCCGTCGTAGCAGCGGCTCACCCCCGGTGAAACGCACCGTCGTCACTCCAAGATCGACGAATAGCGCAACCAGGCGCACCAATTCGTCGTCGGTCAGCAGCTCCGGCTTGGCCATCCATGGAAGTCCCTCGGCCGGCATGCAGTAGGTGCAACGCAGATTGCAGCGGTCGGTGACCGACACCCGCAGGTCCGTCGCGACACGACCGAAGGTGTCGATGAGCGGGCCGGCAGTGGGGTGGGACATGGCTCCCATGCTAGGCGCGACTATCGTTGCCGCGTGTTTCGCCTCCTGCTTACCCGACGTTGGGCGGCTTGGTTGGTGGCGACGCTGATCGTCGCCGCGACCTGTGTGTTCCTCGGCCGGTGGCAATACCACCGCTATCAGACGAAGTCGACCGCCGAGCATCACCTCGAGGCCAATTACAACGGTGTCCCGGTCGCGCTGCGCAGCGTCCTACCAAGCGCCGCGGCCGTTCCCGATAGGACGACGCAGTGGCGTCAGGTGGCGGTGACCGGCAATTACGACCCGAACCACCACATCCTGATCCGTAACCGTCCCTTGGACGGCACCTACGGCTACGAGGTCGTCGTGCCGCTGACCTACCCCGGCGGAGTCGTATTCGTCGACCGCGGGTGGATCGCGAACGGGCGTACGGCGGTCGCTCCCGATTCGATTCCACCGACACCAACTGGCCAGGTCACCGTGGTCGGTTGGGTCCGGGCCGGCGAACCAAACCTCGACCGGGCGCCGGTGGCCGGGCAGGCCGCGTCGATCAACATCCCCGAACTACGCACCCTGACCGGGCAGCCGCAGGCCGACTCCGGTTTCGTTCTGATGCGGCGTGAAGCCGGCAACAACCTGCCGACCACGAAGCCCGACCAGTTGCCCAAGCCCGACCCGGGCAGTTACGCCTGGATCAACTTCAGCTACGCCTACCAGTGGTGGCTCGCCGCCCTGGCTATCCCCGCCTTCTTCCTGGTGCGGCTGCGCCGACAGCATCTGGAGGACACCGGCCGCGCCAAACCGAAGGAAAAAAAGGTGCGGATCTGGGACGAGGAAGACGAATGAGTCAGTGCGCGGCAGGCGCCGTGTCGTCGGCGAACTGGGTCCGGTAGAGGTCGGCGTAGACGCCACCACTGGCGAGGAGTTCGCGGTGGGTTCCGCGCTGCACGATGCGGCCGTCGTCGACGACCAAGATCTGGTCGGCCCCTCGTACAGTCGAGAGCCGGTGGGCGATGACGATCGCCGTACGCCCCTCCAACGCACGGTCCAGCGCCTGCTGAACCAGCGCTTCGCTCTCGCTGTCGAGGTGCGCGGTCGCCTCGTCGAGAATCACCACCGACGGTGCCTTGAGCAGCAGTCGGGCGATCGCCAGCCGCTGTTTTTCGCCCCCGGACAGGCGGTGGCCGCGGTCGCCGACCACGGTGTCAAGGCCGTGCGGCAGTCGCTCCACCAGGGCCCAGACGTTCGCCGCCCGCAGGGCCGCTTCAAGCTGCTCACCGGTCGCGTCGGGGCGCGCGTAGAGCAGGTTGGCGCGGATCGTGTCGTGGAACATGTGGGCTTCCTGGGTCACGACTCCGATCCGTTCGCGCAGCGAGTGGAAACTGACCTCGCGGATGTCGGTGCCGCCGACCAGAATCTCCCCGGCAGTCGGATCGTAGAGCCGCGAGACCAAACCGGTGACCGTGGTCTTGCCGGCTCCGGAGGGGCCGACCAGGGCGACCACCTGACCGGGTTCGATGTCGAAGTCGATGCCCTTGAGGACCGGTGTGTCGTCACCCTTGTCAGTGGTGGTGGCCTCGAGGCTGTCCAGTGAGACCTTTTCGGCGGTCGGATAGCTGAAGCTCACGCCGCGGGCCTGCACCGACAGGGGACCCTTGGGCAGCGGGCGGGGGTGGTCGCTCTCGGCAACGAGCGGCTTGAGGTCGAGCACTTCGAAGACTCGCTCGAAGGAGACCAGCGCGGTCATCACGTCGACGCGCACGTTGGAGAGTGTTGTCAAGGGTTGGTAGAGCCGGCCGAGCAACGCCGCCAGGGCCAGCAGGGTGCCGATCGTCAGCTCGCCACGGATCGCCATCACGCCGCCGACGCCGTAAATCAGGGCGGTCGCCAGCGAAGCGAGCAGGGTGAGCGCGACCAGGAAGATGGCCCGTTGCACCGCGATCGAGATACCGAGGTCGCGAACCTTCCCCGCGCGGGTGGCGTATTCCTCGTCCTCCTGCTCGGGTCGACCGAAGAGCTTCACCAGCAGCGCGCCCGCCACGTTGAACCGCTCGGTCATCCGGGTGCCGAGGTCGGCGTTCTGGACCATCTGGCCACGGGAGAGCCCGGCAAGGCGACGACCCATGATGCGCGTCGGGATCAGGAAGAACGGCACCAGGACCAGGGCGCCGAGGGTCAGTTGCCACGACAACGTGGCCATGGCGATCAAGATGACGGCCAGCGACACCACGTTGGAGACCACGTTCGACATCACCGAGGTGAATGCTTGTTGTGCGCCGATCACATCAGAGTTGAGTCGCGTGACCAAAGCCCCGGTCTGCGCGCGGGTGAAGAACGCGATCGGTTGGCGCAACACGTGGGAGAACACCTCGCGGCGCAGATCGAAGATCAGCCCCTCACCGAGAGTCGCGGACAACCAGCGTTCGACGATGCTCAGGCCCGCGTCGAGGACCGCCACCAGGGCAGCCGCGATCCCGAGTTTTACGACCAGGTTGGTGTCCTTCTGGGCCACCCCGTGGTCGACAATTTCCTTGAGGATCAACGGACTTGCGATCACCAACAAGGCATCGATGGTGACCAGGATGAGGAAGAAAATGATGGGTCGGCGGTAGGGCCCCGCGTAGGACATGACCCGCCGGGCCGTTCCCGGTTTGAGTTTGGTGCCCTTGACCGCCGAGTCCTGGGTGAGCGATCGCATCGCCTGCCAGCCGGACATGCTCATTCGTGGTGTTCCCTTCCCTTAAGCCGGGAACGTGAACACCGAACGCGGCGGATCTATGCCCTCAGGCGGGGCCCTCAGGCGAGGGTGACGAGGTCGAGGTAGTCCGGTCCCCAGAGGTCCTCGATGCCGTCCGGCAACAACAGGATCCGTTCGGGGTCCAAGGCCTTCACGGCACCTTCGTCGTGGGTGACGAGAACGACCGCCCCCTCGTACGCCGCCAGGGCACCGAGGATCTCGGCGCGGGAGGCTGGGTCGAGGTTGTTCGTCGGTTCGTCGAGTAGCAGGACGTTCGCCGATGACACCACCAACAAGGCAAGGGACAGTCGCGTCTTCTCACCACCAGAGAGAACTCCGGCCGGCTTGTCGACGTCGTCGCCGCTGAACAGGAACGACCCGAGCACCTTGCGCACCTCGGTCTCGCCGAGGTCGGGCGCCGCCGATTTCATGTTCGCCAGAACCGAGCGGTCGACGTCGAGGTTCTCGTGTTCCTGGGCGTAATAGCCCAGCTTCAGACCGTGGCCCGGCTGCACTTCGCCGGTGTCAGGCTGGTCGGTTCCGGCCAGGATTCGCAGCAGTGTGGTCTTGCCGGCACCGTTGAGGCCCAGCACGACGACCTTCGAACCCTTGTCGATCGCCAGGTCGACGTCGGTGAAGATCTCCAGCGAGCCGTACGACCGGGACAGTCCTTCGGCGCGCAGCGGTGTCTTGCCACACGGCGAGGGCGTCGGGAAACGCAGCTTGGCGACACGGTCCTGCTGTCGCTCCCCCTCGACGCCGGCCAGCAGTTTCTCGGCGCGGCGGGCCATGTTCTGCGCGGCCGTCGCCTTGGTTGCCTTGGCACGCATCTTGTCGGCCTGGCTCAACAGGGCCGCGGCCTTCTTGTGGGCGTTCTGCAGTTCGCGCTTACGGCGCTTCTCGTCGGTCTCGCGCTGCTGCAGGTAGGACTTCCAGCCCACGTTGTAGATGTCGAGCTCGGAACGGTTGGCGTCGAGGTGGAAGACCCGGTTCACCACGGTGTCGAGCATCTCCACGTCGTGGCTGATGATGATCAGCCCGCCCTTGTAGGAGCGCAGGTGGTCGCGCAACCAGGCGATGGAGTCGGCGTCGAGGTGGTTGGTGGGCTCATCGAGCAGCAGCGTCTCGGCGCCGCTGAACAGGATGCGCGACAACTCGACCCGACGGCGCTGGCCGCCGGAGAGCGTACGCAGTGGTTGGTCGAGCATTCGTTCCGACAGACCCAGGCTGGCGGCCATCGAGGCAGCCTCCGACTCGGCGGCATAGCCGCCCCCAGCGGTGAACACCGCTTCCAAGTGGCCGTAACGACGCATCGCCTTCTCGCGGACCGCGTCGTCCTCGCTGGCCATCCCGATCTCGGCGGCCCGCAGGTCGCGAATGGTGCTGTCCAGGCCACGGGCCGACAGGATGCGGTCGCGGGCGAGGATCCCTAGGTCTCCGGTCCGCGGGTCCTGCGGCAGGTAGCCGACTTCACCCGAGCTCGCGACCGACCCGGCAGCCGGAGTTCCTTGTCCGGCAAGCACTTTGGTCAGGGTCGTCTTCCCCGCACCGTTGCGCCCGACCAGCCCGACACGGTCGCCAGCGGCAACTCTGAAGGTGCCGTTCTCGAGCAACAGACGGGAACCGGCACGCAGTTCGATGCCATGGGCGGTGATCACAGGGGGTACTCCACAACAGATTCGGAAAAGATTCGGCGAGTTCGCACGGCGACGCTCGCCCGCAATACGACCGGGCGACGGCCCGACTCGATAGTCTACGGGCGATGTTCAGCAGCGACTGCCCCGGTCGCGGTGGATGCGGAGGAAGCCCGTGACGTTCAACGACAATGCGCAACTCGACACCTCGCAGGTGACCAGCGGTGGATCCGGTGGTGGCGGTGGTGGCGGGGTCGCGCCTGGCGGCATCGCTGTCGGCGGCATCGGCGGTCTCATCCTGATGATCATCATGGTGCTCCTCGGCGGCGGCCTGCCCGGTGGCGGGAGCGGCGGTGGCGGCGGCGCCTCGCCCTGGAACATGAATCCGTCGTCGATCTCCGGTGGCAGCAACGACTCCTCGGGCGGCACCGACGCGGTGGCCCAGCAGATCTCGCAATGCAAGACCGGCGCCGACGCCAACAAGAACGACGTCTGCCGGATCGTCGGCACCGTGAACAGCGTGCAGAGCTTCTGGACCGGCTACCTGCAGAAGTACGGCAAGACCTACACCCCGGCGACGACGGTCATCTTCAGCGGATCGACCCAGTCTGGCTGCGGAACAGCCAGTTCCGCGATGGGCCCGTTCTACTGCCCGCTCGATAAGAAGGTCTATATCGATGCTGCGTTCTTCCAGGAACTGACCGACAAGTACGGCGCTGACAGCGGCGCGCTTGCCAAGGAATACGTTCTGGCTCACGAATACGGCCACCACGTGCAGGACATCCTCGGCTTGCTGGGCCGCGCTCAGCAGGACCCCCAGGGCGCCAACTCGGGCTCGGTTCGCACCGAGTTGCAGGCCGACTGTTTCGGAGGGATCTGGGTGGCGAACGCGTCCAAGACCACCGACCAGGGTGGCACCGCGCTGCTGAAGCAGATCACTGAAACGGACATCAAGTCGGCCCTGTCGGCAGCAGCAGCTGTGGGTGATGACCGAATCCAGCAGAAGGCTCAGGGCCGGGTCACTCCGGAATCTTGGACGCACGGTTCGGCCGCCGCCCGCCAGAAGTGGTTCACGACCGGCTACCAAAGCGGCGACATCAACCAGTGCGACACCTTCACCCCCGCCACGGTGGAGTAAGGCCCCGGTTCTCCTGGTTCCCCGGCGCACACGCTTCACTCCGGCGCCGATCCGGTTTCCCCCGGCGCAAACCCTGCACTTACGTGCAGCCGCTGCAGGCACACCCGCGGCGGCTGTCGTTAAGTGCAGGGTTTGCGTGTTTTAGGCGAAGCGCTGCCGAAGCCAGGCCTGCTGGCCGAGAGTCCAGGCGTTGCTGAAGGTCCAATAGAGAACCAGGCCGGCCGGAACGAAGAATGCGCCAGCGACGACCCCGATCAGGCTGAGCCAGGGCATCACGGACTGCACCACGGACATCGGGTCGCCAGCCGCGGGCGCCGGCGTCATTGCGAACCAGCGTTGCGTCGCCCAAGTCGCGAGTCCGGCGCAGAGCGCGAGCCCGAGGACCAGCGCACCCTCGGCCATCGAGCCGGACAGGAGCCGGGAACCGAGGTGCACACCACCGACCGACGCGGCGGACGCGGACGCCACGGTGACGGCGGTCAGCGCACCGACCGAGCTACCGCCGCTCACCTTCATGATCAGGTGGTAGAGCGAGATCAGCAGCGGCATCTGTATGAGCAGCGGGACCCAACCCAGGCTGGACAGGCCGTGTTCGCGCTGCACGGCCCGCCTCTCCCGCATCAGATCCTGCAAGCTGTCGGGATCACGGCGGTCGACGTACTTCTGCTGGAGGGCACGCAGCGCCGGAGCCGCGGCTGCCGCACGACGGGCGTTGCGCGCGCCGGTGATAGCGAACGGCAGCAGCACCACTCGTACGGCGCACGTGAGCAGGGCGATCGCGATCACCCAACCAAGCGCGCCGTCGAGGCCCGCCGTGGTTGCGGCGGCGTGGGTGGTGGCCAGGACGGATCCGAGCAGTGTGGTCAGAGGTGCAAGGAATTCGGGCATGACGTGCTCCATTCCCCGGGCATCCCGGGGTCGGTCGAGCGGGACTGGTGGGCTGAGGTACTCAGACCAGTCCGGGCGCACGCGGCCGGATGGGGTCCTGCGGCAGCGCGATCGAGCGACAGACCGGCGCGAAGGTTGCGGTCTGGGCGGCTCGAGCGCGAGGGGGTGCCGATCGAGGTGGCAACGCACGGCGTACGCCTTCCACGACGGCGATGGCCGCGGCCAGCACCACCAGGGCGGCTCCGCCGGCCAACGCCTGTGTCGACGAGCTGATCGCGATCAGCGCGAGCGTAGGCAGGAACAACGACAGCAGCACGCGTAGTCGCGCGGCGAGGCGGTCGGTGTCAGGGAGCACGCAACGATCGTACGTCCGAGGCAGCCCCGGACGTACGACCGATGAGTCCCGCCGTTTGGCGGACCGTCTAGCTCGTGACGTCACGTCGCCCAACCAGCAAGGCGATCACCCCGAGCAAGACCACCGCGTAGACCGCCAGCGTTCCGTAGAGCGCGCCGTCGCTGAGGTTGATCTGCAGCGAGGAAGGCGAGACGACATACCGCAGCAGGAGCCCCGGGAACCAGCGCTGACCGAAGCTGAAGGTGTCCCCCAACAGGTTCTCGATAGGTCCGGCCCAGAGCACAGCGGCGGCCAGGCCTACCGGGACCGACCGGGTGATCATGCCGATGGCGGTGCCAAACAGCGCCCAGCCGACGCCGAACCCGAACACCCGCACCATGTCCTCACCGGCGGTGCGCCAGGAGTCGGCGGTGAACCAGGCCGTGGTGTCGACTCCTTGGCTGGACGCGACGAGGGTTGCCGTGGCCCAGCCGGCGACGAACAGCGTCACCACCAGCACGGCGAGTCCGACGACCCTCGCCGCGAAGGTGCCGGTGGCCAGCGAGAACCGGCCCGGATGATGCAGCAACGCGGCTCGCCAGGTTCCCCGGGAGAAGGCGTTCGCTGACATGCCGACGAACAGAGCCAGCAGCAGAACGGCGGAGAAGGCCGAGGCCGTCACTGGTGCGAGTGTTCCTCCCCCGGCTTGGGAAAGGGCCGCGATGCTGACGCCCGGCCCGTGGTCTGGGGCGGTGGCGAAGAGGATCCAGGTGACAACGACCGCGTAGACCACGGTGGTGAGCAGCGCCGGCAGCCAGATCCGGCGTCGGCCCAAGCGGGTCAGTTCGGCGAGGAAAGCATTCATGACGGACTTCCTGTTCCGACCAGCTCGAGAACCCGGTCTTCGAGCGTTTGCCGTTGGTGGTGCAGTTCGGTGAGGGTGATGCCCGCGGCGTGGGCGCTGCGGTTGATTTGGGCGGCGAGGTCTTGTGGATCGGCGGGTCCGACCTCCACCTCGATGGCCCGGGTCGGCCCGTCGTCGGGGTTGCTGAGGGTCAGGCCCTGCTGCTGCAGCAGCGTGCGCAGCGGCGCCACAGCCCCGTCGGCGGCGACCCGCAACACCTCGCGTCGGCTGGTGGGGAGGTCTTCGATTGATCCGTCGAAGCGCAGGCCGCCCCGATCGACGACCACCAGGTGGTCACAGACGTGCTCAAGTTCGGCGAGCAGGTGGGAGGAGACCAGGACGGTGCGCCCCTCCTGCGAGATGCGGCGCACCAACTGCCGGATATCCCGCATCCCTTGCGGGTCAACGCCATTGGTCGGTTCGTCGAGGATGACCAACTCCGGATCGCCGAGCAACGCCGCGGCGATCCCAAGCCGCTGCTTCATGCCTAGCGAATAGGAGGCGTAGTTGTCGTTGCCGCGATCCCCGAGTCCGACCAGTTCTAGCAGCCCCGGGATCCGATCCGCGTTGTGTCGGCCTAGGCGGGACAGATTGCGCAGGTTATCGCTGCCGCTCATCGAGGGGTAAAAGGCCGGCCCTTCGATGAGTGCACCGACCTGCGGAAGGAACGCGCGCGGGTTGCGCAGGTCATGGCCAAGGACGCTGCCGGTTCCGGCGCTCGGCCGAACCAATCCGAGCAGCATGGACATGATGGTGGTCTTGCCAGCCCCGTTGGGGCCGATCAGACCGGTGACTGATCCGCGCGGGATCTGCAACGAGATGTCATCGACGACGGTGCGGCGGCCGTACCGCTTTGTCAGGCCGGTCACCTCCACCGCGTGAGTGGGAGGAACTGTCGAGGTTTGCATTCCTCGAGCCTGCTGCCACGACCCCGTCGCGCGCGTCCGCGTGGCGTCGAGCCTGCGCCTACGTCAGGTGTTGAGGTCGGGTGGTCCGGCCAGGCCGTGTTGGTAGGCCAGTACCACCAACTGGGCCCGGTCTCGGGCATACATCTTGGTCATCGCCCGGCTCACGTGGGTTCGTACGGTTGCCTGGCTGACGAACCAACGGTCTGCGATCTGCTGGTTCGACATCCCCTGGGCCACCAACGAAACGACCTCACGTTCGCGTTCGGTCAGCAGGGACGCGAGCTTCGAGGGCGTGGCGTCAGGCGCGGGGGCCATACTGCTGCTGACGAATTCGTGGATCAGTCGGCGGGTTATCGTCGGTGACAGCAGGGCCTCACCGGCGGCAATGACGCGTACGGCGCGGATCAGTTCATCGGGATCGGTGTGCTTCACCAGGAAGCCGGCCGCGCCAAGGCGCAGGGCCTCGAAAACGTATTCGTCGAGGTCGAAGGTGGTCAGGACCAGCACCCGTACGCCGCTCAGTTGCGGGTCGGCAGTGATCTGCCGGGTCGCTTCCAGCCCGTCCATGCCGGGCATCCGGATGTCCATCAACATCACGTCCGGGCGCAAGTCTCGGGCCAGCTGGAGCGCCTGCACGCCGTCGGCGGCCTCCCCCACCACCTCGAGATCGTCCTCGAGCCCGACGAGCATGGCGAAGCCGCGGCGCACCAAGGTCTGATCATCGGCGACGACCACCCGGATCGGGCGGGGTTCGCTCAGTTCTGCGTCCATCGGCCGACGACCTCGAATCCGCTTGGCTGACAGGGCCCGTGGTGCAGTGTGCCACCGGTCGCAGCGACCCGCTCGCCCATGCCAAGCAGTCCGTGCCCGGAGCCGTGGACCGCCCCGGGCCCGGCAACACCGGTTCCGCCATCGTCCCGCACGCTCACCAGCAGGCCGTCGCGCGGGTCGACGACGACCCGAACCCGCCCGCCGGGGGCGTAGCGGATCGCGTTGGTCAGGGCCTCTTGAACCAACCGGTACGCCGCGCCGGCAACCGATGGCGCAACCTGCGCCTGGGCACTTGGCGGCTCGATGAGATCGACTGTTAGACCGCCGCGTCGGCCCTGCTCAACGAGGGTGCCGATGTCGGCGAGGCCACGGTCCGGGGTCGTCGGAGAGTCGTCACCGGCGCGCAGAGAGCGCACGATCTCGGTCAACTCGGTCAGCGCAGTTCCACTCGCTTCCCGGATCGCGACCGCTGCTGCAGCAGCGGCGCTCGGGTCGCGTCGCACCGTACGTTCGGCGATCGCGGCTTGCACGTTGATCGCAGTCAATGCGTGGGCAACGCTGTCATGCAGGTCACGGGCGAGTCCGAGCTGCTGCTCGACCAGCCCCTGATGCTGGGCTCGCTGCAACGTCTCCCGGCGGGCGGCAGCCCGCTCGGAGCGGGCGCGCAGGACCTCCCCCACGAGCACCGCAGCGCCTGTCCAGCCAGTGACTCCGAGGACGGCCGAGAGGTTGTCCCAACTGCCGAAGAGCAGTGTCACCGAAAACAGGAAGATGACCAGCGCCGCTGCGACAGTGAAGAGTTCGCGTCGTGGGCGGACCAGTCCGAAGGAGAAGAGCGCAAGCGGTCCGACCAGATAGGCGGGTCCACCGGAGTAGTTCAGCAGGGCATAAGCGCAGAGGGCGCTGAACGCCACCACCATCATCAGGTAGGGCTGCACCCACCGCAGCAGCAACGACCAGGCCCCAGCGATACCCAGGGCGATGCCGAGCGCATCGATGGAGCGCTGGCCGTGGTCGGCCGGGATGTGCGACGCCGAGACGCTGATCCCGATCGTGATCACGCAGGCGGCGCCGACGGCCGCCCACCGAGACGACCACCAGGGGCGCGGGTCGATTTCGTGGTCCATGCCGGTCAGCGTAGGAAACGGGTCGTCGCCGTGCGTCATCTCGGTGTTGAGATTCGGCCCGTTCCTCGCAGACCTGGGCGCTGAACGAGGGCGTCTGGTGAATGAGATTCCCCGCGGGCCTGGGCGCTGAACGAGGCGTCGGTTGAACGAGATGCTCGCAGACCCCACGTAGCCTCGAACAATGACCGATGAGTGGGCCGAAGCCTTGGACGAGCAGAAGGTCTATTACGACGAGCGCGCCGGTGAGTACGACGACTTCTGGTTCCGGCGCCGCGCGTACGCGCTCGAGGAGCCCTTGCGCGCGCACTGGTCGCAGGACGCCGCGGACACCATGCGGTTCGTTGCCGACCACGCGCGCGGTGATGTTCTCGAACTTGCCTGCGGCACGGGAATCTTCACCGACGTGTTGCGTCGCACCGCGAGGAGTGTCCACGCGGTTGATGCCTCCTCGGCCATGCTCGAACTCAACCGTTCCCGAACAGGTAACGCGCCCAACATCGGCTACGAGCAGGCCGACCTGTTCGCCTGGCGGCCATCACGGACGTACGACGTCGTGTTCTTCTCGTTCTGGCTTTCGCATGTTCCCGATGACCTCTTCGGCCCGTTCTGGCGAATGGTCGGCGACAGCCTCGCGCCGGGAGGCGTCGTCGCGTTCGTCGACTCGGTGCCTTACCCCGCCAAGGCCGTCACCGGAGAGGTGGTGGCCGATACGGGAGCGCGCACCGAACACCGGACGCTCGCCGACGGGCGCACTTTCCAGATCGTGAAGCGCTACTGGGAGCAAGCACCGCTCACTGCAGCCCTCGCAACCGCGGGATGGTCGGCAGACGTCGAGACCACGGCACACCACCTCATGCTGCGCGGGACCGCCCGACCGGCTGCGCTAACGCCAGCGTGATGCCGCCGGCAGAACCGGGTTGAAACCCGGTACCGAACGCACGCCCCGACGGTTAACGCACTTCATCTGCTGACCAACTCGAGCGCATCCAGCATCCCCGGCTGAGTCCGGTAGCTGCGGCCCGTTGGGCTGACCCTGGCTTCGATCCCGGCCGCGTCAGAAGCGACCTTCCAGCCGGCCTGTTTCGCTCGGTGGTGTCGACGACACAAACAGTGCAGATTGTCGGCACTCGTCGCACCCCGAGGCCACGGGGTGATGTGGTCGAGATCGGTGAAACGCGCGGGTCGGTTGCACCCTGGATGTCGGCAGGTGCGATCGCGAGCCATCACCTGTTGCCGAACCGCTGGTGGCGGTCGATAGGCAGAGCTCTCCCCCAGCCCATCGACCAGCCGCCCAGATTCGGGGTCGAATCGATAGACGGTCGCTGTGACGCGAACTCCGTGGCTGTCACGTCGGCGCGGAAGGTGGTCACTCGAGACTCCATGGCGACCGGTGGTCATCGAATCATCAGCGCGTTGGGCGGCGCGGTCTCGAGCCAGGTTGCCCACCATGTCCAGCACCGCGGCAGCATCGATCGCCTCACCGCTGGCAGTGAAGGTAAGGGTGGCTCCGCGTGTCACCAAGGCGTGGATCTCCGTTGTGGTCAGGCGGCGACCGGCACTCGCGGCCATTTCCGGGGCGCTGCGACCGAGGTACCGCGCCGGCTCGGATGGTTGCCCGCTGCCACCGATGCCCCCCGCTGGGCCGGGCGTTTGCGCCGACTGGTCGCCAGTCGGCTCCCCCACACCAGTCGGACCGGCGGAACGAGCGGGTCCAGACGGCCCTTCCCGGTTCGACCCTGACCCACCCGAACCACCCGCATCGCCCGTTTGGACCGGCACCAGCAGGTCAAAATGAGCAATCAGGTCGACGTTGTGCATGGCCAGATCGAACAGTGCGTCGGTGCGGTGCTGGCCGAGGGTCCGGTCATCGTCAGCGGATCGGTGCAACTCGTCAGCCCGTGAGTTGATCGCGGCCATCAGTGACCCTGCCCGCTCCGAACCGAGCACAACCGACAACTGGCTCAGCCCGGGCGTCGGATGCGGGTCGAGCCACACCCCTTGTTGTTGCGCCGTGGTCTTCCTCGCGGTCTGCCTAGCCGCCGCTGCCTCGAACCGGGTGACCAGACCGCGCACCGCGCGAGCTGCCTCAACCTTGGTTCGGGTGTGAATTCCCGTGTCGAACACAGCATCCTCGACCCGCTCGCACGTATCAGGTCGGGCATCCTGCAGTTCCCGCGCAATCGCCAGCACGGTCGCCAGGTTTGTCGGCGATGCGCCGTCGCAGGTCTACACCAGCTCCACCACCAGGAAGGTTCGGGTGACCGGGTCGACTTCGGGGAACATCTGCGGATCGGTCGCGATCTCGACAGCCGCCGCCAGACCGTCTTCGAAGATCACCGATTCCAGCAGTTCGCGCATTTCGCGGACCGGCGCATCCGGGTCCGCGATTGTCGCGCTGCTGGGGTTCTCCCTCATCCATACATCGTACGCCTGTTCGAATCCCTGCGAAAGGAGAGGTGTTGCGCTGTGAGCGAACAACCCTGCGACCGCGTACCTCGAAACGACGACGGGCCGCCTGCCCTCGAAACAACGACGGGCCGCACCCCCTCAAGGGTGCGGCCCGTCGCAAAAACAATCGACTCAGACGTTGAATCCGAGCGCGCGCAACTGCTCGCGGCCGTCATCGGTGATCTTGTCCGGACCCCACGGTGGCATCCAGACCCAGTTGATGCGGGCCGAACCCACCAGGCCCTCAAGCGCCTGGTGCGTCTGGTCCTCGATCACGTCGGTCAGCGGGCAGGCCGCCGAGGTCAGTGTCATGTCGAGCACGGCGTTCGAGTCGCCGTCGACGGTGATGCCGTAAACGAGACCCAGGTCGACAACGTTGATCCCCAACTCGGGGTCGACGACATCGCGCATGGCTTCCTCGACGTCCGCCACATTGGGCGGGCTTTGCAGGTCGGTCATCGGGTGCCTCCCGTAGAAATGGACGAAATATCGGCGCCGGCTCGGGCCAACGCATCGGTGTAAGCGGCCCAGGACAGCAGCGCGCACTTCACTCGGGCGGGGTATTTCGAGACACCGGCGAGGGCAACGCCATCGCCGATCTGCTCTTCGTCACCGCTGTCTTGACCGCGACTGGTCAGCATCGACCGCATCGCGTCATAGGTCTCCAGGCTCTCGGCCACGCTGTAGCCGATCACCTCCTCGGTCAAGATCGACGCGGACGCGACCGAGATCGAACAGCCGATGGACTCGTACGAGACGTCGACAACCTTCGCCTGCGAACCTTCACCTTCAAGATGAACTCGAAGAGTGATTTCGTCACCACAGCTGGTGTTGACGTGGTGCGTTTCGGCTTCGTACGGCTCCCGCAGACCCGCATGCTGCGGGAACTTCGAGTGGTCCAGAATCAGCTGCTGGTAAAGGTCCATCAGGAAGCCTTCGCCGACACGTCGATCCCGAAGATGCCCGGCACCCGGTCAAGAGCGGTCAGGAAAGCCTCGACCTCGGCCAACGTGTTGTAGACACCGAAGCTCGCCCGCGTCGAAGCCACGACACCGAGCGCACGGTGCAACGGCCACGCGCAGTGATGCCCGGTTCGTACGGCGACGCCCGCGTCATCGAGCACCTGCCCCACGTCGTGCGGGTGAACACCCTCGACCGCGAACGCAACCGCGCCGGCGCGGCGCGATGCCTCCAACGGACCGAGCACCCGGACCCACGGACGCTTCGCCAAGCCGTCGAGCGTGGCCTGAATCAGTTCACGGTCATGGTCGGCCACGACATCCATCCCGATGTCCGAGAGGTAGTCGCAGGCGACACCCAGGCCAACGGCCTGGGCGGCCATCGGAACTCCCGCTTCGAACCGGGTCGGCGGATCGGCGTAGGTGGAGTGGTCCATGTAGACGGTCTCGATCATCGAGCCACCGGTGATGAACGGCGGCAGCGCGGCGAGCAGCTCTCGCCGCCCCCACAACACGCCAATGCCCATCGGGCCGAGCATCTTGTGGCCGCTGAACGCCAGGAAATCGACGCCCAGGTTCGCCACGTTCACCGGCAGGTGGGGCACCGACTGGCAGGCATCGAGGACCACGACGGCACCCACGCGGTGGGCGGCGTCGGTGAGCTCGCGCACCGGGTTGATGGTGCCGACAACGTTCGAGACGTGGCCGAACGCAACAACCTTGGTGTGCTCGTTGATCAGCTCATCGATCTCGCTCAGGTCGAGGGTTCCGTCCGTCTTGTCGACCGGAATCCACCGCAGGGTGGCGCCGCTACGACGGCAGAGTTCCTGCCACGGCACCAAGTTGGCGTGGTGCTCCATCTCGGTGACGAGCACCTCGTCGCCCGCGCCCAGCGCGAACCGCTCACTGCCCTCGATCGCCGGGTGGGGCGCCGAAAGGAAACCGTGGGCCACCAAGTTGAGCGACTCGGTCGCGTTCTTGCTGAACACAATCTCGTCAACGCTCGCCCCGATGAACGCCGCGATCTTCGCGCGCGCCTGCTCGTAGGCGTCGGTGGCCTCTTCGGCCAACTGATGAGCCCCACGGTGTACGGCGGAGTTCTGCGTCTCGTAGTAGGTGCGTTCCGCGTCGAGCACGGTCAACGGCTTCTGCGAGGTCGCCCCGGAATCGAGGTAGACCAGCGGGCGGTCGTCGCGGACCGTGCGACGCAGCAGCGGGAAGTCCTCCCGCAGCCGCTGCACGTCGAACGAACCCATGATCAGGCCTGGACAGCCGACACGTAGCGGTCGTAGCCCTCAGCCTCGAGGCGGTCGGCCAGCTCGGGGCCACCTTCCTCGGCGACCTTGCCATCGACGAACACGTGAACGAAATCGGGCTTGATGTAGTTCAGGATGCGCGTGTAGTGGGTGATCAGCAGAACGCCCACGTCGGTGCTCTCCTTGGCGCGGTTGACACCCTCCGAGACGATGCGCAGCGCGTCGACGTCGAGGCCGGAGTCGGTCTCGTCGAGGATCGCCACCTTCGGGGCGAGCAGCTCCATCTGGAGGATCTCGTGGCGCTTCTTCTCGCCACCGGAGAAGCCCTCGTTGACGTTGCGCTCGGCGAACGCCGGGTCCATCCGCAGGTTCTCCATGGCGCCCTTGACGTCCTTGACCCAGGTGCGCAGCTTCGGCGCAGCGCCGTCGACGGCGGTCTTGGCCGTACGCAGGAAGTTCGAGACGGAGACGCCCGGAACCTCCACGGGGTATTGCATCGCAAGGAACACGCCGGCGCGGGCGCGCTCGTCAACCGACATCGCCAGGACGTCTGCCCCGTCCAGGGTGACGCTTCCGGAGGTCACCTTGTATTTGGGGTGACCGGCGATGGAGTAGGCCAGCGTCGACTTGCCGGAACCGTTCGGGCCCATGATGGCGTGGGTCTCACCGGAGTTAATGGTGAGGTTGACACCCTTCAGGATCTCCTTTTCGCCCTTCTCGGTCTCGACGGAGACGTGCAGGTCGCGGATCTCGAGCGTGGTCATGTTCGTGGGTCTCTTTCTGTTGCAGAGTCAGTCGTTGAGGGCGACAAGCACGTCGGTGCCGTCGATCTTCACGGTGTGGACGGCCACCGGGGCGGTAGCCGGAAGAGCGGTCGGATTGCCGGTACGCAGGTCGAACCGCGATCCGTGCAACCAGCACTCGATCGAGCAGTCGTCGACCTCGCCCTCGGCGAGTGACACGTTGGCGTGGGTGCAGGTGTCGTCGATCGCGTGGACGGTGCCGTGACTGTCGCGGACGATCGCCACCCGGCGACCGTCGATGTCGGCCACGACGGCGCCCATCTGCGGCAACTGGTCAATCGAGCAGATGCGCACGTAGTCGGTCACGGCATCGCTCACGACGGCGTCGCCGCCAGTTCGTCCTCGATCGCCTTCATCAGCGGGTCGCAGATCTCCGGCACACCGATCTTGGCGATCACGTCGGCGAAGAAGCCACGGACGACCAGGCGCCGTGCCTCGCTCTCCGGGATGCCGCGGGCCTGGAGGTAGAACAACTGCTCGTCGTCGAACCGGCCGGTCGAGGAAGCGTGGCCTGCACCCTCGATGTCACCGGTTTCGATCTCCAAGTTCGGCACCGAGTCGGCGCGCGCACCGTCGGTCAACACCAGGTTGCGGTTCAGCTCGTAGGTCTCAATACCTTCGGCTTCCTTGCGGATGAGCACGTCGCCGACCCACACGGTGTGGGCCGAATCGCCCTGCAACGCACCCTTGTAGGTGACCAGCGAGGTGCACCGCGGCGTGTTGTGGTCGACGAACGAGCGGTGCTCGAGGTGTTGGCCGGCATCGGCGAAGTAGACGCCCAGCAGGGTCGCCTGGCCGCCAGGGCCGGAGTATTTGACGTTGGAGTTGATCCGAACGATCTCGCCACCGAGGCTCACCGCGATGTGGCGGTAGGTTGCGTCGCGGCCGACGACCGCGTCGTACTGACCGAGGTGGGTCGCTTCGTCGTCCCACTCAGCAGTGGTGACCAGCGTCAGGTTCGCACCATCGGCGACCTCGACCGACAGCACCTCGCTGTAGTCGGAGGTGCCGTCGTGAACGATGACGACGGTGGCATGGGAGTTCACGCCTGCCCGAACCAACAGGTGGCCGTGGACGACCTGGCGCTGCTGCCCGGTCAACCGCAGACGTACGGGGCCTTCGAGCTCGGCGTTCGCCGCGATGTCGAGCACCGCGAGACCACCGGAGTGGGTGGCCGCCACGGCGGCGGCGCGGTCAGCCGGCAGCGTCGTCGTGGTCGACTGCCACTCCTGCACCGACATCTCGCCGAGGGTTGCGCCCTGCGGGAGATCGTTGGTCCAGGTGAGGTGATTGCCGGTCGCTTCGTCGGTGAACAGCTGTCCCAGCTTGTCGACCGGGGTGAAGCGCCACTCCTCCTCACGACCGTGCGGGACCGGGAAGTCAGAGACCTCGAAGGAGGTCTTGCGCTCCGCCCGCGACTGGTCGGGCACGAAAGCGGCGGCCGGGTCGATGTGACCAGCGGCCTGATTGCGCTCTGGAGTGATGAGCGTCATGAAAGTCGTTCTCCTACTCGTTCGATGTCAGGGGTGATCGGAAGGGCGCGGGTCGCGCTATCCGACAGCCCCTTCCATCTGCAGCTCGATCAGACGGTTCAGTTCGAGGGCGTATTCCATCGGCAGTTCGCGAGCAATCGGCTCGACGAAGCCGCGCACGATCATCGCCATCGCCTCTTGCTCTGACATGCCGCGGCTCATCAGATAGAACATCTGGTCCTCGGACACCTTGGAAACCGTGGCCTCGTGGCCCATCTGCACGTCGTCCTCGCGGACGTCGACGTAGGGGTAGGTGTCGCTGCGGCTGATCTGGTCGACCAGCAGCGCGTCACACACCACGCTGGACTTGGAGTGCTCAGCGCCCTCAAGCACCTGCACCAGACCGCGGTAGGAGGTGCGGCCACCACCACGGGCCACCGACTTCGACACGATCGTCGAGGAGGTATGGGGGGCGGCGTGGACCATCTTGGCGCCGGCGTCCTGGTGTTGACCCTCGCCCGCAAAGGCAATGGACAAGGTCTCGCCCTTGGAGTGTTCACCGAGCAGGTAGACGGCGGGGTACTTCATCGTCACCTTGGAGCCGATGTTGCCATCAACCCATTCCATGGTCGCGCCGGCCTCACAGGTAGCGCGCTTGGTCACCAGGTTGTAGACGTTGTTCGACCAGTTCTGAATCGTCGTGTAGCGAACCCGAGCGTTCTTCTTGACGATGATCTCGACGACCGCGGAGTGCAGCGAGTCCGACTTGTAGATCGGCGCGGTGCAGCCCTCGACGTAGTGAACGTAGGAGTCCTCGTCGGCGATGATCAGGGTGCGCTCGAACTGGCCCATGTTCTCGGTGTTGATCCGGAAGTAGGCCTGCAGCGGGATGTCGACGTGGACACCCTTCGGCACGTAGATGAAGGAACCACCCGACCACACCGCGGTGTTCAGCGAGGCGAACTTGTTGTCGCCGACCGGAATGACCGAACCGAAGTACTCCTTGAAGATGTCTTCGTGTTCGCGCAGGCCGGAGTCGGTGTCGACGAAGATGACACCCTTCTCCTCCAGGTCCTCCCGGATCTGGTGGTAGACGACCTCGGATTCGTACTGCGCCGCCACGCCGGCGACAAGACGCTGCTTCTCGGCCTCCGGGATGCCCAGTCGGTCGTACGTGTTCTTGATGTCCTCGGGCAGGTCTTCCCAGCTGGTGGCCTGCTTCTCGGTGGACTTCACGAAGTACTTGATGTTCTGGAAGTCGATCCCGGTGAGGTCGCTGCCCCACTGAGGCATCGGCTTCTTGCCGAACAAGCGCAGCGCCTTCAGGCGAAGGTCAAGCATCCACTGCGGCTCGGACTTGCGGCCGGAGATGTCCTTGACGACCTCGTCGGACAGGCCGCGACGCGCGCCCGCACCCGCATCGTCACTGTCGGCCCAGCCGTATTCGTAACGGCCGATGTCCTTCAGTCCCGGGTTGAGCTCTTCGATGGTGCTCATCGCGGATCCCTTCTGTTGTCGTGGGAGGGGGCTACTTGCTGAACAGGAATGAACGTGGTGCACACGTGGTCACCGTGTGCGAGCGAGGCCAGGCGCTGAACGTGGACGCCGAGCAGTTCGGAGAACACCTCCGCCTCCGCCTCGCAGAACTGGGGGAATTCGGTGGCGACGTGTTGCACCGGGCAGTGACCCTGGCACAACTGCACGCCGGCCAGCGGGGTGCCCCGACCGACCGGGCGGGTCGACGCCGCATATCCCTCGCGGCCCAGCGCCTCGGCCAGGATCGTAGAACGCTCGTCAGTGTCGACCGCATCGGCCATCTCGGGCGCGATCCGATCGGCCATCGCCCGGGCACGCTGCCGCGCAAATGCCACGACCGCCTCATCGCCCTGCTCGGCGCGCACGAAGCGCAGCACCGAGCTGGCGAGTGAGTCGTAGTCGCCGCGCAGGGTCTGGTGGCCACGCTCGGTCAACACGTAGGCGCGCGCCGGACGGCCGCGCTTGCGAGCACCGACGGGAGCCATCTCGCGGTCCTGCACCGAACCCTCCGCGGCCAACTGGTCGAGGTGGCGGCGTACGCCTGCAGTCGTCAGGCCGAGGGTCTCGGCGACCGCAGCAGCGGTGATCGGGCCGCGCTCGGAGACGAGGTTCAGAACTCGCCGACGCGTGCCCGACTCGACCCGTTCGGGTCCGGGCTCAGCACGGTCAGCGATAAACACAACACCAGTATGACGTTATTCACGGTGAACTTAAAGGCAGGCTCCCCTAACCTGCTGCACGACCTCAGCAGGTGGCCGGCAGCAGCCCCTGCGCCTGCTTCGACTGCAGCATCGCCAGCGTGGCCGCATTCACCCGGGCCCGGAACGTTGCGTTCCTGCCGTAGTAGCCCAAGACCGCCGAATACATCTCCGGGATAGCGGCCGGTGTCACCGTCAGAATCAGCTGTCCACCGGCGTTGATCGTGTTGATTGCCCGCATGCCGTACGACCACGGCGACATCGCCTTCGCGACGCCAAGGTCGTCGGTCATCACGATGCCCTTGTAACCCATGTTGCGCAGCAAGCCCACCACCGTCGGCGAGAAGACTGCGGGCCGGCTGCCATCGATCCGGTCGTATATCGCCGAACTCATCATCACGAACGGAACCCCGTCATTCACCGACTGCTTGAACGGCGTGAGGTAGGGGTTGTTGGATGTCGTGCCGTAATCGTGGACGTTCACCGTCGTGTCAGTGTTCGCGCGGACCGCGCCCAGGCCCGGGAAATGCTTCGCGGTGGGTGCGACCCCCACCGATTTCATCCCGCGCATGAAGGCGCTGGAGGAACCGGCGACCAGCGCCGAGTAGTAGTTGTACTCGCGGTACCAATATCCGATCGGCGGGTTCCCGCGGCCGAGCGACGCCGGAACCGTGTCGGCCACCGGGGCCAGGTTCATGTTCACCCCAGCGGCGCGCATCTGTCGTCCCCAGGTCTGCGCATAGGAATACAGCGTCCCCGTGGAATAGGTGCCCTGCGTCAGACCGGTGGGGATGGTGCTGAACCCGCTGCCCTTCAGGACCTGAACGTAGCCGCCTTCCTGATCGGTGGAGATCAGCAACTTCACGTTCTGGGTGCTGCTGGGGTTCACCGCCGACCGCAATGACGCCGTCACGCTGGCGACCTGAGAGACGCCACCGGTGCTGCGACCGGAGAGGAAGACATTCCCGATGTGGTATTTCGCGATGTAGCTCTTGACCGTGCTGCTCGCTCCCGTGGCCGGGTTGCCGACCATGAACAGTTGACCGATCTTTCGTTCGATCGGCATCACCGACGCCATCCGCGTTGCCGTGCAGGTGGTCACCGACGGCACTGCCGCCGGCGTCGCCTGAGCTGGCGCCACGATCACCCCGGCTCCCCCCATCACCGCGACAACAGTCCCCGCTACCAATGCACCCTTGACCATGACCCGACCCCTTCGGCAGAACTTCGCTTTCCGACGTTTCTCAGCACAGCACGTTCTGGCGACCACGTCCACGGTGGGGCATGGGTAGATCTTCCCGAGGGCAACCTAGAATTGTCGATCGTGGAATCTGCGGCGGTCTCCTATGACGGTGTGACCCATCATTACGGGGCCAACCAGGCCCTTGCCGACCTCACCTTCCAGGCGCCCACCGCCCGCATCACCTGCGTCCTGGGCCCCAACGGGGCCGGCAAGACGACGGCGATGGAACTGGCCGAGGGCCTTCGGGCCCCGCAACAGGGATCCGTACGCGTCCTGGGCCAGCAGCCGTGGCGCGCGTCAGCCGACCATCGGGCCCGCGTCGGGGTCATGCTGCAAGACGGCGGCCTGCCCGGCGCCGTACGAGGCGAGCGCTTTTTGCGCCACGTCGCCAAACTGCTCGGCGGCGATCACCGACTGACGGAATTGACCGGCGTGCTCGGCCTCGAGTCCTTCTGGCAGACCAGCCTGCGCCGCATGTCCGGTGGCCAGCGACAGCGCATCGCGTTGGCCGCTGCGCTCACCGGCTTGCCGGACGTTGCCTTCCTGGATGAACCGACGGCCGGCCTGGATCCGCATGCGCGACTCGACGTCTGGGATCTCGTTCGCGCCGAACGCGACCGTGGGGCGACCGTCGTGGTCACCACCCACTCCTTCGACGAGGCAGAACGATTGGCCGACAAGATCGTGGTCGTCGCCGACGGGCGGGTGCTCGCCGACGGATCGCTGGCAGAGGTGGCCGGAGCCGACGGCCTCGAACAGACCTACTTCGCGTTGACCCGACCGGGGGGCGCCCGATGACCGCGACCGCCGCAAGCAACCACGCAGCGCCTGCGAGTCCCGCCGGCCGCATCCGCGCCCAGGCCGGCTACGAGGCCCGCACCCTGCTCGGCAACGGCGAGCAGTTGCTGGTGTCGCTCATCCTGCCGGCGCTCGCCCTCTTCGGCATGGCCCTGTCGTCACAACCGTCCCTCGGGGCGGGCCGACGGATCGATGTCGTGGTGCCTTCGGTCCTCGCGCTCGCGGTCGTGTCGACGGCGTTCACCGGTCAGGCCATCTCCACCGGATTCGACCGCCGTTACGGCGTGCTGCGATTCCTGGGCACCACACCACTCGGCCGCGCCGGCCTGTTGGGTGGCAAGGCGCTCGCGGTGCTGGCTGTCGTGGCCCTGCAGACTGTCGTGCTTTCCGTTCTCGGCCTCGCCCTCGATTGGCATCCGAATCTGGGCGGGATCGCGGTGGCGGTGTTGCTCCTGCTGCTCAGCACTTTCAGCTGGGTCGCCATTTCGCTGCTCCTGGCGGGCTCGTTGCGAGCCGAGGGCGTGCTGGCTGTGGCCAACCTGGTGTGGGTCTTGCTGGCCGCCGGCGGCGGCTTGCTCTACCCCACCTCACGGATGCCCGATGGCCTCGGATCAGTCGTCGCCCTGCTGCCGTCGGGTGCCCTCGGCGACGGGCTGCGCGCCGCGTTCATCGGCCATCTGGGCGACACCTGGCTGCCTGCCCTGGTGCTGGTGGTCTGGGGCGCCGCAGCGGCGGCCCTGACCACGCGTACGTTCCGGTGGGGCGACTGACCCCGTGACTTCGAGCCTGACCGAGAGTGACCGATCGATGCTTCTCCCCCGTCCCCTGCAGCCGGCCCTGCCTCGCTGGCTGACTGCATTGTTCTGGCTCAACCTGGTTGTTGAGACCGGCATCGTGGTGACGGGCGGACTCGTGCGCCTCACCGGCAGCGGGCTCGGGTGTCCGAGATGGCCGCAGTGCGTCAACGGGTCACTCACCCCGACCAGACACCAGGCTCAGAGCTGGCATAAGTACATCGAGTTCGGCAACCGCACCCTGACCAGCGTGGTGAGCATCGTGGCCCTCGCACTGCTGATCGGCATCATCACCTCCGCGCGCCATCGCAGTGGCCTGCGCCTTCCGGTCGCCGGGGTTCTCGCCGGCATCGCGTTGCAGGCCATCGTCGGCGGAATCACCGTCTTGACCGGCCTCAACCCCGGCCTGGTGGCCGCCCATTTCCTGATCTCGATGCTGTTGGTGTCAACGTCGGCCTGGCTGGTCTGGCGGGCCCGCGAGGGTGACGGAGCGGCGACTGCCGTCGTACGACCAGGCGTGGTCCAACTGGGCCGTGGCACGGCCGCGTTCGCCGGTGTTGTGTTGCTTCTCGGCACCCTGGTGACCGGTTCTGGACCCCACTCGGGCGATGCCGACCATCCCGCTCGGCTCGGCCTCGATCCGCGCACGATCTCCTGGATGCATGCCGATGCAGTCATGCTTTTCATCGGTCTCGTGGTCGCGATGATCGTCGCCGTCCGACTCACAGCGGCCGACACCGCAGCGCCGCGCGCCTGGACCGCTTTGCTGGGCGTGACGCTGCTGCAAGGCGTGATCGGCTACGTCCAATACTTCACCGGGCTGCCCTGGGCAGTCGTGTTGTGTCACATGCTCGGCGCCTGCCTGCTGGTGATCGCCGTGACCTGGGCGGTGTTGTCGTTGCGCACCCGTGGCGAGAACGTCGACGTGGCGAAAGACCTGCCCTGACCGAGCAGACGGAGCAGGACATGGGGGCGGAGACCGACCACGACACCGAGCAGTCGAGCCGCGTGGGTCGCCTGTTCCGCCGGATCCTGCGCTGGGTCCTGATCACCTGGTTCGTCGTCACCATCATCAGCGTGACCGGCAATGCGCTGACTGCGCCGAGTGCCACCTTTCCGGCACCGGACGGCTCCGACGTGCGGGTCGATGGACATCGCATCCACTACGCGTCTTGGGGCACCTCTGGCTCACCAGTGGTGCTGATCGGCGGGTTCGCGGAGAGTTCGGTGTCGTGGGCGACGGTTGGGCCCCTCCTCGGTGCCACTCACCGCGTCTACGCAATCGATCTGCCGGGCTACGGCTACAGCGATTACACCGGCCACTACACGCTCGCCGACCAGACGCAAGTAGTCGCCGGATTCATTCGTACGCTGCATCTTTCCGCGCCGATCGTCGTCGGCCACTCGCTCGGAGCCGCCGTCGCGGGCTCCCTTGCACTGACAGCTCCCCAGGAGATCAGCGGCGTGATCTTCGCCGACGGTGACGCACTGCCGTTCGCCGGCGGAAACAGCCGGCCACCGGGCTGGGTGTTGAAGCTCCCCTACGTGACATCGCTCTACCGGATGGGCACTCGGTGGTCCTGGCTCGACCAACAAATCGTCAAGGGTCAATGCGGTTCGGTGTGCCGGGGTTACTCCCCCGGGCTGGTGCGTGCTTGGCTGCGGCCCTTGCAGCAGGGAGATGCGGAACGCGCCATGCTCGCGATGGCGCAGGCGCCCTTGCTGCATCTGAGCCCGACCCAGATCAGGTCCATCCGCGTTCCCCGAGCGATCATCTGGGGATCCGAGGACGCAACCTCCGGCGGATCGTTGCAGGCCACGCGGACCAACCTCGGCAACCCGCGGGAAGTGATCCTGGCTGGCGCCGGACACCTGTCGATGGTGGCCGATCCGCAGGGCTTCGCAGCCGCCGTACAAAGCCTGTCGAGTCAGTGAGACCCGGGCCGGCTGATCAGTGCAGTCCGGGAAGCGCGATGTGCAGGATCGGGTCGATCGCGACGCCGAGGAACACCAGCGTCAGGTAACTGATCGAGTAGTGGAACAAGCGCATCGGCTTGAGGTCGGCATAGGGCACGCCCTGCTTCGCGCGCAGCTGCAAACGGTGCGCCTCGATCAGGAACAGCCCACCGGACAGCACCGCCAGGACGGTGTAGATCCACCCCATCGGCGCCACCGGAATCAGGACCACAGTCGTCAGCACAGTCGCCCAGGCATAGAGCACGATCTGGCGGGCAACTGCGGTGTCGCGCGCGACCACCGGCAACATCGGAACACCGGCGTTGGCGTAGTCGTCCTTGAACCGCATCGACAGCGGCCAGTAGTGCGGCGGGGTCCAGAAGAAGACCACCAGGAAGAGCACCAGCGCCGACCACGACAGTGAGTTGGTCACCGCGGACCAGCCGATCAACACCGGCACGCAGCCGGCAACGCCGCCCCACACGATGTTCTGCGAGGTGCGCCGCTTGAGCAGCATCGTGTAGAAGCCGACGTAGAGCACGATCGCCCCGAGCGACAAAGCCGCGGAAAGCCAGTTGACCAGCAACCCGAGCCACAGCACCGAAGCGACCCCGAGCACGGTCGCGAACGCCAAGGCGTTGCGCGGGGCGATGCTTCCCACCGCGAGCGGGCGCCCTTCGGTGCGGTGCATCAGCTTGTCGATGTCGCGGTCGATGTAGCAGTTGTAGGCATTAGCCGAACCGGCCGACATCGTTCCGCCCACCAGGGTGGCGATGATCAGCCAGAGCGACGGCACACCGCGGTCTGCGAGGAACATCACCGGGAAGGTGGTGACCAGCAGCAACTCGATGATCCGCGGCTTGGTCAACGACACATAATCCCGAACGACGTCACCGAAGGGGCGCTTGGACCGAGCGTCGGCCGCGGACCCTCCAGCCGTACGGGGCTCGATCGTGGTCACAGGCATCCTCGCGTCAACACTTCCGGGAACTTCCAACAAACTTCTGGGCCCTGCACGGCAACCGGCTGGCTGCTGTGGCAGACCGGGGCAGCAAACGCCCCCAGCGGCCCAGTCTATCTGCCTCCGGAATGTGCTCCGACGCCTACCGGTGGGGCCCACCAACCGTAGGGCGCGCAGGTCTAGGCTCGACCGTGAACGTTCAAGCTGTCATTCGAAGGAGCCTTTCCACGTGAGCACGGACGCATCCGCTTCCCCCCTCGCCGGTCGCGACGAGAACCTCTCCCTGCCCCGCGCGCAAAAGATCGGCTGGACCGACCTCGATGTCCGCGCCGTCGACACCGCGCGCATCCTGGCGGCTGATGCCGTTCAGAAGACCGGCAACGGTCACCCCGGCACCGCTATCAGCCTGGCGCCGGCCGCGTACCTGCTCTTCCAGAACGTCATGCGCCACGACCCGACCGACCCGCACTGGCTTGGTCGCGACCGGTTCGTGCTGTCGGCCGGCCACTCCAGCCTGACCCAATACATCCAGCTCTACTTCAGTGGTTACGGCCTCGAGCTGTCCGACCTGGAAGCGCTGCGCACCTGGGAGTCGAAGACCCCCGGTCACCCCGAAGTCACCCACACCACCGGCGTCGAGATCACCACGGGCCCGCTCGGTTCCGGATTTGCTTCCTCGGTGGGCATGGCGATGGCGCAACGACGTCAGCGCGGGATGCTCGACCCCGATGCTGCTCCGGGCACCAGCCCGTTCGACCACCACATCTACGTCATCGCCGGCGATGGCTGCCTGATGGAGGGCGTCAGTGGTGAGGCCAGTTCGTTGGCCGGAACCCAGGAACTGGGCAACCTGATCGCGATCTACGACCAGAACCAGATATCCATCGAGGACGACACCGATGTGTCGTTCAACGAGGACGTCAAGGGTCGTTATGAGGCCTACGGGTGGCAGGTCATCGATGTGCCCTGGCGCGGCCACCACGGCACCACCGACCCCGACTACGTCGAGGATGTCGACGCGCTTTACGCAGCGATCGAAGAGGCCAAGGCCGAAACGACGAAGCCGAGCCTGGTCATCCTGCACACCGTCATCGCATGGCCTTCCCCCACCAAGCAGGGCTCGGGCAAGTCCCACGGGTCCGCGCTGGGCGACGAGGAGATCGCGGGCCTCAAGACCCGCCTCGGCTTCGACCCCGAGAAGACCTTCGAGGTCAGCGACGAGGTCGAAAAGCACGTCCGCGCGGTTGCTCAGCGGGGTAAGGATGCTCACGCCGAATGGGACACCGCCTACCAGGCGTGGCGCTCGGCGAACGCCGACGGCGCGAAGTTGCTCGACCGCTTGGTCGCCCGCGAGCTTCCGGACGGTTTCGCTGAGGCCTTCCCCACCTTCGATGCCGACGAAAAGGGCATCGCCACCCGCGCCGCGTCGGGCAAGATCCTGACCGCCCTCGCTGACGTGATGCCCGAACTGTGGGGCGGTTCGGCCGACCTCGCGGAATCGAACAACACCACGATGGGCGGCCAGCCCTCGTTCATCCCGAGCAACCGGCAGACGCAGGAATGGACGGGCAGCCCGTACGGCCGCACCCTGCACTTCGGTGTTCGCGAGTTCGCGATGGGCCTGGCACTCAACGGGATCGCGCTGGAAGGCCTCACCCGGCCCTATGGCGGCACCTTCTTGGTGTTCTCCGATTACATGCGCGGTGCCGTACGTCTGGCCGCGCTGCAGAACATCCCGGTCACCTTCGTGTGGACCCACGACTCTGTGGGCCTGGGTGAAGACGGTCCGACCCACCAGCCGGTGGAACACCTCGCCACGCTGCGCGCGATCCCGATGCTTGACGTCGTCCGCCCGGGCGACGCGAACGAGACCGCCGTCGCTTGGCGAACGATTCTGCAGACCACCGACCACCCGGCCGGTCTGGCGCTCTCGCGCCAGGCACTGCCGACGGTCGACCGCAGCAAGTTCGCCTCGGCCGACGGTGTCGCCAAGGGCGCCTACGTTCTGGCCGACACCGAGGGAACGCCCGACGTGATCCTGATCGCCAGCGGGTCCGAGGTCTCCGTCGCGCTCGAGGCCCGCGAGGCTCTGGCCGGCGAGGGCATCGCCGCTCGGGTTGTCTCGGCGCCTTGCCTTGAATGGTTCGACAAGCAACCGAAGGCCTACCGCGACGAGGTCCTGCCGCCGTCCGTCAAGGCGCGCGTCAGCGTCGAGGCGGGCATCTCGATGCCGTGGCACCGCTACGTCGGTGACGCCGGCCGTTGCGTCTCGATCGAACACTTCGGTTCCTCCGCAGCTGGCCCGTTGCTGCTGGAGAAGTTCGGCTTCACCGCCGCCAACGTGGTCGCCAACGCCAAGGCTTCAATCGCCGACGCCAAGTCCGGCGACGCGACCCCCGGCAATGACGTCGAGGTGCCGGTCTGGCCCCTCGAGGCTCACTGAACCTTTTTTTCGTACGTCTTTTTGAGAGGAACGACATGAGCAACAGCAACACCCAGGCCCTGTCCGACGCCGGAGTCTCGATCTGGCTCGACGACCTGAACCGCACCATGCTGCAGCAGGGCGATCTGGCCACGCTCAACGCCGAGAAGAATGTGGTCGGCGTGACCACGAACCCGACGATTTTCGCCACGGCGCTGTCCGACGGCCAGGCCTACAACGAACAGGTAGCAGCGCTCGCCGCTCAGGGCGCCGACGTCGACCAGACGGTCTTCGCGATCACCACCGACGACGTACGCAACGCCTGCGACCAGCTCCGTCCGGCCTTCGATGCGAGCGAGGGCCAGGACGGCCGCGTCTCGATCGAGGTCGACCCGCGTCTTGCCCGCGACACCGCGGCGACCAACGACAGCGCCAAGAAGCTGTGGGCGACCGTCGACCGGCCGAACGCCATGATCAAGATCCCGGCCACGGTCGAGGGTTTGCCGTCGATCACCGCGACCCTGGCGGAAGGCATCAGTGTCAACGTGACGTTGATCTTCTCCCTCGACCGCTACCGCGCTGTGATGAACGGCTACCTGGACGGCCTGGAGCAGGCCAAGGACGCCGGCAAGGACCTGTCGACCATTCGTTCGGTCGCCTCGTTCTTCGTCTCCCGGGTCGACTCGGAGATCGACAAGCGCCTGGATGCCTCCAACGCCGCGGGCGCGGCCGAGCTCAAGGGGAAGGCCGGCGTTGCGAACGCACGCCTCGCCTACCAGGCCTTCGAAGAGGTCTTCAGCACCCCGCGTTGGGAGTCGCTCAAGGCAGCCGGCGCTCACGTGCAGCGTCCGTTGTGGGCATCCACCGGCGTGAAGAACCCCGACTACAAGGACACGATGTACGTTGTCGACCTTGCGGCGCCGAACACGGTCAACACGATGCCGCCGAAGACGCTCGACGCTCTGGCCGACCACGGTGAGGTTGCCGGGGATCAGGTCACCGGCGCCTACGACGACGCTCGCGCGGTCATGCAGCAGCTCGACCAGGCCGGCGTGGACTACGACGACGTGGTGAAGGTGCTCGAGGAAGAAGGCGTCACCAAATTCGAGGGCTCCTGGACCGAGTTGCTGCAGTCGGTTGAGGCAGAGCTGAAGAAGGCGGCCACCAAGTGAGCGACGTTCAGGTTTTCGTCGCCGGCGCCGCGGCGCAGGCTGCCGAGGCCCACGTCTCGACCCTGGTCACCGACAAGGTCGCCAGCCGACTCTTCGCCCAGGACCACACCCTGTGGGGTCCGGACGCGGAGAGCGAGTCCGCCAAGCGTCTGTCCTGGGTGAGTCTCGGCGAGTCGTCCCGACCCCTGGTCGAGCCGATCGAGTCCCTGCGGAAGTCGTTGCAGGACAAGGGTGTCGACCACGTCGTGCTCTGCGGCATGGGCGGTTCTTCGTTGGCCCCCGAGGTCATCTGCGCGACCGCAGGAGTTCCGATCACGGTGCTCGACAGCTCGCAGCCCGACATGGTGCGCGCGGCGTTGGAGGACCGGCTCGAGCAGACGGTCGTGGTCGTGTCGTCCAAGTCAGGTTCGACGGTGGAGACCGACTCGCAGCGGCGCGCCTACGTTGCCGCTTTCGAGAAGGCCGGCATCGACCCGACCGAACGTGTCGTCGTTGTCACCGACCCGGGCAGCCCGCTCGACAAGGAGGCCCACGAGGCGGGCTTCACGGTGTTCAACGCCGACCCGAATGTCGGTGGCCGTTACTCGGCGCTGACCGCCTTCGGTCTGGTGCCCAGCGGACTCGCCGGCGCCGACATCGGCGCTCTGCTCGATGAGGCTGCCGCCGCGCAGGCGATCCTGTCCGCGGACGAGGCTGACAACCCGGCGCTGCGTCTCGGCGCCGCGCTGGGCGGCACCACCCCGCTGCGCGACAAGGTTCTGCTGATCGACGAGGGCACCCCGAACAAAGGTTTCGGTGACTGGGCCGAGCAGCTCATTGCCGAGAGCACCGGAAAGCTCGGCAAGGGCCTTCTCCCGGTTGTCGTTGATGACGCGCCCCAGGGCGAACTGCTCGCCGACGAGCTGTCTGTTCACCTGGTCGCCACCGCAAGTGCCGCGCCCAGCGGCGTGGCCGACGTGGCCGTCTCCGGCAGTCTCGGTGGCCAGATGCTTCTCTGGGAGGCCGCCGTGGCCGTCGCCGGCCGATTGATCGGGATCAACCCGTTCGACCAACCCGACGTCGAGTCCGCCAAGCAGGCCGCCCGCGACCTCATGGGTCAGAGCAACACCGCTGGTGACGAAGCGAACTTCACCGAGGGTGCGGTTGAGGTGCGCGCTAACGGCGACTGGCTCGGCGCTGCCGACTCTGTCTCGGGCGCGCTGGCCGCGCTGCTGGCACAGGTTCCCCAGGACGGCTACCTTGCGGTCATGGCTTACCTGGACCGGGTCGCGGATCGGTCACTGGCCGACGTACGCGGTCTGTTCGCCCGGAAGCTGAACCGCCCCGTCACCTTCGGGTGGGGCCCGCGGTTCCTGCACTCCACCGGGCAATATCACAAGGGCGGCCCGGCGATCGGTGTCTACCTGCAGATCACCATCGAGCCCACACAGGACCTCGCTGTCCCGGGTCGCGATTTCACCTTCGGCAGCTTCATCTCGGCTCAGGCCGCGGGTGACGCGAAGGTGCTCGCCGACAAGGGGCGGCCGGTGCTGCGGTTGCACCTCACCGATGGTGAGGCCGGCATGGGCGAACTGGTGCAGGCGATCCGGACAGCCACCAGCGCCTCGTGACCACCACGACAGCGGCCCGAGTGGCGCGCGGCATCAACCCACTGCGGGAGGCGGACGACCGCCGCCTCCCGCGGATCGCGGGACCTTGCAGCATGGTCATGTTCGGGGTCACCGGTGACCTGGCCAAGCGCAAGTTGTTGCCGGCGATCTACGACCTCTACAACCGTGGCTTGCTGCCGCCGGGCTTCAGCCTGATCGGCTTCGCCCGCCGCGACTGGGATGACCAGGACTTCGGTCGGATCGTTCATGACGCGGTCAAGCAGGGGGCCCGCACCGAGTTCTCCGAGGCGGTGTGGAAGAACCTGCTCGACGGGCTGAGGTTCGTTCATGGTTCGTTCGATGACGACGAAGCCTTCGATGAACTGGCCCGCACCGTCGCGGCGCTTGATGAGGAGCGCGGCACCGGCGGCAACCACGCGTTCTACCTGTCGATCCCGCCGGGATCGTTCTCCCAGGTCTGCCGTCAACTCGAACGCAGCGGGCTCTCGACCCCGCGGCCGGGCACCTGGCGACGGGTCGTTATCGAGAAGCCGTTCGGTCACGACCGCCAGAGCGCTGCCGAGCTCAACGATGTGGTGGCCTCCGTCTTCCCCGAAGACTCGGTCTTCCGGATCGACCACTACCTCGGCAAGGAGACGGTCCAGAACATCCTGGCGCTGCGCTTCGCCAACCAACTGTTCGAGCCGGTGTGGAACAGCCACTACGTCGACCACGTGCAGATCACCATGGCCGAGGACATCGGGATCGGCAGCCGAGCCGGCTACTACGACGGCATCGGCGCAGCCCGAGACGTGATCCAGAATCACCTCCTGCAGTTGCTGGCGATCACCGCGATGGAGCAGCCGAACAACTTCGAGGCGAAGGCCCTTCGTACGGAGAAGGAGAAGGTGCTGGCGGCCGTACGCCTGCCCAAGGACCTCGGCACCTTCACCGCCCGCGGCCAATACACCGCCGGTTGGCAGGGTTCGGAGAAGGTCATCGGCTTCCTCGAAGAGGACGGGATCGACCCCGACAGCCGCACCGAAACCTACGCCGCATTGAAACTCGAGCTGGCCACCCGGCGCTGGGCCGGGGTGCCGTTCTACCTGCGCGCCGGCAAACGCCTCGGCAAGCGCGTGACCGAGATCGCGGTCGTGTTCAAACGGGCTCCCCACCTGCCGTTCACCGAGAGCGACACCGAGGAGCTCGGCCAGAATGCGATCGTCATCCGAGTGCAGCCCGACGAAGGCGTCACCATGCGCTTCGGGTCGAAGGTTCCCGGCGCAGGCACCATGGAGGTGCGCGACGTGACGATGGACTTCGGCTACGGCAGCGCCTTCACCGAGTCGAGCCCGGAGGCGTACGAACGCTTGATCCTCGACGTGCTGCTGGGCGATCCGCCGTTGTTCCCGCGCCACGAGGAGGTCGATTTGTCCTGGCAGATCCTCGACCCGGTCGAGCGCTACTGGGACCGCAACGGCAAGCCCGCGCCGTACGACTCCGGCGGTTGGGGCCCCGCCACCGCCGACGAGATGATGCGCGTCGACGGGCGCAGCTGGAGGATGCCGTGATGTGCGCATGATCGTCGACCTGCCGAACAGCTCGACCCGTGACGTCGCCAAGGCGCTGGTCCGGCTGCGCGGCGAGACCGGAGCGGCCACCCTGGGTCGGGTGATGACGCTGTTGGTCGTCACCGACGACGAGGGCGCCGACACCGCGATCGAGGCGGCAGCTGAAGCCAGCCGCGCTCACCCAAGCCGGATCATCACGGTCGTCCGCGGCACCAAGCGCGGCCGCAGCCGGATGGACGCGCAGGTGCGGGTCGGCGGTGACGCCGGGGTGTCCGAGCTCGTGGTGCTGCGGCTCTACGGTGAGCTCGCGGCCCACGACGGGAGCGTCGTGACGCCCCTGCTGGTGCCCGACTGTCCAGTTGTTGCCTGGTGGCCGACCGCTGCCGACGACGACCTGGCCACCACCCAGATCGGTCGACTCGCCCGCCGCCGGATCAGTGACGCCTCGCAAGCGACGCACCCGCGCCGCGAGATCCAGCGCCGAGCCGACCACTACGCCGATGGCGACACCGACATGGCTTGGTCGCGCACGACCCGGTGGCGTGGCCTCTTGGCCACCGCTCTCGATCAGGAGCCCTTCGAGTCGGTTACCAAGGTGACGGTCACCGGGGCCCCCGACTCGGCCAGCAGCGACCTGCTCGCCGGCTGGCTTGGTGTTCGGCTGCGCTGCCCCGTTCGGCGCCGCACGGTCGAAGGCGAAGGCCTGCAACGCGTACGGCTGGATCGCCCGAGCGGGCCGATCACCCTCGAACGTTCGGGACCGGTCCACGCCGTTCTGACCCAGCCGGGCCAGCAGCCGCGAGAATTCCCACTCCCCCGGCTCTCGACGGTGGAAGCCCTCGGCGAGGAACTGCGCCGACTTGACCGCGACGAGACCTACCGCAACGCACTGTTGCACGGCTTGCCGTTGCTGCGAGCGCATCGTTCGACGACCCCGAAGGCAGATGACGCATGACCGATCGGCAGATCATCGTGGAGCCCGACAAAAGGGTTCTTGCGGATCGCATCGCAGTCGAGCTCGACCAGCAGATCGAGGCCGCCCTCGAGGCGCGCCAGGAAGCCCATATCAGCCTCACCGGCGGGTCGATGGGCCAAGCGCTGGTCGAGGCGTGGGTGCAGTTGGATCACAGCGACCGCGACTGGACGGGGGTCCACCTCTGGTGGGGCGACGAGCGATTCACGCCCAAGGGCGACGCCGACCGCAACGACCAGCAGGCCTACGACGCCGGGCTGCGCCGCTTGGGAGTGCCAGCCGATAACATCCACTCCGCCCCGGCCAGTGACGCGGTTGCGTCGGCCGAGGAAGCAGCTACCGCCTACGCCGCGGAGCTGGCTGAATACTCCGAAACCGAGACCGGCTGCCTGGCCGAACAGCCAGCGGTGCCGACCTTCGATGTGATGATTCTGGGTGTTGGACCCGACGGCCATGTGGCGTCGCTGTTCCCGCAGCATCCGGCTCAAAACGTGATTGAGACCACCACGGTTGCGGTGCACAACTCCCCCAAGCCGCCACCCAACCGGATCAGCTTGACCTTTCCGGCATTGAACAACTGCCGTGAACTGTGGCTCACCGTTGCCGGAACGGATAAGGCCGAGGCGCTAGCGCGAGCCGCGGCGGGCGAAGACCCGTGGGCTGTGCCGGCGTCCGCCGTACACGGGCAGTTGAAGACCGTGTGGTGGCTCGACGAAGCTGCCGCGGCGCAGTTGCCGCAGCACTGAGCGACTGCGCGACACGAAGAACGTCCCGACCGGTTCGGTCGGGACGTTCTTGTTGTGCGATCGGGGCGATCAGCGAATCAGGCCACGGCCGCGCAAGGTCTCGAGGGCCTCTTCGAGGATCACTGCGCCTTCGGCGTCGGAGCGGCGCTCCTTCACGTAGGCGAGGTGCGTCTTGTAGGGCTCAACCTTCGGCGGGGCCGGCGGGCTGCTCTTGTCTTGACCAGCCGGGAGACCGCAGCGCGGGCAGTCCCATTGGTCCGGCACCGCCATACCCGGCTCCTGAGCGAAGCTGGGCTTCGTCTCATGCCCGTTGGAGCACCAGTACGACACGACGACCCGCGGGGCCGCCTCGCCGCGCTCGGCCTCTCCCATCGGGCCAGCACCGACCCGACTTCCACGAATTGCGTTGCCACCTGCCACGACTGGCCTCCTTACTGGGCGAACCGGGTCACAAGACCCAGGCCGATGATGGACACGGCCCAGACGGATCCGGCAATCACCGTCATCCGGTTGAGATTCTTCTCGGCGACGGATGAGCCACCGAGGTTGCTGCTCACACCGCCACCGAACATGTCGGAGAGGCCGCCGCCCGAACCCTTATGCATCAGGATCAGCAGCACCAGGAACAGGCTGCTCAGGACGACTAGGGCCTGCAGCGCGATTCGCATCGCATCCACGTCGCGTAACTCACCTTCGTCTGTACGTCAGGACAATGCCCCGGGGGGCAACTCGCCCAAGATTACCTTGTCTGGGCGCCGGTTTCGGGCAGCGCCGTGGCCGCGGGGTCAGGCAGCGCCGTGATGGTCCCGGAAACGGCAGATTGTGGCGAACTCGACGGGGTCGAGCGAGGCCCCGCCAACGAGCGCCCCGTCAACGTCTTGCTCGGCCATGATCGTGGCGACATTGCCGGACTTCACGGACCCGCCGTAGAGCACTCGGACGCCGTCGGCCAGCTTTTGGTCGTAGATCGAGGCGAGCTCAACCCGGATTGCCGCGCAGACCTCCTGCGCGTCGGCCGGGGTGGCGACCTCGCCGGTGCCGATCGCCCAGACCGGCTCGTAGGCGATCACGATCGACTCAGCCGACGCGGCCGGCAACCCGTCGAGCGCGGCGCGCAACTGGGCCACGACATGAGCGACCTGCTCACCAGCCTGGCGGACTTCGAGCTTCTCGCCGACACACAGGATCGGCACCAGATCGTACTTGTAAGCCGCCTTGACCTTCGCCGCCACGACCTCATCGGTCTCAGCGTGGTATTCACGGCGCTCACTGTGGCCCACAACGACGTAGACGCAGTTCAGCTTGCGCAGGAAGGCCCCGGCGATCTCACCGGTATAGGCGCCCTCGTCGTGGGCGCTGAGGTCCTGAGCGCCCAGCTTCAGCTTCAGCTTGTCGCCATCGATCAGGGTCTGCACCGATCGCAGATCGGTGAACGGCGGGATGACCGCGACCTCGACCTTGTCGTAGTCGTGGCGACCATCGCGCAGGGTCCAGTCCAGCTTCTGCACCAACACGGTGCCCTGCTGGTGGTCCAGGTTCATCTTCCAGTTGCCCGCGATCAAGAACGTGCGGGTCGGTTCAGCAGCGGCCATGTGTCTCAGTCCTCCAGAACCTGCAGGCCGGGGAGTTCCTTGCCCTCGAGATACTCCAAGCTCGCCCCACCGCCTGTCGAGATGTGGGTGAAGTCGGAATCGGCGAAGCCCAACTGGCGCACCGCGGCAGCGGAGTCGCCGCCGCCGACGACGGTGAGGGCTCCGTCCTTGGTGGCGTCGACCAGACCCTGGGCGAGCACCTTGGTTCCGGCGGCGTACGGGGCCATCTCGAAGGCGCCCATCGGACCGTTCCAGAACACAGTCTTCGCACCGCGTACGGCGTCAGCGAACTGGCGGGCGGACTCCGGGCCGATGTCCAGACCCATCCGGTCGGCCGGGATCGCGTCAGCGGCGACAACCTCGTGGTCGGCGTCGGCGGAAAACGCCGTCGCCGCAACGACATCGACCGGCAACAGGATGCGTACGCCGCGCTTCTCAGCCTGCTCCAGGTAGCCCTTGACCGTGTCGACCTGGTCCTGCTCGAGCAGGCTGTTGCCGACTTCGTGGCCCTGGGCCTTCAGGAAGGTGAACACCATCCCGCCGCCGATGAGCAACAGGTCTGCGGTCTGCAGCAGGTTGTCGATGACGCCGAGCTTGTCGCTCACCTTCGCGCCGCCGAGCACGACGGCGTAAGGGCGGCCCGGGTTCTTGGTGAGGCGCTGCAAGACCTCAACCTCGGTCTGCACCAAACCACCGGCGGCATGCGGGAGCACCTGAGCAATGTCGTAGACCGACGCCTGAGCGCGGTGCACCACACCGAACCCATCTGAGACGAAAACGTCTGCCAATGAAGCGAGTTCACCGGCAAACGCGGAACGTTCGGCGTCGTCCTTGCTGGTCTCGCCCGGGTTGAACCGCAGGTTCTCCAGCAGAACGACGTCGCCGTCGTTCATCGCTGCGACCTTCGCGTGGGCGTCTTCGCCAACGGTGTCGGCGGCGAACCCCACTGGAGCGCCGAGCAGTTCGCCGAGGCGAGCGGCGACCGGCGAGAGCGAGTACTTCTCCTCGGGCGCACCCTTCGGGCGTCCGAGGTGAGCGCACACGATGACCCGGGCGCCCTGATCGGTCAACGTCTTAATCGTCGGAACGGAGGCACGGATGCGACCGTCGTCGGTGATCGTCGTGCCATCGAGCGGCACGTTCAGGTCGCTGCGCAGCAGCACCCGCTTGCCCGACAGGTTGCCCAGGTCATCGATAGTGCGCATCGGTTCAGAGACCCTTACCGACGAGACCGCAGAGGTCGACGAGGCGGTTGGAGTAGCCCCACTCGTTGTCGTACCAGCCGACGACCTTCACCATGTTGCCGGTCACCTTGGTCAGGCCCGAGTCGAAGATGCACGACGACGGGTCAGTCTCGATGTCCTTGGACACAATCGGGTCCTCGGTGTAGACGAGGTAGCCCTTCAACGGACCCTCGGCAGCAGCCTTGACCGCAGCATTGACCTCTTCGACGGTGGTCTCCTTCGAGGCCGTGAAGGTGAGGTCGGTGGCCGAGCCGGTCGGAACCGGGACACGCAGCGCGTAGCCGTCCAGCTTGCCCTTGAGCTCCGGCAGCACCAGGGACACGGCCTTGGCCGCACCCGTGGTGGTCGGGACGATGTTCAACGCTGCAGCGCGCGCACGACGCAGGTCCTTGTGCGGCGCGTCCTGCAGGTTCTGGTCCTGCGTGTAAGCGTGAATCGTCGTCATCAAGCCCTTCTCGATGCCGATCGAGTCGTTCAGGGCCTTCGCCATCGGCGCCAAGCAGTTGGTGGTGCACGACGCGTTGCTGATGATGTGGTGGGTCGCGGCGTCGTACTTGTCGTCGTTGACGCCCATCACGATGGTGATGTCTTCGTTCTTCGCCGGGGCGGAGATGATGACCTTCTTGGCGCCAGCGTCGAGGTGGGCCTTCGCCTGCGTCGCGTCGGTGAAGAAGCCGGTGGACTCGACCACGATGTCAACACCGAGGTCCTTCCACGGCAGCTTGCTCGGGTCCTTCTCGGAGAACGCGGCGATCTTCTTGCCACCGGCGCTGATCGATTCCTCGTCGAAGGTGACGTCGCCGTTGAAACGGCCGAGGATCGAGTCGTACTTCAGCAGGTGAGCAAGGGTCTTGTTGTCAGTCAGGTCGTTGACGGCGACGACTTCGACGTCGGCTCCGGACTCGACGACTGCACGATAGAAGTTGCGGCCAATACGGCCGAATCCGTTGATTCCAACGCGGACGGTCACGATGACACAGCCCTTTCTGGGAGTCTTTTTCGAACAGCCTCGACCCTATGCGATGACTCGCGGGTAGCCGTACTTAGTCCGCCCGACGGACCGGTTCGCCACGGGAATGCGCGGGCTCAGTCGGCCGCTCAGTCGTCGAGCATGTCGGCGGTCAGTCCGGCGCTGGTGTTCGCGACGCCGAGCTCGTCGGCCCGCTTGTCGGCCATCGCCAGCAGACGGCGGATCCGACCGGCCACCGCATCCTTGGTCATCGTCGGTTCGGCGAGTTGACCGAGTTCTTCCAGGCTCGCCTGCTTGTGTTCCAGGCGCAGCTTTCCGGCGTGGGCCAGGTGATCGGGAACCTCCTCGCCGAGGATTTCCAGGGCACGTTCGACGCGCGCACCGGCGGCGACGGCGGCCTGGGCCGACCGGCGCAGGTTCGCGTCGTCGAAGTTGGCCAACCGGTTTGCGGTGGCCCGCACCTCGCGCCGCATCCGGCGCTCCTCCCACGACATCACGCAGTCGTGAGCACCCAGCCGGGTGAGCAATTGGCTGATCGCGTCGCCATCGCGGATCACGACGCGGTCGACCCCGCGCACCTCGCGCGCCTTCGACGCAATGCCCATCCGGCGGGCGGCGCCCACCAGGGCGAGGGCCGCTTCGGGTCCGGGGCAGGTGACCTCGAGGGCCGACGACCGGCCGGGTTCGGTCAGTGACCCGTGAGCCAGGAAAGCTCCACGCCACGCAGCCTCGGCGTCGCACAACGCGCCGTTGACCACGCGCGGCGGCAGACCTCGTACGGGGCGGCCTCGGGTGTCGATCAAACCGGTCTGCCGGGCCAGCGCTTCGCCGTCTTCATTGACGCGTACGACGTAACGGCTGGTGCGCCGTAAACCACCGGCGCTCATCACCACAACGCTCGGCACCTGGCCGTAGAGGTCGGCAATGTCACGGCGCAACCGGCGCGCGGCCTGGGCGGTGTCGAGCTCGGCCTCGATGACAATCCGGCCACCAACGATGTGCAGACCACCCGCGAAACGAAGGACGGCGGACACTTCCGCTTTGCGGCAGCAGGTCTTGGTGACCTTCAACCGGCTGAGTTCGTCTTTCACCGCGGATGTCATGGCCATGCGGGCCATCCTCTCACCCTCGCGGCGTGACGAAGGCCGGGCGGTGTGGGGCTCAGCGGATCAGGTCGCGATAGGCGGCCGCCAACAAGAACGAGTCATGGGTTCCGGAGCCGTCGCTGCTGGCGACTGGGCGAACGACCACCTCGGCGCCCATCGCCGCGGCCGTCGCTCGCAACTTGTCTTCCTCGCCGGCCACCGAGCCCTGATCAGCCAGCACGATGTCGAAGTGCAGCTCGGGGGCGTGGGCGACCATTGAGTCCAGGTGATCGGCTGCGGTGAACCCTTCGGTCTCACCGGAACTGACGACGTTGAGGGTGAGCATTCTGCGAGCCCTGGTCTGCACGAGGGCATCCCGCAAATCCGGCACCAGCAGGTGCGGCATCACCGAGGTGAACCAAGACCCGGGTCCGAGAACGACCCATTCGGCGTCGTGGATGGCGTCGACGGCCTCTCGGCAGGCAAGCGGCGGGTCGGGTGTCAGCGCGATCGACTCCACCCGGCCGGCGGTCTTGGCGACCTGGGCCTGCCCGACAACCGTGACGATTTCGTCGGGCCGTCCGTCGTCGTGGCCGCGCACCTGCGCGCGAATCTGAAGCGGCTCTGCGGCCATCGGAAGGACCCGGCCACGAGCGCCCAGCAATCGGCCGACGAGGTCGAGGCCGGCGACTGGGTCGCCGAGGAGATCCCAAAGCGAGGCAATGATCAAGTTTCCGAGCGCGTGGCCACCCAGCGGACCGTCACCGGCGAAGCGGTGCTGCAGGGCATCGCGCCACTGCAGTCCCCACTCGGTGCTGTCACAAAGGGCGGCCAAGGCCATCCGCAAATCACCGGGCGGAAGGATGTCGAACTCTTCGCGCAGGCGACCGCTGGATCCACCGTCGTCGGCGACGGTGACGATCGCAGTGATCGAGTCGGTGACCAGCTGCAGCGCGTGGAGCGAGGCCGAGAGCCCGTGGCCGCCGCCGAGGGCTGCCACGCGGACGCGGCCGCCGAACCGCCGACCGTCGAACTCACGACCACCAACCCGCGGACCGTCCTGGTCGCCACGGGCCATCATTCGCGACCCAAGTCACGATGGACGACGACGGAACGCACCAAGCCATCGCTGTGGTTGTCGATGCGCGCGGCGAGAGCCTCCGCCATCGCCACGGAACGGTGTTTGCCGCCGGTGCAACCGATCGCGATGGTGATGTAGCGGCGCCCCTCGCGCAGGTAGCCCGCCATCATCGGTTCCAGCAGAGCTTCCGCGCGTTCGAGGAACGCCGGAGCCCCCTCCTGACCAAGCACGAAGTCGGAGACCACCTTGTCCTTGCCGGTGTAGGGCCGTAGGTCAGGGTTCCAGAACGGGTTGGGCAGAAAGCGCATGTCGAACACGAGATCGGCATCGAGCGGGATGCCGTATTTGAAGCCGAACGACAAAACGGCGACCCGCAGATCCGCCTCGTCGTCGGGACCGAGGAACTGCTTCACCTTCGCCGACAACTGGTGCACGTTCAGCCCACTGGTGTCGATCAGGACGTCGGCATTCGACCGCAGGTCACGCAGTAATTCGCGCTCGGCCTGGATGCCGTCGAGCAACCGACCGCCGGCCTGCAACGGGTGGGGTCGCCGGACTGATTCGAAGCGACGGACGAGGGCCTCGTCGGTGGCGTCCATGAAGACCACGACCGGACGCCAACCCTGTTCGCGCAACCGCTCAAGCCCGTCCCGGAAATCGGTGAAGAACGAGCGCGCTCGCACATCGACCACGGCGGCGAGATGCGGAAGGTCGTCGCGGGGGCCGGCCGACACCAGCTCGGCCATCGACACCATCAGTTGGGGCGGCAGGTTGTCGATGACGTACCAGCCCGCGTCCTCGAGCACATTGGCCGCCGTTGAGCGACCGGCGCCGCTCATGCCGGTGAGGACGACGATCTCGTTCTGATCGCGGCCCAGGAGGTCGTCGGGCTGGTCCTGGTGGGTCATCGGTCTCCCTCAGTTCAGTCGAGGACCTCGCCAGTGGTCAGGTTGACCGCAGGCTCGGCATCATCTTGGCGCATGTGGGCGTGGATCGTTGCGGCGAGGGCTGGACCGATGCCGTCGACCTGCTCGATCTGCTCGACCGAGGCAGCGCGCAGCTTCTTCACCGAGCCGAATGTCCGCAGCACGGCTTTGCGGCGCTTCTCCCCCAACCCGGGAATCTCATCGAGTGCGGAGGTCGTCATCGACGCCGAACGGCGCTGCCGGTGGAAGCTGATCGCGAAGCGGTGGGCCTCGTCGCGCACGCGCTGCAAAAGGTAGAGACCCTCGCTGGTGCGCGGCAGGATCACCGGGAACTCATCGCCATCGACCCACACCTCCTCGAGCCGTTTTGCCAGGCCGACCACCGGAATGTCATCGATGCCGAGCTCGGACAGGGCGCGCACGGCGGCCGAAACCTGCGGCTTGCCACCGTCGACCACGACCAATTGCGGTGGGTAGGCGAAGCGCCGGGGCTTGCCGGTGGTTTCGTCGATGGGACCGGAGGTCGGCGCACGACCACTGCGATCGACTTCGGTGCTGATTTCGGCGCTGTCGTCCTCGCTGTCGTCGATCTCCACATCACTGGCGCCGTCACGGTCAGCGAGATAGCGGCGGAACCGGCGAGTGAGGACTTCGTCCATCGCCGCGGTGTCATCGACCCGAATGGATCCGTCATCGCCGACCTTCCCGCGGATGATGAACTTGCGGTATTCGCTCTTGCGCGGAAGGCCGTCCTCGAAGACGACCATGCTGGCCACGACGTTGGTGCCTTGGACGTGGCTGATGTCGTAGCACTCGATGCGCAACGGCGCCTGCTGCAGATCGAGGTATTCCTGCAGGTCCTGCAAGGCCTGACTGCGCGCGGACAGGTCGCCGGCTCGGGTCACTTTGTGACGAGCGAGCGACTGGGTGGCATTGCGGCCGACCGTTTCCATCAGGGTGCGTTTGTCACCGCGTTGAGGCACGCGCAGGGATACTCGCGACCCACGGCGTTCACCGAGCCAGGCGCCCATCGCTTCGGCGTCAGTGGGGAGCACCGGAACCAGCACCTCCCGGGGAACGCCTTGCGCTGACTCGTCTCCGTAGACCTGCTGGAGCAACCGCTCGACCACGTCGGCCTGACCGATGTCGCCTTCTGCTTCCTTGTCGACAACCCACCCACGTTGGCCACGGATCCGGCCACCGCGCACGTGGAAGACCTGCACCGCTGCCTCCAACTCGTCGTCGGCGATCGCGAACACATCGGTGTCGGTGGCATCGGGCAACACCACAGCGGAACGCTCGAGCGACTTGCGGAGCGCCTCAATGTCGTCACGCCGGCGAGCGGCGGTCTCGAACTCGAGCTCAGCACTCGCCAGCTTCATCTGCTCCTCGAGCCGCTTGACGAAGCGGCCGGTGTTGCCGTCCATGAAGTCGCAGAACTCCTCGGCAATGAGGCGATGTTCCTCAGCGGAAACCGATCCGACGCAGGGCGCGGAGCACTTCTCGATATAGCCGAGCAGGCAAGGTCGGCCAACTTGACCGGCGCGTTTGAACACACCAGAGCTGCAGGTGCGGACGGGGAATACCCGCAGCAGCTGGTCGAGGGTCTCGCGGATAGCCCAAGCATGCGCATAAGGGCCGAAGTATCGGGTGCCCTTGCGCTTCGCGCCGCGCATCACCTGAGCACGCGGGAATTCCTCCCCCATCGTGACCGCGAGGTAGGGGTAGGACTTGTCGTCGCGGTACTTGACGTTGAATCGCGGGTCGTATTCCTTGATCCAGGAATACTCCAGTTGCAACGCCTCGACCTCGTTGCGGACCACGGTCCACTCCACCGCCGCGCCGGTCTGCACCATGGTGCGAGTGCGCGGATGGAGGGCGGTGATGTCTTGGAAGTAGGAAGACAGCCGCTGGCGCAACGACTTCGCCTTGCCGACGTAGATGACGCGGCCGTCGGCGTCACGGAACCGGTAGACACCTGGGTCCACGGGGATGGAACCAGGCGCTGGTCGGTAGGTCGATGGGTCAGCCACATGACAACCCTACGAGGGGACACTGACAACCTCGCTGGCCACCGGCAGCCGCAACGCGCTAGTGGTCAACCAATGACAAGGTTGTCGCCGCTGGCGGTGACCGACTTCTCGTTCAGTGGCTTGGACGCGGGGCCGTTCTCCACCGAACCGTCGGTGATCTTGAACTTGCTGCCGTGACAGGAGCAGCTGATGCTGGTGCCGGACAGCGCCGTCATCGGGCATCCCTGATGGGTGCAGATGGTGCTGAACGCTTTGAAGGTGTTCGCGGTGGGCTGCGAGACCACGACCTGCTGCGCGGTGTCGAGGTAGCCACCGCCCACTGGCACCTTCGATTTGGGGATCGAGTTTCCAGCGGCCGCGGAGTTGCCAGAGCCCGCAGCGTTCGAGGATGAGTTGCCGGCTGACGAGCCACCGGAGCCGGACGCGGGGGTGTTGTCGCTGCCGCACGCTGCAAGGCCTCCGGCTGCGGCGATCATGCCCATTCCGATGAGCATCGAGCGCCGGTCGGGCTGGCGAAGTTTCACGGCCATAATTGATTGCTCCTGGATGGTGGGAAGCGGTGGGTGGTCGATCTGCGCAGGCGAGACTGGCAGGAAATCCTGTCTGTCAGGTGTGAGAACGATCAACCAAGGTCAACTCTCCCGGGATGCGGCCCGGCTTCCGTCCGGAACGGTTACGCACCGGCACCCGATGACACGACCTTCCCGCCGCAATGGTTCACCGCTGCCGGACCGGACCTTATTCGGGCGCCGATCGCGCAGTTGCTGTCTTCCTCGTCGCAGCAGCCTTCTTGGCCGCGGCTTTCTTGGCCACCGTCTTCGTCGGCGCGGCTTTCTTGGCCGCCGAACCGGCCGCCTTCTGAGCTATGGCTTTCTTGGTCGCTGCACCAGTCGCCTTCGCTGCTGAACCAGCCGCCGCCTTCGTCGCCGTCGCGTTCGCTGGCGCCGATGAACTCGTGCGGCCCGCGGAATCGGTGGCGCGGCGAGTGGAAGGGCGGGCCGCCCGGGCAGCCTCGAGCAACGGCTTCAGGTAGCGCCCGGTGTGACTCTCCTCGACCTGGGCCACCTCTTCCGGAGTCCCGGTGGCGACCACTCGGCCTCCTCGGAACCCTCCCTCGGGACCCATGTCGATCAGCCAGTCGGCCGACTTGATCACGTCGAGGTTGTGTTCGATCACCACGACCGTGTTGCCCTTGTCGACCAAGCCCTGCAACACACCCAGCAGCTTGCGGATGTCCTCGAAGTGCAGGCCGGTCGTCGGCTCATCGAGCACGTAGATGGTGCGGCCGGTGGACCGCTTCTGCAATTCGGCGGCCAACTTCACTCGCTGAGCCTCACCACCAGACAGCGTCGGCGCCGGCTGACCGAGACGCACGTAGCCGAGGCCCACGTCGACCAGGGTGTTCATGTGGCGCGCAATGGCCGGGACAGCGGCGAAGAACTCCTTGGCCTCCTCGATCGGCATGTCCAACACCTGCGAGATCGTCTTGCCCTTGAAGTGCACCTCAAGGGTTTCCCGGTTGTATCGAGCGCCATGACACACCTCGCACGGCACGTAGACGTCCGGGAGGAAGTTCATCTCAATCTTGATCGTGCCGTCGCCGGTGCACGCCTCACAGCGACCGCCCTTGACGTTGAATGAGAACCGGCCCGGTTGATAGCCACGGACCTTGGCCTCGGTCGTCTCGGCGAACAGCTTGCGGATGTTGTCGAAGACGCCGGTGTAGGTCGCCGGGTTGGACCGCGGGGTTCGACCAATCGGGCTCTGGTCGACGTGGACCACCTTGTCGAGTTGGTCGAGGCCCTCCACCGTTCGGTGGCGGCCCGGCACGTGACGGGCGCCGTTCAGCTGGTTGGCCAGCACGTTGTAGAGGATCTCGTTGACCAGAGTCGACTTTCCCGAACCCGAGACACCGGTGACGGCGATCAGGTTGCCCAAGGGGAACGCGACATCGACACCAACCAGGTTGTGTTCGCGCGCACCGCGCACGACGATCTCGCGACCATCGTGGGGGCGACGCTCGGTCGGGGTCTCGATGGACCGACGGCCAGCGAGATAGGCGCCGGTGATCGATCGCTCGTTGGTGAGCAGATCCTCGACCGACCCGCAGTGGACGACCTCTCCCCCGTGTTCGCCCGCGCCGGGACCGATGTCGATCACCCAGTCGGCGGTGGCAATGGTGTCTTCGTCGTGTTCGACAACGATCAACGTGTTGCCGAGGTCACGCAGCCGGGTGAGGGTCTCGATCAACCGGTGGTTATCGCGCTGGTGCAGGCCGATCGACGGCTCGTCGAGCACATAAAGAACGCCCACCAAGCCGGACCCGATCTGGGTGGCCAGCCGGATGCGCTGGGCCTCCCCACCGCTGAGGGTTCCCGCCGGCCGGTCGAGCGACAGGTAGTCGAGTCCGACGTCGAGCAGGAAGCCCAGCCGCGCCTCGATCTCCTTGATAACCCGTTCGGCAATCTGCCGCTCGCGCACCGTGAAGTCGACCTGGCTCAGGAAGCCTGCCGAATCGGAGAGCGGCATCGCGCAAACCTCCGCGATGGACTTCTCACCAATGGTGACGGCCAAAATCTCCGGCTTCAGCCGGGCGCCACGACACGTCGGGCAAGGCACCTGGCGCATGTAGCCCTCATAGCGTTCTCGGCTCCAGTCGGAATCGGTCTCGCTGTGGCGACGCTTCACGAAGGGAACGACACCCTCGAAGCCAGTGGTGTAGCTGCGCTCGCGGCCGTAGCGGTTGCGGAACTTGACGTGAACCTTGTAGTTCTCGCCATGCAGCAAGGCTTCCTTTGCACGCTCGGGCAAGGCCCGCCAGGGGGTGTCGAGCGAGAAGCCCAGGTCTTCCCCCAGCGCCCCAATCACCCGAGTGAAGTAGTCACTCGACCCGGATCCAGATGCCCAGGGCAGGATCGCGCCGTCGTTGATCGACTTGTCTTCGTCGGGTATCAGCAGGTCAGAATCAACCTCGAGTTCGGTGCCGAGACCGGTACATGCCGGGCAGGCCCCGAACGGTCCGTTGAAAGAGAACGACCGCGGCTCGATCTCGTCGATCGCCAGCGGGTGGTTGTTCGGGCAGGCCATCTTCTCGGAGAACCGTCGTTCGCGCTGCGGGTCGTCGGCTTCGAGGTCGATGAACTCGATGAGGACCAGACCGCCGGCCAGGCCGAGCGCCGTCTCGATCGAGTCGGTCAATCGCTGCTTGCCGGAGGTGTCATCAGGTCCGCGCGAAACGAGTCGGTCGACCACGACATCGATGGAGTGCTTTTTTTGTTTGGCCAGCGTGGGCGGTTCGGTGAGTGTGATGACCTCGCCGTCGACCCGCGCGCGGGAGTAACCCTTGGTCTGCAACTCGGCGAGCAGGTCGAGATATTCGCCCTTGCGCTCCCGCACCACTGGGGCGAGCACCTGGAAACGGGTGCGGTCAGGCAGTTGGAGTAACTGATCGACGATTTGCTGGGGCGTCTGCTTGGCCACCGGTTCACCACAGACGGGGCAATGGGGCCGACCCGCGCGGGCATAGAGCAGCCGGAGGTAGTCGTAGACCTCGGTGATCGTTCCGACGGTTGATCGCGGGTTGCGGTTAGTCGACTTCTGGTCGATCGAGACCGCCGGTGAGAGACCCTCGATGAAGTCGACGTCGGGTTTGTCCATCTGCCCCAAGAACTGACGCGCGTAGGCGGACAACGACTCGACATAGCGACGCTGCCCCTCAGCGAAGATCGTGTCGAACGCCAACGAGGATTTCCCGGAGCCGGACAGACCGGTGAAGACGACCAGGCTGTTGCGGGGCAGGTCGACGTTGATGTTCTTGAGGTTGTGTTCTCGCGCGCCACGGACCCGAAGGTGGTCGTGGGTGGGTCGCGGGGCGGAGGAACTCGAGGTGGCTACAGACACGATGAACATGCTAAGTGCCACCACCGACAACCTCCGCCGTCCACCCGGTTGGCCCCTGCGACCTAAGGTGGACGGACTTGGGGAACAGCACGTACGAGAGGCTTTGGCGATGACCTATGACGGGCGCGTGACACCGGACGGTGCTCCACAGCAACGGGACGTTGGTAACGCGACGATCACCAAGATCGCGGTTGGCGCCATGAGCAACAACGCTTACGTGGTCCGCGACGCTGCGACGGGCGAGGCGTTGCTGATCGACGCAGCCACCGAATGGCCCGCCCTGCAGCGGGCTCTTGACGACGCAGACGTCTCCGAAGTGGTGGGCATCCTGACCACCCACCGCCACCACGACCACGTCGGGGCCCTCCCCGACGCGGTCAGCGCCACCGGGGCAGCCACGTACGCCGGTGAAGCCGACGCTGACGCGCTGCCGGTGCCGGTGGATCACCGGCTGAACGACGGCGACACCCTGCGCATCGGCGACTTGGTCTGCACCGCCACCCACATCCGCGGCCACACCCCCGGATCCATCGCATTGTCCTTCGTCGACGCGGCAGGCGCCACACACCTGTTCACCGGTGACACACTGTTTCCCGGTGGGGTGGGCGCGACGAACCACTATGATTACCAATCGTTTTCGCAACTAATTGACGATGTCGAAGAGCGGCTGTTCGGCCGTTTCGACGACGCCACGTGGGCCTACCCGGGCCACGGGGATGACACGACACTCGGGGCGGAGCGGCCGTCCCTGACCGACTGGAGGAAACGTGGCTGGTGACCAGGCTGTGCAGGGATTCGTGACGGTCGATTCGACGGTCCTCTGGCGCCGGCCCGACTCGCCCAGGTCGGTGGACGCAGCAATGCTGAGCGATGAGCCGGACCACGCTGCGTGGTTGGCGGCAATGGACGAGCATGACGTCGACGACGCGCTCGGGCGCACAGGCCTCTTGGACCGGATCGAGACCGAGCTCAACCGAGGCGAAGCCGTCGAGATCCATGCCACCGATGGCGACTGGACCCAGGTGACGGCCTCCTGGCAGCCGCACCAGAGTAACGAGCGTGGCTACCCCGGATGGGTGCGCACCGCGCACCTTCAGGTCGGACCGACTAGCGTCCCGCGCCCAGTAGCCGGCCCGCTCGCCGTGACTGCTGAGACCTTCCTGGCCAAGGCTCGGGAGCACCTCGGACTGGGATACCTCTGGGGCGGCAACACTGCCGCTGGCCTCGACTGTTCGGGTTTGGTCCACTACACCGCGCGCGCACTGGGCTATCTGGTGCCGCGCGACGGAGCGGACCAGCAGGAGGCCGGCACCGCTGTTCCGCTGGACGACGTGCGCCCGGGCGACCTCTACTTCTTCGCCCACCCGGGCAACGAACCTCATCACGTCGGCATCGTGATCGAGAAGGGATTGATGCTGCACGCGCCCGAGTCGGGCGCGGCGGTCGTCGAAGAACCTCTCGGTGAGCGCCGTACGGCGACGCTGTGTGGCGCCGCTCGGATCCTCGTCTGAGCGGCCCTACCCGGGTTCCAGCACCCCCCGTCGCGCTGGTTCTTGCGGCCATCGCGTCGGTGCAGTTCGGCGGGGCTCTGGCCGTACGGCTGATCCCGACCGTCGGTCCGACCGGAGCCGTCACCCTGCGGATCGTCTTGTCGGCGATCGCGCTAGTGGCCGTCGTACGCCCCCGGTGGCGAGGTCGCAGCGCCGCCGATTGGCGAGCCGTCACGTCGTACGCCGCGGCCCTGGTGGTGATGAACCTCAGCTTTTACGAGGCGATCGCCCGACTCCCGATGGGTGTGGCCGTCACCATCGAGTTCGTCGGGCCGCTGCTCCTTGCGGCCGCTCTCTCTCGGCGGGCGTGGGACTGGCTTGCGATTGGCGCTGCCGCCATCGGGGTGCTGCTCATCTCCGGCGCCCTGACCCAGCCGTGGTCGACCCTTGACCACGTCGGGATCGCGTTCGCGCTGATCGCCGGCGCCTGTTGGGCGCTCTACATCGTCACCAGCGGACGCACCGGAGCACGATTCGAACAACTCGACGGGCTCGCCATTGCCCTGACGCTGGGCGCCATCGCCTTGCTCCCGCTCGGCATCGCCACCAGTGGTGGTGCGCTGGTGCGCGGTTGGGCGCCGGTGCAGGGGCTCGGCGTCGCGCTGCTGTCGTCGCTGATCCCCTACAGCCTGGAACTGATCGCGCTCCGCCGGATGGCGGCGTCGACGTTCGGGGTGTTGCTCAGTATCGAACCGGCCGTTGCGGCCATTGCCGCACTGGTCGTGCTCGGCCAGACACTCGACGGCCGTCAAGTGGTCGGCATGGCCCTGGTGGTGGCGGCCAGCGCGGTGGTGTTGGGCGCAAGTCGCAGGCATGGCTGAGCGTCGTCTCGCCCCAGTGAAGCCGGAGCCGAGATGTGGGCTCAGCGGACCAGCAGGCCCATGCGCTCGGCGCGCCGCTCGAACCAGATGGTCATGAACGGCGGGATGCTGCTGACCAAGGCGAGCAGCAGTTCCTTGGCCGACCAGCGGTGGTCCTTGGCGGTCCACAGCGAGGTCAGCACATAGCAAATGAACACGAACCCGTGGATCGGGCCGAAGACCTGCACACCCACCTGGGTCGACTGCACAACCCACTTGAAGAACATCCCGATCAGCAAGCCGAGCCAGGACACCGCCTCCGCGAACGCGGCAATTCGAAACACCTTCGCGGACAGCGAAACGGACTGGGACTGGGTGGGGCTCACGACGTCGGACACCGCACCAGGATAAGCGCCCGCCGCGGCGACCCGATCCACGGTTCGGCTCGTGGTCACCCAGCTGATCGCCGCAGCGCTAGCGCGTGCCCTCGGCCATGTGTCGCAGCTCCTTCTTCAGCTCGGAGACCTCGTCTCGCAACCGCGCAGCCAACTCGAAGTGCAGGTCGGTGGCCGCTTGATGCATCTGTTCGGTCAGTTCCTGGATCAGGTTCGCCAGTTCGGAAGCCGGCAACGAACCGGTGCGGGAGGTTCCGGCAACCTCGGAGTCAGCGGCCGCGGCGCCGCGGCCGCCTCGGCCCTTCCCACGCGATTGGGTGCGCCCGCTGCCCAGCAGAGAGTCGGTGTCGGCGTCTTCACGCTGCAGCAGATCGGTGATGTCGGCGATCTTCTTGCGCAGCGGCGTCGGGTCGACGCCGTTCTCCTTGTTGTAGGCAATCTGCTTGTCGCGCCGACGCTGGGTTTCCTCGATGGCTTGCTGCATCGACGGAGTGATCTTGTCGGCGTACATGTGGACCTGACCGGAGACGTTACGAGCCGCACGGCCGATGGTCTGGATCAGTGACCGGGCCGAGCGCAAGAAGCCCTCCTTGTCGGCATCGAGGATGCTGACCAGTGACACCTCCGGAAGGTCGAGGCCTTCGCGCAGCAGGTTGATGCCGACCAGAACGTCGAACTCGCCCATCCGCAACTCACGCAGCAGCTCGACCCGGCGCAGTGTGTCGACCTCGGAGTGCAGATATCGAACCCTGACATCGCGCTCGAGCATGTAGTCGGTGAGGTCCTCGGCCATCTTCTTCGTCAGCGTCGTCACCAGAACGCGCTCGTTCTTCGCAGTGCGTTCGCGGATCTCGTGGAGCAGGTCGTCGATCTGACCCTTCGTCGGCTTGAGCACGATCTCCGGGTCGACCAGGCCGGTCGGCCGGATGACCTGTTCGACATAGCCGTCGGACTTGGCCAACTCGTAGTTGCCTGGCGTCGCCGACAGATAGACGGTCTGGCCGATGCGGCCCAGGAACTCCTCCCACTTGAGTGGGCGGTTGTCCATGGCCGACGGCAGTCGGAAGCCATGGTCGACCAGCATCCGTTTGCGGGACATGTCGCCTTCGTACATCGCCCCGATCTGTGGAACCGTCTGGTGGGACTCATCGATGACCAGCAGGTAGTCCTCCGGGAAGTAGTCCAGCAGGCAGTTCGGCGCAGAACCAGCGGCGCGGCCGTCGATGTGGCGCGAGTAGTTCTCGATGCCCGAGCAGGACCCCACCTGGCGCATCATCTCGATGTCATAGGTGGTGCGCATCCGCAGTCGCTGCGCTTCGAGTAGCTTGCCCTGCTTCTCCAACTGAGCGAGCCGCTGCTCAAGCTCGGCATCGATGCCCTTGATCGCTCGTTCCATCCGCTCCGGGCCGGCGACATAGTGGGTGGCCGGAAAGACATACATCTCTTCTTCCTCGTGAACCACCTCGCCAGTCAACGGGTGCAGCGTGTAGATCCGCTCGATCTCGTCGCCGAAGAACTCGATCCGCAGCGCAAGTTCCTCGTAGACGGGGATGATCTCGACGGTGTCGCCGCGAGCCCGGAAGGTCCCACGGGTGAACGCCAAGTCGTTGCGCGAATACTGCATCTGAACGAACTGGCGCAGCAGGTCGTCACGGTCGCGCCGATCCCCCACCCGCAGGCGGACCATCCGGTCGACATATTCCTGGGGGGTGCCGAGGCCATAGATGCAGGACACCGACGCGACCACGACCACGTCACGACGAGTGAGCAACGAGTTGGTGGCGCTGTGTCGCAGCCGCTCGACCTCGTCGTTGATCGAGGAGTCCTTCTCGATGTAGGTGTCGGTCTGCGGGATGTAAGCCTCTGGCTGGTAGTAGTCGTAGTAGGAGACGAAGTATTCAACGGCGTTGTTGGGCAACAGTTCTCGGAACTCGTTCGCCAGCTGCGCGGCCAGCGTTTTGTTCGGCGCCATGACCAAGGTGGGGCGCTGCACCTGCTCGATCAACCAGGCTGTTGTCGCCGATTTCCCGGTTCCGGTCGCACCCAGCAGGACGACGTCCTGCTCCCCCGCGTTGATGCGACGGGTCAACTCGGCAATAGCGGTTGGCTGGTCGCCGCTCGGGGTGTATTCCGACACCACCTCGAACGGGGCGACGCGGCGCTTCAGGTCTGTGGTCGGGCGCATGCGATAACCGTACGCGGCACCACCGACAACCACTGGCGGGTGACAATAGACCCATGAGCTCAGGCGTCGCGCGACCATGAACCCCGAGGTTTACGCCGCCGGCGCCTACCTGGTGATCGGGCTCGCCCTCTTCATCGGGCTGTTGCTGCCTCGGCTCACCGCGCGGCGAGCCGTGTCGGCGCCGATCGTGCTGCTCGGGATCGGAGTCGTTGCTGGGCTCATCCCGCTGCCGGCCCGACTCTCGCTCGACCCGATGCGTCACGCGGCGATCACCGAGCAAGTCACAACCGTGACCATCATCGTGGCCCTCACCGGTGTCGGGTTGGCGATCGATCGGCCGCTACGCCGCAGCCGCGCGACGTGGCGGCGCTGGTCCTCGACGTGGCGCTTGCTGCTGCTGGGCATGCCCCTGTCGATCGCCGCGATGACCCTGCTCGGCTGGTCACTCGTCGGCCTCGCGCCCGGCGCGGCGTTGGTCCTCGCCGCAGCCCTCGCCCCCACCGACCCGGTTCTGGCCTCCGACGTTCAGGTCGAGGGACCGACCACCGACGTCGCGGACGACCGCCTCGACGAAGACGATGAGATGCGCTTCGCCTTGACCTCCGAGGCCGGACTCAACGACGGCGCCGCCTTCCCGTTCGTCGTCGGCGGGATCACCCTGCTGACCACCGGATTGAGCGTTCACTCGGCCACCCAATGGTTCACCTGGGAGATCATCGGCCGCACCGCGATCGGCGTTGGCGTCGGATGGCTGGTCGGCACCCTGCTGGGCAAGTTCGCCTTCCGCGCCCCGCGGCGATTGCAATTGGCCGAGATCGGCGATCCGTTGCTGATCGTCGCCGCACCGTTCATCGCGTACGGCCTCGGCGAGCTGGCCCAAGGGTGGGCCTTCCTGTCGGTCTTCGTCTGCGCGTTGTGTATGCGGGCCGGCAACCCGACCCACGACTACCACGGCTCGATGCACGACGTGATTGACCGGTTGGAGCATTTGCTCACGCTGGTCGTGCTGCTGCTTCTCGGAGCCGCGCTGAGCGGCGGCCTGCTGCGCAGCCTCACCTGGCAGGGCGCCCTGCTCGGTGTGCTACTGATCCTCGTCGTACGCCCGCTGACCGGCTGGCTCGCACTCTGGACCCCCGGGGGTGCCGACCGTGCGGGCGACGGCGTTCTCGGCCCGCGCGAGCGGCTGGCCACCGCTTTTCTGGGCGTACGCGGCATCGGAACGATCTACTACCTCGCCTACGCCACCACGCACGCGGAAATTGATGACATGGGATTGCTGTGGTCCGTCGCCGCCTTCACCGTCGCGTTGTCGGTGGTGGTGCACGGCGTCGCGGCGACCCCGATCGTCGTACGGCTGGACCGAGCCCGGCGCGTCAGACCGGCCGGCTCAGCGCCCACTGCCGCGCGCGCGGCAGATTGATGTCGAACCAAGGTTCCTTCGCGGCGACGTAGTCCTGCTTGGTCTCGGTGGATCCGCCCGGATGCTGCTGCGCGGCGTCTCGCTTCATCGCTTCGTACGCCGCCCGTTCGGAAGGCTCCGCCCGCAGCCAATCCCGGAACTGCAATGCGATCTGCGCGCCAGGCCCCCCGGCTTGGCGGATGTGCAGATGGACGACCTGTTCAGGATCGGCGCCGTTCGCATAGAACTTGCGCCACTCCTGCGGGTCCGGCGCCCACGGCTTCGGCTCGTCGGCATTGGCGCGCAGCTCGACGATGCCAGCCGCCCGCAATGCCGCGCGGAAGGAATCCTGCTGTGCCACTGCGAGTTCCGGAACCTGGAGCTGCAGATCGAGCACGTCCTTGGCGGCTAGGCCGGGCACAGCCGTCGAACCGATGTGGTCGACCGGCATCGGATCGAAACCAGCCGCGGCGAGCTGCCACCGGATCCGGGCGGTCAAGCGCTGCGCGCGGTGCTGCCACCGCGGGTCGGAGGGCACGAGCCGTACGCCGTCGGGCCGGCGCACTCCGCGATCGGCGGCGAGGTTGCTCGCGTACGGCGTGATCCGCTCCGCCCACAGCCGGTCGACCGCTTCGTCGAGGTTTTCGCGGGCCCCGCTGTTGTCCACCAGCACATCCGCCGCCGCGCGGCGCTGCTCATCGCTCGCCTGGGCCGCGATCCGCGACCGAGCATCGGCATCCGACATCCCGCGCAGCTCGACCAAGCGGCGTACGCGCAGTTCCTCGGGGACGTCGACGATCACCATCAGGTGATACCCGTCGGTCTGACCGGTCTCGACCAGCAGCGGCATGTCGTGAACGACCACTGCCTCCGCGTCTGCGGCTGCAAAGCGAGCGGCGGTCTCGGCGGCTATCAACGGGTGAGTGATCGCCTCGAGGGCGCGGCGCCGATCGGCGTCGGCGAACACGATCGCGCCGAGGGCGGGCCGGTTGAGCGAGCCGTCTGCGCTGATCACCGCGTCGCCGAACTCCTGCCGAATCTGCGCCAGCCCGGGGGTGTTGGGCTCCACGACCGCGCGCGCGATGAGGTCGGCGTCAATGACCTCGGCGCCAAGCTGCGCCAGTCGCGCCGACACCGTGGACTTGCCCGATCCGATTCCTCCGGTGAGCCCGATACGCATCATGGCGCCGAATGTACCCGCGCCACCGAGCCGACCAGAATGACCGGGTGACCACCCCCGTCGCCATTCGCCTGCCGGTCCGGCTGCCCTTCGCCGCCGCCGCGCTCTCGGCCGCTCTCTGCGCCCACGCTGTGCCCGGGCTGGAAACCGCCGACGGCACACGACACTGCCGCGCCGTCTCGGCACCGGGAGGTCCGGCCCTCGTCGTGTTCGACCTGGGTCAAGTCACGCCCACCGGTGCCGGCGCAGCGGAGCTCACCGCCACCTTTCACCTCACCGACCCCCGCGATCGCGACCACGTGACCGCGGCCGTACGGCGGTGGCTCGACCTGGATCACGACCCGGCCGTCGTTGACGACGCCCTCGCCGCGGACCCGACCATCGGACCATTGGTTGCTCGCCGACCGGGCCTGCGGGTGGCGGGCGCGGTCGACGCCGCGGAGTGCGCACTCTTCACGGTGATCGGCCAACAGGTATCGCTCGTGGCGGCCCGCACCATCCAAGCCCGACTCGTCGCGACGTACGGAACCTCGGTAGCCCTTCCCGGTGGGCCCTGGACTGCGATGCCCACTGTCGAAAGCCTGGCGGCTGTGGATGTCGACGAACTCCGAACCTCGTTGCGGCTCACCGGAGCCCGCGCTCGTACGCTGCATGGCCTAGCCGAGGCTTTGGCCGGCGGGCTGCCCTTGGACCCGACCGATTTCGCATCCACGCGCGCCGCGCTGCTAGCGCTGCCAGGCATCGGACCGTGGACCGCTGGCTACGTCGCCCTGCGCGCGCTGGGCGACAGGGACGCGTTCACCGCCGGCGATGCGGTGCTGCGCCGCGCACTGCAAGGGGTCGGGCCCCGCGAGGCCGAACGGATCTCCCAGCCGTGGCGACCGTGGCGCAGTTATGCGCTGACGCACCTATGGACCGAAGAGTCCTACTCGCGGGTCACATTGCCTACTCTGGAGTCATGAGCACCACCCAGCTGCACCAACAAGCCCTGGATCAGTCGAAAGCAGTCGTCCGCTGGGGCGCTGGCCACGCGTTGCCTCGTCTGGTCCTGCGCGCGGGCCGGTCTCGGGAGGACATCCAGACCACGCTGATCCGGGCGACCGCCGAGCAGGACAACGCCACCTTGTTCCGGCTCTACGACGAGTTGCATGCCGGGAAACCCTTCGTGAAGGGACGCTTCACTTACCTCGCGGGCGACCACGCGACGGTGCGAGATGTGTTGAGCAGTAACGATGTTCGCGTCGGTCAGCCAGACATCGGCGGCCCGGTCGCGAAGTTGCTGCAATGGTCCGACACCCCGTTGTTGCACCCCTTGCGACCGCCGTCGTTGTTGGCGGTCGATGGCCCGCAACACGCGCGCTATCGCAAAATGGTCACCCGCGTCTTCACCGCGCGGGCCGTCGAGGCGCTGCGCGGCACCGTCGAGAAACGGGCCCGTCAGTTGCTGGACGACCTGGTCGCCACCCACGGCGCCGATGCGACCGTCGACCTGGCCCAGACCTACTGCGCCGATCTCCCGGTGGTGATCATCAGTGAGATCCTGGGCGTGCCCGACGCCGATCATGCGCGGGTGCTCGCGATGGGAACGGCCGCCGCACCCAGCCTGGACTTCGGACTCCCCTGGCGTTCGTTCCGTTCGGTCGAACGCAGCTTGCTCGACTTCGACGCCTGGTTGAGCACCCACCTGGAGAAACTGCGCCGCGAGCCCGGCGACGACCTGCTGAGCCAACTCGTCCAGCAGCGCGACGAGAAGGGCGGGCTCGACGAGTGGGAGCTGAAATCGACCGCTGGGTTGGTGCTGGCCGCCGGCTTCGAGACGACGGTGAACCTGCTGGGCAACGCCATCGCTTTGCTCGCCGATCACCCGGACCAGCTGGCTGCGGTGACCCGCGACCCGAGTCTGTGGGGCAATGTCGTGGAGGAAACCCTGCGCTTCGACCCACCGGTTCTGCTCACTGGCCGGGTTGCGTTGCGCGACACCGAGATCAACGGCGGACACCTGCCGGCCGGCGCCATGGCGGTCGTGGTCCTCGGCGCTGCGGGCCGCGATCCGCGCGTCTTCGACAACCCCGGAGTCTTTGACGTACGCCGGGAGAACGCCCGCGACCACATCGCCTTCTCCGGTGGCCGGCACTACTGTCTGGGCGCCGCCCTCGCCCGTTTGGAGGGCGAGGTCGGGCTACGAGTGCTCTTCGAGCGCTTCCCCCAGTTGCGCCTGACCGGCCAGCGGGAACGCCGCCCCACCCGCATCCTGCGCGGGTTCGAACACCTTCCGGCCGTCCTGGGCTGATGGCCGCGCCGTAACCTGGCCGCATGACGCGACGCATCGTGATCACCGGTGGCGGCACCGGGATCGGCAAGGCCATCGCCCACCGCTTGCTCGCCGAGGTCCCCGACCTCGTGCTTGTCGGCCGACGCCCGGGACCGTTGGAGGAGACCGCGGCAAATCTGCGTGCGGCCGAACCGCGAGCCCGGGTCGCCACCCGCGCTTGCGACCTGACCAATCCCGATCAGGTGCAGGCGTTGGCCGCCGAACTGAGCCAAGGTGCGCCGATCGACGTGCTGGTCGCCAACGCAGGTGGCAACTACGGTCTGGGCGCCACCAGCCTGGTCGACATCGCGGCCGCCTGGCGGGCTGACTTCGACGGGAACGTCTTGTCGGCGGTGCTGATCACACACGCGCTGCAAGACCATTTCACCCGACCTGGTGGACGCATTATCGCCATGTCATCGATCGCGGCCCTCCGGGGCAGTGGTGCGTACGGCGCCGCGAAGGCGGCCGTGAACGCGTGGGTTCTCAGCCTGGCGACGCAGCTTGCTCCGGAGGGAATCACGGTCAATGCGGTCGCCCCTGGATTCGTGCCCGACACCGACTTCTGGAAGCAGCGCATCGCGGACAACCCCGACATCCTCGCCAATCGCGTCGCGCCCATCCCCATGGGTCGCCCCGGCACCCCGATCGAGATCGCCGACGCGGTCGGCTATCTCGCCGGCCCCGACGCGGGCTGGACGACCGGCCAGATTCTGCAGGTCAACGGCGGCACCCTGCTCGGCCGCGGCTGATACAGGCGCAACTGCTGGCAGCCCGCCGGGACCGACAGCCCGAGGCAACCAACGCGAAGGCCCCGCTCACCCAACGGGTGAGCGGGGCCTTCAGCTGAGGTCAGTCAGCTCAGTTGCCGGTGAGCTTCTCGCGCAGAGCGGCCAGAGCCTCGTCCGACGCGAGGGTGCCCTCGGCCGGCGCGGAGTTGTCGCTGCTGCTGCTGCTACCGCCGCCGTTGCTGCTGCCGCTACCCGAGGAGTAGGTGGTCGGCGCGGTCGCTGCGGTGGCAACAGCCTCCGCGTCGGCCTTGCGGGCGGACTCGATCTGAGCCTGGTGCGCCTCGAAGCGAGCGTGCGCCTCGGCGTACTGGTGCTCCCACTTCTCGCGCTGGTCCTCGAAGCCCTCGAGCCACTCGTTGGTCTCCGGGTCGAAGCCCTCGGGGTACTTGTAGTTCCCCTGGTCGTCGTACTCGGCGGCCATGCCGTAGAGGGTCGGGTCGAAGTCGGCAACGCCCGAACCGTCCTCGTTGGCCTGCTTGAGGCTCAGCGAGATGCGGCGACGTTCGAGGTCGACGTCGATGACCTTGACGAACAGCTCGGTTCCGACGGTGACGACCTGCTCCGGCAACTCCACGTGGCGCTCGGCCAACTCGGAGATGTGGACCAGACCCTCGATGCCGTCTTCGACGCGCACGAACGCACCGAACGGAACGAGCTTGGTGACCTTACCCGGCACGACCTGGCCGATCGCGTGGGTGCGGGCGAAGTGCTGCCACGGGTCTTCCTGGGTCGCCTTGAGCGACAGGGAGACGCGCTCGCGGTCCATGTCGACGTCGAGAACCTCGACGGTGACTTCCTGGCCGACCTCGACAACCTCGGACGGGTGGTCGATGTGCTTCCAGGAAAGCTCGGACACGTGGACCAAACCGTCGACGCCACCAAGGTCGACGAATGCACCGAAGTTGACGATCGAGGAGACGACACCGGAGCGAACCTGGCCGCGCTGCAGTTCCTTGAGGAACGTGGTGCGAACCTCGGACTGGGTCTGCTCCAACCAGGCGCGACGCGACAGGACCACGTTGTTGCGGTTCTTGTCGAGCTCGATGATCTTCGCCTCGACCTCCTTGCCCACGTAGGGCTGCAGGTCGCGAACACGACGCATCTCGACCAGCGATGCGGGCAGGAAGCCGCGCAGGCCGATGTCGAGGATGAGGCCGCCCTTGACGACCTCGATGACGGTGCCGGTGACGACGCCGTCCTCTTCCTTGATCTTCTCGATCGTGCCCCAGGCGCGTTCGTACTGAGCGCGCTTCTTGGACAGGATCAGGCGACCTTCTTTGTCCTCCTTCTGGAGAACCAGGGCCTCGACCTCATCGCCCACGGAAACGACCTCGGTCGGGTCGACATCGTGCTTGATGGAGAGTTCGCGGGAGGGGATGACACCCTCGGTCTTGTAACCGATGTCGAGGAGAACCTCGTCGCGGTCGACCTTGACAATGACACCTTCGACGATGTCACCGTCATTGAAGTGCTTGATCGTCGCATCGATTGCGGCGAGCAGCTCTTCCTCAGAGCCGATGTCGTTGACAGCGATCTGAGAAGCGGTAGTGGCAGTCATGTAGTAGGAAACCTTTGGTGGACGGTTGTGAACGGACAATGGACGATGTACGGAAGAAGTGATCAGCCGTACGACGGACGCACGCGAGTGCGCTCGTCCACCCTACCTGCTGTGCAACAAGGGAGCAAAAGTGGTTGAGAACACACCGGACAGCTCGGGACGGGCCGGAGAGACGGTCGACGACACCGAGGGCGGGCGGGCGCAACGGGCCTATTGGGACGGCGAGGCCGACGACTATTACGCCGAGCATGGCGCGTTTTTGCGCGACGACCAACTGGTGTGGGGACCCGAGGGTGTCAGCGAGGACGACCTGGGTCTGCTGGGTGATGTCATCGGCCGCGACGTCCTGGAGTTCGGCGCCGGCGCGGCGCAGGGTTCGCGTTGGGTGGCTGGCCGCGGCGGGCGAGTTGTCGCCTCCGACATCTCGCTCGGCATGCTGCGCGTTGGCGCTCGCCTCGACCGTGACACCGGCTCCGCCATCGCGGCGGTGCAGGCCGACGCCCTGAGTCTCCCGTTCGCCGACGCTGCCTTCGACATTGCGTTCTCGGCCTACGGCGCAGTGCCCTTCATCGCCGACGCAACCGGCCTGATGCGTGAGCTCGCGCGGGTGCTGCGCCCGGGTGGACGACTGGTCTTCTCGACCACCCACCCGATTCGGTGGAGCTTCCCCGACGTCCCCGGTCAGAACGGCCTGGTCGCCGAGCACTCGTACTTCGACCGGTCGCCCTACGTTGAGCGCACCGGCGGTGTCGTGACCTATGTGGAACACCACCGCACGCTCGGCGATCGGATCCGCGACCTGGTCACCGCCGGATTCAGCGTGGTCGACATCGTCGAGCCCGAGTGGCCGGTGTGGAACGAGGAGACCTGGGGCGGATGGAGCCCCTTGCGGGGCACCAGAATCCCGGGCACCGCGATCTTCGTGGCGCGGCGCAACTGACTGCGCCCGACCGAAGCAAGCCGTGGGTTGCTGAGTTGCTCAGTGCACCTTCGGCTGGTGGCCGGCGGCGATGATTTCCTCGGTGTCGGCCGCGGTGAGCGGCGGGGTCTCGCGCGCGTGATCCCGGAACCACTCGATCGTCTGGCGCAGCGCGTCTTCGATCGGGACGATCGGCGCCCAACCCAGTTCCTCGCGGGCGAGGGTGGCGTCGGGCTGCCGGACCGTCGGATCGTCGACCGGTCGCTCGATGTGAACCAGCGGCGACGTCGAGCCGACCAGATCGATAATCCACTGCGCCAGGTCGAGCATCGAGATTTCGTGCGGGTTGCCGATGTTGATCGGACCGCTGTGGTCGGACTCCCCCATCGCCAGGATGCCCGCAACGAGGTCGTCGACGTAACAGATCGACCGGGTCTGCGAACCGTCACCGGCGACCGTCACCGGTTCACCGGCCAGGGCCTGGCGGATGAAGTTGGGAATCGCCCGACCATCGTTCGGACGCATCCGCGGCCCGAACGTGTTGAAGATGCGCACGATGCCGGTGTCGACGCCGTACGACTGCCGGTAAGCCAGCGTCAGCGCCTCACCGAAGCGCTTCGCCTCGTCGTAGACCCCGCGCGGGCCGACCGGGTTCACGTGACCCCAGTAGGTCTCCGGCTGCGGGTGGACCTGCGGGTCGCCGTAAACCTCGGAGGTCGAGGCGATCACGAACCGAGCCGACTTGCTGCGGGCGAGTTCCAGGGCATTCAGGGTGCCTTGGGAACCGACGCGCAACGTCTCGACCGGCATGCGCAGGTAGTCGACCGGTGATGCCGGGCTCGCGAAGTGCAGGACGAGGTCTACTCGGCCCTCGACCTGGACACCTTCGGTGACATCGGTCTCGACCAAGGTGAAGCGCCCGCTGTCGTGCAGGTGGGCGACATTGGTCGGGGACCCAGTGCAGAAGTTGTCCAGCGCAACGACCGTGTGGCCGCGACCGATCAACGTCTCGCACAAGTGGGAGCCGAGGAATCCGGCACCACCGGTGACGACTACCCGCATCAACTCAGGATTCCTGGTGGCGTGCGCGGGCTTCCGAGCTGGACCGCCCGCTCAGCAACAGCATGATCAGGCCGATGAGGACCAGGATCACGCCCAGCGGCAGCAACACCCAGGGCGCCACCTTGAGCGCGCCGAGCTGCTGCGCCTTGCTGGAGTATTCGTCGACGTTCTTCTTGATCGTCGCGTCGTCCATGACCGAAACCGTGTTCATGACCGTCAGCGGGTCATGGTTGGGAATCTTCACGGTCTGCACCTGGTGCTGCTGGATCTTCATGAACACACCCGTCACCGGGTCTGCCCAGATCGTGATGTCGTTCTTGTACGTGCGATCCGCGTTCTGCGCCGGGCTGTCCTTGGCCAGACCGAACAGGAAACCGGGGATCTCCATCTTGGTGAAGACGGTCTCCGGGACGGCGACGGTGTATTTGTACGTCTGCATCCCGCGCACCTTTTCGGTTCCCTGGTAGGCCAGGTCGACCGGCTTGCCGAGCGTGGTGTCGAAGTAGGGATAGGACTTGCCCTTGGTCAGACCGAAGGGCAGCTTGATGGTGTAGGCACCCTGATAGTCCGTCGGGTTCCCGTCCAGCTCCGCACCCTGCCACGACACGGCCTTGCCGGTCGAGCGGTCGAGCGCATAGCGCTCGGTCGTCGCCGAGATCGGCGGGGCGGCGGTCTTGCCGTCAGGCCCGGGGTTGTCGGTGTACTGCCACTGGCTGATCACGATCTTGTTGCCACCGAGCTGCTTGGAGGCCTTCTGGTCGGCGACGACAGTCGCGACAGTGGTGATCTTGCCCTGGACGAACTTCAGCGACGTGGCGTCGAGGAACTTAGCGTTGTTGTCGACAAGTGTCTGACTGGTGTTCTGGTCCTTCGGAATAACCGCGAGTCGCGGGTATGCGTAGAACTTCAGCAACAGCGCGAGCGTAATAAAGAACGCGCCGAAACCGATCACGATGGCGGATTTCCGCACAGTGGCCTCCCGTAAGGTCGAGCAAGGTCTACCGGAGAGTAGCAGCTTCCCTGCGACCTGCGTCACATGCAGCAGCAGTCGATATTGCGGCGCGTCACCAGTCGAGCGCGGCCGGCCACCGACCGCTGGGAACCTTCAGGACCGCGCAGCCAAGCCGCAGCGCGGGGAGCAAGTCACTGTCGTTGTCGCCGACCATCACCGTACGACGGACATCGGCCCACGGTGCTCGTCGCAGAACTCGACGGAACAGTCCATCCGCCGGTTTTCGGCAATCGCAGGATCCAGTCAGGTGGGGACAGACGGCGAACCCATCGACCCAGGCACCGTGGTCGGCGAGCAGGTCGACCAACCGGCGGTGGACGAGGGCCAAGTCCTCGATCGACATCCGCCCCTTCCCGACCCCCTGTTGGTTGGTGACCACGACCACCGGGCTGCCAGTGCGGTTGATGGCAGCCAGCCGAGGTCCGACACCCGCGATGAGTTCCAGGTCAGCGGGCCGCTCGACGTAGCCGGGTCGGTGCACGTTGAGCGTGCCGTCGCGATCCAGCAGAACCAGGTCCCACCGTGCGCGGTGGGACCTGGTACTGCGGCGCAGCGGCGTCTCCAGCAATCCACCGAGCTCGGCGTCAGAAAGTTTCAACGCTCCTGCGCCGGTCATGGGGACAGTTCAGTCCTCGGGGCGGCAGAGCACGTCGACGGCCTCGCACCACGCGTGCGTCCACAGCATGTGGACCTCCTGGATGCGCGGAGTTGACCGTGATGGAACCACCAGCAGGTGGTCGACGCTGCCCGCAAGGGCAGCCCCACCCTCGCCGGTCATTGCGATGGTGAGCATGCCGCGTTCGCGGGCCGTCGCCAGCGCGGCAACCACGTTGGGACTGGTGCCGCTGGTGCTCATCGCGAGCAAGACGTCGCCGGCGCGCCCGTGCGCCGCGACACCGCGGCTGAAGACCTTGTCGTAGCCGTAGTCGTTCCCGATCGCGGTGATCGACGACAGCGACTCCGCCAGGTTGATCGCCGGCAGCGGTTCCCGGTCGTGAATGCACTTGCCGATGAACTCGGCGGCCACGTGGCTGGCGATCGCGGCCGATCCGCCGTTGCCGGCAACCAGCAGAGTCCGTCCCGCGACCAGGGCAGCGATGAGGTCCTCGCCCGCAGCGCCTACGGCATCGGCGAGTTCCGCCGCGGCAAGGCCCTGCGCCAGGCTCGCCCAGTCGGCGATCCCCTCGCTCAACTGTTGCCGCACGATACGTGACGCGGTCGCCGCGTCGCTGGCGTGCAGCACGTGGTCGTACGCCGGGCCGTAGCCGACGTTCATCTGTTCTGTCGGCGCCATGTGGTCACGCCCTCCTTGCTGAAGGTCACCTCGGAGACCTGCAGACCCAAGTCGATCAATCGTTGCGCCACGAGGTGACGCCGTTCGAATTCGCAGATGAAGACCATGTGGCCACCGCCACCGGCTCCGGTGACCTTGCCACCGAGCGCGCCGGCCTTGGTGGCTTCCGCCACCGCTTCGTCGATGAGCGGGGTGGTGATGCGGGAGGACATCTTCTGCTTTTCCTGCCACGCCTGGCCCAGCAGCCGGCCGACGGTGTCGACCTCACCACGCACCAGCGCGATCTTCATCGCGGCGGCGAGTTCCTTCTGAGCCCGCAGCCCGGCCAGCGCGTCGACGTTGCCGGTCTCGTAGCGGCTGCGCTGGTCTTCGATGATGTGGTCGGAGACCCGGGTCGCGCCGGTGAAGGCGAGCAGCATGTTGTGTTCGAGTTCGTGCACCGTTGCCGGACGGATCCGCAACGGGTTGACCACCGTCTGGTCGGCACCGAATTCGATGAAGTTGAAACCCCCGAAAGCAGCGGAGTATTGGTCCTGGGACCCGCCGGGGATTCCGAGGTCTTCGCGCTCAAGCGCATACGCCAACTCGGCCGTTTCATAGGGCGTCAGGTCGACGCTGCAGTGTTGGGCGACCAAGCCGATCACCGACACCATCACGGCGCTGGAGGATCCGAGGCCGGAACCCGGGGGCGCCTGGGTGTGCAGGAACAGGTCGAAACCGGTGGACGGTCGGGCGCCGGCAAAGTCCTTCACCCGAGCGATCGCTGCCTTGGGCAGATCGAGCACCCCGTCGAACTCGACCGGCTGATCAATGTCGAAGCCGATCGAGCGACCGAAGTCCAGCGACTGCACGGTGACTCGACCATCGGTACGCGGGCGCAAGGTGGAGAACGCGAACGCCGAGATGGTGCTGGACAAGACGCACCCACCCTCCCGTTCCGGGAAGGGCGCGACATCGGTGCCACCACCGGCGAACGAGATCCGCAGCGGGGCGCGAGCGCGCAATACCGGACGGTGCGGGTCGACGACGGAGGGGTCGGTCGGCTGCGGTTGTGCCATCACTGCCGATAACCTCCAGATTCGAGACGGGACTGCCCCGCGGACGAAACCTACTGCACAGTAGACAACATCGGGAGGAAGCATGCGTCGATTCCCGTTGATCGACGCGCTGCGCGGTCTCGCGGCCGTGCTGGTGCTGCTCTCCCACGTTGGATTCTGGACCGGAGCCTGGCGCGTCGACACCTCGGGCCCGCTGCTCGCCCGCGGTGACAGCGGAGTTGCGGTGTTCTTTGCCATCTCCGCGTTCCTGCTGCTGCGTCCGTTCCTGCACGCCCGGCAGCAGCCGACCCGGATCTACCTGCGGCATCGCGCGGCGCGGATTTTGCCGGCCTATTGGGTGGTCCTCTGTTGCGTCGTCGCCGTTGAACTCATCCGGGGCCACGGCTTCGACGTCTTCAACTTCGCGAGCCATTTGTTCCTGTTGCAGGGATACACCGGCACCAGCTACCAAGCGTTTACCCAGACCTGGAGCCTGACCACCGAGGTCACCTTCTATTTGCTGGTGCCGCTGCTCGGTCCGGCACTAGCCCGCGTCGTACGCCGATCCCCCGGCGCTGCGCTGCGGATGCTCGCGGTGGTCGCTGCCGGCGGACTGGTCGTGAACCTCATCGCCACCCTCGGCTCCCGTGCGGGTTCGCCGTGGTGGCCCGGCGTGCTGGGCACGAGCGTTCTCGGCCACGCCGCCTGGTTCGCGGTTGGCGCCGCGCTCGCGGTGCTGGAGTCCCCCACCGGTCGCGCGCTACTGCGCGATCGTTTCCCGCGCACCATGGGTGGCCCGACCACGTTATTGGCTATCGGCCTGTTGATCTACCTAGTGGCAGCCACGCCGTTGGGCGGGCCAGTCACCCTCACGGTGCCGACCGTCGCGGCGGCCGTTCTGAAGGAAGCGTTGTACGCCCTGCTCGGCCTGGTCCTGCTCGCTGCGGCGATCGCGCCGACCAGCGATCCAGCCGCCGCTCGGGTCGCGGACTCCGCCGCGACTCGTCGGGTCGGCGATCTGTCGTACGCCGTCTTCTTGTGGCACCTGCTGGTCCTGCAGTTGATCTATCTGCTGGCCGGATGGCCGCTTTTCTCCGGCGGCTTAGCCACCATGTTGTTCGCGGTCGCGGTCTTCACGGCGCTGCTGGCGCTGGCGAGCGCCGAGCTCATTGAGTTGCCGGCGTTGCGTCGCTGGGCTGGTCGCTCGCACGAGTCGCCGGACGATCCGGCAGTCCGGCAGCCAGTGTCGTCAGGCTGAGAGTTCCAGCCACCTGGCCGACCGCAGCCCCCCAGGATTTCGCGTCGACCACTCCTCCGACCGCCAGCGCCAAGCCGGCCACCGTGAGCGCGCCGACAACCACGATGCCGCGCAACCGTCGTGGGCAGAGCGCCGAAACGACCCCGAGCAGCAGTCCGTACGGTCCGGCGGCCAGGGCGCCGACCACGATCGCCAGCACCACCCCCATCGGCCGAGCGCGCGGCGACGGGCGGGGGTCGGCGGGTAGTTCAACGGGCTCCCGAGCACCCCGGGTCCGCAGCAGAACCAGCGCGCAGGCCAGCACCGCGATCGCCCCCAGTGCCAACCCGAGGCGATGCAGCGCAGTCGCCACGAAGTGTTCGGCAGCGGAGTCGCCGGTGTATCCCTGTCGCCACCCGTCGACCGCCACCGCAGCGCCGGCGGAGTCGCTGCGCCAACCGCTGTTGTATCCGTGGGTGGTGGCGCTCACCGAGGCGACCGCCGGATCGCTGGAGCCCGCTGAGGCGTTGGCCGGGCTCAGGAGGAGATGCAGGGCGGTGCCGGTGGCCGGCTGCAAGGAAACCGTCGCGCGGCCGGCCGGAATCCGCAGGTCGCCACAGGAGGTGGCGGTGAGCTCACCGCTGCCGGCGCGAGTGGCGCGCAGCGGAACCCGCACGTCGGCGACCACCACCGTTCCCGCTGCCCCGCAGGAGGTGTCGATCCGCGTCGAACCGGTGTCGATCGTCGCCACCGCGCGCAGGGTGACCGCGGACCCGAAGGTCGCCGAGCGCAGCAGCGTCGCGCCGCCCTCGCTAGCGCGAGCCGGCACCGTCGAAGCGACCGGGTCGGCGCCAAGCAGCAGCGACATTCCCGGCTCCACCGTTCCGGGCACCGTGATGATCGAGCCCCAGTCCGTGCCCGACAACTGCGCCTCGCTCAGCCCCATCACCGGGTCGGCAACCCAGGACGGCGCATCGAGTTGGATCCGCAGCGAACTGCTCCCGGCAGCCACCGGCACCGTCAGTTGGTCGGCCCCGCGCGGCACCTCGCGCGCATGGCCGTTCACCACCACGCGGGCCGGGCGGGTGACCCCGGCGCCGGTCGCGAAATGCAGACTCAGCGTTCCGCCAACGCGGCCTGTTGTGGTCAGGGTGAGGACGCCGGCCGCCTCGTGATCGCCAGTCAGCCAGGAGGTCGTCGGATCACCATCAAAGGCGGCGAACTGGGAGAACCGCACACCTCGGTAGGCCGCCGCGAACGGGTCGGCCGCACTCGAGGACGCCGACACTGCGCGCAGGCCGATGAGTTGCCGGTAGGGCCGTGCGCTGCGCGGTTCGCGGACCGGGAGGTCCTTCGCGCCCGCCTGCAGTGGCGCCTGGTCGCCAGCGGTCAGCACCGGCCCGTACGCATCCTGCGGCGGCACGCCGTTGTGGTAGACCCGCCACGGCGCGGCATCGGTGAGCACCGTGATCGGAGTGCGCAGCGAATCGTCCGGGAGCAGGAAGGCGGTGTCGCGGTTGAGCAAGCCGGTCGCGAGACCGGCGAACAACAGTTCCGGCCCGCCGGTGACGACGTCGGCATGGGCATAGGTGGTCGGCAGGGCGCCATCAATTTTCCATAGCGACCGATGGGTGTCGGTCGAGTCCGGAACGCGGTGGACCCCGGGCGAGGCGGCGAGTGTCTTCTCAACCAACCGCCAGTCGGCGGCGCCGGAGGTCGGGGCAAGATCCCGGCGTACGGCGACCACGCGGATCCCCATCCTGGTCAGGCCTGCGGCGAGGTTGGGCTGCGCGGTCCCCGATTGGGTCAGCGTGTCGACCGCGTCGAGCAGCCGCGTCGCCGAGGGGTTGCCCAGCGGCGCTGACGCACGGACGACGACGGGGCTGCGCACTAGTGCGGCGAGTGGTTCATCGGTCGACTTGCCCCAGATGTAGGTCGCGGTCCGCGAACTCGGCAGCAGCAGCGTCGTGTCGGGTTGCCCGGCCGCGACGCCTGCGGTGAGCTGGTCGATCTTGGTGGCGGCAGCGCGCCAGGAGGCCGGGATGTTGCGATACGCCGCCGCGTCACCGACTCGCCCCTGCCACAGCGGCACGAACGAGACCAGGACCAGCACGGCGATGCCCATCGCGCGCACCCGCCGCATCAGCAGATCCCGACCGGGCGCATGCGCGGCGAGGCTGATCATTCGAGCCAGGCCGAGCGCGACCGGGATCCGCACCAGCGGATCGAACTTATGCACGTTGCGCAGTGGCGCCAACGGGCCGTTCAACAGACTGCGTACGGGGTCAGCCAGCGGCGAACCAGCGAACCCGGGGTGCCCCACCACCATGACCGTTGTGCCCAGCACCACGCTGACCAGGGCGAACCGGCGTACGACGCCATCGGTGCGCAGCACCCCCGCCAGGCCGAGCCCGGCGACCAGGCAGCCCACGACGATCGCGGTGAGCGATTGGGCGGCCACCCAGCCGCCCTGCCAGACCGGGTGGGAGGCGCTGTCCAGGATGTAGGCCACCCAGTCCTGGGCGCCGCGCAACGTGTTCGGCACCGAGGTGACCGCGGTGGTGATCGACGCAGTCTCGATGTAGTCCAGGAACGGATAGGCGAACGCGCCCAGCAGGAGCAGCGGCAGGATCCACCACAGACCGCCCAACAACGCGGCGAGCAACAGCAGGCCAACCCGTCGCCGACCCGTCGGGTGAACCAGCAGCAGTAACAGGGCGGGCAACACCGCGATGGCCGATGCGGCCGCGTTCACTCCGCCTAAGGCGGCGACCGCCAAGGCGAACAGGGCGACGGTGTGCAGCCGGGTTCGCCACGACCACTCCCCCGCCAGGAATCGAGTCACGACCACCAACAGCCACGGTGCCATCGCATAGGGCCAGGCCTCGACCGAGTTGTTCGACAGCAGGGTGAGGACGCGCGGTGCGAGCGCATACCCGACGGCGGCGATCGAAGCGGCCGTCGGGCCAGCCACCTGCCAGCGGCGAATCAGCGCCCGCATGCCGGTGAATGCCACGACCAACAGCAGGGTCCACCAGAGCCGCTGGATCACCCAGGCCGGTAACCCGAGCGAACTACCGACTCCGAAGAACGGGCCCATCGGGAAGAGGTAGCCGTAGGCCTGGTTCTGCACCTCGCCCAGGCCGCCGTGTGGGTTCCAGGCGCTGAGCGCACGACCGAGGTAGCCCCACGGATCGAGGGTGAGATCGACCTTGGTGTCGGGCTGGGTCAGCCCGGGTTGGATCAGCCACGGAACGACGGCCAGCACCGCGATCCAGAGACGGTCACGCCACACGGTCATCGTTTGCGCAGCACCAGCAGCAGGTTCCAGGTCAACACCTCGCGCAGGGCGGGCACCTTCAGCAGCACGGCAGCTGCATCGGGCAGGTAACGCGGGCGCGCCACGAGCACCTCCACGCCGCGGCGGCCACGGGCCCATTCCAGCCCCTGGCGAACCGACACTCGGAACAGCGTGTGGTCCACCAGGTTCTTCGGCGGGTGGCCGTGCCGTTGCTCATAACGTCGGGCGGCCCGTTCGCCGCCCGTCCAGTGCCACGGCGAGGTCTCGTGGCCGCCCCAGGGCGACAGCCAGTTCGTGTAGGACAAGAAGACGAGGCCGCCTGGCCGGGTCACCCGCACCAACTCGTCGGCGACCGCCTCCGGGTCGGGAACGTGTTCCCACACGTTGCTGCTGAACACGATGTCGACGCTGTTGTCGGCGAACGGCAGCGCCGCGGCCGTCGCGACCACTCCTCCATCGCGTACGGAGGCCACGGTCACGTCGTGATCGACCGGCACGTAGCGGGCACCCGCGGCGCGGAACGCGGCCGCGAACTCAGCCGGGCCGGCCCCCACGTCCAGCACAAACTTCCCACCCAACGTGGTGACGTCCTGCAACAACTCGATCGAGTCGTCGGCCAAGGCGCCATAGAAGACCTCGGGGCGGGTCTGCTCGAGCCGGAAGGCGCGGAACAGACGGGCCGACCGGGCAATCCCGCGACGTGGCGAAGTCATCGCGGACGGCGCGCGATCAGGTGCAGCGTCGGGCGGGTCACGGGTGACACCGTACGCAGCGCGGCCACCAACGGGGCAGTGGCGAGGCCGGCGGCCAGCACCGGAGTGGAACCCAGCACGCCGTGCGGGCGCGGCCGACGCGAGACTCGGCGGGCTAGCGAGCCGATATCCGTGGTCAAGCTGTCGAGCACCGGCCGGCGCACCTCGATGTCGACGAACCCGGCAGCGGCCAGGGCCCGGCGGGCACTCTCGGCGGTGAAGAAGCGAACGTGGGTCGGGTCCTCAAGCATCCACCACGAACCGCGGTAGCGCCGCAAGCCCCAGCTGTCACCGGCCGGGGTGAAGAACTGCACTTGACCGCCGGGGGCGAGCAGATCGTGGGCGACTTCGAGGGTGCGCGCGGGATCGTGCACATGCTCCAAGACGTGGATTCCGTAGACCAGGTCGGCCTGCACCGCGTCGGGGGGAACGTCCTCGATGCCGCTGGCGAACAGCTTTCCCTGAGCACGCACCATCGGGTCGACGGCCAAGCCGAGCTGGTCGGGGTCGGCGCCGCCGACGTCCAGGCCGGCGCCGAGGAATCGGCGCAACAGCGAGCCGGTGCCGAACCCGATTTCGAAGACCGACCGGGCGGCGGTCGCGGCGCGCAGTTCACGGAAGGTGAGCGCGAGGCGAACACGGTCAAGCGCTGGTTCACCGCCGTACGCGAGGTCGCGATGGCCGGCCGGAGCCGACACCAAATCTCGACGCAGGTGGCCGCATTGTTCGCAACGGTTCAGCTCACAGTCGGCGGCCAGCCGCCAGCCGGCGGTCGGGCCGTCGCAGATCTCGCACCCAGAGGGCATTCGTCTCGTCCTTACCTACCGGTAACCTTTCGCGTTACCCTAGACCGCCGGTTGCGAGACAGACCGTCGAACGGTGAACGAGGAGATCAGTTGAGTGTGAAGGAACAACAGCCACTGCGCGTGTTGTATCTGTCATGGCGTGACAGGGACAACCCGGAGGCGGGTGGCGCCGAGGTATTCACCGAGCGCACCAGTGAGGTCATGACCCAGCTCGGCAGCGAAGTCACCCTCTTCTCCAGTCGTTTCCCCGGCAGCTCGACCGAAGACCGCCACGGCGATGTTCGGGTCGTACGCCGCGGTGGACGGTTCGGTTGTTACGTCGCCGGCCTGCACCACCTGCTCACCCACCGCGACGACTACGACGTGGTCATCGACGTGCAGAACGGGGTGCCTTTCTGGGCGCCGCTGGTGGCGAAGGTCCCCGTCGTCAACATCACCCATCACGTTCACCGCGACCAGTGGCCGGTCATCTTCGGCCCGCGCGTCGCCCGGTTCGGTTGGTTCCTGGAGTCCAAGGTGGCCCCGCGGGTCTACCGGGGCAAGCGCTACGTCACCGTCTCCAACGCCACCCGCGATGACTTGGGCGACCTAGGCGTGCGCGTCGAGGACGTCGACTTGGTCTACTCCGGCAACGACCTGCCCGAGAACTACGAGTCCTACGCCGACGTCCCCCGCAGCCCCCAGCCGAGCATGGTGGTGGTCTGCCGGTTGGTGCCCCACAAGCAGGTCGAGCTGGCGATCGACGCACTGGCCGAACTGCGCGAGACGCTGCCCGATCTCACCCTCGACATTGTCGGTGCCGGATACTGGCGCGCCGACCTGGAGGACTACGCCGAGCGCAGCGGTGTCAGCAACGCCGTGACCTTCCACGGCTTCGTCGACGAGGAAACCAAGCACCACCTGTTGGCTCGCGCCTGGATCTCGCTGATGCCGTCCCACAAAGAGGGCTGGGGTCTGACGATCGTTGAGGCCGGGCTGCACTCCACGCCGACCATTGCCTTTGCCCACGCCGGCGGGCCGAGTGAATCGATCGTCCACGGGGTGACCGGGCTGCTCGCCCACGATTCCCACGACATGATCGCCCAAGCGCGCGCTCTGCTGACTCACGACAGATTGCGGACCGACTTGGGAGCCGCGGCGCGCACCCACGCCCAGAGCTTCTCCTGGGACGCCGCCGGTCAGGCCTTGCATGCGACGGTGCTGTCGGTGCTGGGCCGAGGTCCGCGACCGCTCTCCCTTGCCGCGGTGCATGGCCGGCACCGGTCGATCAAGGAGATCGTCGCCGACCATGAAAATGCCCACCGCGCGCCGCTGCCGCAGCGCGTCGACGAGCAGGTCGGCGTCGGCTGATCACTCAACGCCACGACCGTACGGACAGACGACGAAGGCCGCTCCCACCAGGGAGCGGCCTTCGCGATGTTTGTGGACTACTGGTCGTAGTTGATCTGCGACGAGTAAGACTGCGGCTGGGTGATGCCACCCTGCTGCGCGACGAGCGCAAAAATCGCGATGAGTGCCAACAAGACACCCAAAACAGCGCCGCCGACGTTGTATGCGGTGCGGGACATTTGTTACCTCATCTCTCGGGTCGAACGACTCATCCGACTCGGGATTACTCGACCAATGTGACGCCAGAGTAGCAAACGAATGGGGCTAGGTGACCGATTCCGGTCTGTCGAGGCGTCGGCGTTGCGTGAACGCCGCCACCGCCATCGCCAGGAGCGCCAGCGGTAGGCCCGCCAGGCCCAGCCAGCGATAGGCCGGTTCGGGCCGCGCAGCGGCGATGGCGGCGCCGGGCACCTTGTAGAGCGCCAGGTCGCCTTTCGCCGCAATCGGCGTCAGCTTGGCCACCGGGGCCGGCCGCAAGGGCGGCTGATCGCTCTGCACCAGGACGTAACGGACGCCTGCCGCGCGCAACGCGGCAACCACATCCCCACCGGTCCGGAATGCTGTGGTGACTCGCGCGGCCGCCGCCGACTCCCCCGCGACGGTTCCCCGATCGGACAACGGCAAGTCGTCGTTGACGACCACCGATCGATCGACCAGGCGCTGCCAGGGGTCAAGTGCCACGACACGGTGGTCCCACGCGTAACGCCGATAAAGATTCCATGGGAAGACCGCAACCGAACCGGGTTCGAGGTGGTCGATCCGGTCAGCCATCGCGGGGTAAGCCGGTGGGTAGTCCACGGCCCGCCAGGCCCCGTCGGCCCCGGCCGCCATCCCGCTGAAGGTCAGCACCGGCCAGGCGGCCACGACGCTCACCAGGCCAAGCACGATCGGTTTCGCCGCGCCGACTTGCACCCCGCGGCGGTGCAGCTCCTGGGCGCACCAGCCGAACCCGAGCGCGACCACCAACATCCACGGCGCCACAAATTTCTGCGCATCGCGCAACAGTCCACCGCCGGGCACATCGGTCACGACACGGGTCACCAGCGTCGTCCCACCCGGCAGCGACCCGGCTGCCGCAATGAGCAGTCCGATCCCACCGGCGATCACGAGCCCTGTCACCGCCGCCTCTCGACGTTGCCGCGTGGCGATACCCGCGACGACCAGCACCGCCGTGACCGCTAGAAGGGCGAGGCCGGTGGCCAGAACAGAGTTGCGGCCGGGGAACCAGACGCCCTGGTTCCAGATCCCGCCGCCGGTCAGCAACGACCCGATCACGCCGTAGGGGGTGTCGGCGCGCGCCATGAATGCCTCGACCCCGGCCGGGTCTGCAGCATCGCGCGGAGCAAGCACCAGGAAGGGGAACCACCAGGCGCTGTTGGCGACCAGGAAGGCGCCGATCGGCAGTCCGAACCGGCGCAGCCCCGGAACCGACGGTTCGCGGGTCGGCGCCAGGAGGACCGCGGCAGTCACCAGCAATCCGATGACCGCGCCGGTGCTGCCGGTGAGGGCCGTCAGCAGGGTCCACAGGAGCAGCCGGAAAGTCCCGCGGTACTCGCCACGGCGATGTGCCGCCACCGCTCGGGCGAGGAACGGCAGGCAGGCGTAGCCCAGCAGGAAGCCCCAGTGGCCGATCGCCAGCCGCTCCCCCACGTACGGATTCCAGGCGGCGGCGATCGCCGCGGCGACCGCGCCGACTCGACTGCGGAAGAACGATGCCGCGCCGGCCGCGACGCCAACGAAGACCACCAACAACAGGGCCTTCTGCACCAACCAGCCCGGGGCGAGGAAGGACAGCAACGAGACGACCAGGTCGCCGGGCACTGCGCGCGGCACCGACCCGTCGATCCCGAGGGTGCGTTCGGACAACGGCAGTTGCGGCACGAACACCATGTCGTAGAACAACAGGTAGCCCGGGCGCAGCGCCGGGCCCAGAGCCGCAATGCCGGCCAACAAGCCAACCAAGGATCCGAGCGCCGTCGGTCCGGTCAGGCGCCGGCGCATCAGTCGCGCTCGAACTGCGCGAACGCCGCACCCATCCGCGCGCACTGCGTGGACAGGTCGTGGTCGGCAAGCATCCGACTGCGGTTCTCCGCACCGACGCGGGCGCGCAGGCCGTCGTCGGTCAAGAAGGTCAGCAGGGCATCGGCGACCGCCTCTGACCCGCCGTCGACCAGCAGGTTCGGCGGGCGTACGGCTTCGTCGTTGGTGCCGCAGCGGGTCGTCACGACCGGCAGCCCGCAGGCCTGCGCCTCGAGGTAGGCCAGGCCGAGTTGCTCGCTCCACTTCCAGGTCGGTCGCGGGGCTGTGCAGAACACCGCGGCACTGCGCAGCAGGTCGGCGACGCCGTGGGCGTCAAGGTGGCCCGCAAGGCTCACACCGGTAGTCGGGTCGGCCGCGGCGCGCTCCACCAGCGGTCGCAACTCACCATTGCCGGCGACCACCAAGTCGGCGTCGGGCACCTCCCGACGGACGATCCGCATCGCGTCGAGCACCGTGTCGATGCCCTTGTTGGTGGCCAGTGGGGAGGTGAAAACCACCCGCGGGCGGGTCGCCGGCTGCCCCGGGCGGAACAGGTCGGTGTCGACACCGGGCTTGACCACCCGGATCTGCTCGTTGTCAAAACCATTGAGCAACAAGTGATCTCGGGCGGCATCCACCATGCAGAGCAACAGGTCGGCGGCGCGACAAGACTCAAGCGCTTGGCGATAGGGCGGGATCCGGTAGAGCGGCTGGTAGGGCATGTTTTCCCAGGTGATCACCGCCTGCTTGACCCGCTTGCCGGACTTCCTACGCCAGGTCGAAGCCTGGCCGGTGACCAGCGAACACAACTCCAGACTGGTCACCCAGTCGTAGTCCGAGGGTGACTGGTCGGCAAGTCCGTCGACCCAGGCAAGAGCGCCAGCCTCGATGAACCGCTTCACCGGCCGCCGGTAGGTCGACGGGATCCACTCGATGTCGCCCACCGGTTCCTGGGCGGCCAATGCGGTCACCTGGGTGTCGGGCATCCGGGACATCCAGTAGAGCTCGCGGCGGGCCCGCTGGTCAGGCAACGAGACCCACAACAACCTGCGGTTCATCCCGCGGTCGCGCGGTCGCGGCGCCCGCGGCGCGCACCGAGGCTGTAGCCGGCGACTTCCATCGAACGCAGCAGCACCATGCCGCCCGCATGCAGCGGGTCACGCACCAACCGCCCGCGATGGGCGGCGTACGCCTTCAGCAGCGCGCGCCCTTGCGCGCCGACCGCGCCGTCGTGGTGTTCGGCGAGGGCCGGGATGCTGCGGCCGTAGTAGTACCGCTTGCTCAGGACGTCGCGCACCGTGAGACGACCTTCGTCGTGATCGATCAGGATCGGCGCGAGTTCGATGCGGGCACCCGAATCGAGCATTCGCAGGCGCAGATCGGCGTCTTCCGGGCCGGACATGTCCAAGTTGAAACCGCCCGACCCGAGCAGGAAGTCGCGGCGCAGCAGCCGCGGGTTGTGCAGCCACGGTTGGTCGAGATAGCACTCGCGCTCCAGGGCGCGGCAGGCCGTCCAGAACCCGTCGCCGATGGTGCGCTCCGGCAGCGCGACCCCGGCCGCGTCGGTCTCCAGCGCCGTACGCAGGGCGACGGCGACCGCCGTCGGCGGAAGCAGCATGTCCGAGTCGAGCCACAACACCCATTCGCCGCCGGCTTCCCGGATGCCGCGGTTGCGCTGTGCAGAGCGCTCGGGGCCCTGGGTGATCACCCGGTCAGCGAACTGCCCGGCGATCTCTCGGGTTCGATCGCTGCTGTGGTTGTCGACGACGATCAGTTCCAGTGGCCGGTGGGTCTGTTCGACCACAGAACGCAGGCAAGCCGCAAGGGTGCGCTCGTTGTTGCGGGTCGGCACCACAACCGTCACGGTCGCGGGAGTAGCGGTCATTCAGGTTTCTCACTTTCGACACGGTGGAAGGCAAGCGCGCCGGCCAAGGCCAGAACGAGCCCGGCACCAGCCAGGTAATGCGGCCAGAGACTGCGCGCCACCGCGTCGGCGCTGATGGTGCCGCGCGCGTCGCCAATGAGCAGCAGGTAAAGCGGTATCGAACACAGGACCAGCGCTGCGCCACCGCGAACCAGCCAGGCCGGCCGAACCTTGCCGGACCGAAGCGCTGCCACGACCACGGCACCGGCGACGAGCCCGGACCACCCGACGAAGAACGCCGAGACCAGGACCAGAGCAACTTCCATACCGACGCGGGGAATGGGTCGGCCGGGCGGGTCGGCCGCGACATCAGTGTCGGTGTCTGTTCCGAGGTCCGCGTTGACAACCTTCCGTCGGCGCAGGGCGCCGACCACAATCAGCGCGACCGCAGCGAGCAGCACCAGCGCCGACAGGGCCATCGCGACGTACGACGCCCGTTGCGGCGCGAACGACATCTTGATCTCGTAACTGCCGCCCTTGGGGATCCGCCAGCCGGTCGAGTAACCGTCGATCACCGTCGGTTTCCCTAGCGATTTGCCGTTTGCCGTGGCGATCCAGCGCTCGTCGTAGGACTGCCCGACCACGACGTTGAAAGCGCCGGGGGCGGTGACCTTCATCGCCTTCGCGGCACTGCCGTCGTCAGTGATCTGAACCGTCGGTTGAACCGGGACGGTCGTCGTGGCCTTCCGCGTGTCCTTCAGCTGCATTCCGTCGAGAACGAACCCGGGCGCCTGTTCGATGCGGTGCTCACCTGCGCCGAGCGTGAGCTTGCTGCAGGCCTCCCACTGGGTGCCCTGGCCACCGGTATCAGCCAAAGTCTCGGTCGCCGGGCGCATCCGAATCGGCTGGCCGTCGACGGTGCCGACCACCAGGCAGCGCCCTGAGTCGGTGCCGGCGGCGTCCAACGGCCCCGGCTGGTCCTGCTTCATCGTGTATCCGGTGTCAATGGTGGCGAACCGGGCCGGCGGCCCCTTCGGGCCGGGCGCGGCCACCATCGTCACGCGTACGGTCTTGCCGGTGACCGCCGGGAAGGTCGCCGAGACCGACGCATTCTCCTTGAGCTCAACTCGAGCGACTTGCTTGCCGTCGACGGTGACGACTGCCGCCGAAGCCCACTGGGTGTTCGACGAGGCACCGAAACCGGGCCGCTGGTCAATGGTGATCTTGGAGATGGATCGGGCCGGGGTCGTCAGCTGCCACCACGACTTGTCGAAGGTGCCACCGGGGCTCCATGCGGTGTCGGCTCGTCCGTCCGCAGCCATCGAGGCGCGCGCGTTCCCGTTGCGGAAGTAGAAGTCCGACGAGGTCGCCGAGACAGTCGAGGGATAGCCGGCAACCAGGTCGTAGACCTTCTCCAGGTCGCCATCGAAACGCGCATCGGCCGTCACGTTGAAGGTGCGCTGGTCCGGCAGGGTGACAATCCGGCGTAGGCCGGTCTCAGCGTCGTCGCTCGGCGACGAGGTGCCCTGGTAGCGCGAGAGCAGGACGTTCAGCGGCGTCCGATCAAAGGCCGCCCGGTCGGTGGCGGAGAGCTGGTTGTACAACCGGCTGAACGTGATGGGCGTTCGGGCCGTACGAATGGCCTTCGGTCCGGCCATCTGGACGTCGGAGATTCCCACCAGGCTGTAACCGCTGCCGCGCAGGCTCTTCACCGACAGCTTGACCTCCGAGGCCGACAGGGAGCCGAAGTCGAATTCTGCGTAGCCCTTGTCCGGCAACTTCTGGGTGATCGATCGCCCGCCAGCAGTCACCGTCAGTTCGTTGATGTGCTCGCCACCGAGCTGGGACTGCTGAACCCGGACCTTGCCCACCGTGATGGGTGTCGGCTCGGTGATGGTGGCACTCTGGCCGACCGCGCGCTGGAAATCACCAAACAACCAGGAGGTCGACGGATCACCATCCAGCAGATTCTCCGGCGTCGCATAGGGCAGGTCGAAGAAGGCGCCGCCTTCGTCGGTCGCGGTCACCGTCGCGCCGGAGCGCACCAGCACCGTCTGGTCGTCGGCGGTGCCCAAGGCCCGAGTGTTGGGCGCGGGCGTGGCCGCAGTGAGCAGGGCACCCTCACCGTTGGTCAACCGGTTCGGGATGGCGTCTCGGCGGGCGTTCGTGTCGGTGATGACCAGTCCATGCGAGGAGCCGAGCAGCGCCGGCAGCGCGCCGGCGTTCACCTGGGAGGCGTAGCGGAACCCGGGCATCGCTCGGAGCTGGCCGCTAGCCGTCAACTGGCTCACCGACCAGCCGTCGCCCGCAACGACCAGCGATCCGGAGTCACTGCGGGCGCGTACGGCGGTGGTCGAGTCCTTCACCGCGTACATCTGCACCGGATACATCAGACCCTCGCCATTGGCGTAGGCATCGGTGCCATTGCCGAACACGAACTCGCCCGGCTCACCGAAGTTGGCCTCACCGAACAGACCGGGATCGGCGCTGATGACCCGGTCGGTCTGGGCCGGGCGCGCTCCCCCGTCGGCCTCCCATGCTGTGTCGTGGCGCAGCAGGATCTTGTCGATCCCGAGGTAGCGCGCGTAAGTCGAGATGGCATCGTCCGGCAAAACGCCTGACTGCAGGGCGTCGTCCATCGCGGCGAGGTAGTTGCCACCCGGCGCCGACGCATTCGGGCTCGTCTCGGGCAACACTGCTTCGCGACTCAGGAGCGAGTTCGGCAGGTCGTCGGGTCGCTGTCCGGTCCAGCGATAACTGGGGCGCACCTGACCGGGCAGGAAGAGCACCCGCGAATCCGGATTGCCCTTGTCAGCGGCGGCGGCCGCCTGCTTCCAGTAGCCGGGAATGTTCATCTGGGAGACGTAGAGGCGATTGCTCAGGGCCGGCAGACTCCACGCCGCCAACAGCACGATCGCCAGGGAACCGGCAATCGGGGCTAGCCCGTCGCGCTCCCGAACCCGGCGCGCCCAGTGGTCGGCCCCCACGCCGAGCGCCACCGCGAAGGCGAGCGCGAGGACCGCTCCGATCTTGTTCGTCGTCCGGAAGGCGGAGGCCGCCGGATTGGTCATGATCTGGTGCAAAACGACACCGAACGCAGAGGTCTGACTCTTCTCCCCCGGGAAAATCCCGACCATCACCACCGCTGCGATCGCGATCCACCCGACGACCACCCAACGGGCTGAGGCCGAGAGGTAGCGCAGGCTCAGCAGGCTCAGGACCGGCCACAGAATGGTGAGCACCACGACCACCGTGCTCACGATGAACACCGCGTCCTGCGGAACCCACGGGCCGCCGGAATCGGAGCCGTAGAGCGGCCACATGCCCAGTCCACGAAGAATCTCCGGGAAGGAGGAGACCTTCGCGATGCCGTCCAGCGTTTCGGACTGCAACACGATCTGACGGCCGGTGGCCACGGCGGCGCGCGCGGGCACCAGCCAATAGAGCGACAGGCCGAGAACCCACAACGCACATTTGCCGGTAACCAGGGCAAGGTCGCGGATCCGCATCCGGCGCTGCAGCCGAGCAACCACCAAGATCGGCAGGACTGCGCCGAGCTGGAAGATGGGCACCACCGCGACATTCATGCCACTCATGCCGGCGAAGATCAGACCGCAGGCCGCCGGCCACGTCCAGCCGCGCGGCTGCTCGAGCGCGCGCAGCAAGCAGACCAGTAACCACGGCAACAAGGCCATCGGCAGCAAAATCGCCAGCGTGACGCCGGCCTGCAATTGGTAGGGGTTGGCGATGTAAACGACGCCGGCCGCTAAGGCGGCCCAACGGCTCGCGCTGGGAACCAGGGCTCGCAGGAGACGGTTAGCGCCCCACGCCGCACACAACCAGAGCGCGAAGTGGAACACCTTGAAAGACCACTCGGGATCGAGTCCGAGGAAACGCAGGAGTCCGACCACCAGTAGTACCGGGGCCAGGCCAACGTTGAAGTTGGCCGAACCGAGGTAGGGCGAAGAGGTCCAGCCGGACAGATAACGACCGAGCGTGTCCCACGGCGCGAGGTAGACCTCGGGCTTGATGTCGGTGTAGAAGCTGCCGAACCCGTTGAGGCCGACGACCAGCGCCAACAGCAGGACCAGCAACGAGCACGTCACGGTGTAGCTGTTCAGGTGTCGTCGCAAACGTCTCGCTCCGGCTGGGGCCACCTCGCGGTGACGATGTTCGTTGAGGTCGTCGGATCAATATAACGGTGAGTAACCTGGGTCACGTCGGTCCGTCCACCCCAACCGGAGGCTGAGAACACCTGTGACGCCTTCTCACCGGCGCCGCGCCCTGAGCGCCGCGCTCGGCCTCGCGATGGGCCTGGCGAATCTGCTGGGCTATTTGATGGTCCTGCTGCTCACTCGCTCCCTGGGGCCGGCCGACTTCGGCGGCTACACCGCCCTGTCGACCTACGGCGTGTTGCTGGCCATCCCCGCTGGGGCGTTCCAGGTCGTCATCGCCCGCCGCATCGGCAGTCGTGGGAACACCCAAGAGGCAACCTCAGGTTTGGCGCTCGCAGCAACCCTGGGCGGCACCTTCTTCCTGCTCACCTGCGCGCTCGCGCCGACGCTGACATCGGCGTTCCACATCGCCACCGCTTGGTCGGCGGTGCTGCTCGGCGCGATGCTGCTGCCGATGACCCTGACCGGGTGCTTTCAAGGTTTGTTGCTCGGTCGGGACCGCTTCGACCGGCTCTCCTTGCTCTACGTGATCGGCGCCGTGACTCGACTGGCTGCAGCCGGTCTGGCTGCAGCCTTCGGGTTCTCGGTGCTGGAGGTGTTCGCCGTGATGTTCGTGGCTGCCACGGTCACGGCCCTCGCCGGCGCCGCACTCACCGCGCAAGATTTGCGCCGCCTTCCCCGTACATCCCACGGCCTGGGGATGGAGATGGCGCGCTCGAACAGCACCCTCGCCGCCTACATCGTGTTGACCAACGTCGACGTGTTGCTGGCCAGGCACTTCCTGACACCGCACCAATCCGGCGGCTATGCGCTGGCGTCGACGTTCGGGCGAGCGATGTGCTGGGGCACCCAGTTCATTGCGTTGATCATCGTGCCCCGAATGCAGAGCGCCGAGCCGACCCGCGTTCTCTTGCGCGCCGGTGGTCTGGTGATGGTGATCGGCGTGGTCGGGGCCGCGGTGATCGGTATCTCCCCCAGCGGCTGGATCACGTTCGCCGGCGGGTCGCAATATGCGTCGTACGGCCGCCTCGCCATGATCTGCGTCGCCCTCGGTGTCGCGTGGGCGCTGGCGCAGGTTTGGCTCTTCTCGGAGATGGGCAACAACTCCGGTGGTCTGGGCGCGTTGACCTGGGTGGTCATCACCGCCCAGATCGCCACGATCTGGTGGTGGGCCCACCACAGCGCCGCGCAGATCGTTTCCGTCTGCATGATCGGCGCTGTGGTGATTGCCGTGACCGGACTCGTACGAGTTGTGCTGCGCCACGCGACGTTGGACGTCGAGCGGGAGTCAGCTCTGCTTGCTGTTGCCGATCGCTCGTGAGCGAGACAGCACCAACTTCGCGCCAGCCTTGAACGGGCCGGGGAACCGCGGAACCAGCTTCCACGCAACGGTGTTGACGCGGTCCTGGACGCGAGTCTGGTAGACGCGCAGTGCTTCGTCGCGACGGGAGAGCCCGCGCGCCGACTGTGCGCTGCGACGGAAGACCAAGGCGTGCAGACCGTTCGCCCAGCGGGGGTCATCCGCATGAGCGGCGTCCCAGGTGGCCTCGATGCTCCAGCCCGGGTGGCTCTTGAGGAACAACCGGTGGGCGCGCTGCACGACCGGCCAGGTGGCGTCATCGACGAGCACCAACGCCTCATCGGCCAACAGCGGTTCGACCACGGCGAGCGCGAGGTAGTGCGCCAGCAGCGTGTGTTCGCCGTCGTAGAAGTAGACACCGACCGGCTTGTCGACCAGCGCGGAGTCGGTCATCAACTTGAAGCAGTCACCTTCGAGCAGTTCGACACGGGCTTCACCGGCGTACGTCGCCAGGTTGCCCATCAGCTCCTCGCGCGCCTCGATGCCTTGCATCCCGAACTCCAAGAAGTTCTCCATGACGAAGAAGTCCTTGTCGGTGTTGTCCTGCACCGCCGCGCACAGCGAGCGTCCCTTGAAGGTTCCGACTTCGAGGTAGGCCTCGTCGGCGGGCATGACAGCCGCAGCGACCTGCAAGACCGCTAGTTCGTTCGGTCCGGTGAAACCGGTGACGTCCTCCGCGAGTCGGGCCCACCTGGGGTCGGTCGGGTCGGTGTTCTGCGGGTCGCCGGGGAAGGCATCGGCGACGCGGGCGAAGAAGGCACTGGTGTCCATCGAGCGGTGTCCTGGTTCGTGTGGGCAAAGGCGCGCGACAGCGCGCCCACCGCATTGTGCCGTACCGCACGGCAACAAGGCGACCGGTGAGTAACATTCGACTGGTCCTTGTTCGCCGAGCCTTGAAAGCAACGATGCCGAAGACGCACTACCGCCGCAGCCCCGGCCTGGATGGCCTTCGCGGCCTGTTCATGGCCGGTTTCATGGCCTTCCACTTCGGGGCGAGCTTCTTGGCCGGTGGTTGGATCGCGATCAACCACTTCTTCGTGTTGTCCGGGTTCTTGATCACCCGCCTGCTGGTGGAGGAATACGAAGAACGAGGAACGGTCAGCTTCGCCGGCTTCTATTTGCGCCGCGCGCGCCGCATCCTGCCCGGCCTGCTGGCGATGCTGTCGGTAGTCACCGTCTGGGCGATCTTCTTCGCGGCCGACACCGACAAACGGCGCTTCGGCGGCGACGTGCTGGCCACACTCGGCTTCTTCATGAACTGGCGACTGATCTCCCAGTCCGACGACTACTTCGGCAACCAGTTGCACGCCTCGCCGTTGCGCCACGCGTGGACGCTGTCGATCGAGGAACAGTTCTACGTTTTGGTGCCGCTGGCCGTGATTCTGCTGATGCGCTACGTGCGCGGACGCCGACTGCGCACCGGTATTCCGGTGGTCCTCGCCGTCGCCGCCACCGTATGGACCTCCCACATCGCCTATTCCGACCCCAGCGCGTTCGCTCGGCTGTATTACGGCACCGACACCCGCGTCACCAGCCTGCTGCTGGGTTCCGCCCTCGGCTTCGCTCTGGGGTGGTCGCGCAGATCCGGGCTCGTGCGCGGCGACGCTCGACTCTTCGCCGGTCTCGGGTGGCTGACTCTCGCGCTCAGCGCCTACCTGATGATCGCGTTCGACCCCTACACGCCGTGGATGTACACCAAGGGTGGTCAGTTCCTGGGCGCGGTGGCCGCGGTTGGCGTGATTGCCAGCATCGTTCTGGCGCCGCAGGGTGGCGTGGCACGCATGTTGTCCTGGAAACCGCTGCGCCGGTTCGGCCAACTGTCCTACTCGATGTATCTGTGGCACTGGCCGCTGCGCGTCTGGATGGGCGAGGACAGCCTGTTCGGGTCCGCGCTGATCACCGGACTCGTTGAGTTCGGCCTCGCGGTGGGCCTCGCTTACGTCTCCGACCGATTCCTGGAACAACCGATCCTGCGCCACGGCGTACGAGGGGTCCTTCGGCGGGCGCGACGCGGCTGGCCGTACGTCGCGGTGCCGGTCGCCGCGATTGTGCTGGTGACCTCAATCGGGCTGCTGCCCGCGCCGTCGCCCGACCAGGTCGGAGCGGTGGAGACCAACGGTCGGCCAGCTGCGCTGGTGCCGAAGCAACCCGGTTATCTGGCCGGACAACCCACCAAGGTGGCGGTCTACGGCGACTCGGTGCCTTGGTATCTGGTGAAGCGGTTCCCCGCCAAGGCGTTCCCTGGTGTCACGCCGGTCAACCTGGCCCACGAGGGGTGCAACTTCCTCGAGCTGCGGATGAAGACCGTCTTTGGTCCGCAGGACCAGTCGCAGTTCTGTGGCACCCAGCGCAAGGATTGGCCCACCTGGCTCAAAACCAGCGGCGCACCAGTCTTCTTGATCTTCGGCGACAGCCGCCTCGGAGTTCCGCACTACCTGCCGAACGGCCAGCTGATCCAGCTCGGTCAGCCACTGTTCGAGCAGACGGTCATGAACAAGATGGACGAGGTCTGGAAGCGGGCGCAGGCCTCCGGCGCAAAGCAGATCCAGGTCGTCACGGTGCCCTGTCGCAAGTTCGGCTACGCAGCCGACGAGAACGCCCAAGCGCAGAACGCCAAGATCGCCCGCGAGATGCCCGGGATGGTCACGGCGTTCGAGGACCCAAGCCAGATCAACGCGATCTACCGCAAGTGGGTTGCCCGAACGCCCGGCGCCAAGCTGGTCGACCTCGACGGCGCAATCTGCACTCACGGTTACACCGCAAAGATCAACGGCGTCACCGTGTTCAACGACGGATTGCACTTCAGCCCGCAGATCACCCCGAGCATCTGGAGCTGGATGCTGGGGCAGGTCAGCCGGAACTGGGCCGCGCGGTCCTGAGCACCGTCGGCGCCAGCCAGGTCCAGACCAATTGCGCGCCGGCCGGGGTGAAATGCGCCCCGTCCTTGTAGAGCTGGGTGCCGTTAATCGCGCCGTGATAGCCGTCGCCGCAGAGTTGACCGTTCAGGTCCAGGACCCGTACGCCCTCGGCGGTGTGTTGCTGGGCCCACCCGGAGATCAGCCGGTTCGACCATGTCGTGTCGATCGGCTTCGGCTTCTCACCGAGGGCGGCGCGGTAGGCGCCAGACAACTGCTGCGGGGTCAGCAGCCGACACGGCACGTTCACGATCTGCAACTGTTTGGCACCCGAGCGCTGGTATTGCACCAGCAACGCATCGAGGTTTCGCCGCAGAAGTCGCTGCGATGCGGGTGACCCCATCGCCTCGACCTTCCCGTCGATTCGCAACGGGAAAAGGAACCGCAGTCCGGCAGGCGCCAGCAGGATCTCGGCACCGGATCGACGCACCTGGTCCGGCCAGGTCTGCCGCCAGGCGGCACAACTTGGCCCGTCGGCCTGTTGGTGACCGGCGACCTCGAGCGTGACCGGGATGGCATCGCATCCTTCGATCCGGGCGTACGGCAGCAGCTTGAAACCGGGGTAGCGACCGGCGATGAATCCGTCCTGCAGAGACGTCGGGATCGAGTCCCCGATCATCGCCACAGACACCGGCTTCACTGGGGCGGCATAGACAACGTGCGGGTTCAGCGGCGGACCCTCGTAGGTCGCGATCCGCGGATCGGCCACCGCCGCGGTGAGAACCAACGACATCGCGACCAACCCGGCGAAAACACTGAATCCGGCGTATCGACGGCCCGTTCGCCATGGCCACAGCGCGCGGAACCCGTCGCGCAGCACCGGATATTCCAGGAACCGGAAGCTGAGGGTCGCCACGGCGAGGGTGAGCAGGAACTTGACGGCCACCGCGAGCGGCAACGACCACCCGGTCAGTGGCATCCACAAGCTGATCGGCCAGTGGAACAGGTAGAGCCCATAAGAGATCTGGCCGAGATATACCAGCGGTGGCCAACTGAAGATCCGGTTGATCAGCAACGGCCGCGGGTCGGTGGCCGAGACACCCATCACGGCGGCGGCGATCGCAAACAACAGGACGGTCCCGTTTCCGAAAGCCGCGGTGAAGTTGTCGTCCAGGACGAAGAAGGCTCCGATCGAGATGATCGTGCCGATCCAGCCGAGAGCCTCAGCGACGCCTGCCGGCAACGCCAGCGCCGGTCCAGGTCGACGCCGGGTGAAAAGAAATGCCGCAGCGAAACCGACCAGCAGTGCCTGCATGCGTACGTCGGTGCCGTAGTAGATGCGGCTAGAAGTGATGTCGGGCTGCCCCACCAGGTGGGCCGACCAGGCGGTGGCCAGTAGGGCCGCGATGACCACGATGGCGAACCGCATCATCCGGCGCCGGGTCACCAAGAACAGCAGCAGGATCAGCCACGGCACCAACAGATAGAACTGTTCCTCGACGGCGAGCGTCCAGACATGGCGCAGCGGCGAGGGTGCATCGAAGTTGTCGAAGTACTGGTCGTTGCGGGCGATCAGTCTCCAGTTCAACCAGAAGGTGAGGGTGGAGAAGCCGTCGCCGGCGAATTCCCGACGCGGTGAATCCGGGTGCAGGGCCGTCCAGCCGAGAACGACGACGACCAGGGCGGCCATCGCCGGCACGATGCGCCGCACCCGACGTAGGTAGAAGGCGCGTGCGCTCACCGTGCCGGTGCGGTAATGCTCCTTGATCAGGATCCGCCCGATCAAGAAACCGGAGAAGACGAAGAAGTGGTTGATGCCCACCCATCCACCGGCGAGGGCCCGGATACCGAAGTGGTAGCCCATCACCATCAGGATGAACAGTCCCCGGTAACCGTCCAGAGCAGGGCGATAGCCGGAGCCTGGCCGGTCGGCGCCCAGCAGGCGCAGCAACCGGTCGCCCGCGAATCGACTCACCGGAGGTTGTTGCCGTCCTCGTCGTCATCCTCATCGGCGTAGCGGCGGCGCTCTGAGCGGGAGCCCGGTTCCTCGTACGAACGGCGTCCGGACGAGCGCCGAGCGGCGGGTTCTGCGACCCGCGACGCGTTGCCGTCCTCATCGCTGGCACCAGCGTCAGCCGAGCGACCGTGGCGACCACGGGGCTCGTCGTCCTCGTCGTCGTAACGGTCGTAGCCATCCAGGTCGCGGATCGGTCGGACCTGCTCCTTGCGGTCGATCCCGAACAGGAACACGCCGAGAGCGGCCAGGATGACGCCCAAGCCGGCGCTGATCATTGCGCGGTAGAGAGCCGCGTCGGGTACACCTTGGCAGGCACCCTTCGCCCAACCCGAGGTCGGCGGGTTGTGGGCCGACCCGCAGCCGAACACGCCATTGGAACTGGGGACCCACAGCGGGGTGATGTAGTTGTAGAGCGCGTAGCCGAGGAACGGGAGCGCGACCAGCAGTGCAATCTTGCTGCCGGTTCGCAACGTGATCACGTTGCGCGTTTCATGCCTGTCAGGAGCCATGGGCGGGATACTACCTTTCGGTAACCTGCATTCGGTGGGCATCGGTGAATCCAGTCACATCGGAGGTGACCGCCCTATGATGCCCGCCGACGACTCCTTCCGAAAGTAGCCTGAGTGAGCCCCCATCAGCACAAATCCTTGCCGTATCGACCGGCCCTCGATGGGCTGCGCGGCGTGGCTGTGCTCGCTGTGGTCATCTACCACCTCCAACCCAACTGGCTGCCTGGTGGCTGGCTCGGCGTCGACCTGTTCTTCGTGTTGTCCGGCTTCCTGATCACCTCCTTGCTGCTGGTCGAACATGACCGTTGGGGATCGATCAGCCTCAGCGGATTCTGGATCTCCCGTGCTCGCCGGTTGCTGCCCTCGCTGGTGACAATGCTGGCCACGGTGCTGATCGTTAGCCGGTTCTGGACGATCCCGTCACGCCGCGGTGCTGTTGCCGCCGACGGGCTCGCCGCGCTCTTCTACGTCGCCAACTGGCGCTTGTTGCTCTCCGACGACCAATACTTCAACACCCTCTCCTTGCCGTCGCCGTTGCGACACACCTGGTCGTTGGCGATCGAGGAGCAGTACTACTTCCTCTACCCGCTGTTGTTGGCCCTGCTGCTGTTCGTGACCCTGCACCAAGGTGCCCGCCGCCGCCGGGTGGTGCTGTTCACCGCTCTTGCGGCCATCGCGGCCCTCTCGGTGTGGCGTATGTCGGCCCTCTACATCCCCGGGGTCGACCCCAGCCGGGTTTACTACGGCACCGACACCCGGATTTTCGAGCTGCTGATCGGCGCTCTGGCGGCCGTGCTCGTCTCCCGCTCCGAGTTTGAACGCGATGAGCAACCGCGCACCGCGATCTGGCGTGCCTTGCCGTACGCCGGGCTGGCGGCTCTGCCGCTGCTGGTCATCGGCTTCGTCGTCATTCGGGATAACGCTGCCATCACCTTCCAAGGCGCCCTGCTCGGCTTCTGCCTCCTCGCCACGCTCCCGATCGTGGCGGCTGCCTCCCCCAGCCACAACCGGTTGCAACCACTGCTCGGCTGGGAGCCGTTGCGCCGGATCGGTCTGATCAGCTATTCGCTCTATCTGTGGCACTACCCGGTGATCGTCTTCTTGTCGGCGGACCGGATGGGCTTCGGCGGAGTGGGTCTGAGTGCCGTGCAGGCGGCCGTCTCCGCCGGATGCGCCTACCTCGCCTATCGGTACATCGAGACACCGATCCGCCGGGGCGGGGTGAAGGCGCTGTTACCTCGCCGCCGGTCGCTGAGCGTGTGGGTGACCGGCCTCGCGGTGCCAGTGCTCGCAATCGGCGCGCTCTACACGGTGACCACCTCGAACGCCGATGCGGCCGCGCCGGCGTCATCTGCAGTCGGCAGTGCCGACGGCGGCAGCGTGAAGGTCCCGGTCGGCAACTACACCCCGGGCAAGGACTTCTCGGTGACACTCGTCGGGAACTCAATTCCGGCAAGTCTCGCGGCGGCGTTCCAGCAGAGCGCCCAGCCCAACCTGACGCTGACGACGTCGGTGAACTACGGGTGCGACCCCTACGTCGGCAACCGAGTGGTCTCCGGCAACGAACTCCTGCCGTCGGCCGATTGCGCTGCATGGCGCAGCAAGTGGACCGCCCCGATCCAGTCAGCGCGGCCGACCGTCGCCGTGTTCATGGTGCCCCAGACACTCACCCACGACATCCGAGTCAATGGCAAGACCCTGCAGTTCGGGTCAGCGGGCTTCACCGAGTTCGTACGCTCCACCCTCGATGATCTTCGGCGGGCCGCCCTTGGTGCCGGCGCGACCAAGTTCGCCGTGACCAGCTTGGCGTGTCACCGGACGCCCTTCGCGGACGGGAACACGGAGTTCCAAGAGGTCAACGACGACTCCCGGGTGGCCAGCCTCAACAAGGTGATCACGGCCTGGGGGAAGAGCAGCGGAAGCGCCGTTTTCGACCTCGATTCGCTGCTGTGCACCGGCGGCTTCCACTCCTCGATCAATGGCACCCCGCTCTACAAGGACGGCCTGCACTACACCGCCCAGTCCGGCGCGATCATCTGGTCCTGGCTGGCGCCGCAACTGCAGAAGGTCGCCGACCAATGATCCGCGCGTGACGCCACAGGCCGCGGTGGTGCTGGCCGGCGGTCTCGGCACCAGGATGCACCCACTCACCGACCTGCGCCCCAAGCCGGCTCTGCTGATCGACGGTGTCCCGTTGCTCGGACATCAGTTGATCCGGCTACGGGAGAACGGAATTGACGACATCGTTGTCGCGACTGCCTACCGCGCGGAGATGCTGCGCGCCCTGGTCGGCAACGGGTCGCGCTACGGGGTCCGCGTGCGTTTTGTCCAGGAGCGCCGACCCCTGGGAACCGGCGGAGCACTTCGCCTCGCGGTGTCGGGCATCGCGCCGGACACCGTGGTCACCGTCGTCAACGGCGATCAGCTGAGCCGACACGACCTACTCACCCAAATCCAGGTTGTCCTGGACGACGAGGCCGAGCTCGCTCTGCACGCCCGGGACGTCGACGACGCCCGACCCTTTGGCCTACTGCGTCTCGACGGTCCTCGGATCGCCGGCTTCGAGGAGAAGCCGAGCGACCTGGTGGCCGGTGTCGTCAACGCTGGCACGTACGTCTTGCGGGCTGCGCTGGTGCAAGACCTCCCGCTCAGCACCGTGATCAGTCTGGAACGCGAGGTGTTCCCCCAGTTGATCGCGCAGGGTCATCGGGTCGTGGCGGTGCGGGACAACGCGTACGGGCTCGACGTCGGCAACCCCGCCGCGCTGCTGCAAGCCAACCTGGACGCCGTCTCCCCCGCCGACCATTGGGTTGCTCAGGACGCCCGCATCGGCGCCGGATCGACCGTCTTGCGGTCGGTGGTGATGCCGGGAGCGGTGGTCGGTGCAGGCTGCCGGATCAGCGACTCGATCGTCGCCCAGGGCGCGGTGATCGCCGACGGCGTCGACCTGACCTGGGTCGTGGTCGGTGAGAACGCCCGGGTGGAACGCCAGCCGACTCCGGGCATTGCGATCGGCACCGGTGAACTGCTGCGCTGAGCGGTCTGCTCGAGCCCGGCTAGTGAGCCGCGGCGTGCCAGGACGGCCCGACGCCCACGCTCACGTCGAGCGGAACGTCCATCGGCACGGCCGAGCCCATCCGATCTCGTACCAATGCCTCGACGTCGTCGCGCTCGCCGGCAGCGATCTCCAGCACGAGTTCGTCGTGGACCTGGAGCAGGATGCGTGACTTCGCGCCGGATTCCAACAACCCTGCTTGTACGCTCAGCATCGCCTTCTTCATGACGTCGGCTGCCGAGCCCTGGATCGGGGCGTTGAGGGCCATCCGCTCCGCCATTTCGCGACGCTGGCGGTTGTCGGAGGTCAGGTCGGGCAGGTAGCGACGCCGACCGAGCATTGTCTCGGTGTAGCCGACCATCCGAGCGTCGTCGACGATGGTGCGCAGGTAGTCGCGGACGCCACCGAAGCGATTGAAGTATTCGTCCATCAGCTCCTTGGCCTCAGCAGTCGACACCGACAGTTGCTTGGACAGACCGAAGGCCGACAAACCGTAGGCGAGGCCGTAGGACATCGCCTTAACCTTCGACCTCATCTCGAGGGTGACGTCTTCGGGTTGGACTCCGAAGACCCGTGCGCCGACGAATCGGTGGAGGTCCTCGCCGGTGCGGAACGCCGCGATCAGTCCCTCGTCACCAGACAAGTGGGCCATGATCCGCATTTCGATCTGGCTGTAGTCGGCCGACATCAGCGACTCGTAGCCGTCACCCACGACGAAGACCTCCCGGATGCGGCGCCCGGCTTCGGTGCGGATCGGGATGTTCTGCAGGTTCGGGTCAACGCTGGAGAGCCGGCCCGTGGCCGCGATGGTCTGCATGTAGGTCGTGTGGATCCGACCGTCGTCGGCGACGGACTTCATCAGCCCCTCGACGGTGACCCGCAAGCGCGACCAGTCACGGTGACGCAGCAACGCCTCCAGGAAAGGGTGCTCGGTCTTCGCGTAGAGATCCGTTAGCGCGTCGGCGTCGGTGGTGTAGCCGGTCTTGGTTTTCTTCGTCTTCGGCATCCCGAGGGTGTCGAAGAGCACCACCTGCAGCTGCTTGGGCGAACCGAGGTTGATCTGCTCGCCACCGATCGCTTCGTAGGCGTCCTGCTGAGCCTCTCGTACGCCGTCGGCGTAGTCGGACTCCAGCTGCTGCATGGCCTCGGAATCGACCGCGATGCCGACGTTTTCCATTGCCCCAAGAACCCCGGTCAGCGGCAGCTCCATCGTCGCCAGCAGCTCGGTTCCTCCGGTGGCGTGGACCTGCCGGTCGAGTTCGTCGGCCAGTTCAGCGACCGCGGCAGCCCGCACCATCGCGTCGTCGCCCGCGGTGTCGGTTCCACCGAAATCGAGGGTGCCCTGGTCAGGCATCTTCTCGTCGGCCCGCAGCTCTCGCTTGAGGTAGCGCAGAACCAGATCGGCGAGGTCGTAGGACCGCTGGTCGGGCCGCACCAAGTAGGCCGCGAGGGCGGTGTCGTGGGTGATGCCCTCGATCGGCAATCCACTCGCGGCCAAAGCGTGAGCTTGACTTTTTGCGTCGTGCAAGGCCTTGGGGCGCGCTGGGTCGGCGAGCCAGCCACGCAGCGCCTTCTCCCCCGCCGGGTCGAGCGTCCCAAGGTCGATGTAGGCGGCCGCGTGGCCCTCGCCCACGGCCACCGCAAGGGCGTCAGCTTCGCCCGCTCCACGGGCCCATCGACCAATGACCTCAACACCCGCGCGGGCGCCGCTGCCGAGATGGCTCTCGATCCAGCCCGCCACCTCGGCTGACTCCAGGACCTCGCCGTCGACCGCCAGACCTTCCTGCGCCTCCTCCTGGGGCGCTTCGAGGGTCTGGAACAGCCGGTCGCGCAGCACCTTGAACTCCAGGCCGTCGAACACGGTGTGAACCTCCTGGCGGTCCCACACCTGGCGCTCGAGACCATCAACAGTGACCGGGAGGTCGAGGTCGCGCACCAACTGGTTCAACCGGCGGTTGCGCAGCACTCCGTCGAGGTGGGCGCGGAAGGACTCCCCCGCCTTACCCTTGATCTGGTCGGCGTGAGCCACGACACCTGTCAAGTCGCCATAAAGGCCAATCCACTTCGCTGCGGTTTTCGGTCCGACGCCAGGGACCCCCGGGAGATTGTCGGAGGCTTCGCCGACCAGCGCGGCGAGGTCGCTGTAGCGCTCGGGTCGGACGCCATATTTGGTATCGACCGCTTGCGGAGTCATCCGCGCAAGTTCCGAGACTCCCTTGACGGGGTAGAGCACGGTGACGTTGTCGGTCACCAGCTGCAGAGCGTCGCGATCTCCCGAACAGATCAGCACCTCATCGAATCCAGCCGCGGCGGCGTTGGTCGTCAGGGTTGCGAGCACGTCGTCGGCCTCGAACCCGTCGACCTCGATGTAGGTGATGCGCAGCGCATCAAGCACCTCGCGCAGCAGCGAGACCTGGCCCTGGAACTCGTCGGGGGTCTTCGCACGGCCGGCTTTGTATTCGGCGTATTCGGTGGTGCGGAAGGTCTGTCGGGAGACATCGAAGGCCACGCCGACGTGGGTCGGCTGCTCGTCTCGCAGCAGGTTGATCAACATCGAGGTGAAGCCGTAGACGGCGTTGGTGTGTTGGCCGGTTGAGGTCGAGAAGTTCTCCGCCGGAAGGGCGAAGAAGGCTCGATAGGCCAGGGAATGTCCGTCTAGGAGCAACAGTCGCTTCACACGTGGCAGCCTATGCCCCATGACCGACAACGCTTTCCAGAGCCAGCCGCCCACCGCCAGCAGCCCGACCGACCCGGAGGTGATCGCAGCGGCGAACGCTTTCAGCAAGGGCACGCTGGTCGAGCGCATGGGCATCGAGTTCGTCGAGATCAGCGCGCAGCGGGTCGTCGCCCGGATGCCGGTTGAGGGAAACACCCAGCCGTACGGTCTGTTGCATGGCGGCGCCAGCGTGGTGCTCGCCGAGACCATCGGCTCTATCGGGGCCGCCACCCACGCCGGCCCGGACCGCGCCGCGGTCGGCTTGGACATCAACGCAACCCACCATCGCGGGGTGCGCTCGGGTTATGTCACCGGCACCGCGACCGCGGTGTCGCTGGGACGCTCGGTTGCGGCGTACGAGGTTGTCATCACTGACGACGAGGGCAAGCGCGTCTGCACCAGCAGGATCACCTGCATGCTGCGTGACGCCCCGACCAAGGCCAGCTAGTCAGCTGACCTGTTCGGCTTCCCGGGCCCGGCCACGGATCGAACGCCGCAGCCGTACGACGGATGCCGCCGGTCGGTCGGCCGGGTCTTTGGGGCCCAGGTGTCGACGCAGGAGTCCGGGCGTGGTGGTTCGCATGGTGATCGAGTTGACGAATCCCAGCCGGGCGAACCAGCGGTTCACCTCGCGATGGGTGCTTGGAATGGTGGCGCTGATCAGCGACGATCCCGTCGTCTCGGCGAACATCGGCACCACGGACAGCAGCGCTTTGGCGACACCGCGCCGGCGGAAGTCCGAGCAGACGTAGACCTGCTCGATCCAGACGGACCGCTCGTCGGTGAGCCGCGACATCGACGTTCGGCTCACCACCAGATAGCCGACAGCTTCCTCGCCGACGTAGGCGAGGTGGATGCGTACATCCGGGTCGTCGAGCGCCTCCCGAACGCGCCCGTCACGCACTTGCCGGGCCAGAAAATCGGCCGACTGGCCACCTTCGGCCCGCGCTTTGATCCAGAGCGCTTCAAACGCTCCTACTTCAGTCCCCCCGACCCGAACCACCCGCACCGCTGAACGCGCCACGACACGCCTCTTCCAGATCGTTGAATTGTCACCTTCCGAGTGGGACCCTACGCCGATCCTCCCGCCCGTGACACCGGTCCACCGAAAATCTGTGGAGCAAGGCCCCACCACGCCGCAAACCCTGCACTCAGCTGCGGACCCTGCAGGTGTACGTGCAGGGTCTGCAGCTCTCAGTGCAGGGTTTGCGGTGGGTTGGGCCGGCTGAGCGATCAGTCGGCGCCGAGGTAGGCCGCCTTCACGGCCGGGTCGGCCGCCAGTTCGGCGCCCGTTCCCTCACGCGTGATGGTGCCGGTCTCCAGGATGTACGCGCGGTGGCTACGACGCAGCGCCTGGTTGGCGTTCTGCTCCACCAGCAGCACAGTGGTGCCCTGCTTGTTGACCTCTTGCACGATCGTGAAGATCTGCTTGATGTATTGCGGCGCGAGACCCATCGAGGGCTCGTCCAGCAGCAGCAACTTGGGTCGCGCCATCAAGGCACGTCCGATGGCCAGCATCTGTTGCTCACCACCGGACATGGTGCCGCCGGCCTGCTTCTCGCGCTCCTTCAAGCGCGGGAACAGGTCGAAGACGCGCTCCATGTCTTCGTCGTACTCGGCCGTGTTCTTCTTGCGGGCGAAGGCGCCCATGTCGAGATTCTCGAGCACGGTCATCGCCGGGAAGATGCCACGGCCCTCGGGGGTCAACGACATGCCAAGGCCGACGCGGGAATGCCCCGGGACCTTCGTGATGTCTTTGCCGTTGAAGTTGATGGACCCGCCGGAGGAGTTCAGCAGCCCCGCGATGGCCCGCATCGTCGTGGTCTTCCCGGCGCCGTTGGCACCGATCAGCGACACGATTTCGCCTTCTTCGACCGAGATCGAGATGCCGTGTAGTGCCTGGATCCGCCCGTAGTGAACTTTCAGGTCCTTCAGCTCAAGCAACGCCATCTTCGTCGTCCTCCACTCCCAGGTAGGCCGCGATGACGGCCGGATTGGCCTGAATGGCCTTCGGCATGTCATCGGCGATCTTCTTGCCGAACTCGAGCACCACGATGCGGTCACAGACGCCCATGACCAGCTTCATGTCGTGCTCGATCAGCAGCACCGTGTAACCCTCGTCCCGGATGGTCCGGATGAGCCCCATGAGCTCCTCCTTCTCCGCCGGGTTGAAGCCGGCGGCCGGTTCGTCCAGGCACAAGAGCTTCGGTTCGGTGGCCAGCGCTCGCGCGATCTCGAGGCGACGCTGGTATCCGTACGGGAGGTTGCGGGACAACTCCCCCGCCTTGTCGGCGATGCCGACAAATTCCAGCAACGCCATGCCGTGGTCGATCGCCGACTTCTCCTCGCGGATATGGCGCGGCGATCGTACGAGGGCGCCGAAGACGCTCGTACGGTGGCGGGCGTCCAGCCCGACAACCACGTTCTCCAACGCGGTCATCTCCCCGAACAACCGAATGTTCTGGAAGGTCCGAGCAAAGCCCGCGCGGGTGATCGCGTTCTTCTTCAGGCCGAGCAACGACTGACCTTCAAGAGTCACCGATCCATCGGTGGGCTTGTAGACCCCGGTCATCGCATTGAAGCAGGTCGTCTTCCCAGCACCATTCGGCCCAATCAGCCCGAGGATCTCGCCTCGGTTGATGTGGAAGGTGACCCCGTCGAGCGCGGTGAGGCCACCGAACTTGACGGTCAGGTTGTCGATTTCGACCAACTTGTCACCGACTGCGACCGCAATGTCCCGGTCGAGTTCGACGATCTGGGCCGCTTCGGACTCCAGCGGCGGCGGGGCGTCTGGCTGCTCCTCCACCATGGGGGCGTCGGTCGCATCCTTCTTGGTCAGGTCGGGGCGTGCATCGTCACTCACGACGTAGCTCCTTTCGTCTCCGGGCGCTCGGGGCTGTCCTGCGCGGGGTTGCGCAACCGCGCCGCGACTCGCTTGACCTTGCGGCCATAGGCGAGCAGGTGGTTTCGAGCGCCGAACAGTCCTTGTGGCCGGAAGATCATCAGCATCACCAGCACGACACCGAAGACGAGATACTTCTCCGCCGCCAGCGAACTGAATCGGTACGGGACGTATGCCACGAGGGCGCCACCTAGTACTGCGCCGAACTTGTTGCCGGCACCACCCATGACGACCGCCGCAATGAACAGCATCGAGGTGGCCACGTCGAACTTCTGGTTGTTCACGAAGCCGACCTGGCCAGCGAACATCGCACCCGAGAGCCCACCGATGGCGGCTCCGATGCAGAAGGCCCACAGCTTGAACTTGAAGGTCGGAACGCCCATGACTTCGGCGGCATCTTCGTCTTCACGAATGGCGATCCATGCGCGACCAACTCTGGACCGCTCAATGTTTCCCAACAGCAGCATGATGAGAATGATGACGGTGAGGAAGAGCCAGTACCACGGCTTGCCGTTGAAGTTCGTGAACAACGCCAGCCCATTGGCGTCTTTTCCGGGCGGGGCACCAATGTTCTGGAATCCAGAGTTTCCATTTAATGCCGGAACAATGTCCGCCAGCAAACGAATGATCTCGCCGAATCCCAAGGTCACGATCGCGAGGTAGTCACCCCGCAATCGCAGCGTTGGAATACCCAGGATCACCCCGAAGAGCGCGGTGACCATCATCGCCAGCGGCAGCGTCGCCAGATAGGGAATGTGCACCATGGAGGAGTCGGTGCTGGTCCAGAGTGCGGCGACGTACGACCCGACGGCGAAGAATCCGACGTATCCCAAGTCGAGCAGGCCTGCCTGACCCACCACCACGTTGAGACCGAGCGCAACGAGGGCAAACCGCGCCATGTCACACAACGCCAACGGGAAGTTGAAGCCGGGTTCGGTGGTGAGCAGCGGCGGGTTGATCACCGGCAGTGCGTAAAGCAGCACCACCAGGATTCCCAGGATGAGCCACTGCTGCCACCGAGCGAGCGCATTCCATTTACGGCTGATGCCAGCAAACCGGCCCTTGCGGCGGCCCTCTTCGGCCTGTTCGTCGGCGATCTCCTGGGAGGCGGCGGCGTCCTGAATGGGAGTGCTCATCGGGTTCCTCGCAAACAATCAGAGCGATCGTGATGACAGCGGTCGAGTGTTGTCACGTCTGGACAACACTGCAGGGCAAGGATGCGGCTCACGCTCTCACCTTCCCCAAATTGGATCCCAGAATTCCGTCCGGTCGGACCATGAGGACCATGATCAGCACGACGAAACACACAATGTCGATCCACTGGGAGTTTCCGAGCAGGTACGAACCGTAGTTACCGATGACGCCCAGGAGAAGACCACCCAGAAGGGCACCACGGATATTGCCGATTCCGCCAAGCACCGCGGCGGTGAACGCCTTGATGCCGAGGATGAAGCCACCGTTGTAGACGGCGCCAGAGGGGACCTTCATGATGTAGAAGAACGCGGCCACACCAGCGAGGCAACCACCGATCACGAACGTCGTCATGATCACGCGTTCGCGGTCTACGCCCATCAAGGTGGCGGTGTCCGGGTCCTGCGCCACGGCGCGGATTCCACGACCCATCCGGGTGCGCCGGATCAGCGCATCCACGGCAACCATCATGAGGACCGCAGCCACGATGATGATCAGCTGGCTGGGATAGACGGTGAGGTTCCCGACGGTGAACAGCGCCTTGTCGTTGAACATGGTCACGCGCGGCTCGGCCACTGCTCCACGCCACCAGAAGATCGTGTACTGGATGACGAAGGACATGCCGATCGCGGTGATCAGGAACACCAGTCGCGGCGCGTTTCGCGCGCGCAGTGGCTTATAGGCCAACCGCTCTACACCGAGCGCAATGACGCCCGAGGTCAACGCCGCGACAACCATCGCGACGATCAAACAAAGAATGATGAACAAGATGTTCATCGTCGGCGCGCTGGGTCCGAACCCGAAGGCAACCAGGGTGAACACAGCGGCGTAGCCGCCGGAGATGAACACCTCCGAGTGCGCGAAGTTGATCAGGTTCAGAACGCCGTATACGAGGGTGTATCCGAGGGCGACGAGGGCGTAAATGGCGCCGTACGTCAAGCCGTCAAGGGTCAGGGGAAGGATGTTGTGGAGAAGATCACCGAGGTGAAAACCGATCCAGGCCGAGTTGTCGGCGGCTGTCAGGGCAAGTGTGTGAATCAACGGACCTCACTCATGAAGGCCTAGGTGGCCCCTGCCGTTCGACAGGGACCACCTAGGCGCCAATCACAATCAGTGTTGGTTACAGCTTTCCGATGGAAACGATCTGGCCGTTCTCGACCTTGTAGCCGTAGACGGCGGCGTCGGTGAGCTCGCCCTTGTCGTTCCACTTGTACTGCTTCGCGAGGCCCTTGAAGTCGGCGCCCTTGACGTAAGCGAGCAACTTCGGACGGGTGGTGTCGCCCTTGCTGACACCGTCGAGCAGGACGTTCATGGAGTCATAGGCCTCGACCGAGTAGGTTCCCGGCGCGGTCTTCGTCAACGACTTGTACGCAGTCGCGAAGTCCTTCAGCGTGTCGCCGGGGATGCAGGGGCAGGTGAAGTAAGCGTTGGTCGACGCGTTACCAGCCTGCTTGATGAACTCGGGGTCCTTCACGCCGTCCGGGCCGATGAAGGCGCCCTTGTAGCCCTTGGCCACGAGCTGGGAGTCGAACGGTGCACCTTCGGCGTAGTAGCCGGAGTAGAACACCGCGTCGGCCTTGGAGTCGATGACCTTCTGAACCGTGGCGGAGAAATCCTTCTGACCGGTGGTGACCTTGTCACTGCCGCCAATGGTGCTGCCGAGCGCCTTGGTGGCGGTTCCGGCCAGGCCGACGCCGTAGTCCGAGTCGTCCTGGACGACGAAGACCTTCTTGAAGCCCTCCTTGTCAGCGATCGCCTTGACGGCGGGACCCTGGACGTTGTCGTTGCCCAAGCCACGGAAGAAGGTCGTCCAACCGTTGGTCGACAGGCTCGGGTTGGTGGCCGAGGCCGTCACGTGAACCAGACCGGCCTGCTCGAAGATCTTGCCCGTTGCCTTCGACTCACCGGAGAACGGGAGGCCGAGAACACCGATGATGTTCTGGTCATTGACCAACTGCGTCACAACGCCGGGGGCCTTGTTCGGGTCACCCTCGGTGTCGAACTTCTTGAACTGCACCTTGCAGTCGGCGTGCTTCTCGTTGTACTGGTTGATGGCGAGCTGGCCACCGTTGTACTCGTTGATGCCGAGCTGGGCGTTGGGGCCGCTCATCGCACCGGCGTAGGCCAACACCTTGTTGCAGCTTCCGCTGCCACCACTGCTGGAGTTGTCACTGCTGGAACCGCACGCCGCGAGGGGGATGGTCAGTGCGGACGCGACCGCAAGTGCCGCAACCTTCGAAATTCGAGCCATGGAAAAGCGTCCTCCGAAATCGCTGGTCATCGACGCCCGATGACACACAGGGCCTTGTCCGAAGCAAACCGTCCGGCAAAGGTGGTCTGAGATTAGGGGGCGACGCCGAGTGTGACGGCCGCGTTTGGCGTGTTCGACATCACTTTGTTACCCGCGCTCCCGTCCACCGGTCGAACGATGTGGGTCAGCCAGCAGTGTCCATTCCCGCTACGACAGCCGCGGCCACCTCACGCATGCCGAGTCGGCGATCCATGGCCGTCTTCTGAATCCAACGGAAGGCGCTGTCTTCGTCGATCTCAAGGGTGCGCATCAACACGCCCTTCGCGCGGTCGACGAGCTTGCGTGTCTCGAGGCGTTCGGAGAGGTCAGCGACCTCGTTCTCGAGCGCCTTACGTTCGGCCCACCGGCTCACCGCGATGGAGATCGCCGGACGCAGATCCTCGGCGGTGAATGGCTTCAGGACGTAGGCGAGCACACCCGCGTCGCTGGCCCGATCGACCAGTTCCTTGTCGCTGAACGCCGTCACCATGACCACCGGAGCGATGCCGGCCGCGCCGATCTCCTGGGCCGCACTCACCCCGTCCAGCACCGGCATCTTGACGTCCAAGAACACCAAGTCGGGCCGGTGTTCGGTGGCGAGGTCGATCGCTTCCTGGCCATTGCCGGCCTCCGCGACCACGTCATGGCCAGCCTCCCGGAGCATCTCCACGAGGTCCATGCGGATGATCGCCTCGTCCTCGGCGACCAGGATGCGGAGCGGTTGCGAATTCACCGCTCCAGGCTAGTCAGTGCCCAGCCACTCGGCGGGCGCAGATAACGTGGAATAGGCCACACGAGAGGAGCTCACCGTGGGACTGTTCGGGCGAAGGAGTCCGGCCGACAAACCGGATCAGAAACTGTCGATCGCCGACTTCTGGTCGTGGTGGACCGACACCGGGATGGCCGCTGCCAGCAGCGCTGTGGCGGAAGGCGATCCGGCTCGGGTGGTGTCGGAGATGTCCTCGCGGGTCAGCGCTATCGCTTCGGGCCTGGCGTGGGAGTTCGCTCGCGGCAGCGAGTCGATGCATCTGCTGGTGGTGACCGCCGAGGGCGACCCGGAGTTGCGCGCCGTCGCGCGTCGCTGGGCGGCTGCCGCCCCGGAACCGGACGTGTTTTGGTCGTACGCCGACTCCCGTCAGCCAGCCGCCGACCTCGACACGGCGACCTTCAGCGTCGACGACGTGAGTCTCCCCCTGAACGAGGTACGAGTCGGCGTGCGGCGGGGCGCGACCCGGGTCGACGTTCAGGTCTTCCATCCACTAATGCAGCACCTCACCCCGCAAGGGCGCGCCACCTACTGCTTCCTGGTGCTCGATGCGGCCTTGGGTGAGAACGCGACCGAGACCTGGATCGGCGAATTGAGCCCCAGCGAGGTCGAACCGATCGACTCCTTCGGCCTCGCGGGCCTACGCGCCGTCGTACGAGACCTGGCAGCTGAGTTCGTCGATGGCGACCGCTGGATGGAACTGCGCGGCGATGGGCCAACGGGTCCGGTGGTCGCGCTCGCCCGCGTTCCACTGTCGGCAGCGAGCGACCCCGGACTGGACGAGTGCGTGCAGATCATCGTGAGTTATGACGCCGGTGACGACGGGTTGCCGACCGAAACTGCCGAGGATGCGCTGTCGACCTATCGCGACCATTTGATCGAGCGGTTGGAGGGTCATGGGCGCCTACTGGCAGTCATGACAACCGGCCGACGACGCATCTACTACTTCTATGTGGACTCCACTCGCACCGGCGCGGCGCAACTGTCGGCGGCGGCCCGCAGTTGGCCAGGATCTGTACGAGTCGAGACTGAACACGACCCGGGCTGGAGCGAGGTCGCCCACCTGCGCGGCTGATCAGCCAGACTCCACCGCGGCGAGGGGGATGTCGCGCTCGAGAGCCCACCCGACCCACGCGGCGGTCGTACGGCTGCGGAAGAACTCCGAGATCTGTGTTGCATCTTCCGTGACAGCCGCGGCCTCGGAGAAACGACGCCAGAAGTGTTCCTCGAGGGCAGCCAGGGCAACGTAGCCATCAGAGGTTTCGTAAAGGCCATATCGCGGCGAGGCTCCGCCCAGCATTCCGTCAGGGGTGGTCATCGCGTGGCGCACCGGCGCGGCGAGATCGAACGCGACATCACTGAGCGCGACCTCCGCGTAACAGCCAGACCCGGCATGCAACGCTTGCCACAACGCCGCTATGGCCTCACCGGCTGCTCGCTCGGCGCCTGCAAGATCGGCGACGAGGACCCGCGGCAAGGCCGGCGGCACGACCGATCCATTCGCCGCTTGGTAGGTCAGGTCGTGGCCGGCAGTCTCGGCCTTCTCCCCCGGATAACCAACGATCGCAACCTGTGAGATCCGGGATGCGCGCGCATGTACCGTTGCCCAGTCGAACCCGAGGCCACGCAGCGCCGATGGGCGACTGGAGGTCAGCAACAGGTCGGCGTCGGCAAGGCGTTGCCAGACCAGTTCTTGACCAACGGCTGTCTTCAAATCCGCGGTGACGATCTCCTGGCCCGCCGCGAGCTCGCGGTAATAGTCGGGCGCCCCGAAAGCCAGCGGATCTCCCTGTGGCGGTTCGATTTTCACCACCGTGGCACCCAAGGCAACCAGCCGAGCCGCTGCGGCCGGCCCAGGGAGATTGATAGCAAGGCTGACGACCCGTACGCCGTTCAAACGCGTGTCGGACTCCATGTCCGCGAGGGTACGCGACCGCCGGCGGACCAATGGGTCCGCCGGCGGTCGGTGCGTTCGTGGTGAATCAGACTGCGACGTCGGCGCTCTGAACGGCGGCCATCTCGGTCAGTGCGAGGGCCAGGGCGTCGGTCGTGGCCTCGGTCGCGGTGACCTCGCCGGCCGGGGTCAGGTCCGTGTTGAAGACCAGGTTGACCTGAGCGACGACGTTCGCCTTGACGTGGTCCAGGACCTTCGAGAGCCCCTCGGTGGCGTTGGTCGCGCCGCCCCAGCCGTATCCGACCAGAGTGACCGGCTTGGCGTTCCACTCGGCGTAGAGGGTGTCGATCGCGTTCTTGATCGTGGCCGGGAAGCTCGCGTTGTATTCAGGAGTCGGGATGACTATGGCGTCGACGCCGGCGATCTTCTCGCCCCACGCAACGGTGTGCTCACCGACATAGTTGCCCTGCATCGGGGGCTGCGGCTCGTCCAGGAACGGCAGGTTCTCCTGCGCGAGGTCAAGCACCTCGATCTCCCACTCCTGGCTGGCGAGCGAGCTCACCCAATCGGCGACGTGCGGAGCGATGCGGGTCGGGCGAGTGCTGCCGACGATGATTCCGAGCTTCTTCATGGACTCGTCAACCAAGTCACCGTCGCGTGACTTCCCAACGTGGCCGTGAGCCTCGTCACGCTGTGGTTGTCCGCCAGTTCGGTGCGGTGATCAAAGCGAAGTGGCGGACAAAGCGGGGCGTACGAGGAGATTGAACTCGTTGCCGTCGGGATCCTGGAACTCGAAGATCCCGCCCGGGTGGGCTCCGAGCGGCTCGGCACCCAACCCACGCAGTCGGTTGACCTCGCTTTCCACCTCGTCGTGGTCCACTTCGAGTTCGAAGCGCTGCCGGTTCGCCGTCGTCCGTGGGGCGACGGGCGGCCCGCCCCAGGCGATCTTCGTTCCACCGAGCGGAGATTGAATCGCGGTTTCTTCGTCCTGATCCCAGACGAGCTCCCACCCCAGAGCCTGCGACCAGAACAGCCCGACGTCCCGTGTTCCGTCGCAGGCCAGTTCACTGAACGGTCCGCAGCCAGCGACGAAGGAGTTGCCGGGCTCCAACACACACAGCGCTCCCCCGCTCGGGTCGGCGAGCACGATATGACCCTCTTCAGGCAACTGCCCCACATCGAGATGCGTGGCGCCAAGGCGGACCGCCGCGGCGACCAAACGTTCCTGATCGCTTGGGTCATCGCCGCTGACATGCAGATGCCACCGGTCCGCGTCGACACCAGGTCCGCCACCTGCGATAAATCGCAACGGAAGCTGGCCGGGGCCGCCGGGCAGGAAGTGACCACGGCCGTCAGTGACGGTCGTACGGCCCAGCAGCTCGGCCCAGAAAACGGCGACCGGACTCGGGTCGGCGACAGTGATGGCTGCGGCGGCGAAGCGAACGCTCATGGTTCGAGGGTACGAACCGCGCCGGTTCCGCTCCATCGATTTAGCCGCCGCGCGTCAGTTCCCTGTGCGGGTGAGCCTTCGCGCTTGGTCGCACGCACGAAGACCCCCGGCGCTTGCGCCGAGGGTCTTGACTGCGTACGAACCGCAAAGTTGCGGGGAGTGCACTGTGCAAGACGGTACTCGAAGCAGGGTCACCTAACCTCAACTTTTGAGACGTTGGACCGCATCCCCCAAGCGCCTTCAGAGCCACGTCCAGCGGTCGAGTCACGTCGGCTCTACGAACGGCTGAGCGAGGACGACCGGAAGGCAATCGTCGCGGGCAGGCTCGCCGGGGACACCTTGGCCGTACTCGCTACCCGGCACAAAGTCTCTGACTACTCGATCAGGATGATCCTCGCCGAAGTCGGACATCAACCGATACAGCATGGCCGACAATCTGCGCAGGCGAAGAAGGTGTGCGGGCTGTACGAATCGGGATTATCAGTACCTGAAATTTCCCGACAAGCGGGTGTGCCAGCCAGCACAGCTCGGATGATCCTTCAACAGTTCGGCTATCCGACTGCCCAGCTGAAGAAAACTGGTCGAGGGCGTGCTTTCTTCCACGCCCAGCGGTCAGCAACGGCCTTCCATACATCGGAGCGCGGCGAGTCGTAGCACCTGGGCGATCCGCCAGTGGTTACCCGAAGATGAAGCCGTCGCATTCCTCATTGATGAGAACACCGGGATAGCGGGTGTCAGATGACCCTTGCCCGGAACTTCTTCAATCAATTCCGAGCCCCTATCGATGCTTCTCCCAGTCTCCAACAACCGTTGTCGAGCAGGAATCGGACGATCGAAAGGAATGATGTAAAACCTACGCTCTGTCATCAACCTACGCTCTGACGGAATCAGAGTCGCCTCAGCACAACTCCTCCTACGGGCGGCAGAGGCGACGCAAGGATCCTTCTGCGCTCAAACGACCGAGTTGGAGCGATCTGCAAGTATCGCCGTCCCGGCGCCATGCCGCTGCGCCTTCCGGCCTCCGACTCACAATCGGTCCGTTCATAAGACCCAACATCAGAGGCCCAGATCTCGCCACCATTTACCTGACTGATATTGCGCAGGAATGCTCTCTTCGCTATCGAAGGGGTCGTCGTACCCGAGTTGCGCCAACGCTCGAACCCACTCCCCTTCGAGCGACTCGGGGAGTCGTTCGCCGCAATACGGGCAGTACTCGATCATCATATGGGAAGAGCCACCGTCGAAAATTGTGATTCCAAACTCTCGAATCGAATCGTAGTATTCGAACGGGTACTCCACTTCAGTTACCGAGAAGTACATTTGATCGCAGAGGACCCTCTTTAGATACGCTTCTACCATTTCCCTTTACGTCCTTTTACGGGTGGTCCAATCATTTTTCCGGTCGTGGGACTCATGACTCCAATGTGGACCCTCGATTTGTTGTAAACCTCAATATTCCCGTGGGTGTAGTCCCATTGAAAGTACCGCGCGCTGTTGCCAGTTTTTCCATTCGTTCTCGTCTGACCACGATACGGCTTGAAGGACTTCCAGATTCGCGACTGCGCCGGTGCCAATACGGGCAGGCGCCCACCACAACCGCAACTGGAGCCACCGCCTCCGCGACCTCCTCCACCGCCGCCGCCCTTACCTCCGCTTCTACCGCCACCTACTTTCGGGGGACTGGTCGGACCCCCGACACACATTGCTTGAAATAGGTCGCTTCGACCCCCCATGAAGGCGACGCAGGACTTACCAGTGGCGTCTATTTCGGGAGTGTCCGGAACTTTGTGTAAGTGGGCATCGGCTTAGAGGACCTGAAGGCGGTCGCCGTAGGTCAGGGTGAGGACGTTGAGGATGGGGCGCCAGGCGTTGAT
>NZ_BAAGZF010000006.1:0-708460 GCF_054778835.1 Calidifontibacter terrae
CCGCCAGCCGAGTACGAAGCAGCGTTCTATGCTGCCCAAGAAGCTGACCCCGCCGGGGTTGGAATCCAATAGATCGAGCCTCCATCAAACCCAGGGTGGTTCACATGTAGTTCGGGTCCCGGCCACTCATGCTGCACCTCGTGCCAGCGCCCGACGTTCGGCCCGGGTGGTTGCGCCCCACACGCCCCATTCGTCCCGAGCGATCGCAACCTGAAGACATGAGTCGAGGACTGGGCACTCCTGACAGATCTTCTTGGCCTGGCTGATGCGCGACCGCTGAGACGAGTGGAACAGGTCCGGGTCGACCTGGGCGCACGAGAGTTCGTTGTCCTCGACCACCGGGAACGGGTGGGCGTCGACCAGGAGCGCATGTCCGGAGGGTTGTTCGGCCGTGTTCTTCCTGCGGGCCTTGGTCAGTGTGGTGTCTGCGAGGGCGGTGCTCATGGTGCACCGCAGTAGCGCGAGAGGTTCATGCCGTGACGGTGAGACGTCGGCTGGCAGGCCTCACCCCGGCCAGGCGCAGGTACGCCGCTGAGGGACGTAGGTAGCCGTGCCGCGCCACGTGGTGCCGCCCCAGTCGTCCTTGCCGAGTATGCATGTCCATCGCGCGGCTTTCTCGGTTTGACGCCTGGCCCGGGTGGGCCTACCGGACACGGTGAGACGGCCCGTCCAACGCCTCGTCGCGGAGTCTCGATTCGGCCACAGGAGGGTGTCGCGGTATAGTTCACCCGCTGTGCAGACGCGGTCAGACGCCCTGAACCAAGTACGTGCAGCGCACGATTGAACAACGGGCTGTAGCGCAGTTTGGTAGCGCACCTGACTGGGGGTCAGGGGGTCGCAGGTTCAAATCCTGTCAGCCCGACCGTGGGATGTCTCAGGACACCGGCAAGAAGCCCCGAACCCTCATGGGTTCGGGGTTTCTTGCGTTTGGGGGTGGGTTCAGGGGCGTCGCCGGAAGACTTCACCGGCGGTGACGTCGCTTAGCGCAGATGGTTGTCGAGATTGCGCGCGAATCCGTTGCCCATCTGGGTCATCACGACGGTCATCGCGGTGCGGACGGCCGGACCCATCAGTTTCGGGAAGGGCAACCGCGCGATCATGTCGATGTCGATCCTCAGGTCGGTGCCGTCGTTAGTGGGTGTGAGGGTATAGATGCCATTGACCGCGACGAGTTCCTTAGTCTCGGCCGGGTCGGGGGCGTAGGAGATCTTCTCCCGAGGCTGGAAGTCCATCAACACGGTGAAGGTCGGGCGGATCTTCTGGTTCAGCACCGGCACGGAGGTCATCTCCCACAACCAGCGGTTGCCGTCTGGGGTGATCTTGCGCACCAACGGCGTCAGCTGTTGCAGGGTCTTCGCGTCAGTGAGCACCTCCCACAGGCTGTCGACGTCGTAAGGCACGGTCGCTTGGGAGACGTTGCGTGCGGAGAATGAGTTCAAGGCGATCATCCTTCGTGGCGTGGGGTGTCCCAGACTAGGAGCAACCACCGATCCTGAGGAGTTTGCCGCCATGCGTCGTTCGTCGCGCTTGTCCGCGTCCGTTGCACGCGCTAAGCAGTTGCCCTGGATGCGTCCGGTCGACCGGGACCACTGGCAGACCCCGGCTGATTTCCGTCGTCGGCAACTGGTCTGTCTCGGCACGCTCGTCGTCGGTGCACCCGTACTACGGACGGCGCTCGGCCGCCCCCCGGGAAGTCGATCATTCCAGCGTTGGACGGTCGCGCTCGCTGGCATCTGGACGGCCGGGGCGTTCGCCTCCGGGCCGTTGTACGTGGGGCGCTCCCCGTCCTCCCACGGACCGGTGCGACCGCTGGTCCGGCCGGTGATGATCGGCACCACCGCAATTGCCGTGTTCGCTGTGGGAGGCATGCTGGTGGTGCAGATTCCCCTGTTGCGCAAGGAGATCGAGAGCGTCGTCCGGCATGCGCGACTCGGCGACCTGAGGGTGGTGTTTCCACTGACCATCGCCACTGGTGTCGCTGAGGAACTCTTCTTCCGAGGTGCCCTGTACGCCGCGACCCCGCAACCACACCAGGTGGCGGTGACGACCGCGGTGTACGGAACGACGACGATGGCCACGGGCAACCCGATGCTGGTGTTCGCCTCGGCGTTGCTCGGCGCGATGACCGGCCTGTCCCGCCGCGTGACCGGAGGGGTCGCCTCGCCAATCATCATTCACGGGGTTTGGTCCAGCGGGATGCTGCTCATCCTGCCGCGGCTGACCGAACGCGCCGCCGACTGGCACGAACTGCTGTCCGCCAGGTGGCGCCGTTGATCCTGGTCACCGGCGCCGGCGGCTACGTCGGCAGTCGGCTGGTGCCACGGCTGTTGGCCGACGGCCACCGCGTACGCGCGACGTTCACCGATCCTTCTCGGGCCGCTTCGGTGTGGTGGCGGTCCTACCCACTGGTGGACACCGTGCAGATGGACGTCTTCGATCCGGCGTCCGTGGACGCCGCGCTGGCCGGGGTGACGACCGCCTACTACCTGATCCACGGGCTCGCCGATCGCGACTTCGAGCGGTTAGACCGCCAGGGCGCCGAAATCTTCGCGGATGCCGCGACGAAGGCGGGTGTCGAGCGAGTCGTCTACCTGTCCGGGATCGTGCCCGAGCTGCCGGCCGCGCAGCTGTCGCCGCATCTGCGCTCCCGGTTCGAGGTCGAGCGGGTGCTCACCGCCCGCGCACCCTCCGCCGTGACGCTGCGCGCCGCGATGGTGATCGGCGGCGGCTCCACCTCGTTGGAGATCATGCGCCAGCTGAGCGAGCGCCTACCCGCGCAGCCGCTTCCCACTTGGATGAACTGCCAGCTGCAGCCGATCGCGGTCGTCGATGCGCTGGAGGCACTGGTCGGAGCGCTCGATCCTGGAGTGCCAGCGCGCTGGTACGACGTCGGCGGACCGACCGCGATCGGTTACGGGATGTTGTTGTGGCAGTTCGGTCAGGCAGCGGGGTTGTCGCGCCGCCCACGCGCGTTCGTCCCTTTCTTGCCGCCGCGCCTCGTCGCCGAACTCGCCGGCGCGCTGATTGAGGCTCCAGGTGCGACGGTCGAGGCGCTGGTCGAGAGCCTGGCCCACGACATGGTGTGTTCGAGCGACGACTTCGTCGGCGATCTGCTCCCAGCGGGATGGCGCCTGGTCGACCTGCCGCGAGCCATGGCCAGGTCGGTGGCTGATTCCGATTCGGCTGGCGGCCAACGCGATCCCATGCAGCGAATGCCGCACGACGCGAGTTGGACCGCGTCTTCGCGGGGGGTGTCGGGCGGGATTGCCCGGATCGCGGCCTACGGCGTCCGACGACTCGCGCACTGACGCCTCGTTGACGGCTTGACCACGACGCGAACGTACGGCTGTGGGCGAGCGGGTCGAGCCGGCGCTGCAGGTTCGCCAGGGTGCGGGCGTCGAAACCGGTGCCAACCTTGCCGACGTAGGTGAGTCGGTCGCCATCGGTCACGGCGAGCAGCAGCGACCCGATGCGGCCGCTGCGAGCGCCGTTGCCCGGCTTCCAGCCGACCACGATCACCTCCTGCGCGCGCACGTTCTTGATCGTGATCCACGTGCGGGCTCGGGCACCCGGGCGGTAGATCCCGTCGACCGTCTTGGCGACGACTCCCTCCAGCTGCATCTCCTTGCTGGTGTTCAGAGCCAGCTCACGGTCGCGACCAAAGGTCACCGGCACGTGCACGTGGCGCCCCTCCACTCGCAGTGCTTCCAGCGCGGCGCGGCGCTCCTCGTACGGTGTGTGCAGCAGGGACTCGCCGTCCAGGTGCAGCAGGTCGAACGCCATGTAGTGGGCCTTCACTTGTCCGCCCCACCCTGTTTCGTGTGGATCAGCGCGAACTTCGCGACACCGCCGAGGCCACCACCGTCGCGACCGTGCAGCACAGCCACGACCTCCGCGCCGTCGTGCTCCATAGGTGGCCTCACGCTCGTTGTGCGACAAGGTCAGCGCCTTAGTGGTCCCGGTCGCCGGATAGGTCCGCAAACCACGTCGGTCGCTACGGATGTATTCGGCTACCCCTGAGTAATTTGCGTGGTGGGTTGGCTGACACACAGAGTGATCCACGGCATAATGGGCTTCGACGTTTCCGTGGATCCAGGAGGACCCTCATGCACATCTCGCGCAAGCTCGTCGGCATCGGCACCGCCGCTGCGATCGCTCTGGGCATCGGTGGCGCCAACGTGGCATCGGCCGACGCCACCACCGGCGTTGCCACCATCCGCCAGTTCAAGGACGTTGACATTGCCAGCGAGTTGGCCGGCGCCCTGGGCATCACCAAGGCCCAACTGATCAGCAAGGCTTACGGCCAACACATGTCGGTCGCCGAGATCGGCGCAGCGCAGGGCCTGTCGCGCAGCCAGGTCATCACGCGACTCAACAACCGCGCCGCCACCTTCCTGCTGCCCAAGGACCGCGCGCTGGCTTCGTCGATCATCATGCAGAACCTCGACAAGCACATCTGAGCATCGCTCACCACACACAACGAAAGGCCCGGATCCGTTAAGGATCCGGGCCTTCGTCGTACGGCGGGTCAGCGCTGCTTGCGCTTCTCACGCACGCGGACGGAAATCTCGATCGGGGTTCCCTCGAAACCGAACTCCTCGCGCAACCGGCGCTCAACGAAGCGGCGGTAGCCGGCCTCGATGAAGCCCGAAGCGAACAGCACGAACCGCGGCGGGCGGGTCGAGGCTTGGGTGGCGAACAGGATGCGCGGCTGCTTGCCACCCCGGACCGGGTGGGGGTGGCCGGCGACAATCTCGCCGATGAAAGCGTTCAGTCGGCCGGTCGGGACGCGGGAGTCCCAGGAGTCCAAGGCCGTTTCGATGGCCGGAACCAGTTTCTCGACGCTGCGACCGGTGGCCGCGGAGATGTTGACCCGCGGCGCCCATGCCATCTGCACCAGGTCGCGCTCGATCTCACGCTCCAGGTAATAGCGGCGTTCCTCATCGAGCAGGTCCCACTTGTTGAAAACCACAACGAGCGAGCGACCGGCGTCGATGACTTGCTGGATGACCCGAATGTCCTGCTCCGCGATCGATTCCTCCGCGTCGATCAGCACCACGGCGACCTCAGCCTTCTCGATCGCGGTCTGGGTGCGCAGCGAGGCGTAGAAGTCGGCGCCACGAGTCTGGTGAACTCGGCGGCGGATGCCGGCCGTGTCGACGAAGCGCCAGGTGCGGCCGCCCAATTCAATGAATTCGTCGACCGGGTCGCGGGTGGTTCCGGCGACATTGTCGACGACCACGCGATCTTCACCGGCGAGCTTGTTCAGCAACGAGGACTTGCCGACGTTCGGGCGACCGACGATGGCGACTCGGCGCGGACCACCGCGCTGGTAGGCACCGGCAACTCCGGAAAGGCGGGGCAGAACATCCAGCAGGGCGTCGAGCGCGTCACCCGAACCGCGGCCGTGCAGGGCAGAAACCGGGTAGGGCTCCCCCAAACCGAGCGACCACAGCATCGCCGCATCAGCCTCGGTGCGCTGGTCGTCGACCTTGTTGGCCACCAGCACGACCGGCTTCTTCGAGCGGCGCAGCAACTTCACGACGGCCTCGTCGTCGTCGGTGGCGCCGACGGTGGCGTCGACCACGAACAGCACCGCGTCGGCAAGGTCGATCGCGACCTCGGCCTGTTCCGCGACCCGCAGGTGAATGCCCTGCGCGTCAATCTCCCAGCCGCCGGTGTCGACCAGCGTGAAGCGGCGACCGCTCCACTCAGCGTCGTAGGCGACCCGGTCGCGGGTCACGCCGGGAACGTCCTCCACGACGGCCTCACGGCGGCCGATGATGCGGTTGACGAGGGTGGACTTGCCCACATTGGGGCGGCCGATGATCGCCACGACGGGACGCGTGGACTCCTCGTCCTGGACGTCGGCGTTGGCAGCGCCGGCCTCGAGCAGCTTGCGGTCCTCGTCGCTGAGGTCAAAATCCTCGAGCCCGACCCGCAGGGCGCTCTCCACCGAATTGTCGATGTCGTGCGCCGGGGTGTTGTCAGTCATTACACCAGTGTCCCAGGCACCGCGCAGATCGGCGAATCACACCGTTGGCAGGGTCATCCCGGTCTCTTCGACAGCGGCCGCAACGTGCTGGGCCAACCGGTCGCGGATCAGTTCGGTGGCCGCGGCAAGCTTCGCGCGGCCGGGCTGCCCTTCGTACGCGGGCAGGTCGAAGGGGTCCCCGAAGACGACCCGCAAGGGCGAGCGCAGTTTGGGCCACGATTCGTGGCCGGCGCCGGTTCCACGGGTGCCAAGGGTCGCGGCCGGAACGATGGTCGCGCCGGTCTGTAGCGCCAACCAGGCGGCGCCCTGATGGGCGCTGGCAACGGTGCCGAGACCGCGAGTTCCCTCGGGGAAAATGCCCAGCGCGTGACCTTGACCCAGCAGCGAACGCGCGGCGGCAAGCGCGGCCCGGTCGCCGGTGTGCTGTTCGATCGGGATCTGGCCGACGCCGACCAGAATCTTGCCCCAGGCCGATTTGAAGTAGGACTTCTTCACCAGGAAGTGCACGGTGCGGGGTGCGAGGCAGAACACAACCGGCCCGTCGAGGAACCCGGTGTGGTTGGACACGATGATGATCGGGCCGGTCGTCGGCACTCGATCTGCGTGCAGCGCGCGACCGTCGTAAAGAATCCGCGCCACGCGCATTCCGATGCGGTGGCCGCGGTCGGCCCAGCCACGATCGAAGTCCAGCTCAGCGCCGGTCATCGGTTCATTCCTGCCGCCACGATCGCCCGCACCGCGGCGACCGACTGCTCGAAGGTCAGGTCGGAGGTGTCGACGGTGGTGACGCCGTCGGCGGCCGTGGTGAACTGCGAGACAGTCGAGTCGGCTTTGTCCCGGTCGACGATCTGCGCCCGGGTGGCCTCGACGCTCGATTGCAGTTCGCTCGAGCGGCGGCGCAACCGCGCCTGCTCGCTGGCGGTCATCAAGATCCGCACCTCGGCATCCGGCGCGACGACCGTGGTGATGTCGCGGCCCTCGGCCACCACTCCCCCGTGTTCGCCGGCCTGCGCGCGCATCAGGTCTCGCTGGCGCTGCTGCAGCACGGCTCGTACGCCGAGGTTCGTGGCGACCCGCGCCACCTGGGAGGTGAGTTCCGGCTCGCGGATCTCGCGGTCGATCGGTCGCCCGTCGACACTGACCGTCGGGTTCGCGGGGTCGGTGCCCAGCTCGAGCGGGAAACTGGTCGCCTCGGCCTCCACGGCGCTCTGGTTGTCCAGATCGATGCCGCGGTCGAGGCACCACCAGGTCAGCGCGCGATACATCGCCCCGGTGTCGACGTAACCGAAGCCGAATTCCTGCGCGACCAGCTTCGACACCGATGACTTGCCGGTTCCGGATGGGCCGTCGATTGCCACCCGGAAACCTGCCTTCGCCTCATTCATGGACACGCCAACCCTTCGCACTCAGTTCCTCCCGCAGGTGTTCGGCCGCTGCGGGCAGGACGGACAATTCGGCCAGACCGACCGGAACTCCGGCGCCGTGTTCGAGGCGCATGTCTTCCAGGTTGACCCCGGCCGCTCCGACATCGGTGAACAACCGGCCGAGGGTGCCCGGTTCGTCGGGCAGCACCACGACCAAGATCGCGTACGCGGTCGGCGCCCCGCCGTGTTTGCCGGGGATGCGCGCGTGACCGATCTGACCGTCGGCGATCGTACGGGCCAACACGCGCCGAGCGCCGTCGGCGTCGCCGGCCGCCAGCGCGCGCAACGCATCGCGAACCTGCAACACGTCGTCGGCGAGGGCATCGATCACCGGGGTGATCGCGGCCGCGTTGCCGGCAAGGATCTGGGTCCACAGCAGCGGGTCGCTCTCCGCGATCCGGGTGACGTCGCGCACCCCTTGACCGGCGAGTCCAACTGCGGCAGTTGGAAGTTCGCGCAATCGAGCGGCGACGAGGCTGGCCGCGATCTGGGGAACATGGGAGACCACGGCGACCGCATCGTCGTGTTCGTCGGCCGGCATCTGCACCACGGCGGCACCGGTGGCCTCGGCCATCCGGCGTACGGCGGCCACGTCAGCAGCGTCATTGCCCTCACCGGCGCAGATCACCCAGGTTCGACCGTCGAACAAATCGCCGCGGGCGGCGACCGCTCCGGAGCGTTCGCGACCGGCCATCGGGTGGGACCCGACGTAACGCGCGAGATGGGCTGAGCCGGAAGCACGGACGTCGTCGAGCACCGTCTGCTTGACCGAGGCAACGTCGGTCACCACGGCGCCGGGGTGGCGCTCGAGCGCCCCGACCACGACCGACGCGACGACATCGGGCGGGGCGGCGACCACCACGAGGTCAACCGATTCGCTGTCGGCCGCGATCCGTCCCGCGCGCAGGTCACGAGCGATCGCGACAGCCGTCGGCGAGGGGTCCTCCAGGCTCACGTCATAGCCCGCCGCGCTCAGCGCGAGACCGATCGAGGTGCCGATCAGCCCGCAGCCGATGATGTGAACACGCATCAGCCGGCATGCTCCCGATGGGGGTGTTTCATCACAGCTCGGCGGACTTGTAGAGGCCGGCGACCTCCGCCTTGGTCAACGGCCGCATCTTGCCCGGGCGCAGGTCACCGAGGCGGACCGGACCGACGTCGGTGCGGACCAAGGACTCCACCGGGTGACCGACCTCTTCCATCAGGCGGCGCACGATCCGGTTGCGTCCTTCATGCAGGATCAGTTCGACCATGACCCAGCCGGGGCGGCTGTCGATGACCTTGAACGAGTCGACCTTGGCGAAGCCGTCTTCGAGCTCGACACCCTCGCGCAGCTGCTTGCCGATGTCGCGCGGCAGCGGCCCGGGGACCACCGCAACGTAGGTCTTCGGCACCCCGTAGCGCGGGTGCTGGAGCCGGTTGGCGAGGTCCCCGTCGTTGGTCAGCAGCAGCAGACCCTCGGTGTCGGAGTCCAGTCGCCCGACGTGGAAGAGGCGCTCCTTGCGCATGACAACGTAGTCGCCGACGTTCTCCCGGCCCAGGTCGTCATTCATCGTCGACACGACGCCGAGCGGCTTGTTGAAGGCGAGGTAGACGCGGCTCTCGTCGAGCACGACCCGGTCACCGTCGACGTGGACGGTCTGTGTGTCGGGGTCGATGCGGACGCCGAGTTCGGTGACGACGTGGCCGTCGACCGAGACACGACCGTCGGTGATCAGGTTTTCGCAGACCCGGCGGCTGCCCACGCCGGCAGCGGCGAGCAGCTTCTGCAGGCGTACGCCGTCGGGGTTGTGCACGTCGACGGGCTCCTCCGGGCCGCGCTTCGGCGGCACGGGCGGACCGCTACGGCGCATTCCGGAGTTGGACTTGTTGCCGGTCGAGCGGCGCTTCGGGGAGTTCATGCGTGTCCTTGTTCGAGCAGTTCGTCGATCACATCGGTGTCGGGCAGGTAAGGCGCGAGCGCCGGCAAGTCATCGAGCGACGACAGGCCGAGGCGCTGCAGGAAATAGGGGGTCGTGCCGTAGAGGTGAGCTCCGCCCTCACCGTCGGTGCCCATCTCGGCGATGAGTCCCCGGGTGGTCAGGGTGCGTACGACACCGTCGACGTTCACCCCGCGTACGGCGCTGACTCGCGCGCGGGAGATCGGCTGACGGTAGGCGATCACGGCCAGAGTTTCCAGTGAGGCCTGGGTCAGTTTGGCTTGTTGGCCGCCCATCAGGAACTTCTCCACGGCCGACGCGTAGTCGGCTCGGCTGTAAATGCGCCAGCCACCGTTGATCTCGCGCAGGCTGAAACCGCGCTGGGCGGCGGCGTAGTCGCTCTCCAGGGCCACCAGGTGGTCGTGGACCTCGGACACCTCGAGTTCGAGGGCGTCCGCCAGGTCGAGCTCGGACAGCGGCTGGTCGACCACCATCAAGATCGCCTCGATGGTGCTGCGCGCACCACCGGGGAAATCCTGGACGTCGAAACTCTCCGGCTCGATCGTGACCTCGGGCGCGGGCAGCGATTCGTCCAGCGGATCTTGTTGTGGCACTCCGTCATTCGTCACGCTGCTCCTCCTTCTGGGTGGGGTCTTCTTCGTCGAACTCCGCGCTGACCTCGACCTGGGCGTCGGCATCGGTCGCCCACCGGACGGTGAGATCGCCCAGCGCTTCGTTCTGTTCGAAGACGATCGCGGCCTCTTTGAACAGTTCCAGCACCCCGAGGAACCGCGCGACGATGACCAGGGTGGTGTCGGCGTCGGCCACCAGGTCGCGAAAGCTCGCCACCCGCACCGACCGCAACTTCTCGGCGACGATCCCGGCCTGTTCGCGCACGCTCACCGTGGCGAGGTGCAGGTGGGTCAGCCCGATGGTCGGTTCGGGTTTGGGAACCATCGCCGCCGCGGCGATCATCGCCAGTTGTTCGGGCGTGATGTTGATGACCAGCTCCGGCAGCAGGCCGGCGAACCGATCCTCCAGCCCGGCCTGACGCGCGGTGATCCGGCCCGCCGTGGCCATCCGTTGTTCGAACAACGCTGCGACGTCCTTGAACGCGCGGTACTGCAGGAGCCGGGCAAACAGCAGGTCTCGCGCCTCGATCAGCGCCAGGTCCTCCTCGTCTTCCGGTCCACTCTGCGGCAGCAGACGGGCGGCCTTGAGGTCCAACAGGGTTGCCGCGATGAGCAGGAACTCCGAGGCCTGGCCGAGATCCCATTCGGTGTTGCCCTTTTGGGCCGCCCGAATGTGCGCCATGAACTCGTCGGTGACTTTCGAGAGCGCGATCTCGGTGACGTCGAGCTTGTGCTTGGAGATCAGTCCGAGCAGCAGTTCGAACGGTCCGGAGAAGACGTCGAGGTGCACCTCGAACGGGGCTGCCGACGAGCGTTTGGTGATGACGCCGCCGGGAACCTGCGGCGCCCCGTCCGATGACGGGGCGATCGCGTCGGCGGGGCTCTCAGGCTGCGTCGCCGCGGGCGATGAGCTCACGAGCCAACTGTCGGTAGGCCTCGGCAGCACCGTGGTTCGAGGCGTAGGTGGTGATCGGTTCGGCGGCCAAAGTGGCGTCGGGGAACTTCACCGTACGGTTGATCGTGGTGTGGAAGACCTTGTCACCGAAGTGCTCCACTACCGAACGCACGACGTCGCGGCTGTGCAGGGTGCGACCGTCGTACATCGTGGCCAGAATGCCGTCGACCTCAAGCCGCGGGTTCAACCGGTCGGTGACCTTGTCGATCGTCTCGACCAGCAGGGCCACGCCGCGCATCGCGAAGAACTCGCATTCCAACGGAATCAAAACGCCGTGGGCGGCGGTCAGCGCGTTGACGGTCAGCAGACCGAGGCTCGGCTGGCAGTCGATCAGGATGACGTCGTAGTCGTCCAGCACCGGACGCAGCACCCGGGCCAGCACCATTTCGCGAGCGACTTCGCCGACGAGTTGAACCTCGGCGGCCGACAGGTCGATGTTGGCCGGCAACACGTCGAGGTTCTCGGTGGCGGTCTGCTGGATGATCTGGCGGATGTCGTGGCCGCGCTCGATGAGCAGGTTGTAGACCGTCTCGTCGAGTTCGTTGCTGCGCACCCCGAGGCCCGCGGACAAAGCGCCCTGAGGGTCGAAGTCCACGAGCAGCACCTTGCGGCCGTATTCGGCCAGCGCAGCGCCAAGGTTGATGGTGGTCGTCGTTTTGCCGACGCCGCCCTTCTGGTTGCACATCGCGATGATGCGAGCCGGCCCGTGGCCGGTCAACTTCGGGGGCATCGGGAAGGACGGCAGTGGTCGGCCCGTGGGGCCGAGGGTCTCCTGCTGGCTCACTGTTCTCCCGGAGATAGACGGTGTTCTGGCTCTCGCCGATCAGCGGCCACCTTATCGCGGACCGAGGGTCGGTTGCGCCCGGGCAGTTCCCACTGATCGGTCACGGAACGAAGGTGGCGGGGATTTCGCCGTCGCAACGGCACACGATCAGATCGCCCTCGGGTGGGAGGTGGCAAACACTTCCCGCAGCTGTTGCACCGTGACCAGCGTGTAAATCTGTGTCGTGGTCACCGATGCATGCCCGAGCAGTTCCTGCACCACGCGAACGTCGGCGCCGCCGTCGAGCAGGTGGGTGGCGAAGGAGTGCCGCAGGGTGTGCGGCGAGAGGTGTCCGGGGAGTCCGGCGCGCTGCCCACACTCCTGGAGGATGGTCCACACCGACTGCCGGGACAGCCGCCCGCCGCGGTTGTTCAAGAACAGCGCTGGGGTGCCCTTGCCGTTCTGCGCGAGGGCAGGCCGGGCTCGTACGACATACGCCTGAACGGCGTCCTTCGCATAGGACCCCAGCGGCAGCATCCGTTCCTTGTCGCCCTTGCCGACCACTCGTACGGTGTCGGCCGCGAGGTCGACGTCGTCGACGTCCAGCCCGGTGGCCTCACTGACGCGGGCCCCGATGCCGTACATCAGCTCGAGGATCGCCCGGTCGCGCAACGAGCCCGGGGTGTCGCCGACGCTCGCCGCGTTGAGCAGCCGTTCGATCTCGCTCTGGCTGATCGCTTTGGGTAGTCGCCGGCCAGCGGCCGGTGGCGTGACGCCCGCCGCAGCATCGGCGATCGTGTCGCCCTCCAGGGCCAGGAATTTGTGGAAGCCGCGGACCGCCGCGAGACTGCGCGCGGTCGAGGAAGCCGCCAACGGTGGGTGGTCTGCATCGCCGGTGCGCAGATGGGCGACGAACTGCGCGACGTGTTTCTCCTGAACCTGCTCGGGCGCTGAAATCTCTTGAGAAGAAAGGAAATCGACGTATTTGTCGAGGTCGCGTCGATAGGCCGCGAGGGTGTGGCTCGACAACCCGCGTTCAACGCGCAGGTGGTCCAGCCAGCCCCGCACGGAGCGCTCGATCGCGGTGGTCGCCATGGCGGCATCCTCCCAGGTGGGTGCGCGGGTCGGTACATTCCTGACCAGGAGGGGATGCCCGATGAAGCTGTACGCCGAACTGCGGCCGCGCTTGGCGCGCCAGATCGTCTTCGACCTGGTGGTGGCCGGTTGGCTGATCTGGTGGATCCGACTGGGGATGCGGGTGAACTCCAAGGCTGACGGCGCCCGCGCCGGCGCGGACAAGCTGCAGACCGGCGCGGCGGGCCTCAGCAGCAACTTGAACACCGCCGGGGGCCGCCTGGAGAAGGTTCCGCTGGTCGGGGGCACCCTGCGCGAGCCCTTCACCAATGCCGCAAAATCCGCGACCGACTTGTCCGCCTCCGGCCGGCAGATGTCCACGGGCATCGATCAGTTGGGCGACCTGCTCGGATTCCTGACCGCCCTCGCCCCGGTGCTCTTCGCGCTGCTGCTCTGGACCGTCGTACGGCTGCGATACGCGCGCCGTGCTGGTGCTGCGGCCCGGCTCCGGGCAGCCGGCGGCAGTGATCTGCTGGCCCTGCGCGCCCTCGGCAGCGCCGACCCGGCCCGGGTCGTCGCGGTTGATCCCGAGGCCACGGCCAAGTGGCGCGAGGGCGACGAAGTCGTCATCAACGACCTGGCCGCGCTGCATCTACGGTCGTGGGGGCTGCGCCCGATTCACGACTGATCCGGCAGAACCAACGTCGGTTTCAGGTCGGCCTCGGCGGGGCGCCACGAACTGCGATCCGCCTCAACCTGGTCGCCGCTGCGAATGTCCTTGACCTGGTCGGCTTCGTCGCCCGCACCGGGGAACCAGACATAGGGAATCCCCCGCCGATCGGCGAACTGGATCTGCTTACCGAACTTGGCGGCCTTCGGAGCGACCAGGGTCGCAATCCCGTTGCCGCGCAAGGCAGCTGCAATCCGCATCGATTCCGGACGCGACTGCTCGTCATTGACCGCGACCAGAACAGCCACCGGGGTGTCACGCGAAGCGGTCAAGCCCTCCTCCCCGATCAACAGACCGAGCAGTCGGGAGACGCCGATCGAGATGCCGACGCCGGGGAAGGTGCGCTTCCCGTCAGAGGCCAAGGCGTCGTAGCGACCGCCCGAGCAGATCGAGCCGTAGCCCGGGTCGCGCGACAGCATCGTCTCGTAGACGGTTCCGGTGTAGTAGTCGAGGCCGCGGGCGATCCGCAGGTCGGCGACTGCGACGCCCGGCGCGTGTTCGGCGGCGGTGTCGATCACCGACTTGAGGTGGGCCAGGCCCTCCTCCAGCAACTCGTTCTCCACACCCAACGCCCGCACCTCATCCACGAACGAACTGTCCGTGGAGTGAATCCGGGCCAAGGCAAGACATTGGTCAACCTGCTCCCGGGTGCAACCGGCGGCCAGCAACATCTTGGCCACCCCGTCGTCACCGATTTTGTCCAACTTGTCGACGATCCGCAGGGTGCCGATCACATCGTCGATGCCGATCCCGGCGTAGAAGCCTTGGCAGATCTTCCGGTTGTTGACGTGAATTTGGTAGTCGCCGACTGGTAGCCGCGAGAACACGTCAGCAATGACCAACAGCAACTCCGCCTCGTAGTGCGGCGGCAACTCGTTCGCGTCGACGATGTCGATGTCGGCCTGGATGAACTCGCGGTAGCGGCCGCGCTGCGGGCGCTCGCCGCGCCACGCCTGCTGGATCTGGTAGCGCCGGAACGGGAAGGTGAGCTTGCCGGCGTTCTCCAGAACGTAACGCGCGAACGGCACCGTCATATCGAAGTGCAGGCCGAGCGACGGCTCGCTGCCCTCGCCAGCGGGCGCCGCCAACCGGCGTACGGCGTAGATCTCCTTGTCGGCATCCTCGCCCTGCGCGGACAGCCGCTCCACCGGCTCGACGGATCGGGTGTTGATCGAGGCGAAGCCGTGTAGCTCGAAGACCTCGCGGATGGTGTCGAGCACGAACAGTTCTGCGATCCGTTCCCGGGGCAACCATTCCTGGAAGCCACTGATCGGAGTGACCTTGGAAGCCATGAAAGTCCTTGTGTCTGGTGGTTCAGAGGTTCTGCAAGAAGGGGTTGGTCGCGCGCTCCTGCGCCATCGTGGTGCCGGGGCCGTGGCCGGGAAGAACCAGGGCAGTGTCGGGCAGCGGCAGAACCTTGTTCTTAAGGGACTGCTGCATCGCCTCCGCTGACCCGCCGGCGAGGTCGGTGCGTCCGATGGAGCCGGCGAACAGGACGTCGCCGGACAGCACCGTCGAGGTGACCTCGACCGTGTCCGGCAGACCGTCCGGAACCTCGTCGATCCCGAACATCACCGAGCCCTCCGTATGCCCGGGGGCATGAGTGACAGTGAAGTTCAGCCCGGCGATCGTGAGGCGCTGAGCATCGTTGAGCTCCACGACCTTCTCCGGGGCCTTCCACGTGGCGGCGCGTCCGAACTGCTGCTCGAACATCCCGACCATCTGCGGGCTGAGCAATTTGATCGGGTCGGCCAGCCGGTAACGGTCCTCGGAATGGATGTACGCAGCAACGTCACCGCCACAGACCGGAGTCACCGAATAGACGTGGTCGACATGGCCGTGGGTCAACAACACCGCCGCAGGTTTGAGCCGCAAATCGCCGAGGATCTCGCCCAATCGATCCTCGACCCCGATGCCGGGGTCGACGATCACACACTCTTGCCCTTGGCCACCGGCAAGCACGTAACAGTTGGTCCCGAACGCCTCAGCGGGGAAGTACACGGTCAGCACCCGGCCGAGCCTATCGGGTGGGTTGTGTCCGCCCTGTGACCGTATATCCCGCCGACCCCCACATGCCGTTGCTTAGACTGGCGCGCGATCGCCACATTCCATCGGAAGAGAACCTGTGTTCCTGCCTTTCACCCACGGCCGTTCAGTTGTCGGCAGTATTGCTGCCGGCCTGCTGGCCGCCACTGCCCTCGCTGCGTGCGCCGACGGCTCCACCAGCCCCCAGGATGTGACTGTGGGGGAAACGTCTTCGGCTGCTGCTGGCGCGGTGACCTGCACCAAGCCGCCGCAGGCCCAGGCGAAGAACCAGGCGCTGACTCTCCCGGACAAGGCGGCCAGCCAGGGCAAGACCTACCTGGCAACGGTGCAGACCAACTGCGGTGCGATCGTGCTGGAACTCGACGGCTCGAAGGCACCGCAGACCGTCGCCTCGTTCATCCAGTTGTCCACGAGCTATTACGACAACAGCCCGTGTCACCGCTTGGTGGCCGACTTCGTACTGCAGTGTGGCGACCCGACCGGCACAGGCAGCGGCGGTCCGGGCTACACCTTCGGGTTGGAGAACGCACCCAAGGACAACCAATACCCCCGCGGAGTACTCGCGATGGCCCGCCAGGCCAACGACGGCAACTCCAACGGCGGCCAGTTCTTCATCACCCTGGCCAACACCCCGATTCCCGCCGACACCGCTGGCGGCTACACCATCTTCGGCAAGGTCGTCAGCGGAATGAATGTCGTTGACTACGTTGCTGCCAAGGGAGTCGCTGCAGGCAGCGAGTCGCCCACCCAGCCGATCTCGATCCTGAAGATCACCGTTCAAGAGAAGAAGGCCTGACCATGTCGACCGACACTCCGAAGCCGACCCCGCGCCCGGGCGTGCCGACCCCTGCGGCGATGAAGCCGCACGCGCCGGTCGCAGCCATGGCTGGGTCCCCGGCTCCCGCTGCGCCGGCCATGTCGAGCAGCAACGCCGCCACCTTCGGGCGCGTCGCGGAAGACGGCACCGTTTTCGTCCGCACCCCCGACGGTGAGAAGGAGGTCGGCTCCTACCCGGAGGCAACCCACGACGAGGCGCTGGCCTATTTCGCCCGCAAGTACGACGAGATTGCCGCTTCGGCCACCTTGTTGCTGCAGCGCGTGGTGCAGACCGACCTGTCGGTCTCCGACGGGCGTACGGCGTTGAAGGGTCTGCGTGAGCAGGTCGACAGCGCGAACGTGGTCGGTGACCTCGCGGCTCTCGATGCGACCGTGGAGCAGATCGAAACCGCGCTGACCGCCAAGGCGCAGGTTGAGAACCAGCAGCGCGCCGAAGCCAAGGCCGCGGCGCTGGCGAAGCGCGAGGCAGTGGTCGCCGAGGCCGAGGAGATCGCCGGCCAGCCCGTCAACAAGGTCCACTGGAAGCAGTCGACCGCTCGGATGCGCGAGCTGCTCGATGAGTGGAAGACGTTGCAGCGCGGGGGTGCTCGTCTGGACAAGGAGACCGAGAACAGCCTGTGGCAGCGCTTCAGCCACGCCCGCAACGGCTTCGACAAGACCCGTCGCTCTCACTTCGCCAAGCTCGACGACGAACACTCCAGCGCCAAGTCCGAGAAGACTCGACTGGTCGCCGAGGCCGAGAAGCTGTCGACGTCGACCGAGTGGGGCCCCACTGCTGGCGCCTTCAAGCGGCTCATGTCGCAGTGGAAGGACGCCGGGCGCGCCTCCCGCAGCGATGACGACGCACTGTGGAACCGGTTCAAGGCCGCGCAGGACGCGTTCTTCAACGCCAAGGACGAGGTCGTCGCCGCCGAGAACGTCGAGTTCGAGTCGAACTTGAAGGTTAAGGAAGAGCTGCTGACTCAGGCACAAGCGTTGCTCTCGATCAAGGATCTCGGCCGCCAGAAGGCCGCCCTGCGCGATCTTCAGGAGAAGTGGGACGCTGCCGGAAAGGTGCCACGCAAGGACATCGAGCGGATGGAACGCGCTATGCGCAAGGTCGAGCAGACCGTGCGCGACGCCGAGGACAACCAATGGCAGCGCACCGACCCCGAGCTGACCGCCCGGGCGCAGTCGATGGTCGATCAGTTGGAGTCCGCGATCGCTGATCTGCAGAAGAAGCGGGCGAAGGCCGACCCGGCCAAGGCCGCCAAGCTTGACGAGGAGATCTCGGCGAAGCAGACCTGGTTGGAGCAGGCCCGGCGCGGACTGGGAAACTGACCCGTGACTTCGGCCGCCGACGGTCTGATCGACTACCTGAACGCCAGCCCCTCCCCCTTCCACGCCTGCGAAACTTCCGCCGAGCAACTACAGGCCGCGGGCTTCGTACGACTGGAAGAACGCGACGCGTGGCCGGCCGAAACCGGCCGCTGGTTCGCGGTACGTGGTGGGAGTCTGATCGCGTGGTCGACGGAGCATTCTGACGGTCCGGCGACCGGATTCCGGGTGGTCGGTGCCCACACCGACTCCCCCAACTTCCGGATCAAGCCGCGCCCAGACCGCGCAACGCTCGGTTGGCAGCAGTTGGGTGTGGAGCCGTACGGCGGCTTGATCACCAACAGCTGGCTCGATCGTGACCTCGGGCTTTCGGGGCGGGTCGCGGTGCGTGGCAAGAATGGCGTCGAACAGCGCCTGTTGCGGGTCGACGAGCCACTGCTGCGCATCTCCCGGCTCGCGATCCACCTCGACCGCAGCGTGCGCGAGGGCGAGAAGTTCAACGAACAGTTCCAGCTCTCACCGCACTGGGGGTTGAGCCAGGCCCCCGCGTTCACCGAGTTCCTCGCCGACCGACTCGGGGTCTCCCGCACAGCCGTCCTCGGCTGGGATGTCATGACCCACGACGTGCAACCCGCCGCGTTCACCGGGCTCCACCAGGAATTCGTTGCGGGCGCGCGCATGGACAACCTCGCGACGGCCTACGCCGGAACCCGCGCCCTCATCGAGGCTGTCGGCAGCGCTCCGGCGCGATCGACCACCCAGGTGCTCGTGCTGTTCGACCACGAAGAGATCGGCAGCATGACCGATCGTGGTGCGTTCTCCTCGCTTCTGCCGACCGTCCTGGAACGGATCACCACCACCCTGGGCGGCAGCCGCGACGACCTGCACCGGGCGCTCGCCGACACCGTCATCGCCTCCGGTGACATGGCCCACGCCACCCATCCGAACTATGCCGACCGCCACGAACCGGAACACCGGATCGCGATGAACGGCGGTCCGGTGTTGAAGGTGAACACCAACGGCCGCTACGCCACCGATGCGGTCGGTCAGGCCGCCTTCGTCGATGCGTGTCACCAGGCGCAGGTTCCGGTTCAGACGTTCGTCGTACGCAGCGATCTGCCCTGCGGGTCCACCGTCGGTCCGATGACCGCGGCGCTGACCGGTGCCGTCACGGTCGACTTCGGCGCCCCGACGCTGTCGATGCACTCGGTGCGCGAGTTGGTGGGAACGCAGGACCAGCGGATGTACGCCGCGGCCCTCGCCGCGTTCCTCTCCCCCAGCGCTGGTTGAGCGGGTCGAGGCATTAGCCGAGACCGTGTCGAACCCGATGGACGCCTGGACCTACTTCGCTCGCTGCCCCGAACCAGTGAGCCGGTAGACGTCGAAGACACCCTCGACTTTGCGCACCGCGCGGATGACGTGGTCGAGGTGGCCAGCATCGCCCATCTCAAAGGTGAACCGGGAGATGGCCACACGGTTGCCCTGAGTCGCCAGGTTCGCCGACATGATGTTAACGTGTTGCTCCGACAACACCCGGGTGATGTCGGACAGCAGTCCGTTGCGGTCGAGGGCCTCCACCTGGAGTTGGACCATGAACACACTGGCCGCTGAGGGCGCCCACGCAACATCGATGATTCGTTCGGGTTGCGCGCGCAACTGTTCGGCGTTGGTGCAGTCGACGCGGTGAACCGATACACCGCTGCCGGTCGTCACGAAGCCCATGATCTCGTCGCCTGGCATCGGCGTGCAGCAACGCGCAAGCTTCACCCATACGTCGTCGGATCCGACCACCGTCACGCCAGGGTCTCCGGCGCGGTGCCGAGTCTGGGCCCGGGTGACGATCGGCTCGTCTTCGGACTCCGTCTCCTGAACGGCCGGTGGACCGACCGCGTCGCGCAGCAGCTTGCTGACGTGTTCAGCCGACACATGGCCGTCGCCGATCGCGGCGTAGAGCTGGTCGACGTCTTGGTAGTGCAGCCCCGCGGCCACGGCTTCCAATGCGTCGGCACTCATCAACCGTTGGATGCCGATGCCCTGCTTGCGCAGACCCTTGGTGAGGGATTCCTTGCCCGAGTCGATCGACTCCTCGCGGCGCTCCTTGGAGAACCACTGGCGAATCTTGCTGCGGGCGCGCGGGCTCTTGACGAAGTTCAGCCAGTCCCTCGAGGGTCCGGCGCCGCCGGCCTTGCTGGTGAGCACCTCAACGACGTCGCCGTTCTCCAGCGGAGACTCCAAGGGGGCCAGCCGGCCGTTGATCCGCGCACCGATGGTGTGATGGCCGACCTCGGTGTGGACGGCGTAGGCGAAGTCGACCGGGCTGGAGCCGACAGGGAGCCCCACGACCTCGCCCTTGGGTGTGAAGACGTAGACCTCCTGGGAGCCGACGTCGAAGCGCAGGTTGTCGAGGAACTCGTCGGGGTCAGCGGTCTCCCGTTGCCACTCCAGCAACTGCCGGAACCAGGCCATCTCGTCGACCTGGGACTGCTCGGAGGGGGCTGCGCCGGCAACTGCGGCCCGGGCATCATCCTTGTATTTCCAGTGGGCCGCGACGCCGTACTCGGCGCGGTGATGCATCTGGTGGGTGCGGATCTGGATCTCCACCGGCTTGCCGTCCGGACCGATGATCGTCGTGTGCAACGACTGATACATGTTCAGTTTCGGGGTGGCGATGTAGTCCTTGAAGCGGCCCGGCACCGGACTCCACCGGGTGTGCAGAGTTCCAAGCACCGCGTAGCAGTCCCGCACCGAGTCGACCAGGATGCGTACGGCGACAAGGTCGTGGATGTCCTTGAACTCGCGTCCGCGAACAATCATCTTTTGGTAGACGGAGTAGTAATGCTTGGGCCGCGAGGTCACCGCGGCATCGATCCGCGCGGCGCGCAGATCGGCGGTGACCTGTTCGCGGAATCGGGAGAGATACTCCTCGCGAGCCGGCGCCCGATCGGCGACCAACCGAGCAATCTCGTCGTAGACCTTGGGATGCAGCACCGCAAAACAGAGGTCCTCGAGCTCCCACTTGATCGTGTTCATCCCGAGCCGGTGGGCCAGCGGGGCGTAGATCTCGAGGGTCTGGGTTGCCTTGCGGGTGGCCGACTCGACCGACACATAACGCCAGGTGCGGGCGTTGTGCAGACGGTCGGCGAGCTTGATGACCAGCACCCGGATGTCCTTGGCCATCGCCACGACCATCTTGCGCACGGTCTCGGCTTCGGCGGCGGCGCCATAGGTCATCTTGTCGAGCTTGGTGACTCCGTCGACCAGGAGGGCGATTTCCTCGCCGAACTCCTCGCGCAACTGGGTCAACGAGTAGTTGGTGTCCTCGACCGTGTCGTGCAGCAGCGCGGCGGCCAGCACGGCCGGTTGCATGCCGAGCTCGGCGAGGATCGTGGCCACCGCGAGCGGGTGGGTGATGTAGGGATCCCCCGACTTGCGCACCTGTCCGGCGTGAGCCCGATCGGCAACGGAGTATGCCCGCTCGATCAGCGCAATGTCGGCCTTGGGATGGCTCTGCCGGACGGTGCGCAGCAGCGGACCAAGGGCTTTGTGCTCCGGAGTCCGCGGGGTTCCGAGGCGCGCCAAACGCATTCTGACGCGCGAACCGGACCGCTCCTCCTGCACCATGTCGGGAGTCTAGTCGGCGTCAGACAGTGGCGATGACGTGCACCACGTGGTCCCCCAGCGCCGCGCGACCCTCAAGAGCGCCGACCTCGAGCAGGAAGTCGACACCGGTGACCTTGCCACCCGCATGTTCAACCAGGCGTACGGCCGCGGCCGCAGTTCCGCCGGTAGCGAGCACGTCGTCAACGACAAGGACCCGATGTCCGTCGCAGGCGCCGGCCGGGACCTCGATAGTCGCCGAGCCGTATTCGAGATCGTATGACACGCTGACGGTCTCCCCCGGCAACTTGCCCGCCTTGCGAACAGGCAGGAAACCCAGGCCCATTCGCTGCGCCAACGGCGCACCGAGGATGAACCCACGAGCCTCGATCCCGGCAACCAGGTCGACCTGACCGACCCACCGCTGGGCGATGTCGTCGAGCACCTCCGCGAAGGAGGCGGCGTCGGCAAACAGCGGATTGAGGTCCTTGAACAGAACTCCCGGCTCGGGGAAATCTGCAATATCGCGGACGCGGGCCAGCAACGTCTCGCGGGTTGTGGTCACTTGTCGTCCCGCTTCGCCAGCGGGTGGACCTCACGCTTGGTCGCCTGGCGCGCGGCTCGGGCTGCGGCCAGTTCCTTCTCGCGCTCCGGCTCGACGACACCTGACATCGATTCGGCGCCGTCGAGGTCGCCACCGGTGGCGTCCTGGTAGGCCTTCGCGCGCCGCTCCAGATCTTGCACCGCTGCTTCCCGGTGACGCAGCGAGACCAGGGTCGGCGTTGCGATGAAGATCGAGGAGTAGGTGCCGACTGCGATACCGATGAACAGCGCCAAGGCGAGGTCGAGCAGGGTGCCCGGACCAAGCAGGGTGACACCGACGACCAGGATCGCGGCGATCGGCAGCAGCGCAACGACCGAGGTGTTGATCGACCGCACCAGGGTCTGGTTGACCGCGTAGTTCGCCGCTTGAGCGTAGGAGCGACGGTGGTTGGCGAATGCCTCATCGCCGTTCTCGCGCACCTTGTCGAAGACGACCACAGTGTCGTAGATCGAGTAACCCAGGATCGTCAGGAAGCCGATCGTGGTGGCCGGCGATACCTCAAGCCCGGTGAGGGCATAAATACCGACCGTGAAGATGAGGTCGTGCAGCAGCGCGATGAGCGCGGCCGCAGCCATGGCCCACGTACGGAAATACACCGCCAGCAGCAATGACACCAGCACCAGGAACACGATCAGCGCCATGATCGCCTTGTTCGTGACCGTGGATCCCCAGGAGGGACCGATGAACGAACTGTCGACCGAGGACTGCTTGACCTTGAACTCGCTCGCGAGGGCCGCGCTGACCTTGTCGGTCGTCGTCGCTGAGTTGTCGCCGAGCGTCTTGGCCTGCACCCGGATCTGGCCGGAGCCGATCTTGGTGACGGTGAGCGCCTCGTTGGAGCCGGTCGCCTTGTGGACGGCTATCTCGGCGCGCTTGTCGTAGTTGTGGGTGTCGGTGACGCCCTGGACGCGCAGCTCGGAGCCGCCCTTGAATTCCAAGCTCAAGTTGAGTCCGCGACCGAACAGTCCCACCGCCGCAATCGCGATGAGGACGGCCGAGATCAGATACCAGAGGCGTCGTCGACCAACGAGGTTGTATTGCCGACGTCCGGTGTAAAGGTCGTTGCCGAACTGAGCGAAGCTCGCCATCAGAGGTCCCCTCCCGCGGTGGCGGCCTTGCGGTCCGCGATCGTCACTCGGCCACGTCCGGCGTAGGTCACGCCGCGAGCTCCGAGCCGGTCCGGATCAAAGCCGGAGAAGCGGTGTCCGCCGCCGAAGAACTTGGTTCGGGCCAGCAGGCTCAGCACCGGGTGGGTGAACATCATCACGACCAACAGGTCGATCAGCGTCGTGATCCCGAGGGTGAAGGCGAAGGCCTTGACGCTCGACTCCGACAGCACGTAAAGCACGGCCGCGGCGAGGAAGTTGACCGTATCGGAGATGATCACCGTGCGTTTTGCGCGCGACCACCCGGTCTCAACGGCCGCCCGCAATGGGCGCCCGGATCTGACTTCGTCGCGAACACGTTCGAAGTAGACGATGAACGAGTCGGCGGTGATACCGATCGACACGATCAGACCGGTGACCCCCGCCATCGTCAGGCGGAAGTTGTTCGCGAACCCCAAGAAGGTCACCGCGCCGTAGGTGATCAGGCCGGCGGTGATCAGCGAAGCGACCGTCACCAGTCCCAGCGCGCGGTACTGGAACAACGAGTAGAGGATGACCAGCAGCAGGCCGATGGCACCGGCCATCAGACCCTTCTGCAACTGGTCTGTTCCCAGCTGGGGACTGATCTGGTCGGAGGTCAGCTCCTTGAAGCTGAACGGCAGCGCGCCGTATTTCAGCTGGTCGGCCAGCAAGCGCGCCGAGTCGGTCGTGAATCCACCACTGATCTGCGCTCGTCCGTCAACGATCGCGTTCGTGGTGCCGGGCGCGGAAATGACCAGGCCGTCGATCGTGATCGCCGAGCTGTTCTGGTCGCCCTGCATGGCAGCAAGCCGGGTGGTCATCTTGCCGAAGGCAGTCTTGCCCTTGCCGCTGAACTCCAGATTGACGGCGACCTCGCCGGTCGAGATGCCCTGCGAGGTGGTCACCTGGCCGAACGAAGCATCGGTGATCTCGGTGCCTTGGACCTCCGACGGGCCGAGCAGGTAGGTCTTCGTTCCGTCCTTGGAGCAGGCGACGGTCGGGCTGGCCGCGGGGGCCTGCGCCGAGACTTCACGCCACTGGGTAGCGGTGGGACCGGCCTTGGCATTCAAGTTCGAGCAGCTGATCGACGCGAGCAGGGTGGCGTAGGTGTCGCCCTTCTTTGCCAGCCCGGACTTCAGCCAGTAGGCGTCGGCCGGTTCCTGCGCCCACGCGGTGTCGCTAGGGCTGGTCGGCTTGCCGGCCGCGGCAGCTGCCGCGGTGGAAGAGCTCGGGGTGGCGCCCGGCAGAGTCGGCGTCGGCTGGGCGGCGGCGGGAACCTGAGCAGCTGGCGCGGTCGGAGCAGCGGTGGTGGTGCTTGCTGTTCCGCTTGCGGCCTTGACCAGAGCTTCGGGGAAGGCGGCGTTGGCGCCGGTGGAGGTCGCCGTTGACGAGGTGGAGGTCGACGCGGACGACGGGTTCGGCGCGACGGCCGAGGACTTCACAGCCGAGCTGGACGTGGCCGCAGACGACTTCGCGGCCGAGCTCGTGGCGGCCGCCGTGGTCGGCGGCAACGGCAGGGTCGGCTGGGTGGTCTGGTCGATGGTCGGCTGGCCGGACTGGATGACCGCTCGGAACATCAACTTCGACGACTGCGACAGCGAGTCAAGGACTTCCTTGGACGGGTTGCCCGGGATGGCCACGACGATGCTGGAGCTACCGAGGGTGCTCACCTCCGCTTCACTCACGCCGGTGCCGTCAACGCGGTTGCGAATGATGTTGACGGCCTGGTTCACCTGGCCGGAGTTGACCTTCTGACCCTGACCCAGCACCGGCTGCAGAACGATCTGCCGGCCACCTTCAAGGTCAAGACCGAGCTTCGGGCTCCACTGACCGGCGGGGTTGCCCCATTGGGTGGTCGCCGCGATACCGCCGAAGAGGGCAGCAACGATCAGGAACAGCAGGAAGAGGGTGCGTTTGGGCGCAGCCGCAGGCGCGCGTCGAGCACGGGTAGCCAAGGAGTCAGGCCTTTTCGTCGGTGGTCTGGGACGGGTCGGCCGCAGTCGGCTCAACCAGTCTGCGGGGCACGATCGCCCGGCGGTCAAAACTCAGTTGGACGCCCGGGGCGACCTCAAGAACGCCCACCTGGTCGTCCAGGGATACCAGGCGACCGAGCAGGCCGGACGTTGTCGTCACGTCGTCGCCCACCTCGATCTGTCGTTGGGCCTGCTGCATTTGGCGCTGACGGCGCCGGCTCACCCAGAACATCACTGCGAGGAGAACGATCGGGAGCAACAGCAAAAGCATGCTCTGCGAGGAGGACGAGCCGCTCGAGGCTGCGGCAAGGGCGTACATGCGGAAAAGCTCCCGGTGGTCTGAGGTGGTCCTGCAGCGACGGCTCTCGCCGTCGCGTGAGTCTAGGTGAGTAAAGCCGCCCACCCAAGTTCGGGGTGCGGCGCGTCACATTGCTGCGCGGCAGGTCGGTGGTCGATCGGGTCAGTCGGAAAAACGCCCGTCACCCTCTGGCAACGACAACTGGCCACCCCACGTTCCGGCTCCGGCAGGCGCGGTGAGACCCAGGTGGTCCCATGCCATTGCGGAGGCAGCGCGACCTCGCGGTGTTCGAACCAGATACCCCTCCCGCACCAAGAAGGGCTCGGCAACCGTCTCCACCGTGTCCGGCTCTTCACCCACCGCGACGGCCAGGGTCGTCAGACCGACCGGACCGCCACCAAAGCGTTTGCACAACGCCTCGAGAACGCCCCGGTCGAGCCGGTCCAGGCCCTTCGCATCGACATCGAAGAGCTTCAGCGCGGCCAGCGCGGACTGGTGGTCGACGACGCTCTTGCCGTGGATTTGGGCATAGTCGCGCACCCGCCGCAGCAACCGGTTCGCGATGCGCGGGGTGCCGCGCGAGCGGCCGGCGATCTCGGCGATCCCCTTCGGGGTCGTCTCGACACCGAGCAAGGCGGCGCTGCGTTCGATGATCGTGGCCAGGTCTTTGGCGGAGTAGAAATCGAGGTGGCCGGTGAACCCGAAGCGATCCCGCAGCGGGGCGGGCAGCAGCCCGGCTCGAGTGGTCGCACCCACCACCGTGAACGGTGGCAATTCCAACGGGATCGCGGTTGCGCCCGGACCCTTGCCGACGATCACATCGACCCGGAAATCCTCCATCGCGAGATAGAGCATTTCCTCCGCCGGTCGCGCCATCCGGTGAATCTCGTCGAGGAACAGCACCTCACCCTCGGCCAGCGAGGAGAGGATCGCGGCGAGGTCGCCTGCATGTTGGATGGCCGGCCCGCTGGTGATCCGGATGGGCTGTTCGAGTTCGGCGGCGATGATCATCGCCAGGCTGGTTTTGCCCAACCCCGGTGGCCCGGAGAGCAACACGTGGTCGGGGGTCGTTCCTCGCCGTTTGGCGGCCTCCAACACCAGCCCGAGCTGCTCGGAGACGCGCGGTTGGCCGGGGAACTCCGACAATCGCCGCGGCCGCAGCGCCGCTTCGAAATGGCGCTCGTCGGGCGCGCCACCGGGATCCACGATCCGAGCGGTGGCTTCGTACGAAGAGTCGTCGTAATCACTCACGGCTGGTTACCGTCCTAGGTCGCGCAGGGTCGCGCGCAGCAGGCCGGCAACCTCGGCGGGTGCGTCAGCCATCTCAGCAACTCGGGTCACCGCTTCGGTGGCCTGCCGGGCAGACCAGCCCAGACCAACCAGGGCGTCGGCCACCTGCTGGTGTACGACGTCTCCCGCGGCAACCGCGGGCGCTTCCGGGGTGGCGCCGCCGGCATAGGCGCCCACCTTGTCCTTCAGTTCGAGCACGATCCGCTCGGCGCCCTTCTTGCCGATGCCGGGCACCTTGGTCAGCGCGGTGAGGTCTCCCCCACTGATCGCACTGGCGAGCGGGGCGGGCGCGTGGACCGCGAGCATCGCCAGCGCCAACCGCGGGCCGACCCCGCTGACCGTCTGAACCAGCTCGAACAGGTCCTTCTCATCGTCGTCGCCGAAGCCGTAGAGCGTGAGGGAGTCCTCGCGGACCACCAGCGTGGTGGCGTAGGTCGCGGGCTGACCCTCACGAGCCGCGGCCGCGTGGGCAGGGGTCGTGTGGACGAGCATGCCGACTCCCCCGACCTCAATGACGACGTGGTCGAGGCCACGGCGCAGCACGTTGCCACGCAGCGAGGCGATCATCGGGCGTACCTCCTGACGGAACGGTCGACATCGACCGGGGGGCGGGTTAGGCGTTGGGCGGCAGCTGCGGCCGCGATGCGGTCTTGGGCGCCACCACGCCACACGTGGCAGATCGCAATCGCGAGCGCGTCGGCGGCGTCAGCGGGCTTCGGCGCAACCTCGAGACGCAGGATGCGGGTGACCATCGCGGTCACCTGGGCCTTGTCGGCGCGACCGTTGCCGGTCACCGCGGCCTTGACTTCCGAGGGGGTATGCAACACCAACGGGAGACCACGGCGCGCGGCCGCCAGCATCGGCACCGCCGAGGCCTGGGCGGTGCCCATGATGCCCTTGATGTTGGCCTTGGCGAACACCCGCTCCACCGCGACGGCGTCGGGTTCGTAACGTTGCATCCATTCGTCGATCTCGGTCTGCAGGCTCAGCAATCGGTAGGCCGGGTCGTCGTCGACCGGGGTTCGGACCACTCCGACCGCGATCATCCGCAAGGGGTCGCCAACGCCGCCCTCAACGACTCCGAGACCACAACGGGTCAGGCCGGGGTCGACACCCAGGACGCGCACATCTTCTCCTCGCACACATGTTCGGTGCGATCACCGTAACCGGCAGCTCCGACAACCGTGGCAGCGCCACGCCGAAAGCGGAATCCGCGCGAGTTCCTGCCGGCTGAAACAGGTTCAAGCGGCAGAAAGTCGCGCGGATTTTCGTAGGTGTTCGGTCAGTCGTCCTCGGCGTCGAGTTCGGCCATGACCTCATCGGACACATCACCGTTGGCGAAGACGTTCTGAACGTCGTCGGAGTCCTCGAGGGCCTCGATGATGCGGAACATCTTCTTGGCACCGTCGGCGTCAAGGGGCACCTCGACGGTCGGCAGCCAGGAGGACTCGGCCGAGTCGTAGTCGACGCCGGCAGCCTGCAGGGCCTGCCGGATTGCGACGAAGTCGGCGGCGTCGGAGACGATCTCGAAGCTCTCGCCGAGGTCGTTGATCTCCTCCGCGCCGACGTCCAGCACGATCTCCAGCAGGTCGTCCTCGGTTTGGTCGCCCTTGGGGACGATGACGACGCCCTTGCGGTGGAACTGGAAGGCGACCGAACCGCCGTCGGCCATCGAGCCGCCGTTCTTCTGCAGTGCGGTGCGAACCTCGGCGACAGCGCGGTTCTTGTTGTCGGTGAGGCATTCGATCAGCAGCGCGACACCACCGGGCGCGTAGCCCTCGTACATGAGATTCATGTATTCGGCGCCACCGCTCTCGGCGCCCGAACCACGCTTGACCGCGCGGTCGATGTTGTCGTTGGGGACCGAAGACTTCTTCGCCTTCTGGACCGCGTCGAAGAGGGTGGGATTGCCGGTGAGGTCACCGCCGCCCTGGCGCGCCGCGACCTCGATGTTCTTGATCAGCTTGGCAAAGAGCTTCCCGCGCTTGGCATCGATCGCAGCCTTCTTGTGCTTGGTCGTTGCCCATTTGGAGTGACCGCTCATGTCTCCCTCTACGCGTGTCGTCGTCGTGGTCGGCCCGATCGGATCGGACGCAGGCCGCCGGTCATCTTACGTCGCCACGACCGCGATGGACATCGGGACCGGTCGACTGCTGGTCCGCGGGCGCCGTCACCGGACCTTCCCACGTCCACCGGGTCAGCGGCAGATCGCGCGGGACATCTCCGGCGGCATCCGGATAGCTCTGCATGGGCACACGCGTGGCCCACGCCCAGTAGTCGTGCAGCGCGCCAGCCAACTCCGGGTCGTCGGCGAGGCCGGCATCGGTGATCGCTCGGTCAAAGCAGGCGATCGCGGCGGCGTTCATTTCCGGGTGCAGGCCGTTGCCGGAATGCAGGCGTACGACCTCGGTCTGGTCACCGAAAAACCCGGAGTAGGAGATGGGTCCGCCGAGCGCCTCACCGAGATAGGCCGCCAGGCGCTCGACGTGGTCATCCCGGAACCCGTGGCTGAACGCGTGGCCGACAACCGGATCGTCGACTGCATGAACATGCCAGGCGGCAGCCAACCGGCGCATCGCGCTCATCCCACCGGCGGCCTCGAAGATGGTGCCCTGCTCCGGATCCATCGCTCCACGCTACTGCTCTAACTGGCGGCGATGACCAGATCGACGAAGTGCGCATGAACCCGGTGGTCTCCGGTCACCTCGGGGTGGAACGAGGTGACCAGCAGCGCGCCCTGCTGCACCGCGACGGGGCGACCGCTGGCCACGCCATGGCCGTCCGGAACCCGGGCGAGAACCTCGACTCCGTCGCCGATCTCCTCCACCCACGGCGCTCGAATGAACACCGCGTGGACCGGGTCAGCGCCGATAACAGGCATGCTCAGGTCGGTCTCGAAGGAGTCGACCTGTCGCCCGAAGGCATTGCGCCGCACCGTGATTCGCATTCCGCCGAGAGTTTGTTGATCGTGGGTTCCGTCGATGATCTGGTCGGCGAGAAGGATCATTCCGGCGCACGATCCGTAGGCCGGCATCCCGTCGGCGATGCGGCGAACGATCGGCTCGCGGATCTCGAAAATGCGGGTCAGCTTGTCGATCGTGGTCGATTCACCGCCGGGCAGAACAAGTCCGTCGATCCGCTCGACCTCTTCCGGGCGGCGTACGGGGACCGCCTCCGCGCCCGCCGCGCGCAGCGCTGCGAGGTGCTCGCGTACGTCCCCTTGGACCGCCAGCACGCCGATCAGTGGCGCACGCCTACCCTGCGTCATGTGTCTGCTCCTTCGGTGGTGATCCGGCCGCGCCGGTCTTCTGATATTCCGGCATTGATCGATGCGCTCGGCGCACAACAACCGTATTCGCGCTATCCGCTGATCTGGCCGCTGCCCCAGGGGGCCGAGTCGTTTATCGTTCGTGAGTCCGAGGTGGGGGCCTGGACCGCCGAGGTCGACGGGATGATCGCCGGCCATGCGAGTCGCACCGTCGTGGCTGACGATGCGACCGGCCGCGTTTGGGCCGATGCGCTCGGGGTGAACGTCGACGAACTCGGTTGCCTGTCGGTCTTGTTCGTCGGTCCGCAATTCGCGGCCACCGGGGTCGGCGGACGACTCCTTGACACCGCTGTGGCCGAGATTCGGGCGTCCGGTCTGGTCCCGGTGCTCGATGTCACGACCGGAACCTCGTCGACCGCCTCGCAGGTCTACCGGCACCGCGGCTGGCAACTGGCCGGCACCGGCCGGCCGGAGTGGCTGCCCGACGGCGAGCCGGATGTCGAGTTCTATGCGTTACCCGCCGAGGTAGGAACCGAGCGCTGGACCGGGACGGTCGTTCGTGGCCACGGCGTCGCTTCGGGCAGTTCCACGGCAAGCCCCTATCCGGCTGGGGCGATCGAGTTGCAGGCGCCCCACTTCGCCGACCGGGGGTTCTCGCTGCAGGGCTTACGCCAGGCGACGATCAACCTCGATGTGGGCGAACCGGTCGAGGTCGTTCGACCCACCGTCACGTTGACCGAGGTGGCCTGGACGCCCCTGCACGGCCCCGAGACCTTCTCGTTCGTGCGCTGCTCGGTCGACGACCGCCAGGGCTATCTGTACTGGCCACACCCGGACACCAAACCACTGCACTTCCAGTCGGGTTCGGTGATCGAGTTGCTGCTGCCCGAGGTCCCAGGATTGTCGTACGGGGACCGGCTGGAGGTCGAGCTACCGGTCGGCGCCCTGCGTCGGGTGAACCAACAATGAGGGCGCCGCCCGAAGGCTGATTACCAGCCGCGCTCGGACAGCCGGTGCGGCTGCGGGATCTCGTCGACGTTGATGCCGACCATCGCTTCGCCCAGTCCACGCGACACCTTCGCGATCACGTCGGGGTCGTCGTGGAAAGTGGTCGCCGTCACGATGGCCGCCGCGCGCTCCGCCGGGTTGCCGCTCTTGAAGATGCCGGAGCCGACGAACACACCCTCGGCGCCGAGCTGCATCATCATGGCCGCGTCGGCCGGGGTGGCGATGCCGCCAGCGGTGAACAGCACGACCGGCAGCTTGCCGAGCTCGGCAACCTCCTTGACCAGTTCGTAGGGTGCCTGAAGTTCCTTCGCCGCAACGAACAGTTCGTCCTCGGGGAGGTTCTGCAGGCGACGGATCTCCTGGCGGATCTGGCGCATGTGGGTCGTCGCGTTCGAGACGTCACCGGTTCCGGCCTCGCCCTTGGAGCGGATCATCGCCGCGCCCTCGGTGATGCGGCGCAGCGCCTCACCCAGGTTCGTTGCGCCACAGACGAAGGGCACGGTGTATTGCCACTTGTCGATGTGGTTGGCGTAGTCGGCCGGGGTCAACACCTCGGACTCGTCGATGTAGTCGACGCCGAGGCTCTGCAAGACCTGCGCTTCAACGAAGTGACCGATGCGGGCCTTGGCCATCACCGGGATCGAGACGGCCGCGATGATGCCGTCGATCATGTCCGGGTCGCTCATCCGGGAAACGCCGCCCTGGGCGCGGATGTCGGCCGGGACGCGTTCGAGGGCCATGACCGCCACAGCGCCGGCGTCCTCGGCGATCTTCGCCTGCTCGGCAGTGACAACGTCCATGATGACGCCGCCCTTGAGCATTTCGGCCATGCCGCGCTTCACGCGGGCGGTGCCGACGGACGGGGCCGACTGGTCGGGGTTCGAGGTGTTGTTCATGGCTCCAGCGTACGACCCCGCTGCGGCAGCTACCTGCCAAATTCTGCGCTATGACACTTTGCGGACGCGGCAGATTGGCGTCAGGGCTCGACCAGCTCCGGCAGTTCGCTGTCGAAGTCGACCACCTGAGGCATCGAGGTGCGCCCAGCCAGTCGGAACACCCGCACCAGCGGCTGGGTTCGCACCCTGCGCACCGCGCGTACGGCGTCATCGTGGAACGCGCGAGCCAGCACCACCCGACGGTTTGCCTGCTCGACCCGGCGAACGGCGGCCTCTCCCCCGGGAATCTGCTGCAGCTCCCGCACAGCCTCACCGGCAAGCGTCGCTCGTACGGTGTCAGTCAGCTCCGATTCGATCTGCGCCCGATCGGCGTCGACGCCGTGTTCGCGCACCTCAACGTGAACCTCTGCTGCGTCCGAGGCATCCAGCGATCGGGTCGCAGCCTCGGCCAGCAACATCGAACTCGCCGGATCGAGGCTGCCGGAGTGGGCCAACTCCATGACCGTCTCGGCCCGTCGAACCAGTTGCGCGTCGAGCGCAGAGACCGAGCCCTCGACGCGGCCGTGCAGGCGGTCGAGGCGAGCAGCCGTGTAGGAGAGATACCACGCGACCAGCGCCAAAACGGCCACCGCGAGTACGACCCAGAACCAGACCCGCATCACACGTTCCCTCTCCACCATCGAACCGGACGAACTTCGGCCGACACCGGCGCCGGCGCGGAGGCCGAGCGGACGGTCTCGTAGACATCGAACACGTCGGCGGCCACTCGGGACCAGTCGAAACGCCGCGCGCGCCTGCTGCCATTTGCGGCCAACTGACCGCGTTGTTCGCGATCGAGCAGCAGGTCGCCGACCACCGCGGCCAAATCGGCGGAGTCCTCATTGCTGAACATCGCCCCCGCCCAGCCGTCTTCCAGGACCGCGCGGAACGCCGGGATATCGCTGGCAATCACCGGGGCGCCGGCGCTCATCGCCTCGACCAGGATGATGCCGAAGCTCTCGCCACCTGTATTGGGTGCGACATAGCAGTCGGCGGACCGCAGGAAGGACCGCTTTTCGGCGTCGCTGATCGCGCCGAGGAACTCACAGGCGGCGACCACCGAGTCCGGATGGCCGTGCAAGACCGCCGCTTGGTCGCCCGGGCCGGCGATCAGCAGGCGTACGCCGGGGATTCGCTGCTGGATCATCGGCAGCGCGTGCAGCAGCACCTGCAGGCCTTTGCGCGATTCCTCGATGCGACCGAGGAAAGCGATCGTCGGTCGCTCGGGGCTGCCACGCCACGCGTCGATCGGTTGCGCGCTGGCGAAGCTGTCGACGTAGACGCCATTGGGGATCACCACCGCATCGCCCTGGATATGTTCGCGGACGAACCGGCGCGCCATCTGCGACACCGCGATCCGCCCCTGCAGCTTCTCCAGCCCCGGTTGCAGTATCGGTCCGACCGCCATCAGGGCGCGGGAGCGGTCATTGCTGGTGTGGAAGGTGCCGACCAACGGGCCCTCGGCGGCCCACATCGCCAGCATCGACACGCTCGGGCTGATCGGTTCGTGGATGTGCAACACGTCGAACCGGCCGCGGTCGATCCATCTGCTGACCCGCCCCGCGGTGACCGGACCGAAGGTGAGACGAGCCACCGAACCGTTGTAACGGACCGGAACAGCGCTGCCGGCGCTGACGACGTACGCCGGCAGTTCGGCTTCGGGTTCCGCCGGCGCCAGCACCTCGACGTAATGGCCATGCGAGATGAGGTACTCCGCGAGGTCGCGGACGTGCAGTTGCACTCCCCCGGGAACGTCGAAGGAGTAAGGGCTGACCAGGCCGATCCTCACCGCAGCGGGTCCAGGTCATCCAGGAACACCCGCTGCATCATGTGCCAGTCCTCGGTTTTTTCGGCGATAGCTGCGCCGAGCCCGTCGATGCACTGCTGGGTCATCGCCCGCACCTGCTCCGCGCGATCCGCGTCGGGAACTGTCACCCGGGGACCGAATCGGGCGATCACGCGCTGCATCGAGCGGCCGGGGATCGGTTCATAGGTCACCGAGAGTGGGAACAACGCGGCGCCGGTGTCGAGCGCGAGTCGCGCCGGGCCGGTGGCTGCTTTGACCCGATGGCCCAGCATTTCGACCTCGACCCCGTGGCTGGTCAGGTCGCGGTCGGCCAGCAACGGCACGAAGCCGCCCTCGTTGAGTGCCTCGATCAGCTGCGGATAGGGATTCTCATCGCCGGTGAGGGCCAGAATCCGCATGCCGAGCGACTCTCGGAACGCCAGGAACTCCCGGAAGAGCTCCTCGGGTTCGAGCCGTTCGGCCACCGTGGTGACCTTCGCAAAGTGGGTGGTCGACCAGGCGCCGGCCATATCCCAGTTGCCCATGTGGCCCAGGAACAGCACGATCGGCTCCCCGCGAGCCACGATCGCGCGACCCTCCTCGTCGCCGGTGAGTTCGACGGCACCAGCCAACTCCCGCGCGGAGAGGACCGGCAGCCGGAACGCGTCGCACCAGTAGCGCAGATAAGACCGAACCCCGGCGCGCACCAGCGCGTCGAGTTCGCGCTCACCCAGCTCCGGGCGTACGCGGGCGTAGTTGGAGCGCATGCGTCGCACGCTCTTGCCGCCACGGGCTGCGGTGCGGTCGGCGATCGCGTCGAACAGGGCGTACGCGGGTCGTTCCGGGAGGGTTCGGACCAGACGCCAAGCCGCACGAAACCCGGCAACCTGGGCGCGATCGGCGAGACTCACAGCGGCTTGCCGAGTGCCTGTTTGCGGACGGTGAGCATGCGCTGCAGGACGGTGATGAAGCTGGCGACCGCGAGCAACGCCAGGACAGTCCCGAGGATCCAGACCTCCCACTGCTTCAGGAACCAGCCGCACAATCCGGTCGTGACCAGCACGGCGACCAGCCGGTCAGCGCGCTCGGCGATGCCGACGTTGGCGGTCATGCCCAAGCCCTCGGCCCGCGCCTTGGCATAAGACACCACGCTGCCCAGGATCAGGCAGGCGAGGGCGAGGCCGGCCATGACCATGTTGTGGCCTTCGGTGCCGGCGTAATAGATGACCAGGGCGCCGAAAATCGCGGCGTCACCGACGCGGTCGAGGGTCGAGTCGAGGTAGGCACCCCACAGGCTCGAACGCCCCGACATGCGCGCCATCAGCCCGTCGACCGTGTCGCTGAACACGAAAGCGGTGATCACGAGCGTGCCCAAGAAGAACTGGTGGCGTGGGTAGAAGGCCAGCGCGCCGAAGCAAACGCCGAGCGTTCCGATGATGGTGACCACGTCGGGACTGATGCCGAGTTTCAGCAGCAGTCTGGCGACGGGAGTGAGAATCTTGGAGAAGAAAGCTCGGGCGTACTTGTTCAGCATGGTGGGTCGAGGGTACCTACTGCGCAGTTCAGTTGTTCGGCCATGCCGCGGCGAGCCGCGAACGGGCGTCCTCCAGCAGCTGCGGCAGCGCCTTGGTCTGAGCCACCACCGGCAGGAAGTTCATGTCGCCCGCCCAGCGCGGAACGATGTGTTGGTGCAGGTGGGCGGCCACCCCGGCGCCGGCGACTTCGCCCTGGTTCATGCCGAGGTTGAAGCCCTGCGGATTGGAGACCACCTGCAACGCCTGCAGGCCTTGCTTGGTCAGCGCGGTGAACTCCTGCGTCTCCTCATCGGTCAGGTCGAGGTAGAGCGGAACGTGCCGATAGGGACAGACCAACAGATGACCGGGGTTGTAGGGGAACAGGTTCATCACCACGAAGCAATGAGTGCCGCGGTGCACGATCAGGCCCTGCGCGTCGTCCTTTTTCGGCGCAGCGCAGAACGGGCAGGCTTCGTCGTCGGTGTCCTCGGGTTTGTCGGCCTCGATGTAGGCCATCCGGTGAGGTGTCCACAGACGGTCGAAACCATCGGGCACCCCGGCGAAACTCGACGCGGGTTCACTCTGAGTCACGCCACGATCCTAGGGGCCGGGAATAGCCGCCGCCCTGCGGCAGGTTGCCCGGAAGGTCCGTTCGACACAAGGAGTCAACATGCCGTTGCAGGGTGAGTTCGCGAAAGAGAAGACCGGGTGGGTCGCAGACCAGCTCGCGAAGATCGATGAGGCTGGCACCACCGAGGTCGCCGACGTGATGGGAATGTCCGTTGTGGTGTTCACCATCCGCGGCCGCAAGTCCGGTCTGCTGCGCCGCGTTCCGCTCATGCGGGTCGAACACGACGGTGCCTACACCGCGGTTGCTTCCAAGGGCGGCGCCCCGGAGCACCCCGTCTGGTACGGCAACCTCAAGGCCAACCCTGAGGTTGAGGTTCAGGATGGCGACCAGCACTTCGACGGTGTCGCCCGGGAGCTTTCCGGCGCTGAGCGCGATCAGTGGTGGGAGCGCGCGGTCGCTGCCTATCCCCCGTACGCCGAATATCAGACCAAGACCGACCGGCTGATCCCGGTCATGCTGATCGAGACGAAGCAGCGCTGACCAACCACCGGAACGGCGCCAACTGCGCCGGGTCGGTCCCGCATTGCAGCTCGGGGTGCCATTGCACCCCGAGCCACGCGTTCTGCCGGTGCTCGATCGCCTCGACCTGGCCGTCCTGGGTGCGGGCGGTCGCCCGCAGCCCGTCACCGAGTCGGCCGACCACTTGGTGATGCAGGCTGCGACCCTCCCAGGAGGGCGCGCCGATGAGTCGCTCGATGAGGGAGTCCGGCTCACACACCATGATCGGGTGGGTTGAGTCACGATGCTCAACGCTGGTCTCCTCGAGGTGCTGCACCAAGTCACCGCCGAGCGCCACGTTCAACGACTGCATCCCGCGGCAGATGCCCAGCACTGGCAGTTGTCGCTGGAGAGCGGCGGCCAGGATCGCGGTGTCCGCCCGGTCCTGCTCGGGCGACACCTGGTTCAACTTCGGGTGAGGCTGTTGACCGTAGAGGGCCGGGTCTGAGTCTCCACCGCCCGGCATCAGCAACGCGTCAGCCAGGTCGAGCGACTCCGCGAGCAGATCGCCCCCTTCAACCGCGATCATCACCGGCAGGCCGCCTGCGGCGACGATCGCGGTTGCCACGGCGCGGCGCACCTCCAGACCGACGACCTTCTCGTCTTTGTCGTCGGAGGTGTAGCGCGCAGCAACGGCGATGACGGGGCGTTTCATGACGCCGACCCTACGACCGGCGCACCATCAGTCGCTCGTTCGGTGCCTCGAAGCCGAGCCGTTCGTAGAGGCTGCGCGCTTTAGGTTCGGCATTGAGTTGGTAGCGCTCGATTGCATGGACATCGCCCCACGCGATCATGTCGGTCAGCATTCGTTCGGCGACTTTCTGCCCGCGCGCCGCGGGCACCACAAAGACGTTCTTCACGTGGAGCCAGCCAGTGGTCGGTCGGCAGAGGCTGGGCAGCTTGCGGATCCAACTGGTCACCACGAAGCCGACGGCCGACCCGTCCGGCGCGAAGGCCAGCCAGGTCGGCAGGTGGTCGAAGTCGGCGAGCCAGGCGTCGGCGAACTCAGGGATGAAGCCCGCCCGGTTGGTCCCGGCGTACTCCACGTCGGCTTGGAGCGTCAGCGCACCAAGGATCAGAGCGTGGTCACGCTCGGCCTGGACGATGCGTACGGTCATGCACGCATCGAAGCACACGGGCCAGCCATCGGTCTCAGGTCGCGGGCTTCTCGTGCAGCGTGGTGCCGGTCATCGACTCCAACTCAGCGCCGGCCGTTTCCGGGATCTGACTCTTGACGAAGAAGAACGACACGAGGGCGAAGAACGCGTAACCGCCGTAGATGAAGCCGAGCCCGACTCGGTCGGAGAGCCAGGGGAACGACACGGACACGATGAAGTTGCAGATCCAGTTGGCTGCCGCGCCGATCGCGAGAGCGTACGCACGCTGCCGGTTGGGGAACATCTCGCCCAGCAACACCCAGACGATCGGACCCCAGGTCGCGGCGAAGAAGATCACGAACAGGTTCGCGCCGATCAGTGCGACGACACCCCACGGCTCGGGAAGGGAGATGTTGTCGCCGCTGCCGACCTGGTTGAAGAACGCCAGTGAGGCCATTCCCAAACCGACCAACATGCCGATCGAACCGATCAGCAGCAACCGGCGGCGGCCGAAGCGGTCGACGAACAGGATCGCGACGAAGGTCAACACCACGTTGATCACCGAGGTGATGACCGAGGTGATGAACGAGTCCGACTCGCTGAAACCGACCGACTTCCAAAGAGTGGTCGAGTAGTAGAAGATCGCGTTGATGCCGACCAGCTGTTGCAGTCCGGCCAGCGCAATTCCGACCCAGACCAGGCGCTTCAAGCCGAAGAAGTCACCGCGGATGTCCTTGAAGCTCGCGCGGTCCTCCTGGCTGATGGTGGTGCGGATCTCGGCGATCTTGGCGTGCGCGTCGCGCTCGCCCATGTCGTGCAAAATGTGCTCGGCCTGCTCTTCCTTGCCCTCACGGACCAGGTAGCGCGGCGATTCGGGCAACCCCATCGCCAGCAGGGCGTAGACGATCGCCGGGACGGCGCCGACCAAGAACATCCAGCGCCACGCGGCCAGACCGAGCCAGGTTTCGTGACTGGCGTCGCCGGCAATATTCGCGATGAGGGTGTCCGACAACAGGGCCGCGAAGATTCCGACGGTGATCGCCAACTGGTGCAAGGAGGTCAGCCCGCCGCGCATCCGCGCCGGCGCAATCTCGGAGATGTACGCCGGTGAAATCACCGAGGCGATCCCGATCCCCAGGCCACCCACCACGCGCCACACCATCAGTTGGTAGACCCCGCCGGCGAAGCCGGCCCCGATGGAGCTGATCAAGAACAGGGCCGCCCCGACCAGCATGACCGGCTTGCGGCCGAAGCGGTCGGCCAGACCACCGGCGTACCAAGCACCAACAGCGCAGCCGAGCAACGCGATCGCAACCGTGAAGCCCTTGATACCGGATCCGAGTTGAAACCCGCTGCCGATCGCGTCCACTGCGCCGTTGATGACGGCCGAGTCAAAACCGAAGAGGAAGGCACCGACTGCGGCCGACAGGCTCGCGGCAATCACCTTCCCGCGACTGGCTGGTGACGTTGTCGATTGTGCGCTCATCGCCTGCTCCTCCTGCTGCGTCGTAGCACTTTCCGGGGGCCGACGTTACTCCGCGCGCAGGCTCCGGTGGTGCCCGGAGTCAGGGGAGATCGTGCTGTCTCACAACGCACTTCGCACTACTCAGATGGCTGCGATGGTGCCAGTCGTCAGGGTTGGCTGCAACGCGGGACCGAACCGAGCGTTGTGGTTGAGGTATACCTCGCTGCCCTCTTCGAAGCCGCAAAAGCTCCAGTAGCAGTAAGGGATTCCGAGCGCGCGCAGAACGACACTGATGTCCTCGGACGCGGTCGCCGGGACCGTCTGCTCGAGGTGTTCCTCACCGAGCGCCTCGATCAGCTCCTAGTTCAGCTGAGGTCGTCAGCCGTATTGATCTGCTTCTTCTGGTCAATCGCGTTGCGCACCAAGGTGATGGCGTCCTCGATCGACACCCCGTTGCGCTGCGAACCGTCGCGGAAGCGGAAGGACACCGCGTTGTTGCTGCGGTCCTCCTCCCCGGCGATCAACACGAACGGCGCCTTGCCCTTGGAGGCGTTACGAATCTTCTTCGGGAACCGGTCATCGCTCTCGTCGAGTTCGACGCGGACGCCCTGCGCTTTCATCATCGACAGGACGTCCCAGAGGTAGTCGTTGTATTCCTCGGCAACGGGAACACCCAACACCTGGACCGGAGAAAGCCACACCGGGAACGCGCCGGCGTAGTGCTCGACGAGCACCCCGAAGAAACGCTCGATCGACCCGAATTTCGCCGAGTGGATCATCACCGGCTGCTGACGGGTGCCGTCGGCAGCCTGGAACTCCAGACCGAACCGCTCGGGCTGGTTGAAGTCGTACTGGATCGTCGACATCTGCCACGTACGGCCGATCGCGTCGCGCGCCTGCACCGAGATCTTCGGGCCGTAGAACGCAGCGCCGCCGGGGTCAGCGACCAGTTCGAGACCGGAGTCAGTCGCCACCTTTTCCAGAACGTCGGTGGCCACCTTCCACTGCTCGTCGGATCCGATGAACTTGTCCTTCTTGTCGCCGACCTCATCACGGGTCGACAGTTCGAGGTAAAAGTCATCGAGCCCGAAGTCGCGCAGCAGGCTGAGCACGAAGTTCAGCAGGTGCTTGATCTCATCGGGCGCCTGCTCGGCGGTGACATAGGAGTGAGAGTCGTCCTGCGTCATGCCGCGCACCCGGGTCAGGCCGTGGACCACGCCCGACTTCTCGTAGCGATAGACCGACCCGAACTCGAAGAAGCGCAGCGGCAGTTCCCGGTAGGAGCGACCGCGCGACTTGAAGATCAGGTTGTGCATCGGGCAGTTCATCGCCTTCAGCTGATACTTCGCGCCCTCGAGTTCCATCGGCGGGAACATCGTGTCGGCGTAATAGGGCAGGTGGCCAGAGGTGTGGAACAGCCCGTCCTTGGTGATGTGCGGGGTGCCGACGTAGTCGAATCCCTCTTGGATGTGCCGCGCGCGGACGTAGTCCTCCATCTCCCGCTTGATCACGCCACCGCGGGGGTGGAAGACCGGTAGGCCGGAACCGAGTTCGTCGGGGAAGGAGAACAGGTCGAGTTCGGCGCCCAGCTTGCGGTGGTCGCGCTTCTCGGCCTCGGCCAAGCGATCGAGGTAGACCTTGAGGTCGTCCTTGCTGGCCCAGGCGGTGCCGTAGACACGCTGCAGCTGCGGGTTCTTCTCCGACCCGCGCCAGTAGGCGCCGCCCGAGCGCAGCAACTTGAACGCATTGCCGAGCAACTTGGTCGACGGAACGTGCGGTCCGCGACACAGGTCGCCCCAGGCGCGCGAACCATCGCGGCGCAGGTTGTCGTAGATCGTCAGCTCACCGGCGCCAACCTCGGCGTCGGCACCTTCTGCGGCGTCGGCGGCGCTGCCTTTGAGCCCGATCAGTTCGATCTTGTACGGCTCCGCGGCCAGTTCCGCGCGCGCCTCGTCGTCGGAGACGACCCGGCGGGAGAAGGTCTGGCCCTCGTTGACGATCTTCTGCATCGCCTTCTCGAGGGCCTTGAGGTCCTCTGGCGTGAACGGCTTCTCCACGTCGAAGTCGTAGTAGAAGCCGTCGGTGATCGGCGGACCGATTCCGAGCTTGGCCTCGGGGTTCACCTGCTGCACGGCTTGAGCGAGAACGTGGGCGGCCGAGTGTCGCAGGATGTTCAGCCCGTCTTGCTGGCTGAGGTCAACGGGTTCAACGTTCGCGCCAGCAGGCACCTCACGGAAGAGGTCCTGCAGCGCGCCGTCTACCCGCATCGCCACGACGGTGCGGTCGCCGCCGAACAGGTCGGAGCCGGTAGTGCCCTGGTCCACCTGTCGCTCGCTTCCGGCGATGGACACGGTGATCTGGTCGGACACGTGGTGCTCCTAGCAAAAGGTCGGGAATGAACGCTCTCAGGCTATCCGCAGCGGCGCCGGCTCCACGACCCGATATCGCCCACGCGAGAGGCCCGCAGACGCTGGGTGCGTCCGCGGGCCTCCTGCGAACCGGGTTGATCCCCGGATCAGTCGCTGTTTTGTGGTTGATCAGTCAATCGGGCCGGGACGGTCGATCGGGTCGGGCGATGCGATCGGGTCGCGGACCTCGCCAACCTTGCGACCGGCTTCGTCAGCGGCTGACGACGGGGTTCCGGCGTGGCCGGCGTCGGTCAGCGGCTTGCTGTGAGCACCCTTTTGCACCGTCTCCTCGACCTTGTCGCTCGCCTTGGAGATCTTGTCGGCGTACTTGCCCTTGGTGACCTTGTCGGCCGCGCCAGCAACCTTGTCGATGCCGCCGCGAATCTTGTCAGGGTTTTCCTTGGCAGTCTGCTTCGCCTTCTCGACTCCGTCGACTGCGACCTTCTGGGCCTTGTTGAACAGGTTCTTCGCCTGGTCGAACTTCGACATGTTCCTTCTCCTCCTGGGGACGATCAATCAGTCGGTGCAACGTCCGGTGGGACGTTCTTGCTCCCAGCATGCCGCGGAAGGAACGCCCAGGGGCACCTCCGCCCCGAGGATGTGTGACAGCTCCCGGCCCGCTCCCAGCGTTCTTCCAGGCTTCACGGACGAAGTCGCCAGCAGGCGCCGGTAGTTTGCGGCGCATGCCGACGACCACCGACCTCACGGCCACCACCGACATTCCCTCCGTACGCTCCCTGCTGCCGAAGGTGCCGCATGTCGCGGCCGCGTTCTGGGTCGTGAAATTGCTGACGACCGGGATGGGCGAGGCGATCTCGGACTGGCTGGTTGGCATCAGCCAGTACGCCGCTGTCGTGGTCGGCTTCGTGGGTTTCGTCGTGATGATCACCCTGCAGTTGCGGGCGCAGCGCTACCGCCCCGTTCTCTACTGGGGAACAGTGGCCATGGTCGCGGTCTTCGGCACCATGGCAGCCGACGCCGTACACGTCGTTCTCGGTGTCCCCTACGCCGTCACCACCGCTGCTTACGCCCTCGCGGTCGCGGTGGTGCTCATCGCGTGGCAGCGCGTCGAGGGATCAATCTCGATCCACTCCGTCACGACTCGCCGTCGCGAAATCTTTTACTGGGCAACGGTGCTCGCCACCTTCGCGCTCGGCACTGCCGCGGGAGACCTGGCCGCATTCACCCTCCACCTGGGCTACCTCGCCTCCGACGGTGTCTTCGCGCTCGCGATGTTGGTGCCGCTGATCGGCTGGCGCAGCGGAGTCCTCGGGCCGGTCGCCTCGTTCTGGACCGCTTATGTTCTGACCCGCCCGCTGGGCGCATCGTTCGCGGACTGGTTCGCCAAGCCGTCGACCAAAGCAGGCGGCCTGGGCTTCACGGACGCGGCTGTTTCACTGATCGCGCTCGCGGTGTTTGCCGTGTTCGTCGCGTGGTTGCAGCGCAGCGGAGCCGACCAGCCGAAGGCGGGCGAACCGGCCTGACGTTCGTCGCGCTCAGACGATCAGTCGCCGGGTAGCGCTTGTGTCGGCGTAGTAATAACAGTGCTCGATCTGCGCATCCCAACGATAAAAGTGGCCAACCGGGTGGCTTCCGTCCAAGAATTTCCCGTACGGCGACCCGGCCGAAGCGGTTGCATAGGGCTTGACGGCGGCGCAAAGACCGGCCTCATCCGGGTCCGCCACGGTGGTCGGGGCATAGACCGTGTAGATCTGCTGGCCGTCTTTGATCGAGCGGATCGAGCCGCAGGACGGGCGCATGTAGGACGCTCCCGGGAACTGCGCCAAGGCCGCGGTCACGTCGCTGCGCTGCTGGTCCACCGAATTGGAGGCCGAGCTATGCAGGACGACCACGCCTGCGCCGCCGCAGCCGGGGGCTGAGATCGACTGGGCGAGTCCGAGGTCCCCTCCGGGGCCGACGGACTCCGAACTGCTGGAGCTGGTGGGGCTGCTCGTCCTGCTGGCGGTGCTACTGGAACTGGTGGAAGTGCTGCTGGATGTCTCGGTCTGGCTCTTGATGATGACCGGTGGATTCGCCGGCGTCGATGGCGGGCTGCTGGGGCTACTGGCCGTCGATGAGGGCGGGCTGGATGTCGGCCTGGTCGACGAGCTGGCACCTCCGTCCGTGCTCGTCATGATTGTCGATCCCACCGTGTTCGGAGTAGGGCTGCTGTTCGGCCACACCAACACCGCAACAGTCGCGGCCGCCGCGACAGCGACCAGCGCGAACGTCCCGACCCACACCGCTTTATTTCGACCTGTTGCGATTCCCGCGGCCGAGGTCCCCGTGGCGCGGCCCTTCGTACGGTCGACCTTGGTCACCAGAGTTGATGCCTCAGGTGCCATCGTTGCCACTCGCTCGAGCGCTGCGACCATCGCGCCGGCTGAGGACCAGCGATGCGTCGGATCGACCGCAAGGCCGCGGCGGATCACCCGGTCGACCGCCTCAGATAGCTCTGGGTTCAGGACGCGCAGCGAGGGACGCGGTTGGGTGAAGTGTGCGGCGATCAGGGCTGCGGTCGTACGAGCATCGAATGCCTTTGCGCCACAGAGCATTTCGTAAATGGTGCAGGCGAAGGCGTAGACGTCGCTGCGTTCATCGGCGCGCGCACCGTCGAACTGCTCGGGCGACAGGTAAGACATCGAGCCGACGACCGTCCCTTGGCCGGTCGAGCTGTTCACCTCTTCGACCGCGCGGGCGATCCCGAAGTCGGTGACGACCGCGGCCGGTTGGCCCGAGGTCGGCAGCAGGATGTTGGCCGGTTTGATGTCGCGGTGGATGACGCCGTTCGCATGGGCGTGGTCGATCGCATCGGCGACCGCGCGCGCGATTCGCAGCGCGTCGGCGACGGACATCGGCCCCGCGCGGCGCAGTCGGGCGAGCAGGTCCTCCCCTTCCACAAACCGCATCGCGATCCAGAGTCGGCCGCCGTCCTGGCCGCGGTCGACAACATCGATCACGGACGGATGGTCTAGTCGCGCAACGGTTTCGGCCTCGCGCAGGAACCGCTGCTGGGCATCGGGGACGTCGACGCTGCCCGTCCGCAGAATCTTCAGCGCGACCCGGCGCGGCAGCCGCGGATGCTCGGCCAACCAGACCTCACCCATGCCGCCCGTGCCAAGGGATCGGAGCAGGCGGTAGCCGCCGATGACACCCTGCTCCCCCGGCTCCATCGCTCTCCCCTGACGGTCGTTTCGACCAATCTAGGTGTGGGAGCGGGCGGCTGACCGGAGTTCGGTCCGGATCGTGATGCGACCGACCGACCGTCGAGTCAAAGGGACGGATTTTGAAGGGTGGACCTCATCGTTCACTACTCGAAACAGCATCGTCACTACGACGCCATCCCGGAGATCGAGCAGGTCGACTGTCGCCGACCGCCTTCGGATCAAGCTCGGTCGTGGCTGCCCCACGCCCTGTCCCAGCGCCTGACCGACGACGACAGGGAAGCGATTGTGGCGGCATATACAGTCGGCGAGTCCGCAGCGACACTCGCGCAGCAGTCCCGACCGTCGCCCGGGTCGCTGAAGGGCTCGGCGTTGCGTGGGACACCGCCAACGACGCCGTGTTGGCCGAGGGGCACCGCGTCCTGACCGACGATCCGAGCAGGTTCGACGGCGTCACCACCATCGGGGTCGATGAGCACGTGTGGCGCCACACTCGCCACGGTGATAAGTACGTGACCGTCATCACCGACCTGACACCAGTGCGTAACGGCACTGGCCCAGCACGGTTGCTCGACATGATCCAGGGCCGCTCCAAAGCAGTCTTCAAGAGCTGGCTATAAGCGTGCAGCTGATGTTCTCGCCTTCTTCGACCGGCCCGGCACCAGCAACGGCCCCACCGAGGCGATCAACGGCCGCCTCGAGCACCTACGTGGCAGCGCTCTCGGCTTCCGCAATCTGACCCACTACATCGCAAGGAGCCTGCTCGAAGCCGGCGTCTCCAGGGCACAACTACACCCTCGTTTGGGATGAGCCGGTTACCGCCGCGTGGGGACCTTTCGTCGAGACTATGCGCCAGGATAGATAGACGCCCCTACTCCTCTCCGGAGAGTATCCCCGCGCAAAAATACGATGACCGCGAACACTAAGCAACACACACCAAATAGAAGCATTGCGACCGCAACCCCGAAGTCGGACCAAACCGACCCCGTCAGAATCCGGGACTGCTGCACGAGTTGGTGACATCTGAACTGTGGTGCCGAACGGCGCCGCTGGAAGGATGTGCACTGTGCCCAAGCCCTACCCCAAAGAATTCCGTGACGACGTTGTCCGCGTCGCCCGTAACCGCGAGCCGGGTCAGCAGCTGAAACAGGTCGCCGCGGACTTCGGGATCAGCGAGTCCTGTTTGACGAACTGGTTGAAGCAAGCTGACGTCGAAGATGGCGTGAAGCCGGGAACGACCGCGGCCGAGAACGCCGAGCTGCGCGAGGCCAGGAAGCGGATTCGGTTGCTGGAGCAGGAGAACGAGGTGTTACGTCGGGCCGCGGCGTACTTGTCGCAGGCCAACATCGGCCCAAAATGATGTACCCGCTCGTCCGTGAGCTGGCCGTCGACGGGATCCCCGTGACGGTGACGTGTCGGGTGTTGAAGATCGCCAGGGCGCCGTACTACCGGTGGCTGCAGGCACCGGTCGCCGCGACAGATCTGATCGCCGCTTGCCGGGCGAACGCGTTGTTCGACGCGCATCGCGACGACCCGGAGTTCGGGTATCGGTATCTGGTCGAGGAGGCCGCCGACGCGGGCGAGGTCATGGCGCAGCGGACCGCGTGGGCGATCTGCTCCCGGCAGGGCTGGTGGTCGGTGTTCGGGAAGCCCAAGCGGGGCAAGAAGAGCAAGAAGGCCGGCCCGCCGGTGCACGACGATCGGTGCGCCGTGCTCGACCAGCACGGCGTGACCCGGCACGTCTTCACCGCAGACGCACCCAACCGGTTGTGGCTGGCTGACATCACCGAGCACCACACCGGCGAGGGAAAGCTGTACTTGTGCGCGATCAAGGACGTCTACTCCAACCGGATCGTGGGCTACTCGATCGACTCACGGATGAAGTCTCGGCTCGCGGTTACCGCGCTGGAGAACGCGGTCGCTCGGCGCGGTGACGTGGCTGGTTGCGTCCTGCACACCGACCGCGGGTCGCAGTTCCGCAGCCGTAAGCATGTCCGTGCGCTCAGCCGGCACGACATGGTCGGATCGATGGGCCGGGTCGGTGCCTGCGGGGACAACGCAGCGATGGAGAGCTTCTTCTCGCTGTTGCAGAAGAACGTCCTGGACCGCCGCTCCTGGGCCACCCGAGACGAGCTTCGGGTCGCGATTGTCACCTGGATCGAACGGACCTACCACCGCCGCCGGCGGCAGGACGCGCTCGACCGATTGACCCCCATCGAGTTCGAGACCATCATGACCACATCAGCCACTCAGGCAGCGTGACCGAACCTGTCACCTATCCGTGCAGCAGTCCCGTCGTCAACGACCCCTTCCTCACGCTCCTGGACGTCCACACCGAGTGGCTCCGTATCGAGTCAACCTACCGAGGCACAAAAACAGGAAAGCGCCTCGCTGTTCGCGAGGCGCTCCTAACCTGGGATGAACCGAACCATGCCACCCGCGACGTTTCGGATGTCGTTGGTTCGAGTAGGACGGTTCTGGTGGATGTAAAGGGACTCGAACCCCTGACCTCTCGCGTGTGAAGCGAACGCTCTAACCAACTGAGCTATACATCCGGGTCTGGCACTGCGACCAGCACGAGGACGAACTTTACCCAACCGACCGGGAGTCCTCCTAATCGGGTGAACCGATCACAAGCCGGGCATCGCGCGCAGGAAGTCCTTCGCTCCACTGGGCAGGAACCCGGGAACGCCGCCGATGCGCAAGGTGAGCCAGACGATGAAGCAGACGAACGCGAAAGTGAGCAGTGCGAACAGCCCTTGGAACCACAACGGCTGCCGCTTGAACCAAGCGTTCCAGGCGTCGAGCTTCTCGCGGGCCCAGTTGAGCAGCCTTGCGGCCCAAAGGAACTCGGTCGCCCAGACCCCTAGGCCAATGAAGACGATCAACCAGCCGGGCCCAGGCAGCGGCACCGCTGCGATGCCGACCGCGACGATGATCAGACCGACGATGGCAACGCCAATTCGGTAGGTCTTGTCCGACACCGGGTTGGCCGCCAACTTCCGGCGCCAGGCGTATCGGTGGGACTTCGGGTCGAACGATTCCCTCAGTTCCTCCTGCACAGCGGACTCCCCCAACGTGTTCCTCCTAGGCCAAGTGTGGCGCGTGATCAGCGAACGCCCGCGCGGTCCGGACCGTGACGGGGCCCGGCGCAGACAGTTCGCGATCATCAACGCGCGAGACCGCCTGAACGTCCCGCGTCGAGGAGGTGATGAAGACCTCGTCGGCAGTCTGCAGAATATTCAGCGGCAGCGTCTTCTCATGAACCGGAATGCCGGCTGCCTCACACGCCTCGATCACCAACGCGCGGGTGATGCCCGGCAGCAGACCCGACTCGACCGGCGGGGTGAGCACCTCACCGTCGACCACCACGAAGATGTTGCTGCCGGTGCCCTCACACAACTCGCCCTGGGTGTTGGCGAAGATCGCTTCGCTGCCACCGCGCTCCTTAGCGCGGGCGAGCGCGACGACATTCTCGGCGTACGACGTGGTCTTGAGACCAACGACCGCGCTGCGCTCGTTGCGGGTCCACGGCACCGTCGCGATCTCCGTTGTCGGCGTCGGGCGGGGAACCGGGGAAGCGAGCACGATGTAGGTCAGCGGCGAGTCGCTGCGATCTGACCCGAGCGGGCCGATCCCTGCAGTGACCGAATAGCGCACCCGACCGAACTCGAGGCCGCCCACGAGAACGGCGCTGATGCCTTCGGCGAGCACCTGACGGTCAGCGGCCGGCAGACCCAGGCCAGCCAGCGATCGGTCGAGTCGATCGTGGTGACGCTCCAGCGCGAACACAACACCGTTCTCAACCTTGCAGGTCTCAAAGACCCCGTCACCGACCGTCACGCCGTGGTCGAGCGCGCTCACACTCGCGCCGTCACCCACCAACGACCCGTTGACCCACACCCTGATTGCATCCATCGCTGACCCTTTCCGAGGCACGTCCGGCCAGTGTTTCACGCAGGGCGGGCGCGGCCGTCCTGGGACAAATGTTCCCGGCGGTTCGGGACACGCGCCCGATGCGCCTGGGAGGTCTGCGCGGCAACAGTCGAAGGCGTCAACCAATCCGCCTCCGCTCGGAGAATGAGGAGAACCCGTCATGAAGTCATCTTTTGGCCGCCCGCTGGTTGCCACCGTTGGAATGTGTGCCCTTTTGGCCACATCGACAGTCGCCGTAGGCAGCGCTTCGGCTGCCCCAACGGCGCCGGTCGGCAACCAGGTCGTCGTCGACACCACCAACATGAACTACCAGGTTCAGGGCGGTGTCCGGCCGGGCATCGTGTCGATCACCTGGCACAACCGCGACGACGACCTGCACATGATGAGCATGGGCCGACTGAAGGCCGGAGTCACCCAGCAGCAGCTGAAGGCGGCCGCCGGCAAGGGCGACAAGGCCCTCGGTGCCCTGCTTCTGGACAGCCCGGACACCACCTACGGCGCGCCAGCTCTACTATCCGCAGGGGAAACCGAGACCGTCACCACCACCCTGCAGTCCGGCAATTACGCGCTGATCTGCTTCGTGATGGGCAAGGACCACATGACCCACGCCGCGATGGGCATGGTCGGGATCCTTAAGGTCGCGGGAGCGACGAGCAACCAGGCTCCGTCCAGCAGTGGAATTATTGCGGTCGGCGACAACGGCATTCGGTGGCCGAACCACTTCACCGGACATGGCACGTATTTGGTGAAAGACACCGGCCACAAGCCACACTCGCTCTCGCTGGCCCGACTCGACAGGGGCGTGCCCCTGCTCCAGTTCGCCGGGAGCGTCAACAACGCGCTGCAGTCGGGGTCGCAGCCACAGGGCGGCAAGCTGGTCAGCGGTATCGACTCGCTGTCACCAGGGCAATCGGCCTGGATCACCCTCGACCTGACCGATGGCCACTATGGCTACGTTTCGCCGACTGACATCAGCGGTCCGCAGCTGCCCAAGCAGGCGGGCGAGTTCGACCTCGGCGGCACCGGAACACCCACCAGTTCGCCGACAGCTACGCCCACCGCAAGCGGTCCGGTCGTGGTCACGGACGGTCCGATGAGGTCTCAGCGCGCCGGGACGAACTGGTCGCTGGTCTCTTGGCTCTCCGTCGCAGGCGCAGCCGTGATCGCCAGCGGTGCGGGCCTGCGTCGCCGAGTTCAGCGCCGATAGCCCTGGACGATGACGACCGGATTTGCCACCGATCTGCCCTCGCGCAAGCACGGCCAGCAGGAAGATGGACAGATGCAGACGATCGAGCGGCTGGGCCAACGGCGCTGGCGCCGCGCGCTCGTCACGTGCTGGATCGTCTGCCTCCCCCTGCTGGCCGTGCTCGCCTGGGCGAATCGGTCAATCCCGGTCGACGTCTGGGCTCCAGGTGACCTCACCCTGGGCCTAAGCCTCGGGCTCAGCGGGCTGCTCATCACCGGCCGGCTGCCCGGCAACGTGGTCGGCTGGTTCCTACTCCTTGGCGGGGCAACGCAGGCGCTCGTCGGGGTGCTGGACGAGACCGTCGTACGCGGGGCCTGGACGCCGACCGGCTCCCCCTCGGCGCTGCTCTGGGACTGGCTCGCCTGGATCTCGGCGGTGATCAGCCCGATCGGACTGATCACCTTGCCCCTGGTCCTGTTGCACTTTCCGGACGGCAGATTGCCCGGGCCACGTTGGCGGCTGACGCGAACGGCGACGTACGCCGCGGGCGCAGCGTCGATGACACTGAACGCCTTCGCGCCCGGCACGGTGTCGCCCGCATTGCCCTCGGTGCGCAATCCCGCCGGAATCCGCGGGCTGCCGGTCGGCGCGCTCTACCCGGTGGTCATGATCGCGACGGCGCTGCTCATTCTGGCCGGCTTGGCCAGCTTGGTCGTGCGCTGGCGCCGCTCCGAACCCGAGGTGCGACAGCAACTTCGGCTGGTCGTGGTGAGTGCGGTGCTGCTGGCCTTGGCGGCTGCTCTCGAGATCACCACTTTGCTTCCGGTGTCGCTGTCCCCAGTTGCCGCGATGATCTTCGTGGCGAGCGTCGGCTTCGCGGTTTTGCGTCACCATCTGTGGGACACCGAGGTGGTGCTCAATGTCTCGCTCGTCTACGCGGTGCTGACCCTGCTGATCACCGGCGTTTTCGTCGGATCGGTCGTGCTCACCGGAGTGCTTGTCGACGGCCGCCCGCTGTGGTGGCCAGGAATTGTCGGCCTGGGTGCTTCGCTACTTGTTGCCGTTCCCCTGCACCATCAGGTCCAGTTGGTCGTCGACCGGCTGCTTTACGGACGGGGACACGACCCACACCGCGTCTTGGCCTCGCTGGGTCGCCGCACCACCGCCGGCCTCGACGCGCCAACCGTCCTGCAGGACCTCGTCGATGAGATCGCCGCCACCTACCTACGGCTGAACTACGTCTGTCTCACCACCGAGTTGGGCAGCGCTCAGACCGGTACCCCCGGGGCTGAAGCCCTCACCTTGCCGATCCGATTTCAGGGCGAGCGCATCGGCAACCTGCGGGTGAGCCCGCGACAGGGCGCTGGCGTTCCGGCGAACGTGCTCAGTTCGTTGGAGGTGGTGGTGGATCAGATCGGCCCGGTCCTGCACAGCCTCGGCGTCACCCTCGCCGTCGGCCGGCTGCGTCAGGAGGTCACCACCGCCCGCGAGGAGGAGCGGCGCCGGTTGCGCCGTGACATCCACGACGGTGTCGGGCCGGCACTGGCGGCCGTCGCGCTGCAGATCGAAGGCGCCGCGGCCCTGGTCGACCGGCGCCCGCAAGAAGCCAAACAAACCTTGCAACGGCTCACCGGCGAGGTCGGCGAGGTGCTCAATGATGTGCGCCGGATTGTTCACGACCTTGCTCCCCCTGTCCTGGAAGCCCTTGGCCTGGAAGGCGCCCTGCGCCATCAAGCGGCGGCCTTCTGCACCGTTGCCACCGCCGAACACGACGCCCTAACCGTCACGGTCGAGATCACCGACCCGATGACCGATCTGCCTGCGGGCATCGAGCTGGCGACCTACCGGATCGTCTGCGAAGCGCTGACCAACGTCACCAAGCATGCGCAGGCGCGATCCTGCCGGGTCACCTGCGCGACCGAAGCCGACCAGGTTCGGCTGCGAATCGACGACGACGGCGTCGGATTCGGACCCGGCTCGTACGGCGTCGGCACCCTTTCGATGATCGAACGGGCAACCGCTGTCGGCGGCTCCTGCCGGCTGCTGCCCTCCCCGTTGGGCGGCCTGCGGGTCGAGGTCTACCTGCCGGTCGGCCACCTCGCCGGCAACGCGGTGCGGCCATGACCGATCCGGCGCCCACCCGCGTGCTCATCGTCGATGACCACCCGATGTTCCGGGAGGGCCTGCGCTTCGTGCTCGCGGCGATGGACAACATCGAGGTCATCGCCGAGGCCGCCAATGGAGCAGATGCAGTGACCGTCGCCGATGAGCTCCAGCCCGACGTGATTCTGATGGACCTGCACCTGCCGGAACTGCTCGGCGTCGATGCCACGCGCGCCATCACCGCGCGCAGCCCACACATCGGGGTCATCGCCTTAACCATGTTCGAAGACGACGCCAGCGTCGCAGCGATGATGCGGGCCGGCGCGCGGGGTTACCTCGTCAAGGGAGCTGACGGGGCGGCGATCGCCAGGGCGGTACGTGCCGTTGCCGGTGGCGAAATCATGCTGGGGCCACGCGTTGCCCGCCACCTGCAGAGTCTGCTCGCCACTCCCCCGACGGCGACCTTCGCCGAACTCAGCCCGCGCGAGGTCGAGGTGCTCGACCTGATCGCCCAGGGCCGCAACAACCAGGACATCGCCAACCACCTCGGCATCTCCCAGAAGACGGTTCGCAATCACGTGTCGAACGTCTTCGCCAAACTGCGGGTCGCCGACCGGGCGGCCGCGATCATCCGAGCCCGTGAAGCTGGGCTGGGCGAACCGCGCTAACGGGTCAGCTGTTCAGCGCGCGGTCGGCCAGCGAGATCAGGCGACGGGCCTTCAACTCGGTCTCGGCCCACTCACCTTCGGGGTCCGATCCCCAGGTGATCCCGGCGCCGGTTCCGAACCGCAGCAGGCGCCGCCCGGCCTCGCGCTCCGCCCAGAACGTACGGATCCCGACGGCCAGTTCGGCGTGACATGAGCGACCATCCGGATCGTTGTCGACGAACCCGATCGCGCCGCAGTACGGACCGCGGGGAACTCGCTCCAATTCGGTGATCGCCTGCAGCGCAGTCGATTTGGGCGCCCCGGACACCGAACCCGGTGGGAAGCTCGCGCCGAGGATGGCGGCCCACGTGACGTCGTCGCGCAACTGCGAGCTGACGGTCGAGACGAGGTGGACCAGACCGGGGTGTTCCTGCGGAAGGCACAACCCCTCGACCGCAACACTGCCCGGCCGGCTGACCGGCGAGAGGTCGTTGCGCACCAGATCGGTGATCATCACGTTCTCCGTAGTGTCCTTCGGCAGCAGCTGCGCCACGGTCGGCGCGGTGCCCTTGATCGGCATCGACACCAGACGGCTGTCCTGACGCGAGAGATACAGCTCAGGAGACGCGCAGACGATGTCGAGGCCGGCATCCGGGATCTCGATCCGGGCGGCGTACGGGGCCGGGTTGCCCTGCTCCAGCAGCTGCGCCAAGCGCTGCATCGGGAAGCCGTCGGGGATCTCCCGCTGCATCACCCGGCAGATGTTCGCCTGGTAGACCTCCCCCCGAGCAACCCTGCGGCGCACGTCCTCCACGGCCTGCTCATAGCCGGCGGCATCCAGCGAGGAGGACCAGGCGGAGGTGTCGACAACATCGGCGGCGACGAACGCAGCTTCGGGCTCCGGTCTGCGGGCGGAGGTGCGGCCCATCCGTACGGCGGTCAGTGCCCCTTCAAAGGTGCACACCACGACCCAGAAGCCGGGCTCGTCGAGGGCGGCGGCATCGTGACGGATCTCGATCGGATCCCACGCGCGCACGGCACCGAAGTCCGCTTCACCACGCATGAGCCCTCCGATCCACCGGGAGATACGAGAACGGCGCCCCGCTAGTCGCGGGGCGCCGCCAAGTGGTGGGCGATACTGGGATCGAANGAAAAGAACAACAAAGAGCGGACAACCGGGCTCGAACCGGCGACCTCAACCTTGGCAAGGTTGCGCTCTACCAACTGAGCTATGTCCGCCTGCCGCCCTTGCGGGCAACGGAGAGAACTTTACCTGATGGCTGCCCGCAGTTCCAAAACGGCTCACCTGCGCGGAGGCTGGCAGTTCCGGCAGCGCGGATCAGCGCGATCCGTCGCATGTCCGAGGTGCTCGGTCAACTCCCCGCCACGTCCTTCCCGAACAGCTTCAGGGCCCGCTGGGCGCACGGCATCTGTGTAGCCTCGACCTTCGCTTATTTTCGCGCTAGTGTCATTAACATGAAACGGCAATACAGGATGTCGGCCCGCGCCGACGCGGCCCAGCAAACCGGGGAACGCATCCTGGCGGCGGCGTTCGACCGCTTCACGGTGGCAGTCTTTGACGAGGTCACCCTTGACCAGATCGCGGCCGACGCCCAGGTCACCGTGCAGACCGTCATTCGCCACTTCGGCTCCAAGGAAGGGATCGTCTCGAGACTGACGCAGATCCGCGGGGCACAGGTGGAGGAACAGCGCGCTGTAGCACCGGTCGGTGACGTGGCCGGCGCGGTGCAGAACCTGGTCGAGCACTACGAGGCCGAGGGCGATCTGATGATGCACCTGCTGCGCCAGGAGAACAGGGTGCCGGCGTTCGCGGAGGTTGCCGAGCGCGGCAGAACGGTCCATGCCGAGTGGTGCGCCCGCGTGTTCGCGCCCTGGCTCGAGGCCCGCTCCGGTGTCGCCCGTCAACGTCTGGGGGCACAGCTGCTCGCCGTCTGTGACCTCTACACCTGGTCCCTGCTGCGTCGTCAGCAAGGGCTGTCCCAACGCCAGACCAAGCTGGCGCTGCTCGAGCTTGTGGAAGGAACGCTGAAATGAAGGTTCTCGTCTACACCGCGCCCGCCCGGGGCCACTTGTTCCCCACCGTGCCGATCCTGCTCGAGCTGCAGCGGCGCGGCCATGACGTGGTCATCCGGACGATCGCGGCCGAGGTGACGGGACTGCGTGCGCTCGGCTTCACAGCGGACGCGGTCGACCCCGCCATCAGCGCCATCGAGCTCCTCGACTTCACGCAGCACAACCCGCTTTCATCGCTCAGGGCGGCCGTCGCCAACTTCATCGCCCGCGGCGAGCTTCAGGTCCCCGAGGTCCAGCGCGCGATCCAGGACGATCGGCCCGATCTGCTCCTCATCGACGTCCTCTGCTGGGGCGCGGCTGCCGTCGCCGAGGCCTCGGGACTGCCCTGGGCCTCGATCCAGCACTCCCCGACGCCATTACCGGCGCCCGAGGTGCCCCCGTTCGGGCCCGGCCTGAGGCCGATGGCCGGTCCGTTGGGCCGGATCCGGAATCGGGCGCTCACGCCTATGACCATGGGCATGCTCGAGCGGATCGCGCTGCCCCGCACGAACTCCATGCGGGTCGAGGCCGGGGCATCGCCGCTACGGGACGCCGCGGACATGTTCACCCGACCACCACTGACGCTCTACCTCACATCCCGAGCCCTGGAATACCCCCGCGCGATGTGGCCCGAGTCGTTCGTCTTCACCGGTCCGTTGGCCTGGGACCCGTCCAGCGATCCACCGGCCTGGCTGTCCGGGCTGACCCGGCCGGTCGCACTCATCACGACGTCCTCGGAGTTCCAAGACGACGGCGAGCTCGTGCGCACATCCCTTGCCGGCCTGGCCGGCGAAGACCTCGACGTGGTCGCGACGATGCCGGCCGGACTCGAAGCGTTCGACATCTCCGACAACGCCCACCTCGCCGAGTTCGTACCGCACTCGCTGCTGCTGCCGAAGGCAGCTGTCGCGGTCACGCACGGTGGCTTCGGCGCCACCCAGAAGGCTCTCGCCGCCGGGGTGCCAGTGGTCGTCGTCCCTTTCGGCCGGGACCAGTCCGAAGTCGGCCGTCGCGCCGAGGCCAGCGGAGCCGCCATCATGCTCTCCCACAAGCGACTCACACCCGAACGGCTACGCGCCGCCGTCCGGAAGGCAATCACCTTGAAACCAGCCGCCGCAACGCTGGCCGCGAAGATGGCCGCCGAGGGCGGTGCACCCTTGGCTGCCGACCGGCTGGAAGCGCTCCAAAGTAGTCCAGCCGCGAGACACCCGTGAGATGCGAGAACCTCCGGCTGGTGGGGCCGTCACGGGCCACACCTCGTCCGGAGGTCGTCGTTCGCTCATTCAAGTAACTGCTGCCGACGGCGCAGACCGACCAGGTCTAGGCGGTGCGCGGCACCGCTACCCCGGCGTCCCGAGGGGAAGCCACTGGCTGGTCCCGACGGACCAGCGCAGCGTGACGCAGGCCGAACAGTGCGAGCGCGAGCATCAGGGCTGCGCCGATGAAGGCTGCGATGGCGGCGTACCCGGCAATGGTGCCAATGGTCGCGAACGCGTATCCGTAGAGGAGCAGCCCGCGAAGCGTGTCTCCCTGGAAAAGCGTGGTCTTCAGCTCGGTGAGCTGCTGCGTCTGGGCGGAGTTCGGGTCGGCTTTGGCGGCGGCCATCTGAGCGGCGCTGACCTGGGCGTAGGTCTGACCCTTCGATGCCTCGTTCATGTGGGCGAGGATGAAGTGGTTGGCGTAGGCCTTGGCCTGCGGGCCCGTCGTCATCAGCTGGCCGGAGTACTTGCCGAGACTGTCCTTCATGTCCGGCGTCGCGAGCGCGGCGCCACCCGGCATCGTGATCTGCTGCGCGGAGAGTTGCTGATGAACCTCGTTGCCGATGAAGTTGTGCGCCCAGGTGAGCAAACCACCCCCGGCCAGCAGGACGACGGCGATTCCGAGCCCCATCCATGAGACAAGCTTGTCGAGTGTGGAACGCATGACCTTCTCCTTGAGTTGAAGCGGTGGGACCTTGTCTGGCCTCGCTTCCATGTTCCGGCCCATCCAGCTACGCCTGTTAGGACGAACGTCCCGCAACCGCAACCGGTTACGCCCTCGCCTCGCGCGAGAGTGGCACCAGGGTGTTGGCAACAGGGTGCCGACGGCCTGACGTTGGGTCATCGCGGAGCCCGCGACGACCACGCCGGCACATCAAACAGCCCCCGACCTTGCGTTTCCGCAGGTCAGGGGCTGTTTCTTGGTGGGCGATACTGGGATCGAACCAGTGACCTCTTCCGTGTCAGGGAAGCGCGCTACCGCTGCGCCAATCGCCCGAGGTGGCGACGGGATTTGAACCCGTGTAGACGGCTTTGCAGGCCGTTGCCTCGCCTCTCGGCCACGCCACCGAAGTCCTGCACAGAAGTGCAGGACCAGAGCGGACAACCGGGCTCGAACCGGCGACCTCAACCTTGGCAAGGTTGCGCTCTACCAACTGAGCTATGTCCGCCTGCACTGACTCCGACCGAAGTCGGGTGCGCTGCATGAGGCTAACGGATCGACGCGGACGAATCCAACCGGGGCGGGCGCGAGTCGCCCGGCGATTCACTGGGGGTCGCTTCGTCGGCCGGAGTCACGGGCGAGTCGGGTTCCACCGGCGGGCGTTGCGGGCTGCGCCGGCGCAACATCGGCACCGTCACCGCCTCGTCGTCGGGGTGGTCCGCCTCGGGCCCGGTTCCGTCGGCATGTTCGACGACAACCCCGTCCGTACGGCTGATCCGCGCCCGGGTGCGTTGCACGCTCTCCTGCAGGCGCTCGCGGGCCCGCTCGTGGGCGGGCGTGTGTTCCGGCACCGGCCACAGACGCATCGTCGCGGCGTTCAACGCCGCACCGATCAACACCGCAATCCCCAAGAAGTAGAGCCAGATCAGAACCACGATCGCGGCCGCGAGCGGACCGTAGATCGTGGTGCCGCCGACCGAGTTGCCCAGCACCCAGCGCAAACCCATCGCCGCGAGCACCCAGATCACCAGGGTCAACACGGCCCCGGGCAGGTCACGCACCCACGGAGTCTTACGCGGGGTGGCCAGGTAGAAGAAGGTCGCGAACCCCAGGATCGTCAAGCCACCGACCAGCGGCCAGTAGAAGACCATCAAGACGGTCAGCCGGTCGGGCAACCAGTCCGACAACAACTGCGGTCCGATGACGATCAGCGGCACCACGATCGCGGCGAAGATCAACGACACGAAATACAGCGACAGGCTCATCACGCGGGTGCGAACGATGCCGCGGTGGCCGCCCTGGCCGTACATGATCGCGACCGTGTCGATCATCACATTCACCGCGCGCGATCCCGACCAGAGTGACAGCACGAAACCGATCGAAATTACGTCAGGTCGGCCACCATGCAGCGCATCGGAGATCGTCGGCATCAGCACTTCGCGCAGGCTGTCCTCGGTGAGGAACCGGGAGGCGTATTCCTCGATGCCGGTCGTGACCCGCACGACGGCGTTCTCCCCCAGCCACCCGCTCAGGTAGCCAACGCCACCAAGCAGCCCGAAGATCAGCGGTGGGAACGACAGCAGCGCGAAAAAACCGGCCTCTGCAGCTAGTCCGGTCACCCGATACTGCATGCAGACCCGGATCGTTTCGCGGATCAGCCGCGCCAGCGAGGGAGCTCCACGGACGCGTCCGAGAGCCCGGCGGAGGGTGTCATCGACACTCATCCGGGGTTCCCCACAAGTCCGGGCCTCACCAACACGTCCTCCACGGTAGTGGTCAGATCAGTCAACTGCGTGCACCACAATGGTGTGCCATGGACATCTGGCCGGGACACCCGTACCCCTTGGGGGCCACCTTTGACGGCACAGGCACCAACTTCGCTGTGTTCTCCGCCTCTGCCGAACACGTCGAGCTCTGCCTGCTCGAGCCGGCCGACGACACGCCGACCGGCTGGACCGAGACCCGCCACCACCTGACGGAGGTGGACGGCCACGTGTGGCATGCCTACCTGCCGCGGGTGCAGCCGGGCCAGCGCTACGGCTACCGCGTGCACGGCCCGTACGACCCCAGCAGCGGCCACCGCAGCAACGCGGCGAAGCTGTTGTTGGACCCGTACGCGAAGGCTTTCGACGGGCAGATCGACGGCGACGAATCGCTGTTCTCCTACCGCTTCGATGACCCCGAGGCTTTCAACGAAGACGACTCGCTGGGCCACACGATGCTCTCCGTCGTGGTCAACCCGTTCTTCGACTGGGCCCACGACCGGCCGCCGAGGCACGAATACCACGACAGCGTGCTCTACGAAATGCACGTCAAGGGTCTGACGATGACCCACCCCGATGTGCCCGAGGAGATCCGCGGAACCTACGCCGCCGTCGGCCACCCGGCGATCATCGACCACCTGAAAAACCTCGGGGTGACAGCGGTCGAACTGCTGCCGGTCCACCAGTTCGTGCAGGACTCCACGCTGGTCGACAAGGGCCTGTCGAACTACTGGGGCTACAACACGATCGGCTTCCTGGCGCCCCACAACGCCTACAGCGCCTCGGGCACCGACGGTCAACAGGTCACCGAATTCAAGGCGATGGTCAAGGCACTCCACGCTGCCGACATCGAAGTGATCCTCGACGTCGTCTACAACCACACCGCCGAGGGCAACGAGCTCGGACCGACCATCGCCTTCCGTGGCTTGGACAACCAGAGCTACTACCGGTTGGTCGACAGCGACCCGGAGCACTACTACGACACGACCGGAACCGGCAACAGCCTGCTGATGCGCAGCCCGCACGTGTTGCAGCTGATCATGGACTCGCTGCGCTACTGGGTCACCGAGATGCACATCGACGGCTTCCGGTTCGACCTCGCAGCGACCCTCGCTCGCCAGTTCCACGAGGTCGATCGGCTCTCAGCGTTCTTCGACATCATTCAGCAGGACCCGATCGTCAGCCAGGTGAAGCTGATTGCCGAGCCGTGGGACCTCGGCGACGGTGGCTATCAGGTCGGCAACTTCCCGCCGCTGTGGACCGAGTGGAACGGCAAATACCGCGACACGGTCCGCGACTTCTGGCGTGGTGAGCCTTCGACGTTGGGCGAGTTCGCTTCGCGGCTGACCGGATCGAGCGACCTCTACGAACACTCGGGCCGGCGGCCGATCGCCTCGATCAACTTCGTCACGGCCCACGACGGGTTCACGCTGCGGGACCTGGTGTCCTACAACGAGAAGCACAACGACGCCAACGGTGAAGGCGGCAACGACGGCGAGTCACACAACCGTTCCTGGAACTGCGGCGTCGAGGGCCCGACCGACGACCCGGAGGTCGCCGAACTGCGATTGCGTCAGCAGCGCAACTTCCTGACCACGCTGCTGCTGAGCCAGGGCGTTCCGATGATCGCCCACGGCGACGAACTCGGCCGCACCCAAGAGGGCAACAACAACGTCTACTGCCAGGACAACGAACTGGCGTGGGTGGACTGGGATCTGGACGACCAGCAGGAGGAGCTGATCGCGTTCGCCTCCTCGGTGATCGCATTGCGCCGCGACCACACCACCTTCCGTCGACGCCGTTTCTTCCTGGGCCAGGCCGATCACGGCGGCAAGAGCCCGCTGGGCGACATCGAGTGGTTCTCCCCCGACGGCAACCAGATGACCGAACTCGACTGGCGCAACGGCCTGGCTCGCGCGGTGGCGGTCTTCCTCAACGGTGAGGCGATCTTCGCCCCCGACGAGCACGGGCAGCCGGTGGTCGACGACCACTTCGTGTTGATCTTCAACGCCAACGGTGACGACCTGCGGTTCACCGTTCCCGACGTCGTCCAGGACGCTGAGTGGCAGGTCGCGTTGCACACCGCTTCGCAGGATCCGTTGACCGCGGATGAGACCATCGCCGGCGGCGACGATCTGGAGATCGAGGGGCGCTCCATCGTGGTGTTGCGCTGCGCGCGCTCGACCGACTGACGAACTGACGGCGTACGAAAGGGGCCGGTCCACGCGGACCGGCCCCATTGCGTACGACTCAGAGCTTGGCCAGTCGCGCCTGTTGCTCGGCCACATCGAACTCGGCCCGCGGCCAGGCCTGGTCAAGGTCACGCAGGTGGGTCAGCAGGATCTGCTGGACGGCCAACCGGGCGTACCACTTCTTGTTCGCCGGAACGACATACCAGGGCGCATCGTCGGTCGACGTCTTCTCCAGCAGCACCTGGTAGGCCTCCTGGTAGTGGTCCCAATAGGCGCGCTCGTCCAGGTCGCCCGGGTTGAACTTCCACCACTTGTCGGGCCGGTCGAGCCGCTCGGTCAATCGAGCCTTCTGCTCGTCGGCATCGATGTGCAGCATGATCTTGATGATCCGTGTTCCGGCCTTGGTGACCGACTCCTCGAAGGTGTTGATCTGCCCATAGCGGCGGCTCCAGGTCGTGGCCGGAACAAGGTTGTGAACCCGTACGATCAACACGTCTTCGTAGTGGGACCGGTCGAACACCGCGATGTAGCCCGGCCGGGGCAAAGCCTTGCGAATGCGCCAGAGGAACGGGTGGCGGCGCTCTTCGGCCGACGGCGACTTGAAGGCCGTCAGCTCAACCCCCTGCGGGTCCACGCTGCCGACGACATGTCGCATGATGCCGCCCTTGCCCGAAGTGTCCATCCCCTGCACCACCAGCAAGACCGACGGACCGTCCCCGTCGCGGCCATTGGCGTAGAGCCGCTCCTGCAGATCGTCGATCTCGGCGGCCGTCGCAGCAAGGGTCTCTTCGGCGTCGACCTTCTTGCCCTTGAAGCCCGGAGTCGACGAGGCGTCCAGCGATGCGAGTTCGAAACCGGCTGACACTCGGAGCTTTTCAGCGATCTTGGCCGCCGGATCGTTGCTCTTCTTCGACTTTTTCTTAGCCATACCCGATCGTCTCACGGTTGGATGGACCTATGCGTGAACTGCTGCCAGTCGCCCGCCCGATCTCCGTGTCAGACCTGCCCGATGTCTATGACTGCGACGCTCTGTCTCAATGGAACGTGCGTCTGAACTTCGTTGCCACTGTTGATGGTTCGGTCGTTGGATCCGATGGACGGTCGGGTTCGATCAACAACGATGTCGACGGTGCGGTCTTTCAAATGCTGCGCGCGTGGGCCGATGTCGTCGTCGCGGGCGCCAACACCGCGCGGGTGGAGGGCTATGACGCTCCGGTGACCGACGAGCGGTGGACCGCGCTGCGGGCTGGGCGCGCCGATCATCCGGCGCTAGCCGTTCTGTCACAGGACGGGGTCCTGCCGGCGAGTGTCGACACCGATGGCCGCCGCGACGTGTTCGCGCTGGACTCCTCCGGCTCCGACGGCGTACGCAGGGCCTTCGACGAACTGCGTAAGCGCGGCTACCAGCGGGTGCTGTGTGAGGGCGGGCCGACGATCGCGGCGCTGGCGCTCGCGGCCGATGTCGTCGACGAGGTCTGCCTCACCACCGCACCGGTCCTGGTCGGGGGCAGCGCCCACCGGATGGTCAACGGCCCGACCTTCGATCGTCCGGCCCACCTGGCCGCGTTGATCGAATCCGACAGCACCCTGCTGGCCCGCTGGGACCTGCGTCAGGGCACCACCTGAGGGGCGCAGAACGAGCGAACGGCGCGCTCCCACCGCTGGCTGTCGACGTTCCATGAGCGGCAGTGGCGGGCAACGCTGAACTGCTCCAGCCGCACGATGTCGGGCCGCGCAGCGGCCAACTCGGCCGACGGTCCGAAGGGCACGAAGTCGTCGTCGGCCGAGTGGATCAGCAGGATCGGGACGTTCAGTTCATCGGCCCGCCGCACCCAGTCGGCGCGAGTCAGGTCGATGGGCTCATGGAGCCCAATCACGCCGCGGTGCAGGGGCCCGCGCATCAGGCTCTGCCCCATCCGACCCACCAACGCAGGAACCCGGTTGAGACCTGCCTGGAACGCCAACACATTGCGCCAGTTGATGACCGGCGAGTCCAACACAACCCGCGAGACGTGGTCCTTCAGCGCCGAGCGATCCATCACCTGCAACACTGCCGCGCCGCCCATCGACCAGCCGAAGAGCTGCAGGTCGGACGCACCCTCGGCGATCGCGTGAGCCATCGCCGCCTCCACGTCGAGCCACTCGGTCAGGCCAAGGTTGTAGCGCCCGTCGCCGCCCTGAGGCGCCTCGGGATCGTTGCGGTAGCTGATCACTAGGGCGTTGATCCCCGCGTCGCGCAGCGTCGGCAACGCGCGCAGGCATTCGGTGCGGTTGGCGCCTCGGCCGTGCACGAGCACCGCCCAGCGCGTGGCGTCGGGGACGCGCATCTGCCAAGCCGGCATCGCACCCATCGGCCCCTCGTACGTGATCTGTTCGAGGTCAATTCCCAGAGCCGTCGCCGGCGGACCGGCGTAGAAGCTGCCGTTCAGCCGCGCGGGACCAGTCGTGAGTTCCCCGAAGTCGACGCCGAGGAGTTCGCGGGTCACCCGACGGCGGTCGGCCAACAGCACATCGCCCAGGCGGACGTGGGTGTCGAACCCGGTCGACCAGAGGCCGTAGCGGCCCGGCGCGGTCGTCTCGTCGTTGGCGCTGAGGGTGACCGTCAGGTCGGAGAACTCAAGGACCGTGATGTCGTCGGCGGGCGGTTCGGGGGTGACGACCTTGCGCGCGAAATAAGCGGCCAGGCCGGTGGCGCCGAATCCCCCGGCAAGGGCTCCTGCGGCGGCGGCTCCGGCGATGTGTCGGGTCTTCACTGGCCCATCGTGTCAGGCCGCCCCCACAATGGAGGCCATGACCTCGTCATCTCAGGTGCCGTTCGCTACCCCGCTGACCCCGATGCTCGCGAAGGCGGCCACGGCCGTGCCGCGCTCGACCGCGGACAAGAGCTACCTCTATGAACCCAAGTGGGATGGCTTCCGGGTCGTGGTGGTGAAGAACGGCGACACGGTCGAGCTCGAGTCGCGCGGCAGCAAACCGCTGACGCGCTATTTCCCGGAGATCATCGAGGCCGCTCGGCGTGACTTGCCCGAGCAGTGCGTCCTCGACGGCGAGATCGTCGTCCGCGCCGGCAGCGGCAAGCGGCTCGATTGGGAGTCGCTCGGCCAGCGCATCCACCCCGCCGCCTCCCGGGTGGCGAAGCTCTCGCAAGAGACGCCCGCCGAGATCGTCTTCTTCGACTGCCTCTGGCTTGGTGCTGACAGTCTGCTGGAGCAGCCGTTCGAGCAGCGGCGAGCCGCCCTGGTCGGCGCGTTGAAGGACCTGCCCGAGGGCAGTTCGTTCCACCTCACCCGCGTCACCGACGATCCCGACGTCGCGCAGGACTGGTTCGAGCGGTTCGAGGGTGCCGGCCTCGACGGGGTCGTGGCCAAGGAGACCAGCTCGACCTACCAGCCGGGCAAACGCACCATGCTCAAGATCAAACACAGCCGTACGGCCGAAGCAGTCCTGCTCGGCTATCGAATTCACAAGAGCGGCAACGGAGTCGGCTCGCTTCTGCTGGGGATGTACGACGCCGAGGGCCACCTGCGCAATGTCGGCGGGATCCTCGCCTTCACCAACAAGCGCCGCCTCGAGCTGGTCGACGAACTGGCCCCGCTCGTCGTCACCGACGACGCCGGCGAGCAGGTGCACGGTGAGACCGACCGGTCGCGATTTAGCGGCAACAAGGACGTCTCGTTCGTACGGCTGCGCCCGGAGCGAGTCGTCGAGGTGAAGTTCGATCAACTCGAGGGGATGCGCTTTCGCCACGGCGTCGGCTTCCTGCGCTGGCGCCCCGACCGCGACCCGCAGTCCTGCCTCATCGACCAGGTCGACCGGGCCCCGTCGTACGACCTCGGCGAGGTGCTGGCCCAGTAGCCCCCAGCTACCTCCGTAGTCGGGGGGGGTGCTGGCTCACCCCGCGTCGATCCGGTTGCCCTCGTCGTCCCAATGCCCGGCGACCTTCTTGCTCGGCTGAACCCTCGGCGGCTCCCCTGGCATCTTCGGGTAGTCCGGCGGAAAGTTCAGCTCGCCCAGTCCGCGCTCGGCAACATCCTTGTCCCACAGCGCAATTGCGGCCGTGATGTCACCCTTCGCACCGCGGTCGGCCCACGCATCACCGTCGCTGGCCAGCAGCCCCGGAACGGTTCGTACGGTGAAGTCGCCGGGCTTTGCGTCGCGCAGACGATCCCACGGCAGCGGCATCGACACCGGTGCGCCTGGCAGCGGTCGGGGCGAGTAGGCGCCGGCGATGGTGCGGTCTCGGCAGGCCTGATTGAAGTCGACGAAGATCCGCTCGCCGCGCTCTTCCTTCCACCACGCCGTGGTGACCAGGTCGGGCTGCCGCCGCTCCAACTCCCGCGCGACGCCAATGACACCGTGGCGGACGTCGAGGAACTCGTGGGTCGGCTCGATCGAGGCGTAAACATGCAACCCGCGGTTGCCGCTGGTCTTCACCCGCGGCTCGAACCCGATCTCCGTCATCACCTCGCGCAGCGCGTAGGCGGCCTCAACCACATCGGCGAACGCTCGCCCCGGCTGCGGGTCCAAGTCGATCCGGAACTCATCGGGTCGGTCGTTGTCATCGGCGGTCACCGGCCACGGGTGAAAGGTCACCGTGTTCATCTGGGCACACCACACTGCGGCGGCCGGCTCGTCGAGCACCAACTGCGGGTGCTTGCGACCGGAGGGATAGGTGCAAGTCACCAAGCGGACATAGTCGGGAACGCCGCGCGGCGGGTTCTTGGAGAAGAACTGCTCCCCGTCGATTCCTTCCGGAAACCGTTGCAGCGCAATGGGTCTGTTGCCGTTCGCGCGAATGAAAGCCTCGCCAACGGTCACCAGATAGCGAGCCAGATCCTCTTTGGTGATCCCGTCGTCGGGAAAGATCACCCGGTCCGGGCTCGACACTCGGACCTGTCGCATGCCGTCTGGACCCTCGACATCGAGCATCACCGGCTTCGTCGCTGCCATGCGGCCCAGCGTACGGCTCCAGCCACTTGACCCAATGATGACCGAACCGTCGACAGGTCTTTACCTTCGCGCCCGCCACTGGCTGCTCACAGCCCCTACCGTCACGCGCGGACCACCAAATCCCCCCGACCGGAAGAGCACAACACCCCATGGCTACATCCCCGATGTTCCGGCTGGCCGTCGCCGCATCCGCAGGCGTCCTTGCCACCGCTGGTGCACTCGTCGCCGCACCCAGCGCCCGCGCCGCTTCCTCCACCGTCACCATCTCTGAGGTCTACGGCGGTGGCGGCAACTCCGGCGCGCCGTACGCCAGCGACTTCGTCGAGCTCTACAACCTCAGCTCGGCGCCGATCGACCTGACCGGCTGGACGGTGCAGTACTACTCCGCCGCCGGCACCACCGCCCAGAAGACGGCGCTATCTGGCACCGTCGCCTCGGGCACTCACTTCTTGGTGAAGGAGGCCGACGGTGCAAACACCGCGGCCACCCCGTTGCCGACACCCGATGTCGTCGGCACCATCCCGATGAGTGGCACCGCCGGGCGGATCGCCCTGGTGAACGCTGCCGGCGAGACGGTTGACCTCGTCGGCTACGGAAATGCCTCGGTCAGTGAGGGTGCTCCCGCCGCGGGAACTACCAACGCCACGTCGGCCACCCGCGTCTCCCCCTGCACCGACACCGACAACAACGCGGCCGATTTCCAGACCGCGGCGCCCTCGCCGAGCAACGCGGCGGCCGGCGCGAGCGCCTGCACCCCCGGCGGCGGCGGCGACCCCACTCCGCCGAGCGGCACCGAAGCGACCATCGACCAGATCCAGGGCGCCGCGCACACCTCGCCCTACAACGGCAAGAAGGTCATCGGCGTCAAGGGGGTCGTGACCGCGACCTCCAGCACCGGTTTCTGGATCCAGTCGACGACCCCCGACAGTGACCCGAACACCAGCGAGGGTCTATTCGTCTTCACCCGCACCGCGCCCACCGCGGTCGTGGGTGACTCGGTCGAGGTCGCCGGCAGCATCTCCGAATATCGCGCGGGCGGTTCTGGTGGCACCACCAACCTGACCACCACCGAGCTCACGAACCCCACCACCACGACGGTCAGCACAGGCAACCCACTGCCCGCCCCGGTAGTCATCGGCGTCGACCGGATCGCGCCGCAACAGAGCGTCTACGCGGGCGACCCCGGCTCCGTCGAGAACGCCGGCACCACGTTCGACCCCTCCAAGAACGCCATCGACTTCGACGAGTCGCTCGAGGGCATGCGGGTGTCGCTGCAGGACGCGAAGGCCGTCGGCCCGACCAACACGTCGTACGGCGAGACCCCCGTCGTTCCGGGACAGAACGTCGACGCCATCAAGGATCCGCGCGGCGGCGTCGTCTACGGGTCGTACGACAACCCGAACTCCGCCCGCCTGATCCTGGCCGACACCCTGGTCAAGGGGCAGATCCCGACGGCAAACGTGGGCGACACCTACACCGGGATGACCACCGGGATCATGGACTACGCGTTCGCCAACTTCGAGCTGCTGGTCACCGACCCGGCGCCGGTGAAGTCGGCCGGCCTTACCCGCGAAGTCACCGCGACGCCGAGCGACAGTGAGCTGTCTGTCGGCACCTTCAACGTCGAGAACCTCGCCCCGAGCGACCCGGTGAGCAAATACCAGCGGCTGGCTACGCAGGTCGTCACCAATCTGCAGGCGCCGGACATCCTGGCGCTGGAGGAGATTCAGGACAACTCCGGCGCGGCCAGCGACGGCACCGTCGACTCGACCGCGACCACCGACAAGCTGATCGCTGCGATCAAGGCCGCTGGCGGCCCGTCGTACGAGGCCCGTTGGGTCAACCCGGAGGACGGCACCGACGGCGGCCAGCCCGGTGGCAACATCCGTCAGGTCTTCTTCTATCGCGTCGACCGCGGTGTCGGATTCGTCGACAGGCCGGGCGCGACCGCGACCAGTTCGACCCAGGTCACCGGCACCGGTCGGAACACCACGCTCACCCAGTCGCCGGGTCGCATCGATGCAACGAACTCGGCCTGGAACAACTCCCGCAAGCCGCTGGTCGGCCAATTCACCTGGAACGACCGCTCGTTCTTCGTCATCGCGAACCACTTCGCTTCCAAGGGTGGCGACGACCCGTTGTTCGGCCGGTTCCAGCAGCCGCTGCGTTCCTCGGAGGCCCAGCGCACCAACCAGGCGACCGTGGTCCGCGGATTCGTCGACACCCTGTTGAAGGCTGACCCGGGCGCCAATGTGGTGGTTCTGGGCGACCTGAACGACTTCGAGTTCAGCAAGACGGCCGACATCCTCGTCGGTTCCGGCTCGAACGCGCTCACCGACCTGCCGCGGACACTGCCTGCGAACGAGCGCTATACCTACGACTACCAGGGCAACAGCCAGGTGCTCGACCACATTCTGGTCAGCCCGAGGCTGGCCACCCGGAGCGCCAACAAGTCGCTGTCGTACGACATCGTCCACACCAACTCCGAGTTCGCCGACCAGGACTCGGACCACGACCCGCAGATCGTTCGACTGCCGGTGCAGGTCACCCGCTGAGCGTGAAGTGAACGACGCAGGCCGGGCGGAACAACCGCCCGGCCTGCGCTGTTGTGCCAACCATGACCAAGGTGACCAAGACTGACCAGGAGTGGCGCGACCAGCTCAGCGCCGCCGAATACGCCGTCTTGCGACAGGGCGGCACCGAACGAGCCTTCACCGGCGAATACACCGACACCGAGACGACCGGCGTTTACTCCTGTCGGGCGTGCGGCGTTGAGCTCTTCCGCAGCACCACCAAGTTCCACAGCCACTGCGGCTGGCCGTCGTTCTACGCTCCGTCCGAAAACGACAACGTGACGCTGATCAAGGACACCTCGATGGGGATGGTCCGCACCGAGGTACGTTGCGCCTCCTGCGACTCCCACCTCGGCCACGTCTTCGAAGGTGAGGGCTACGAGACGCCCACCGACCAGCGCTTCTGCATCAACTCGGTGAGCCTGACGTTGGACCCGCAGGACTGACTCAACGCAGTTTGCTGGCCAGCTGCGTGATCGTGGTCTGCGGGCCGGTGAAGAACGGAATCTCTTCCCGAACGTGGCGCCGGGCGTCGACGGCGCGCAGTTCGCGCATCAGGTCGACGATCCGGTGCAGTTCGTCGGCCTCGAAACACAGCAGCCACTCGTAGTCGCCGAGGGCGAACGCGGCGATGGTGTTGGCGCGTACGTCGGCGAAGTCCTTTGCGGCCAGGCCGTGTTCGCGCAACATCGCGCGACGCTCGTCCTCGGGCAGGACATACCAGTCATAGGACCGGACGAACGGGTAGACGCAGGCGTACTTCAACGCGGACTCACCGGCGAGGAACGCCGGAACGTGGCCCCGGTTGAACTCAGCCGCGCGGTGCAGACCGACGTTGGACCACACCCCGTCGAAGCTGTGGCCGAGCTCGGTCGCCAGGAAGCCGCGGTAGGCCTCCTGCAACTGCTCGACAGTCTCGGCGTGCCACCACACCATCAGGTCGGCGTCGGCGCGCAAGCCGCCCACGTCGTAAAGCCCGCGCACGGTCACGTCCTTCTTGCCCAGCGAGGCGAAGAACTTCTCGGCTTCCTTGACGGCCTTCTTGGAGTCGGGCAGCGGACGAGTGGCCTTGAAGACCGAGTACATCGCGTAGCGAATGCTGCTGTTGATCTCCTCTGCCTGCTCGGTGGGGAGGTCGTTGGCGGCGTGGTCAGCCATGGATTCCTTCTCTGGTCGGTTCATTCAGTGCGGTCAGGACAGTCATTGCGGCTGTACGGCCGGAGCCGATACACGCCGGAATGCCGACACCGTCATAGGCGGCGCCGGCGACGGCTAAGGAGGGAAGCGGCGACAGGGCATCTCGGATGCCGGCGACGAGTTCGACGTGGCCGACGGCGTATTGCGGCAGGGCGCCACCCCAACGCTGCAGGTGCGCATCGACCGGATCGGGCAACGGGCCCAGCGCATCCTGGAGGTCGTTGAAGCCGTCCCTGATCAGGACCTCATCGGATTGCTGCAGGCCGCGGACCTCGCCGGCCCGGCCGATGGAGACCCGCGCGAACACCAGATCCGGGTGGTCCTGGGCAAGCCACGGCCACTTGCGACTGGAGAAGGTCGACGCCTTGATCCGGCGGCCGTCTGGTGGCGGCACCAAGAACCCACTGCGCTGCGGCAGATCCGGCAGGTCGACGGACCGGAAGGCGTAGGTGACGATCGCCATCGAGGCGTAGTCGATCCGCCGGAGAGCGTCGGCTGCCGGTTCGCAGACCGGGCCGAGCAGACGGGCGGCAGGGGCGGCCGGAATCGCGACGGTCACCGCGTCGGCCGGGCGGCTCGAGCCGTCAGCGAGGCGCAGCAGCCAGCCGGCGCCCTGCCGCTCCATCCTCGTGACCGTCTGGCCGAGTTGGACCTCAATGCCCTTGTCCTGCAACGCCTTCCGCAGAGCCTGCGGCAATGTTCCAACGCCTCCGCGCAAACCCGCGAACACCGGACGGGGATCGTCGGGGCGCGCAGTCGCGGCCCGCGCTGCGGCCACCAACGACGACCCACTTCGTACGGCGTCAAACAGCGGTCGCACGCATGCCTTCGCGGACAGCCGGCGGGCGTCCCCGGCATAGACACCGCCCAGCAACGGTTCGACCAGGCGGTCGACGACGGCCGGGCCAAGCGCCCGTTCAACCAGATCGCCGACCGAGATATCGTCGCCGACCTCGACGGGCTCTTCGGTCGCGGCGCGGGCGACCTCGGCATCGGTGAGCAGTCCGGCGAGACTTTGGGGGTCGGCCGGCACTCCCATCAAGGTGCCGCGCGGCATCGGATGCATCTCGCCGCGGGACCAGATCGCCGCGGGCAGGGTGGCCGGGGCGACCGCCTGCAGACCGAGCTCGGCCAGCAGTTGGGTGGCCTCTGGGCGGCGCGCCAACATCGACTCAGCGCCCAGGTCAACGGCCACACCGGCGACCTCACCGGTCTTCAGCTTGCCGCCGACGCGCTCGGTCGACTCCAGCACCACGACGTCGTGGCCACCGCGCTGCGCCAGCTCCCAGGCAGCACTCAACCCCGCGATGCCTGCACCGATGACGACGATCGAACCCACGCGCTCATCGTCCCATTCCACGACGCTGCGTCGTAGCAGGGGTCAGGCGACCCCGGCGGCCAGCGCCGCCTCGCGCAGCAGCGGAAGGGCCTCGGCCATCCGCTCCGGACCGAGGGCGTACGGGGTCCGCAGGTGGCGGTCCAACCCGGCGCCATTCACCGCAAAGGCGGAACCGGCGTGCAGGGCGATCCCCCGTCGACCCGCTTCGCGGACCAACGCCGGCGAGGCCGGGGCGGGCAGCGACCACCAGATCGACAATCCACCGGCGGGTGTCTGCGCCTCCCATCCCAGGCTGCGCCCGAAGTCGAGCAGCAGATCACGCGATGCCCGGAAGCGTTCGCGGACCTCAGGTGGGAGCCCAGCCCCGGCAATGATCAGTTCGGCGAGAACCAGCTGGTCGATCACCGACGGACTCAGGTCGAGAGCACGACGAGCGGTCGCGAGCATCTTCACCCGCCGAGCCGAGGTTCGGATCCACCCCATCCGCAGGCCACCCCAATAGGTCTTGCTGGACGATCCGATGGTCACGACATCACGGCCGTACGACGCGACCGGGCGCACATCCGGTTCGACGTCGAGCCAGGTGTCGCAGAGCGTTTCGTCGACGATGCCGACAACACCGTGATCGCTCCACAGTCGACACAGCCGCGCGCGGTCGGCGCCGGGCAGGAGTCGGCCCGTCGGGTTGTGGAAATCGGCGACGACCATCATCGCGTCGATGCCCCCGCGGCGCGCGAGGCGCTCAACCTCGTCGAGGTCCAACCCGTCACCGACCGGAAGGCCCACCGGCCGATGGCCTGCATTTCCCACTGCCACAGCGGAATTGGGATATCCGGGCGACTCCATCAACACCCTGCTGCGCCGAGTCAGTAGGCCCTGCATCACCAGCGCGGTCGCGGCCTGGGCGCCACCAGTCACCAGGATCTGATCGGCGGTGGTTGGCAGTCCGCGCTCGACAAAACGATGGGCGATCAGTTCGCGCAAGGTCGGTAGGCCCTCCGCGAAGTAGCCGGCGTCGGCCGCAAAACGCGGCAGCTTGTCGATCGCGGCCTCCATCGCCGCCCGCAGGCCGGCCACCGGAGTCGGGGAGGCGCAGGTGAGGTCGAACGGAACGGTGCCCGGATCGCCAGCCGGACCGAGCGGCTCCCCGCCGCCGACCGCCGGACCGCCGGGCACGCGCACGGTGGTGCCCGACCCGTGGCGCGCCTGAGCGAAACCGCTCTCAACCAGGTCGCCATAGGCCCGAGTGATCGTGGTGCGCGACACCTGCAGCGCGCCGACCAGTTCGCGTTCGCTGGGCAAGCGGGTGCCGTCAATCACTCGGCCGTCGGCGACCAGGGCTCGTACGCCGTCGGCAATCGTCAAATAACGAGGCCCGGAAACGTCTGCGGGGCCGAGCAGTTCGGCCAGTCGGCGACCGGAGAGGCGCAAGTCCATGGGACCACTCTCGTCCAAGTGGCCCTTTAGAGCAAGGCCACTTGGACGCATGCTGGATCCATGAGCATCACCCTCCCCCGCTACGCCCTCGTCGATCTCGACCCGGTGTCGCAGATGCGCGCTGGCCGGCTCGGCCGTCGCCTGCCGCAACTGTTCGTCGGGCTGACCCTCTACGGCGTCGCGATGGCGATGATGGTCCGCGCCGGCGTTGGCCTCGACCCCTGGGACGTCTTCCACTTCGGCATCGCCCGCCATACCGGGTGGTCGTTGGGCCTCACGGTGATTGCGGTCAGCATCCCGGTGTTGCTGATCTGGGCGCCGCTGCGTCAGTGGCCGGGCCTCGGCACCATCGCCAACGCAATCTGGATCGGCATCGCCACCGACGCCGGACTGCGGGTCATCCCGACCGTGCACGGACTGTTCCTGCAATGCCTCATCTGCGTCACGGCGATCATCGTCAACGGGATCGGTGGCGCGCTTTACATCGGCAGCCAGCTCGGCCCGGGACCACGCGACGGCTTGATGACCGGACTACACCGTCGGACCGGCGTGAGTCTGCGCGTAGTCCGCACCGGCCTGGAGATCAGCGTGCTCGCCATCGGCTGGCTGCTCGGCGGGGTCGTCGGCATCGGGACCGTGCTTTACGCCGTACTCATCGGCCCGCTGGTGCAGTTCTTCCTGCCGTGGGTGATTGTGCCGCTGGAGCCAAACACTGCGGACTGAGGGTTTGTCAGTGGGCGGACTGCTCGTGGACCAGCTCAACGACCCGGGTGAGCACCTCGGGATCGGTGGCCGGCAACACGCCGTGGCCCAGGTTGAAGATGTGGCCCTTGGCCGCCTTGCCCGCTTCCAAGATCTCGATCACCTTGTCGCGCAACGGTTGCCACGGCGCAAACAACAGTGCCGGGTCGAGGTTGCCCTGAAGGGCGTAGTCCCCGCCAACCCGCTGCGCGGCGACGTCGAGCGGCACCCGGTAATCCACACCGACGACCTCGGCTCCTGCTGCGCCCATGGCCGCAAGCAACTCGCCGGTTCCAACACCGAAGTGAATACGCGGAACACCGAGGTCGGCGACCGCGCCGAGGACCGCCGCGGAGTGGGGCTGGACGAAGCGCAGGTAGTCCGCTTCCGGCAGCGCACCGACCCAGGAATCAAACAGTTGAATCGCGCTGGCGCCAGCCTCGATCTGCACCCGCAGGAAGGTCGCCGCGATTCGAGCGAGCTTGGCGCACAACGCGTTCCAGGTGTCCGGGTCGCCGTACATCAGCGCTTTGGTGTGTTCGTGGTTGCGCGAGGGACCACCCTCGACGAGATAGCTGGCCAACGTGAAGGGAGCGCCGGTAAATCCGATCAACGGCGTTGCGCCGAGCTCGGCCGTACACAGTCGTACGGATTCGGCGATGTCTTCGATCTGACTGGCGTCCAACTCCGGCAACGCGTCGACATCAGCTCGCGAACGGATCGGCGAGGCGATCACCGGGCCGGTGCCGGGAACGAGGTCGAGGTCAATGCCGGCCGCGGCGAGCGGAACGACGATGTCGCTGAAGAAGACGGCGGCATCGACGCCGTGGCGTCGAACGGGCTGCAGGGTGATCTCGGCGACCAGCTCAGGAGTCCGACAGGACTGGAGCATCGGAACGCCCTCGCGCACCTTGCGGTATTCCGGCAGCGAGCGCCCCGCTTGTCGCATGAACCAGACCGGGGTGTGTGGAACCTGGAGTCCACGGGCGGCGCGTACGAGGGCACTGTCGGCGGGGGAAGTCACGGCGGTAATCCTCGCATGGCTTGCCCGACGGCTTAAGAGACGACCACCGCGACACCGACCAAGATCGCCGCCACCCCGATGAGTTGCACCGGTCGCAGCCGCTCACCAAGCAGGACGCGGGCCCAGAGGATGGTCGCCACGGGGTAGAGGGAGCCGAGCACTCCGACGAGGCCAGCCTCACCCTGACGCGCGGCGAATCCGAACAGCGCGTTCGCGGCGAGATCGCCGCAACCGACGATCATCAGCAGCGGGACGTCGATCCGTCGTACGACTCCCCCACCCGGACCGCCGGGCCACATCCGCCAGGCGATCAAGAGGGTCGCGACGCTGACCAGGCGCATTCCGAACAGGGCTTCGCCGACGCCGTGCGACGCGGCCTGGTCGAGGGTGAACAGGGAGACGCCGAAGCAGCAGGCGGCCACTGCGGCCAAGGCCACGGGGCGAGCCCCGGCTCCGCCGCGCAGTTCCGGCCCCGAGGCGAGAACGACGCCGAGCAACACGACAAACAGGCCGAAGAGCACCAGGGCCGAGAGCCGGTCGCCGGAGACGAATCCCAGGACCACCGGCACACCGGCACCCAAGGATGCGATCGGCGAGACGACGCCCATCCGCCCCACGGCCAGCGCGGCGTAGAGGCACAACAGACCGATGGCGCCCGTCGCGCCGGAGGCTGCGGCCCAACCGAACCAGGCTGTGCCGGAAGGGAACCCGGAGCGCGCAGCGATCCACCAGAAGACGATGGTGGTGGCGATCAGGCCGCCGATCTGACCGATCGCCACGACCTTGACCGCCGCGATTCGACGGGCGAACAGTCCCCCGGCGAAGTCGGAGCTTCCCCAGACGGCGCTGGAGAGGAGGGCGAGCAGGACGGCCATGAGGCCATCCTGCTCGATCCGCTCAGGCCCAGCGCAGTGCGTCTTGAACGTCGACGCGCGGCAGACGCGGGAACCACGGGTTCTCACCCGGGTGGCCGATGTTCACGACCAGGTGGGACTTCCACGAGGTGCCGGCGAAGAACTCCTGGTCGATACCCGCGGCGTCGAAGCCACCCATCGGGCCGGCGGCGAGCCCGTGGGCGCGCACCGCGAGGAAGAACTGGCCGCTGGCCAACGCCGCGCTGTACTTCGAAATCGGCTCACGAGCTTCGCCCGGCATCGAGCTGAAGTTGCTCCGGAGGGTCTCGGCGCGGTCGGGGAAGGTCACCGGGAACTGCTCGTGGAAGTCGGCGTCGTAGGCGAGCACGGCAACGACCGGAGCCGTCTCGGCCTTGGCGCGGTTGCCCTCGGCAAGGTGCGGGATCAGTCGCTGCTTGCCCTCGTCGGTGCGGATGAACAGCACGCGCAACGGCTGGCTGTTGGCCATGGTCGGCGCGTAACGGGTCAGCTCCCAGATGCTGCGCAGCTCCTCGTCCTCGACCGGTTCGTTGGTGAAGGTGTTGGCCGTCCGCGCCTCGGTGAACAGCAAGGAACGGGACGTGTCGTCGAGGGTCTCGAAGGTGGTGGTGGTCATGGCGCGGTCTCCTGGAGGAAGTCGAAAGTTGCGAGATTGAGAGTACTCCTGTTTTAGAAGTCGCTGTCAAATCCGTTGTGGCATACGATGTGGGCATGAGCACCCACGGCACCAACGCGATTCCCGGGGTAGAACACGACCCCCGGGCCTGCGATGGCGCCCTGTCCCGGGCATTTCAGTTCCTGGGAAAACGCTGGAACGGCATGCTGCTCAGCGTTCTGGGCTCCGGCCCCGCCGGGTTCGCCGAACTCAAGCGGGCGCTCGGCATCAGCGACTCGATGCTGTCCGACCGGCTCGGCGAACTGACCCGCGCCGGGTTGGTGGAACGTACGGTCGAGGACGGCCCGCCCCTGTCGGTCACCTACACACTCACCGCCAGCGGGACGGCCGTCTTACCGGCCCTGCAGTCGCTGGGCGACTGGGCTCGGGAGAACCTTTCCGACCAGCAGTGCCGTGGCCAGCGCTGACCGCCGACTGATCGAACGCTGATCGCTGGCTGCTCCCGGCGTGCCGCTCCCGGGTTCGTAGGCATGTTCGACCTAGGCTCGTCCCGTGGCCTCGAAGAAGATCGACAGCGACATCGGCTCGCAGTTCAACCGCGCCGTGCGCCCCCTCGGTTCCGCACGCCTGCGCCCGGAGGTCAGTCTCACCGAGGTCCCGGCGCCCGGACGTATCGCGCCCTACTCGCTGGCGATGACCGCCGACGTGGCGACGTCTGCTGATGAAGACGAACTCGCCTCGGGCCGCTTCGTGGTGTTGCACGACCCCAGCGGTCCCGAACCCTGGAATGGCGTGTGGCGCATCGTGACCTTCGCGCGCGCCGAACTCGACGCCGAGGTCGCCGACGACCCATTACTGGGTGAGGTCGGCTGGTCCTGGCTGGTCGACGCCCTGGAAGAAAGCGGCGCCGAGTTCACCGAGGCCGGCGGAACCGTCACCCGGGTGCTGTCCCAAGGTTTCGGCTCGCTGACCGAGAACGGCATTGCGGTGGAGATGGAGGTCCGCGCTTCGTGGACCGCCGTCACCGATGACCTAGTCCCCCACCTGCAGGCCTGGGGCTCGTTGCTGTGCACCATCGCCGGCCTGCCGCCGCTGCCCGACGGAGTGGTGGCGCTGCCGGGGCAGCGTCGATGACTGACGATCTGACCTCAGCTGCCGCAGACCAACCCGACGCACCACCCGCTGAGCCTGCGCCGAATTACCCGCTGCTCGAAACCCCCGCTGAGGGCATCCCGCCGGTCGTCGCCGACGAACGTGCGCTCGCCCAGGTGGCCGCCGCGCTGGCCGCAGGAACCGGACCGGTCGCTCTCGACGCCGAGCGCGCCTCGGGCTTCCGTTATGGCAACCGGGCCTATCTGGTGCAGATCCGCCGCACCGGGTCTGGCACTCACCTCATCGACCCGATCGCCTGCCCTGACCTCTCGCCGATCCAGGACGCCCTGGGTGACGCGGAGTGGATCCTGCACGCCGCCACCCAAGACCTCCCCTGCCTGGCCGAGATCGGCCTACACCCGCACGCTCTGTTCGACACCGAACTCGGTTCACGTCTTGCCGGCCTGCCGCGGGTCGGGCTGGCTGCGGTCATCGAACACTTCCTGGGCGTGACCCTGGCCAAGGAGCACTCCGCGGTCGACTGGTCCGAGCGACCGTTGCCGACCCCATGGCTGCAATACGCCGCGCTCGATGTCGAACTCCTAGTGGAGGTCCGCGAGAAGCTGGCCGCCGATCTGAAACGCCAGGACAAATGGGAGTGGGCCCAGCAGGAGTTCCATGCCCTCACCTCCTTCACCGGCCCGCCGCAGCGACAGGAGCCGTGGCGCCGCACCTCGGGGATGCATCGCATCCGCAACCGCCGGGCCATCGCCCGGGTCCGCGAACTCTGGCTCGAACGTGATGCGATCGCCCAACAGCGCGACACCGCCCCCGGCCGTATCCTGCCCGACGCCCTGATCGTGGAACTGGCCAACGTCTCGCCGAAGAACTCGACCGAACTGCTGCAGGTTCGAGCCGCCCCTCGCAAGGGACGCTCCGGCAACCGCCCACCGGTCGGCTTGGCGCGTTATCAACGCAACTGGCTACAAGCGATGCATCGCGCCGCCGTGCTGCCCGAGAACGACCTGCCGGCAGCGACCGTACGCAACGATGCTCCGCCGCCACAGCGCGCCTGGGCCGATCGCGATCCGGTGGCAGCCGCCCGCCTGGAACAGGTGCGCGCCGGACTCACCGTCTTCAGCGAGGCCCGGTCCATCCCGATCGAGAATCTGCTGACCCCAGACACCTTGCGGCGGGCGCTGTGGGAACCGACCGAAATCCTTGATCCCCAGCATGTTTCGCAACATCTGGCGCAGCTGGGTGCTCGCCCGTGGCAGATCGAGATCGTCACCCCACTGATCGTCGCCGCGGCCGATCGCCACCGCCCTGAGCGCGGTTAGTTACTCACGGGTAGAGTCGGCCTCGACCCATTGTCACAATCCCGGGAGGCCCCGTGCCCCGCACGCTCTCCGAGGTGGTCTTCGTCGACGGTGTTCGCACCCCGTTCGGCAAGGCAGGCGAGAAGGGCATCTATGCCCAGACCCGCGCCGACGACCTCGTCATCAAATGCATCCGTGAACTCATCCGCCGCCAGCCCAACCTCCCGCCGGAGCGCGTGGAGGAAGTGGCGATCGCCGCTACCACTCAGATCGGCGACCAGGGCCTGACCCTCGGTCGCATGGCGAGCCTGCTGGCCGGCCTGCCCAAGACGACCCCCGGCTACTCCGTCGACCGGATGTGTGCCGGAGCGATGACTGCGGTCACCAACGTCGCCTCGAGCATCGCGTTCGGCGCCTACGACATCGCCATTGCCGGCGGTGTGGAACACATGGGCCGCCACCCCATGGGTGAGGGCATCGACCCGAACCCGCGGATCATCGCCGAGAAGCTCGTCGACACCTCCGCGCTGGTCATGGGCGAGACCGCGGAGAACCTGCACGACCGGTTCCCTGCCATCACCAAGCAGCGCTGTGACGAATTCGCGGTCGGCAGCCAGAACAAGCTGGAGAAGGCCTACGCCGAGGGGAAGATCCAGCCCGATCTGGTCACCGTCGCGACCCGTCACGCTGAGCGTGGCTGGGGCTTGGCCACCGAAGACGAGCCGCCGCGCAAGGGCGTCAAGCTGACGGACCTGCAGAGCCTGAAGACACCGTTCCGCGCCCACGGCAACGTGACCGCGGGCAACGCCGCCGGCCTGAACGACGGCGCCACCGCCTGCGTCATGGCCTCCGAACGCGCCGCCCACGAACTCGGCCTGCCGGTCGGAATGCGGATGGTCACCTACTCCTTCGTCGGTGTCGAACCCGAGGTCATGGGCATCGGCCCGGTCCCGGCCACCGAGAAGGCCCTCGACCACGCCGGCCTGTCGATCGACGACATCGGCATCTTCGAGCTCAACGAGGCCTTCGCCGTTCAGGTCCTGGCCTTCCTGGACCACTTCGGCATCGCCGATGACGACGCCCGCGTCAACGCCTGGGGCGGCGCGATCGCCACCGGCCACCCGCTGGCTTCCTCCGGCGTGCGCCTGATGACCCAGTTGTCCCGCCAGTTCGCCGAGCACCCCGAGGTCCGCTACGGCCTCACCGCGATGTGCATCGGCATCGGCATGGGCGGCGCGGTCATCTGGGAGAACCCGCACCACGCCGACTACGTCAGCTCGATCGACGACTCGAACAAAGAAGGTGTCGCCTGATGAGTGACCAGAACACCACCGCCACCGCGGTGGCTGAAGTCGTCACCCACGTACGCGCGCAGGATGTCGCGCTGGCTGGTGGCACCTTCGTGCTGCTCACCCTCGACAACGGCTTCGACCACACCAAGCCGAATACCTTCGGCGAGGCGGGTCTGGCCGAACTGTCGGCCGCCCTCGACACCGCCAAGCAGCGCGCGGAAGCGGGCGAGATCGTCGGGCTGGGCATCACCGGCAAGCCGTTCATCTTCGCCGTCGGCGCCGACCTCAAGGGTGTCGGCAGCATCACCTCGCGCGAGCAGGCGTTGTCGATCGCGCAGCAGGGCCACGCGGCCTTCAGCAAGATCGCCGACCTGTCAGTCCCCACCTTCGCGTTCATCAACGGAGCGTCGATGGGTGGCGGCGTGGAGATCGCGCTCTACGCCGACTACCGCACGATCAGCGCGGATGTTCCGGCCTACGCAACGCCCGAGGTTTTCCTCGGCCTCGTCCCGGGTTGGGGCGGCACCTACCTGCTCCCCCACCTCATCGGCGTCAACAACGCGCTCACGTTGATCGTCGAAAACCCGCTCAACCAGAACCGGATGATCAAGGGCAAGGACGCCTTCGACCTCGGTTGCGCCGATCGTCTGCTGGAGCCGGTCACCTTCCTGGAGGACTCCCTCGCCTTCGCCGCCGGCGTCATTACTGGTGCCGAAAAGGTCGAGCGGAAGACCGTCGACACCGGCGAGTCCGCCTGGACCGCAGCGGTTTCCAAGGCCCGCGCGATGGCCGACCAGCGCACCGGCGGGGCTGCCAAGTCCGCCTATCGGGCGCTGGACCTAGTGGAGAAGGCCCGCACCGCTTCGCGCCAGGAGGCCTTCGCCGCCGAGGACGACGCGCTCGCCGACCTGATCATGAGCGACGAGTTGCGCGCGGGGCTTTACGCCTTCGATCTGGTGCAGCGTCGGGCCAAGCGTCCCGCCGGTGCGCCGGACAAGTCGCTGGCCCGCAAGGTCACCAAGGTGGGCATCGTGGGCGCCGGCCTGATGGCCAGCCAGCTCGCCATGCTGTTTGTGCGTCAGCTCAAGGTGCCGGTCGTCATGACCGACCTCGACCAAGCACGCGTCGACAAGGGCGTGGCCTACGTCCACGCCGAGATTGACAAGCTGGGCGCGAAGGGCCGCATCAGCGCCGACACCGTCAACCGGTTCAAGGCGCTGATCACCGGGTCGACCAGCAAGGACGGCTTCGCGGACGCCGACTTCGTGATCGAGGCTGTCTTCGAGGAGATGTCGATCAAGAAGACCGTCTGGGCCGAGGTCGAAGCGATCGTCACCCCGGAGTGCGTGTTGGCCACCAACACCTCGTCGCTGTCGATCACCGAGATGGCGCAGGACCTGAAGAACCCCGAGCGGGTCGTGGGCTTCCACTTCTTCAACCCCGTTGCGGTGATGCCACTGCTGGAGATCATCCGCGGCGAAAAGACCGACGACGCAACCCTGGCAACGGCATTCGCCACCGGCAAGGGTTTGAAGAAGACCTGCATCCTGGTGAAGAACTCGCCGTCGTTCGTGGTGAACCGGCTGCTCGGTCGCTTCATGGGCGACGCCGGCCGGATCGTCGACGAGGGCACCCCCATCGAGACCGTCGAGAAGGCGTTCGCTGGGCTCACCCCGATGCCGCCGTTCATGCTGATCTCGCTGGTCGGTCCTCCGATCGCACTGCACAACAGCGAGACCCTCGCTGCGGCGTTCCCCGACCGGTTCTCCGCATCACCGAACCTGGCGAAGGTGGTCGAGGCGAAGATTCCGTCGTTCTATGGCACCGACGGCACGATCGACCCCAAGGTGATGGAGCTGTTCGCGGCTCCGGCGAACCCGAAGGTGCTCACCGCCGACCAGGTTCGCACCTCGGCGTTGACCGCGATGGCCGACGAGATCAACCGGATGCTCGACGAGGGTGTCGTCGCGGAGGTTCAGGACATCGACCTCGCGATGATCACTGGTGCCGGTTTCCCGTTCTGGAATGGCGGCGTTTCACCGCTGCTGGACCGCACCGGCACTTCGCAGAACATCATCGGCAAGCGCTTCTTGCCGGCTGGCGCCGCGAGCGTTCAGCAGTAGTTCTCGCTCGACCGGCAGTCGGGCCGGGGTCGAGGGTTAACGCCCTTGGCCCCGGCCCGCTCCGCTGATGTGACGATACGCACGCTTGATGTCGGCGGTTTTATCTCATATGTGAGATACGCTCGTCAGCGTGGCACAGGATTACTTGGAGCGCGTCGGCAGACTGATTCGTGATGCCCGACGCCACAAGAACCTGACCCAGAACGAACTTGCGCAGTCACTGCAGACCAGTCAGAGCACGGTCGCGCGCATCGAACAAGGCAGACAGAACCTGAGCCTGGAAACGCTGGCGAAAATCAGCGAGGCTCTCGACACCGAGGTGGTAACCGTGGCTTCCAACACTCCGCTCAACCTGCGCATCGAGGGCGGACGGCAGCTCTCAGGTGAGATCGACGTCCGTACGAGCAAGAACGCGGCGGTCGCGTGCCTGTGTGCCGCACTGCTGAACAAGGGCAAGACGACCCTGCGCAACCTCGCGCGCATCGAAGAGGTCAACCGGATCACTGAGGTGCTGGACTCCATCGGGGTCAAGACCCGTTGGTTGCCGGGGAGCTCGGACCTGGAGATCGTCCCGCCCGAGACCATCGACCTGCCGTCGATGGACGAGGCGGCCGCCCGTCGCACCCGTACGATCCTGATGTTCCTGGGCCCACTGCTGCATGAGTTCGACACCTTCAAGCTGCCCAACGCCGGTGGCTGCGACCTCGGCGAGCGTACGGTCGAACCGCACCTGCACGCCCTTCGCCACTTCGGCCTCGACGTTGTTGCGACCCACGGCTACTACAACGCCACCGTCGACCGCGCGGTCCACCCGACCCGCGCGATCGTGCTGACCGAGCGCGGCGACACCGTGACTGAGAACGCCCTGTTCGCCGCGGCGCGCTACGACGGCGTCACCACGATCCGCAACGCCAGCCCGAACTACATGGTCCAGGACCTCTGCTTCTTCCTGCGTGAGCTTGGCGTGGAGATCAAGGGCATCGGCACCACCACGCTCACCGTGCATGGCGTCAAGGAGATCAACAAGGACGTCGAGTACTACCCGTCCGAGGACCCGATCGAGGCGATGTCGCTGCTCGCAGCGGCGATCGTGACCAAGTCGGAGATCACCATCCGCCGGGTGCCGATCGAGTTCATGGAGATGGAGCTGGCGCAGCTGGAGGTGATGGGTTTCAAGTACGACATCACCGACGAATACCTCTCCAAGAACGGCGAGACCCGGCTGGTCGACATCACCACCAAGGTCGGCCCGTTGGTTGCTCCCAAGGACAAGATCCACCCGATGCCGTTCCCCGGCCTCAACATCGACAACCTGCCCTTCTTCGCGGTCATCGCCGCGATGGCTGACGGGTCGACGACCATTCACGACTGGGTCTACGACAACCGCGCGATCTACCTGATCGACCTGAACCCGCTGGGTGCGAAGGTCAAGCTGATGGACCCCCACCGGGTGCTCATCGAGGGCCCGACCCGCTGGCGTGCGGCCGAGGTCATGTGTCCCCCGGCGCTGCGCCCGGGTGTCGTGATTCTGCTCGGCATGCTCGCCGCACCGGGCACCTCCGTGTTGCGCAACACCTACGTCATCAACCGCGGCTACGAAGAACTCGCGTCCCGGCTCAACGCCCTCGGCGCGAGCATCGAGCCCTTCCGCGACTGACGGCGTCACCGATGGCCCACACCGCATACCTCGACCATCGCGGGGTTGTCGCGATGGCCCACCGGGGGTTCTCCCGCGACGGGCTGGAGAACACCCTGCAGGCCTTCGCGGCCGCGGTGGACCTCGGATACTCCTACGTCGAGACCGACGTCCACGTCACCGCCGACGGGGTTCTGGTGTCGTTCCACGACGACACCCTGGACCGGGTCAGCGACGGCTCCGGGATGATTCGGGATCTGCCGTGGGCCCAGGTCCGCGAGGCGAAGATCGGCAATGAACCGATCCCGCTGATGGACGACCTGTTCGCAGCCTGGCCGGCGTTGCGGCTCAATATCGACTGCAAGCATGTCTCCGCGGCGCCCGCGTTGGCGGCCGCGATCGAGAAGCACGCCGCCCACGACCGGGTCCTGGTGGCCTCCTTCGACGACGCGACCCGCGAACAGGTGCTCAAGGGGCTGAGTCGGCCGGTCGCGACGTCGGCCGGATCCGCCCGTACGAGGCAGGCCGTGCTGGCCTCGAAAGCACACCTGCGTCCGGTGGTCCGACAGGCGCTCGGTCCGGTGGATGCGCTGCAGGTGCCACACCGGCAGGGACGGATCACCGTGGTCACCCGCTCGCTGGTGGAAGCTGCCCACCGACTCGGAAAACAGGTCCACGTGTGGACCGTCAACGAGCCGTCCGAGATGCACGAATTGCTCGATCTCGGGGTCGACGGGCTCATTTCCGACCGTGCCGACCTGCTGAAGACTGTGTTGCTCGAGCGAGGTCAGTGGACTTGACCTGAGCGGTCATCCAGCGAGCTCCAGGACCTCGGCGATCCACCGCTTCGGGTGAGCCATCCACTCCCGTTTCTCGGTGTCCGTCGCGTGCGCGAGCGCGCGCTGCCAGCCGAGGATCCGGCCAACGCGGGCCAGCAAGAGTGCGTCGGGAACCAGCCCTGACAAGGCGGTGCTCGATCCAAGGTCGGACCAGCAGGTCAGGTAGGCGCGGATCAGTCGTGCATCGCGCTCGGAGTCGGGCGGCAAGTCGAAGAAATAGGTCGGGCCGCGCAGCGGGATCAACAGTGAACACAGCGGGTGGCCGATGTAGGCATCGCCCCAGTCGAAGATCCGACCGTCGTGAGCCCCGGCCGCCGACCCGTCGCCGAAGACATTGCCAAGGTGAAGATCGTCATGCTGGATCGTCATCGGGAAGCCGGCCGCCAGCAGGCGCTCGGCCGCATCGGCGAGGGCCGTGGTGGCCGACGGACCGAAGCCGCGCTCGTCCCATTCCCGCACCAGGTCGTAGGGCTCCAATCGCGGAACACCTTTGTCGGACAAGCGATCTGCCACGGTTGTCGAGGCTCGCTGCAGCCGCGCGTAGCGTCGCAACACCGCCGACGTCAGCGAGGTGACGGTGTCCGCGGTCGCGAAGTCGCGCAGCACCCGCCCCTGATCAGGCGACAGCATCCACCCCTGCTCGACATCGTGAGCCCAGACCGGCTGCAGGAGGTCAGGCGCCACGTCGCCGAGCTCGTCATAGACCGCGGTTTCCGGAGTCAGACCGGGCGCGCTGGCTTTGAACCAGACCCGCCCGTGGTCGGTATCGGCGACTAGCTGCGTCGACCAAGGACGCACCCGCGGCTGCAGCGGCGAGGTCGGCACCCTGGTGACACCCCGGCGCTCCAGTGACTCGTCGATCCAGCGCGTCGCTGACGCCAACCAGCCCCGATCGGTCCAGAGCTGGGTCGTGTAGGTCGTGGCCGGCAGGCTCACCGGTGGCTGTGGGTGCGCAGCCGGTCGGACAGGTCGGTCGCCACCGCGTCGGCGGTCAGCCCAATCTGCTCGAGCACCTGCCCTCGGGAGGCGTGGTCGAGGAACTGCTGCGGGATGCCGTAGGGATGGACCGGCGTGGCGACGTCGACCGCCTGCAGCGCATGGGTCAACGCGACGCCAACGCCGTGATTGACCAAGACGTCCTCGATCACCGCGACGTGGCCGGCAGCAGCGGCCATGACGACCAGAGCCTCGTTCACCGGCAGCACCCAGCGCGGGTCGACGACGCGTACGGACCGCCCTTCGGCCTCAAGCTTTTCGGCGACCTGCAGCGCGGTGGCTGCCATGACACCAACGCCGACCAGCAACACATCCGGGTCGCTGTCGCAGTCGCGCAGAACATCGACCCCATTGACGCTGCGCAGGGCCGGGATCGGCTCCCCCACATCACCCTTGGGGAACCGCACCACGGTGGGGGCGTCGGCGACGTCGACCGCCTCGCGTAGTTGGGTCCGCACCTGCGCCCCGTCGCGCGGCGCCGCCAGACGCAGACCGGGCACGATCGAACAGATAGCGATGTCCCACATGCCGTTGTGCGATGGGCCATCGGACCCGGTCACGCCGGCCCGGTCGAGCACGAACGTCACGCCCTGGCGGTGCAGCGCGCAGTCCATCAGCAACTGGTCGAACGCGCGGTTGAGGAAGGTGGAGTAGATCGCGACGACCGGGTGGAGACCGGCGTAGGACAGGCCGGCGGCCATCGTGGCGGCATGTTGTTCGGCAATCCCGACATCGATCACTCGCTCGGGATACTTCGCCGCGAAGGCATCGAGTCCGACCGGGATGAGCATGGCCGCGGTGATTGCGACGATGTCGTCGCGCTCCGCACCCAGGCGCACCATCTCGTCGGAGAACTCGTCGGTCCAGATCCGACCCGACACCTCGAAGGGCAGGCCGGTCTCCGGATTGAACTTGCCGATGCCGTGCCACTGGTCGGCGACATCCGAGGCCGCCGGCTGGTAGCCCCGCCCCTTCTGGGTGATGACGTGGACCAAGCAGGGCCGCCCGTAAGCCTTCGCCCGCGAGAGTGCCTGCTCGACCGCCGGTTCGTCGTGTCCGTCGACCGGACCGAGGTATTTGATGCCGAGGTCCTCGAACATCCCGCGCTGCGGCGCGAGGACGTCCTTGATCCCTTTCTTCATCCCGTGCAGCGACTGATACATCGCATTGCCGACCACCGGCGTGCGCTGTAGGCGATCCTTGCCCCAGTCGAGCACCTGGTCGTATTGACGGGTGGTGCGCATGGTTGCCAGGTGTTCGGCGAAACCGCCGATCGTCGGGGCGTAGGAACGTTCGTTGTCATTGACGACGATGACCAGAGGCAGGTCCTTGTCGACCGCGATGTTGTTCAACGCCTCCCAAGCCATTCCGCCGGTCAGCGCACCATCACCAATGATCGCCACGGTGTGTCGCTGTTCACCCTTGACACGGCGGCCCTTGGCAATGCCGTGCGCCCAGGAAAGGGAGGTGCTGGCGTGGGAGTTCTCGACCACGTCGTGGTCGGACTCGGCGCGACTCGGATAACCCGATAGTCCGCCCTGCTTCTTCAGTTGGGAGAAGTCGTGGCGACCGGTGAGCAGCTTGTGCACGTAGGCCTGGTGTCCGGTGTCGAAGACGATCGCATCAGCCGGGGAGTCGAAGACCCGATGCAACGCGATCGACAACTCGACGACGCCCAGATTCGGGCCGAGGTGTCCGCCGGTCTTGGAGACCGATTCGACCAGGAAGTCTCTGACCTCCTGGGCCAGTTCATCGATGCGTTCGGCGGGGACGTCCTTGACGTCCGACGGGCTATTGATGCCGGAGAGCAATCCCACAGGTGCGCACTTTCCTTCCACAGGGGTCAGTCGAGTTTAGGCGATCCCGGGGTGGATGACGGTCGCATCGCCGGGCGAACGCACAGGTGGGCCCCCGACCCGAAGGTCGAAGGCCCACCTCACTGCATCTGTCGCTGGTGAACTACTTCACCAGCGACCGAAGCACGTACTGCAGGATGCCGTCGTTGCGGAAGTAGTCAGCCTCACCGGGGGTGTCGATGCGGACTACCGCGTCGAACTCCACGGTCGAGCCGTCTTCCTTGGTGGCGGTCACCTTGACGGTCTTCGGCGTCGAGCCATCGTTCAGCGCGGTGATGCCGGCGATGTCGAACGACTCGGTGCCGGTCAGGCCCAACGAGTCAGCCGACTGGCCCTGGGGGAACTGCAGCGGCAGCACACCCATGCCGATCAGGTTCGAGCGGTGGATCCGCTCGAACGACTCGGTGATGACGGCCTTGACGCCCAGCAAGCGGGTGCCCTTGGCGGCCCAGTCACGCGACGAACCCGAGCCGTATTCCTTGCCGCCGAGCACCACCAGCGGGATGCCCGCCTTGGCGTAGTTCTCGGCCGCGTCGAAGATCGCTGCCTGCGCACCATCAGCGGTGAAGTCTCGGGTGAAACCACCCTCGACGTTGTCCAGCAGCTGGTTGCGCAGTCGGATGTTCGCGAAGGTTCCGCGGACCATGATCTCGTGGTTGCCGCGGCGCGAGCCGTAAGAGTTGAAGTCCTTGCGCTCGACACCGTGGTCGTTGAGGTAGCGACCGGCCGGGCTGTCGCCCTTGATCGCACCAGCCGGGCTGATGTGGTCGGTGGTCACCGAGTCGCCCAGCTTTGCCAGAACGCGAGCGCCCTGGATGTCCTGAACCGGCGTGGTCTCCATCTTCATGCCCTCGAAGTACGGGGGCTTGCGGACGTAGGTGGACTCGCTGTCCCACTCGAAGGTGTCACCCTCGGGGGTCTGCAGCGAGCGCCAGCGATCGTCACCGGCGAACACGTCGGCGTAGTCCTTGACGAACAGTTCCTTGCTGATCGCCTGAGCGACGGTCGACTCGACCTCGGCCGGGTCGGGCCAGATGTCCTTCAGGAACACGTCGTTGCCCTCGGCGTCCTTGCCCAGCGCGTCGGTGTCGAAGTCGAAGTCCATCGTGCCGGCGAGTGCGTAGGCGATGACCAGCGGCGGCGAGGCCAGGTAGTTCATCTTCACGTCGGGGTTGATGCGACCTTCGAAGTTGCGGTTGCCGGACAGCACCGAGACGACGCTGAGGTCGTTCTCGTTGACCGACGCGGAGATCTCGTCGGCCAGCGGACCGGAGTTTCCGATGCAGGTGGTGCAGCCGTAGCCGACCAGGTGGAAGCCGAGCTTCTCCAGGTAGGGCCACATGCCGGCGTTCTCGTAGTAGCCGGTGACGACCTGCGAACCCGGAGCCATCGAGGTCTTGACCCACGGCGGAACCGAGAGCCCCTTCTCGACGGCCTTCTTGGCCAGCAGGGCGGCGCCCATCATGACCGAGGGGTTGGAGGTGTTGGTGCAGGAGGTGATCGACGCGATGACAACCGCGCCGTCCTTCAGCGCGAACGCCTCGCCGTCCTTGGTGACCTGAGCGCTGCGCAGGTCACCGTCGACGCCGTAGTTCTTGACGTCGATGCCGAACTGCTGCTTTGCCTCAGACACGACGATGCGGTCCTGGGGGCGCTTCGGGCCAGCGATCGACGGGACGACCGTCGACAGGTCCAGCTCAAGTCGCTCGGAGTAGCGCGGCTCCTTGGTCGGGTCGTGCCAGAGTCCCTGTTCCTTGGTGTAAGCCTCGACCAGAGCGACCTGTTCGTCGCTGCGGCCGGTCAGGCGCAGGTAGTCCAGGGTGACGTCGTCGATCGGGAAAATCGCACACGTCGAACCGAACTCCGGCGACATGTTGCCGATCGTCGCGCGGTTGGCCAGCGGCACCGCACCGACGCCCTCGCCGTAGAACTCCACGAACTTGCCGACAACACCGTGCTTGCGCAGCATCTGGGTGATGGTCAGCACCACGTCGGTGGCGGTCGCGCCGGCCGGGATCTCGCCGGTCAGCTTGAAGCCGACAACGCGCGGGATCAGCATGGAGACCGGCTGGCCGAGCATCGCGGCCTCGGCCTCGATGCCACCAACACCCCAGCCCAAGACACCGAGGCCGTTGACCATCGTGGTGTGGGAGTCGGTGCCGACGCACGAGTCGGGGTAGGCGACGCCGTCGCGCACCATGACGGTGCGGGCGAGGTGCTCGATGTTGACCTGGTGGACGATGCCGGTGCCCGGCGGAACGACCTTGAAGTCGTCGAAAGCGGTTTGGCCCCACCGCAGGAACTGGTAGCGCTCCTTGTTGCGGCCGTATTCGATCTCAACGTTCTTCTCGAACGCGTCGGGGCGACCGGCGACGTCGATGATGACTGAGTGGTCGATGACCATCTCGGCCGGCGCCAGGGGGTTGATCTTCTTGGCGTCGCCACCGAGCTCAGCGACGGCCTCACGCATGGTGGCGAGGTCGACGACGCAGGGCACACCGGTGAAGTCCTGCATGATCACGCGCGCGGGCGTGAACTGGATCTCGGTGTCGGGCTCGGCGTTCTCGTCCCACTGCGCGAGCGCGTTGATGTGGTCGGAGGTGATGTTGGCACCGTCTTCGGTGCGCAGCAGGTTCTCCAGTAGAACCTTGAGGCTGAAGGGGAGGTTCTCACTGCCCTCAACCGTCTTCAACCGGTAGATCTCGTAGCTCTGGTCCCCGACCTCGAGGGTGCCCTTGGCTGCGAAGCTGTTGGTGCTCACGCCCACTCCTTCGTCTGCGTCGACTATTTATCTTGACGTCAAGATAATTCAATCACACCGCGACGCCACTACCGAGCGAAGGTCTGCCTAACCCGCCACAGCGGCATCCGTACCGGCCGATCCTTGCACTTTCAGTCCGTCGATGCGGGCCCAACGGTGGGTTCAAGCAGCGCGATGCACTCCACGTGATGGGTCATCGGGAAGGCGTCGAAGGCTCGTACGCTGCACACCCGGTAGCCCCGCTCGGTGAAGTACTTCAGGTCCCGGGCCAGCGCGGCGGGGTCGCATGCGACGTAGGCCACGGCGCGCGGACTGCGCGCGACGACAGCTTCGACGACGGCGCGACCGGCCCCCGTACGCGGCGGGTCCAAGACCACTAGATCCGCGTCAGGGAACGCATCGGTGGGCGCGAGCGCCGCCGCAACATCGGAGCAGATCGCGCTCGCCTGTGGCAGGTCGGCCAGGTTCGCGAACGCGTAGTGGGTCGCGACTTCATCGCCCTCGATGCCGACAACGGCGCCGTCCTCCCCCACCTGCTCGGCGAGGAACGCGGTGAACAAGCCGACCCCGCTGAACAGGTCGAGCGCCCGATCGCCGGGCTGCGGGTCGAGCATTTCCAGCACCACCCGTACGAAGGTCGCCGCAGCATCGGGGTGGACCTGCCAGAACCCGCGGGCGTCAACCTCGAAACTGCGGTGCAGAACTTCCTGCACCACCGCCGGCAACGGCTCGTCGTCCTCGGGCAGATCGATGACAAGCACCTCACCGCTGGAATCGACGACCGTGTCGAGCCCGGTGACCTCGGCCGGCACCCGGTCCTCGAGCATTCCGGTCGCGATGATCCCCGGATCGGCGATCCGGCAGTCGGTCAGCGGGATCACGTCGTGTGAGCGGTGGGCGCGCAGCCCGACCGACCCGCTGCCGGTGACCGCGAACTCGACGCGGGTGCGCCAGCCGCGCTCCTCGTGGGTTGGCATGGCCTCGACCTCGCCCTCCCACTCCATCCCGCCGATCCGCTGCAACTGCTCGCGTACGACGTCGGCCTTGAGTGCGCGCTGGGCGGCCGACGTGGTGTGCTGCCAGTCGCAACCGCCACACTTGCCGGGCCCAGCAGCCGGGCACCCGTCGGTGACGCGGTCGTCGGAGGCACGCATCACCCGTACGGCGTCGGCTCGTAAAAACTTGGACTTCTCGCCGCCGTCGGTGACGCGAGCAACGACCCGCTCCCCCGGCAGCGCGTGGCGCACGAACAGCACCCGGCCGTCGTGGCGAGCGATGCAGTGGCCGCCATGGGCGACGCTGCCGACCTCGACTTCGTACTCGCGCCCGACCAAGCTGCGGCCCTGTTCGGTACGTCCGCGGGGGTGGCGCTGGTCGGGTCGGCGGTTGCCGGACTTGGCGGTCATCGCGGCTCCTTCGGGGGTGTGGGGTTGGGCACGAACTCCTCGTGCCGCTCGGACGAACGCAGCTGCCACGGAACACTGGCGACCATCACCCCGGGGGTGAAATGCAGGACGGCCTTCAGCCGCAGCGCGGACTGGTTGTGCAGGAACTGCTCCCACCAACGGCCGACCACGTATTCGGGGATGTAGACCATCACCACGTCACGCGGGCTGTCGCGGCGGATCGACTTCACGTGTTGTACGACGGGGCGGACGATTTCGCGGAAGGGCGAGGCGACGACCTTCAACCGTACGGGGATCTCGCGCCGGTCCCACTCGGCGCGCAAGGCCGCGGTCTCCTGCTCATCGATCGCGACGGTGACGGCCTCGAGGGTCGAGGGTCGGGTGGCGCGGGCATAGGCCAGCGCCCGCATGGTCGGCTTGTGCAGCTTGGAGACCAGCACGATCGCGTGGACCCGGGAGGGCAACATCCGCAGGTCCTCGTCGGTGACATCTACGTCCTCCGGCAGCGCCAGCTCAGCGGCGACGTGGGCGTAGTGCTTGCGGATGGCCAACATGATGGCGAAGAGCACCACCATCGCGGCGACCGCATAGCCCGCGCCGTGGACGAACTTGGTCAGCAGCACGATCACCAACACCAACCCGGCCATCAACGCACCGACTAGGTTGATCACCCGCGAGCGGTGCATCTGCCGACGCTCGGTGCCCTCGACCGGCTCGGTCGTGGAGTGCAATCGGGTATTCCAGTGCCGGATCATGCCGGTCTGACTCAGCGTGAAGGACACGAACACACCGACGATGTAGAGCTGGATGAGTCTGGTCACCTGGGCGTCGTAGAGAACCACCAAAAAGATGGCGGCCGCCGACAACATCACGATGCCGTTGGAGAACGCCAGCCGGTCGCCCCGGTTCTGCAACTGCCTGGGTAGGAAGCCGTCCCGAGCCAGGATCGAGGCCAGAACCGGGAAGCCGTTGAAGGCGGTGTTCGCGGCTAGAACAAGGATCAGCCCGGTGACGATCGAGACGTAGACGACGCCGGCTGGGAAGCCCGCGAACACCGAATGCGCGAGCTGCGACAACACCGGCGCCTCGTGGTAGCCGGTGACCAGTTGGCCGTTCAGCGTCAGGCGGCCCGGCTCCGACGGGTCCTCCATGCGGACCCCGGTCCAGTTCGCCAGGGTGACGATCGACAACATCATGAAGACCGCGATGCTGCCCATCAGCAGCAGCGTGGTGGCCGCGTTTTGGCTCTTCGGTTTCCGGAAGGACGGCACCCCGTTGGAGATCGCCTCCACGCCGGTCAGCGCCGCGCAGCCGCTGGAGAAGGCGCGCAGCAGCAGGAACATCAGCGCGATCTGACCGAGCGCGTCCATGCCCTGAGCGGGCGCCAGGTCGTACTGCGCAGATTCAGCCAGCGGCAGATCGCCGCCCATCTTGCGGGCGAACCCGACGACGGCCAGGGCAATGACCCCAAGCATGAACAGGTAGACCGGGATCGCGAACACCGAGCCCGACTCGCGGATGCCACGCAGGTTCATCGCGGTGATCGCGACGATGATGGCGACCGCGGCGAAGACCTCGTGGCCGGCCAAGAACGGCAACGCGGCCTTGGCGTTCTGCACCCCCGAAGAGACCGACACCGCGACGGTGAGGGTGTAGTCGACCAGCAGCGCCGAGGCGACGGTCAGCCCGGCCTTCGGCCCGATGTTCACGGTCGCGACCTCGTAGTCACCGCCACCGGATGGGTAGGCGCGTACGTTCTGCCGGTACGACGCCACCACCACGGCCATGACAAAAACAACGGCCAGCGCGATCTGCCACGAGTGGGTGCCGGCGAACGCGCCGCCGGCCAGTCCAAGGGTCAGCAGGATCTCATCGGGGGCGTAGGCCACAGACGACAAGGCGTCGCTGGCGAAAATGGGGAGCGCTAATCGCTTGGGTAGCAAGGTCTCGCCCAGTTTGTCGCTGCGCATCGCCCGGCCGACCAAGACACGCTTGACTGCACGTCCTCCGCCTGACACGGAGCACGAGTCTAGGCAGCAATGGCACCGATCACGAACCAGGCGGCGCTCCGGTAGCGTCTGTGCCGTGCACTACGTGATCATGGGCTGCGGCCGCGTCGGTTCATCGTTGGCGATGACGCTTGAGCAACAGGGCCACTCGGTGGCGGTCATCGACCGCGACGAGTCCGCCTTCCGTCGCCTCGGCTCATCCTTCGAGGGCGATCGGATCACCGGCATCGGTTTCGACCGCGACACTCTCGAACGCGCCGGGGTGAGGAATGCCTACGCGTTCGCCGCGGTCAGCAGCGGTGACAACTCCAACATCCTCTCCGCCCGGGTGGCACGCGAGACGTTCGACGTCGAACACGTCGTCGCCCGCATCTACGACCCGGGCCGCGCCGAGATCTATCAGCGCCTGGGCATCCCCACCGTCGCCACCGTCCGTTGGACGGCCGATCAGGTCCTGCGCCGACTCGTACCGGCCGGCGCCGTCCCGATCCACACCGACGCCAGCGGCACGATCACGCTCGCGGAGATTCCAACTCATCCGAGTTGGATCGGCACCCCGCTCAAAAAAGTGGAGGCCGAGTTCGGCGTTCGCGTCGCCTATGTGAACCGCCTGGGCGAAGGAGTTCTGCCTCAGCCGAACACAGTGCTGCAGGAGGGCGACCTGCTCCAACTGCTCGTCCGCACCCCCGACATGCCCACGATCGAGCAGCGGCTCGGCAGTGCGCGCCCGTCGGATTTCTAAGTCGCCCAAGGAGTTTCGATGCGTGTTGTGATCGTCGGAGCAGGATCGGTGGGCCGTTCGATCGGCCGCGAACTGCTCCACAACGGCCACCAAGTTCTGTTTATCGACAAGTACGCCGATGCGGACAAGAGCCAGTCTGTGCCGGCCGCGAGCTGGCTGCTGGCCGACGCCTGCGAGCTGTCGACCTTGCGCGAGGCCCAACTGCAGGACTGCGACGTGGTCGTCTGCGCCACCGGTGACGACAAGGTCAACCTCGTCGTCTCGTTGCTGGCCAAAACCGAGTTCGGCATCGGGCGTACCGTCGCCCGCATCAGCAACCCGAAGAACGAATGGATGTTCGACGAGAGCTGGGGTGTCGACGTCGCGGTCTCGACCCCGCGCCTGATGACCGCTCTGGTCGAGGAAGCCGTCAGCGTCGGCGACCTGGTGCGGCTGTTCCAGTTCCAGCAGGGTCGCGCCACAATGGTCGAGATCACTGTCACAGCCGACGGCCCGGTGGTCGGAATGGCGGTCAACGAACTCGACCTGCCGCCGGACACCGTATTGGTCGGCATCATCCGCGACGATCTGCCGATGGCGCCCAGTGGCGACGACGCGATCGAGGCGTTCGACGAGTTGCTCTTCCTGACGACCGCCGAGTCAGAGGCGCTGCTCAGCCAGCGACTGACCGGCGAGGCCGAGGGGATGCTGCGGACCCTGGGCCCCGACGGGCTCTGATCAGCCCTTGCCGGTCGGCACGATGTCGTAGGCCGGGTTGTAAATCGTCGGCGTTTCGCGGCGCATGCAGACTCGTCCGCGGACGGTCAGCATGACGCCCGGGTCGATGCCGGCGATCTGGCGACGGCCAAGGAAGACGACGGTGAGGGTGCGGGTGCCGTCATCAAGGTCAACGACCAACGCGGGGGTCTTCTCGGTGCGCGGTCGCAGGCTGACCGTCCGGACCGTTCCGGTGCACTGAGCCATCTCCCGGTCATGCACCTCGGCCACGGGGGTGCTGCCCGAGCGGTGGCACTGCTCCTGGATCTCCTGGCGGTCGTGCCGCTCGCTGGATCCGGACAACCGGCTGGTGAGTCGGTCAACTAGCCGCGGCATCAGCGAATCTCCGTGATCTCCGGGCCGCGCTCGAACGGGTCCGGCAGTTGGTGATCGTGGTCGGCCTCGGCCTGGTCGGCGGTGGGCAGTTCCTCTGCAGTCTGCACCGAGTCCGGCACCTTCAACGGCAACATCTCGCGGGGGGCCCGGGCTTCGCCGCCCCGGTTGACCACCATGCCACGCACGAGTTCGAGCATCGTGTCGCGTGCGTCGCTCTCGGTCGCCGCGCGGCCGGACAGGACGGCGCGCAGGAACCAGCGCGGACCGTCGACTCCGACGAAGGTGGCGGGCGAATACGTCGTACGGCCGTCGGCGCCGCGCGCCGCCATGCGAACGTGCAGTTCGACACCCAGCGGGCCGACCTCCTCGCTCGCGGTGGAACCACCGGACAACAGGTTGTCGTGGATCTCACCACGGATGGCGTCCCACACGCCGCGCGACTTCGGCGCCGCGAACGCCTGCACCTGACAGGCGGATTCACCGACGATCGCGGTCAAGCCGGTGATCTCGGCGCCCGACTCGTCAACGTCGAGACGCAGCTCCATGTCGGGCACCGGGGCAATAGCGATCGCGCCGAAGTCGATGCGGCCTTCGAGGTCGTCGACCTCGGACAGGTCAAACGGACCATTGCTGCGGTCGACCGAGCGGGAATCGAGACGAGCGGCCGGCGCGGCCGGCGTTGCGTCGTCATCTGCCGCGGGCTCCTCCGCGGTCGCGTCAGCCTCCACCACCTCATCGGTGGTCTCTGCTGTGTCGTCCACCTCCACCGTTTCGGGTGCGGCGGTCTCCTCGACCGGTTCGTCGGTCTGCTTGCGACGGAAGATTGCCACGCTGGTTCAGTCCTCGTTCTTCGTTGTCATTGCCGGCCCGGGATCACCGAAGCCGCCGCTGGATCCATGTCCACCCGCACCCCGAACGCTATCGCTCAACGAGGTCGCCTGCTCCCACCGCACGGTGGCGCATTCCTGGACGACCAATTGAGCGATCCGATCGCCGCGGCGCAGCGTCACCGATTCGCGCGGATCGAGATTGATCAGGTTGACCTGAACTTCGCCGCGGTAGCCGGCGTCGATGGTGCCCGGCGCGTTGACCGTGGTCACACCGTGCCGGTGGGCCAGGCCAGAGCGAGGGTGAATCAGGCCCACGTGTCCCACCGGGATCGCCAATGCGATCCCGGTAGCCACCAGGGCACGCTCCCCCGGCAGCAGGGTCACCTCGGCTCGGGCATAGAGATCCATGCCGGCGTCGCCCGGATGGGCATATGCCGGCAATGGCAGCTCCGCGTCGAGCTGCTGGATCGCCACCTTGACTTCAGCCACGACTCAGGCGCAGTCCTTGCAGATCGGCAGGCCTCCCCGCTCACCAGCCAACTGGCTGCGGTGGTTCACCAGGAAGCAGCGCGAACAGGTGAATTCATCCGACTGGCGGGGAATCACCCGAATTTCCATCTCTTCTCCGGACAGGTCGGCGCCAGGCAGCTCAAAGCCCTCGGCCTGTTCGGTCTCGTCGACGTCGACGTTCGCACTCTTGTCGTTACGTCGTGACTTCAACTCCTCGAGGCTGTCCTCGTTGAGGTCGTCGTCGGTCTTGCGGGGGGCGTCGTAATCAGTAGCCATCGCGTCCTTCTCTTCGCATTAAAAAGGTCCTGGGGCAGGTATGCCGCATCGTCAGTCGCCGTAACGTCATGACGCTCGGTTTTGTGCCCGACCGCCCCGGGATTGTGCCTCACAACGGCGTGATCCGCGACACGGGGTCTCATACCGGAGGGTATTGCCCACCGTCGTCACTGCGCCGATCAGCGGTCGACGTGCCTCAACCGCGGCGCCAAAGCATCGACCAACGCCGGCGGACCGGCAACCACCAGGGGGGCGCCCGGGCCGTCGTCACCCAGCCCACGGACCACACCGCCGGCCTCAGTGACGAACAGTTGGGCCGCGAGACGATCCCACGGGTTCAACCCGGACTCGTAGTAGACGTCGAGTCGACCGGCCGCCACGAAGCAGAGATCAAGGGCGGCGCTGCCACCGCGGCGCAGGTCTCGTACGTCGCCAAGGACTTCGGCCAGCAGGGTTGCCTGGCGCACCCGTTTCGCCGCGTCGTAACCGAAACCAGACCCGAGCAGTGCCTGCCCCAAGTCGGTGGTCGCGCTGACCTGCAACGGGAAGGTGTCGGCTCCGCGGGTGAGCCGGGCACCGCCGCCGCGGTGGCCGTGGAAGAGCTCACCGGTCAACGGGTTGAAGACAGCCCCCGCCACCGGACGCAGGCCTTCCGGATCGTCGGGGTCGCCCTCGCAGGCCGCCACCGACACCGCGTAGGCGGGGATCTCGTAGAGGTAGTTCACGGTTCCGTCGATCGGGTCGACCACCCAGGTGATACCGGTGCTGCCAGCCCGGTGGGCGCCTTCCTCCCCCAGCAGACCGTCACCCGGACGATGCTGCGCCAGGAACTGCTGCAGGAACTGCTCACTGCGGCGATCCATCTCGGTGACGATGTCGGTGACGCTCGACTTGGTCGCGGCGACACCCAGATTCGCGGGGCGCTCGTCGACGATCAACCGCCCGGCGGTGCGGGCCGCTTCGACCGCGACCGCTTCGAGCTCGCTGAGGTCAGGCAGATCCATGGCCATCAGTCGGTTCCGCAGGCGGCCGGACGCGCGACGCGCAGGTTCGGGCAGCAGCCCGGGCGACAAATCGGTGGCATCGCTTCACCGGGCCAGGCCGGCATCACGACGTTCTCCCCGCGGGCCTGAGCGGCGCGCTCCTCGACGAGGTCGACGAGCCCGCTGACGAACTCCCAGTCGGTTCCGACCGTCGCCACCCGGGTCATCCGCAACCCGAGTTCATCGGCGGTCTGAGCGGCTTCGGTGTCGAGGTCGAAGACGACCTCCATGTGGTCGGAGGTGAACCCGATCGGGGCCACCACCACGTCCGTGACGCCCTGTTTGGCCAGCGCCCGCAGATGATCGTTCACGTCGGGTTCGAGCCACGGATGATCCGGGGACCCGGAACGGGAGCAGAACACCAGCGCGCCATCCAGGTCGCGGTCGAGCGTCGCGCCGATCTCGTCGAGCGCCACGTGGGCCAGCTCGTCGTGTTGGTGCTCGTAGAGGTTGCCCTCCCCGTCGCCGGGGCCGGACGTGTCGTCCATCGACTCCGGGATGGAGTGGGTGACGAACACGACGCGCAGCAGGCTGTCATCGGGTTGCCCGGCCGAGCGTACGGCCTCGGTGATCAACCGAATGTTGGTGCGGGCGAAGCTGGGATGGGTGGCGTATTGGCGCACCTTGTCGACCTCGAGCACCTTGCCCTCCTGCGCGAGCTCGTCCAACGCCCCCGCGATGTCTTCGCGGTATTGGCGGCAGGAGCTGTAGGAGGAGTAGGCGCTGGTGGTGAACACGACCACCTTGCGGTGACCGGCGTCGTACGCGGCCCGCAGGGTGTCGACCAGGAACGGCTCGGAGTTGCGATTGCCCCACAGGACGGGAGTCGAAATCGACCGCCGGCGCAGCTCGCCGACCAGAGCCTGCACCAAGGCGCGGCACTGGTCATTGATTGGGCTGCGACCGCCGAACGCGAGGTAATGCTCGGCCACCTCGGCCAACCGTTCTTGCGGAATACCGCGGCCGCCAGTGACGCGCTCCAGGAAGGGCATCACCTCATCGGGCGCCTCGGGGCCACCGAAGGACAACAGGACGATCGCGTCGTACGGCTCGAGCCGGGCGGTCTCATCGGTCCCGGGCTCCGGTTGCGCGGCGGGTGCGGGCTCCTGCGGGTCGGCCGGCTCGGCGATGGGGGAACTCATGCCCCCATTGTGGCCCGCCGTCCCCACCGGAGCAGACCCGGTTCGCCACGCGCCCGGCACGCCGCGGATCCTCACCGACGTTCCGCCGTTCGCATGGCACAGTTGGCACGGAAATTCGTTGCTGGGAGGCATTTCACATGGGCGATGTGCGTTTCGTCGGACTATCGGATGACGGCGGACACCTGCTGTTGGTCGACGAGGACGAGCAGCAGCACCGTTTGGCGATCGATGACGACCTGCGCGCGGCGCTGCGTTCCGGTCGCCCGGAGCGGGCAACCGGCGGGGCGACCGCGGTGCGGGCCACCTCGCCTGCCGAGCCGGAGCGACCCGCGGCTCGGCCCCGTGACGTCCAGTCCTTCCTGCGATCCGGGATGACCATCGAAGAGGTCGCCGAACGCAGCGGTTGGACCGTGGAGAAGGTCACGCTCTTCGAGCCGCCGATTCGCGCCGAACGTGACCACGTCGCCTTCACCGCCCAGAACCTCACCATCGCCGGACGCGGCTCGGCCCCGACGACGGTCGGCGAACGGGTCAACGAGCGCCTCGAACAGCGCGGCGTCGTCATCGCCGACGTCACCTGGGATGCCTACCGCACCGAACGCGGATGGACGATCGCCTGTCGCTTCCCGGCTGGTGGCCGCCCGCGCGCGGCGACCTGGCGGTTCGACGCCCCGACCCGCAGCGTCCACCCCTGCGACGACGAAGCCCGGTGGCTCAGCGAGGACGACAACTCCGCCGGCGACTCCCCGCTGCCCGCTGGAACGCGCTCGGCCAGCCCGGATGTCTATGACGTCATCGCCGAAGGCGGCCTCGACAGCGCGGCCCGCCCGCGCAAGGAACCCGTCCGGCCGGGTCGCATCCCGCATGCCACGGTTCGCGACGATGAAGAGTCCGCGGAGACCTCGACGGATACCGACGAGTCGAAGGCACCCGAGGCCGATGACAGCCCGGTGGATCTGGTGTCGGTGATGCGCCAACGGTCGCGTCAGCGCCGGAGCTCACGCAAGAAGCCGGCCGCTGCTGAGCCGGCCAAAGCCGACGCGCCCGCCAAAGGCGACGAGCCCACCAAAGACGCCGACGCCGATCACGTTGAGGAGCCGGCCGCGACCCTGGCGAAGCCGACCGTCGACGACCTCGGCCACGACCCGGTGACCGGAACTGCCGACCTGTTCGGGCTGGACGACGTCGAACACCCCGACGAGGTCACGCCCGAGGCCGACGAACCCGAAGCGACGACGCCCGAGGAAACTGAGCCTGAGCAAACCGCGCCGGAAGAACTCTCCGACGAGATTCCTGACCGCCCGAGTCAGGCCCGCAAGGGACGCCCGGCCGTTCCGAGCTGGGACGACATCATGTTCGGCAAACGCCCCCGCTCCTGAGGTTCAGCCGCGCTCGCGGCGTCCTTCACGCATCACGTCCGTACGGCGAATACCGACCGTCGGGCTGTCGTGACGGGGGTCGTACGGTCCCCTCGGGGTCGACCGGACCGTACGCCCGGTGTGCCACCAGAGCACCAGCCCGGCCCAGATCACCAGGACCACCGCGGCGAGGTACATCCCGACCCAGGCGGTCGTCGGAATGGCGACGGCGATGATGCCACCGATCACCCACGACAGCTGCAGCAGCGTTTCGGAGCGGCCGAAGACGCTGGTGCGCAGGTGTTCGGGCACTCGGTCCTGAATCAGCGAGTCAAGGGCCAGCTTGCCCAACTGCTGGCCGATACCGGCGACCAAGCCGACGAGAATCGCGGTCCACAAGGTGAAGTCGATAGCCGCGAAGACGACCACGACAGCGTCGAGCACCAACGTGGCCAGCACGATGATGCGTGGCGAGGCGACCTTCAGCAGCGATCCCATGACGGTGCCGAGGGCGTTGCCCAGCCCGGCTGCGCCGATGACCAACGCGAGCAACTGTGTTTGTTTGTGTTCCCAGCCGGGGAAGGGCTCGGCCCGCATCAGGAACGCCATGAAGAGGGTGAGGAAGCCCGACAGCCAGCGCAGCCCGGCGTTGGCCCGCAGTGCGGAGATCACATCGCCTGGGAGCGGGAACTTCTGCCGGCGACCGGCCTTCGTCTCGTTCTTCTCGCCGACCGTGGAATCGACTCGCGGTGGCAGCAGGATCGCCATCACCGTTCCGATCACGAACAGCACGAACGCCACCCGCAAGGCCCACGCGGATCCGCCGAACTTGGCCGCACCACCAGCGAGCCCGCCAGCGATCGCAGCGCCGACCACGCCTGCCAGCGACAGACGACTGTTGGCCTTGACCAGAGTCATCCCCCGTGGCAGCAGCCTGGGCGCGGCCGCCGAGCGACTGACCAGATAGGCCTTCGAACAGACCAGCACCAGCATGGCAATCGGGAAGAGCAAGGCGGAGTTGCTCGCGACCGCGCCGGCCAACACCCAACACAGGAACGCGCGCAGCGCCAAGGTTCCGCCGATCGCCCAACGACGGCCATGACGCAGCCGGTCGAGCAGCGGGCCGACCAAGGGCGCGACGATCGCGAACGGCAGCATGGTGAGCATCAGGAACAGCAGCGTCTGCGTCCTGGCTTTGTCGCCGGGTGCGGCGAAGAAAACGGTGCCAGCCAAGCCGATCGTCACGGCTGCGTCGCCGGCCGAGCTGAACGCGTGGACCTCGATCAGTCGGGAAAGCCCGGACTCACCGGCGCCCTGAGCGCGAGAAGCGCGACGGGCGGCTCGTACGGTTCCGGATCCGGCACGACCGGCGACCTTAGCGACCGCCCCGGCGCCGCGGACGACCTTGCCGCGGTCGTGTTCGTTCGGCTGTTGGTCGTCGGCGGGGTAGCCACCGCGCGGCAAAGGCGCAGTCGGCCGGTGGTCGTCACGCTCACCGTTCATAGTCGTCCTCCCCGCACGGGTCCATCATGCCTCGGTGACCGGCAACGGACACAGATCCAGGTCGAACGGCAACACATCGACCGACCCGGACTGGCGACGGGCAGCGGCAGAGGTCATCCGGCGCATGTAGTGGCGCCGACACAGAACTTCGTATTCGACGGCGTGCTGCTCGCCACCGGAGACGTCACCGACGACGACCTGCTCGCCCTCGATCACCATGTGGCCATCGACGACGCGGGCGTTATGGGTGGCGCGGCGCCCGCACCAGCACAACGCTTCGACCGGCGGAACCTGGATCCGGTCGGCCAGTTCGATCAGGCGCTGTGAGCCGGGGAAGAGTTGGGTTCGGAAGTCGGCGGTGATGCCGAAGGCGAACACGTCGATCTCGCACTCATCGACCACGCGCGCGAGTTGTTCGACCTGCTCGGCGGAGTAGAACTGGGCCTCGTCGCAGATGACGTAGTGGACGACCCGGCCGTGGGCGGTCTGGTCGATGACCAGTTCCCAGAAATCGAGACCGTCGGTGACTTCGATCGCGTCGCGAGAAAGGCCGAGCCGGGAACTGATGACAGCCGCTCCGGCGCGGTCGTTCTTGGTGAAGATCAGGCCCTGCCGGCCGCGGGCGCGGTGGTTGTGTTCCATCTGGAGGGCGAGCGTCGACTTGCCGCAATCCATGGTGCCGGAGAAGAAGACGAGTTCAGCCACGGTGCAGACCTTAAACGTTGGTGAATCGCAGGACCGGCACGGCCTGTTCGGCCTCGGTCAGCGAACCGTGTTGACCCAGCAAACGCCCGACCGTCTGGGGCATGACGCGACTGTCCAAGTAGGCGTAGGGGCCATCCATCGCCACGATCACGTCACCGAGTCGGGGCAGCACCTGTCGGCGTACGGGCCCGAACCAGCCGGCAGCAACAGCTGCCTCCAGTGAAACAACCCATCCGCGCTCACCGACCCGCTCGGTCCAGGTGGCCAGAACGTCGGCCGCCGCGCCAGGGCGACAGTAGAGCTGCAGGCTGCGCATCTCGCCACCGACGACCTCAACACCGTCGTCGAGTTCGGGGTCATCCGCGACGTCGATCCGTTGCTCGAACGGCACGTCGACCATGCCGTGGTCGGCGGTGATCGTCAGCGAGGTGCCGCGGGGGAGGCCGACGGCCAGCCGGCGCAACTCCGCGTCGATCAGTTCCAGTTCGTCGCACCATTTCCAGGACTCGCAGCCCGACTCGTGGCCGACCCGGTCCAGATTTCCCCAATAGAGATAGACCAGGTTGCGGCCGCGGCGGCGCAGCAGCTCCAGGGTGAGGTCGACCCGTCGACCGAGCGCCGCATCGGTGGCGAAGCCCGCACCGCGTAGCGCCGCGGTGGTCAGGCCGGAGCCTTCGAAGTAGTCGTTGGCGACCATCGTCACGTTCACGCCGTCGGCGGCGCAGCGTTCGAAGACCGTCGCTTGGGGCTGCCAGGAACGCGGATCCGGGCCGTTCTCCCAGGAGAGCTCGTTGAACAGTCGACCGCTGCCCGGATCGCGCACCTGATAGCCGACCAGCCCGTGGCTGCCCGGCGGCAAGCCGGTTCCGAACGAGCCCATGCTGGTGGCCGTGGTCGACGGGAATCCGGCCGTGGCGACCGCGCCGTCGGCCAACAGCGAGCGCAGGAACGGCGCGTAGCCCGATCGGCGGCGCAGCAGGACCTCCCCCAGTCCGTCGATGAGCACCACGACCGCACTGCGGACCGCTGGTTCTGCGGGGGTGAAACCGGAAACGCCGAGGGTGCCGGCAACCTGGGGCAGAACACCGGCCAGCCCGGTCGAGCCATAAGCCGGAGCCGGAGGCAGCGCGCGCGACACCGGTGTCAGTGGCCGATGGCAGCGGACAGGTCGGCGGCAAAGCGCAGCGCATTCTGCAGTACGCGCTCACCGTCGGCGTCGGCGCTGACTCGCAACGAGATGTCGTCCGCGGAGATCGTTCCCTCGAAGCCGTGATCGGCCTCGCAGTCGGGGTCGGCGCAGGCGGCCGGCAGCAGGTCGACCCGGCTGACCGTTCCCCAGCCGATGGTCACCGTGATCTCGCGCCCGAGGGTTCCGGAGCGATAGGTCTCCGGCGACTGCACGACATGGGTCAGCATCACGCCTCGGACCGCCGAAAGCGGGACCGTTTCGGTCGTCGCTGTGGCAACATTCCGGTCGACGATCGGCGCGTCGAGTGAGGGCGAGTGGTCATCGGCGTGCGCGATCACCAGGCGGTTGCCGTTGATCACCAGGACGGTGATGTGACGGCGCACGGTGTCGGTGTCGATCGTCGTCTCGGCGTGAACGAGGTGGGAGGTGATCGGCGCATTGCCGACCGCCGCGCGCAGCACATCGGCGACCAGGGTCGGGTAGTAACCCGCCTGCTCGATGTCGTTCAGTAGGGAGTCCGGCAGAGTCACACCGGTCAGAGACGATTTGGCAGCCATACGGCCCATTGTCGCATTCCGCACAGAGGGCGGGTCAGACCTCGGAGGTCAGCGAGCGCCTGCCGCTGTCGCTGCGGCCCACCGGGGGTGCGACCGCGATGCGCGCACCGAGCACCTCGGCGCCGCCGGCGTGGGTGTTCACCGGGTTGAGTTCGAGCTCGTAAACCTGCGGATGGTTGTTCGCGAGCACCGAGATCCGCGCCACCACATCGCGCAGCGCCTCGCGGTCGATCGGTGCCCTCCCGCTGCGGCCGCGCAGGATGGGAGCCGCGCGCACCGAGTCGATCAGGTCGTCGACGTCGTTCTCGGTGAACGGCGGAATCCGGTAGCCGAAGTCGTTCATGACCTCCGAAGGCACCCCACCCAAGCTGAACCGCACGATCGGACCGAAGAGGGTGTCCTCCTCCGAGGCGACCACACACGGAATCCCGGGGGTCACCATCTGCTGCACCACGAAGGTGTTCGCGCCTATTGGCGCCAACCGTTCGTCGAGCACCGCGTAGGCCGAGCGCACCTGAGCAGCGGTCGCCAGATCGGCTCGTACGGACGACACCGGTTGGATTCGGGCGATCGGCGAGGTGGATTTCAGGACGACGGGGTAGCCGATCAGGTGGGCGTGACGGGCCGCTTCGCGCGCCGAGGACACGGGGTAGGAGGGCATCAGCGCAATGCCGTAGGCCGCCAGCAATGCCTCCGTCTCAGGCTGCGTCAGGGTTCGGCCCTGGGGCGCGTCGTGCAGAACTGTCTCGAGGATTGCGTCGGCGCGCTCGTGGTCGATTCCCTCGGGCAGGACCATGGCGCCGGTCTGACGGCGCCGCCACTGGCCGTAGCGGGTCGCCTCGGCGAGCGCTCGTACGGCGTCCTCGGGCATCGCGTAGGACGGCACGACCTCCCTACGCCCGTCGGCCGAGCGGCCGCTGGACAGGGCATCCGAGACACCACGGATCCCCAGGAAAGTGGTGACACACGGCTTGTCGTATTCGGCGGCGACGCTGCCCAGAGCACGGGCGATCTCCACGCCACCGCCGGCGCGAGGCGGAATCAAGGTGGTGACCACGGAGTCGACCTGCGGGTCTTCGAAGGCTGCGCGCACGGCAGCCTCGAAGGCATCCCGATCGGCATCGGGTGGGAGGTTCACCGGGCCATGGACGACCTGCAGGCCCCACGCGACGCAGGCATCGGCGGCCAGCGCCCCCAAGGCGTCGGAGTTGCCGACGACCGCGACCCGGTCGCCCTGCGGGATCGGCTGGTGGACCACCAACTGGGCGATGTCGAACATCTGGTGGACGTTCTCCACCCTGATCACCCCGGCTTGTCCCAGCATCGCGCCGAAGGCCTCCGGCTTGATCCTGGTCGGGCGGATCTGGTGACCCGGTGGTGTGCCATATTGCGACACACCGGATTTCACTACAATGACCGGCTTCTTTGCGGACAGTCGGCGGGCGATGCGGTTGAACTTGCGCGGGTTGCCCATCGACTCCAAATAAAGCCCGACGGCTTGGGTCGACTCATCGTCGAGCCAGTACTGCATGAGGTCGTTGCCCGAGACATCGATCCGGTTGCCCGCCGAGACGAAAGTCGACACTCCCAGGCCACGGCGGCCGGCCGATTCCAGGCCTGCGATGGCCAACGCCCCACTCTGTGAGAAGAGACCGAAGGCGCCGGCCGTCGGCATAGCGGGGGCCAGCGCAGCGTTGAGGGAGATGTCGGGGGCGGTGTTGATGATCCCGAAGGAGTTGGGGCCGACGACCCGCATCCCGTGGGTGCGCGCAGTGCGCAAAAGTGCGTGCTGCAGTTGGGCGCCCTCGGCTCCCGCCTCGGCGAACCCCGCCGACACCACCAGGACCGCGCGTACGCCGTGGTCGGCGCATTGCAGAACAACGCCCGGAACCTCGGCCGCCGGAACGGCGATGATAGCCAGATCCAGTTCCGCCTCGATCTCGGCAAGCGAACGATGAATCGTGAGCCCGGCGATGTCGGCATGCGCGGTGGCGTTGACGGCGTAGAGATCGCCGGTGAAGCCACCGGCCACGAGGTGGTCGACGATGTCCCGGCCGGTCGAATCGCGGCGCCGCGAGACACCGATGACCGCCACGCTGCGCGGGTGGAGCAACGCTCGTACGCTCACCGATTCGGCGCGCTGTTCGCGCGCCACCCGGACGGCTTCACTCGCCTCGGTTTGCGCGATCGGGAAGGTTAGGGCGATGACACCGTCGTCGAAGTGGTGCTTCACCTCGAACCCCGCATCGACGAAGACGCCCATCATCTTGCGGTTCTGGGGTAGCACGTCGGCGACGAATTCCAACACTCCAGCTTCGCGCCCGATGGACGCGAGATGCTCCAGCAGCACTGATCCGACCCCGCGGCCCTGGAAGTGGTCGGAGACGTTGAACGCGACTTCTGCCGAGGTGTCCGTCGGTCCGGACAGGCGGTCGTAGCGCGCGACACCGATCATCTGGCCGCTGGCCTCCATGACCAGGGCGACCCGCTGGATGTAGTCGACGTTGGCGAACCGGTAGGCGTCTTTGTCGGACAACGCCTTCATCGGGGCGAAGAAGCGCAGGTAGATCGACTCCGGCGACTGCAACCGGTGAAATTCCTGCAGCGCTTCCACATCGGCGGGTCGGATGGGGCGCACCTGCGCGACCGATCCATCGCGCAGGACCACGTCGGCTTCCCACCCCGCGGGGTATCCGGGCGGCCGCTGGGTCATGGGGTCAGCATGTCACGAGGAGGGTGAGATGACCTTCCAGGTTCGGCCGAAGTTCTGGGATGCCCAGAACCCGCCAGTGGTGTGCGAGACGGCGTAAAACCAGCCAGCGCCGGGGCTCGCGGTCCAGTCGAATCCACTAGCCGGAGGGGCGCTCGACAGAGTCGGCACCGTGAAACTGCGACCGCCGTCCGACGACACTTGCAACGCTCGTTCCGCCTGCGACCCGGTCGGGTAGGAACTGCCGCGGGGACCGCCCGCCGATACCGCGATATGGGTTGCGTCGGTGGCCGCGATGGACAACCGGCCAACGTCGGGCAGTGTCACCGAGCCCCCCGCGACCGCCGACCAACTGCGGCCGGCATCGACGCTGGTGATGACGGTGTACGTCGGAACGGCCGGGTCCTTGCGACACAGCCCGATCAGCCGGTTGGCGCTGTCCGAACTGATGGTCATAGCGGCGATCGGGTTCTCGCCGCAGCGCTGGGCTGGACCGGTCATTGTCACCAGCTTGCCGTCGGACAACCGATAGGGCGCCTGGGTGACCCGGTTCTGCCCCTGGGTCTGCACCACGACGATGTCGTTGCCGGCGGCGCGACTGCCGCTGACCGTGAGCGACGCGTCCTCGATCGGTCGGGTCAACCTCGTGGTAACCACCTGGGTGAAACCGCTGGGGCTCGTGGCCGACGCGCTCGAGAGATACAGCGGTCCGGCGCAAGCGCCCTGCACACAGTTGTCGGCGGTCAACAGGTAGACACGCTCGGCCCAAATCTCCAGGTCAAGGACCGTCTCGCCGGGGTGGTTGGCGATCTCGAAGCTGGCTCCGCGGTCGCTGGTGACCCACAGGTCGCCGCCGTAGACGTAGCCCACCTGCTGATCGGCGAAGCGCACCTCGCTGACCGCCCGGTCTGGCTGAACGGCGGGAACGTCGGTGCCGACCAGACTCGACACGTCGGTGCCGTGGAAGGTCTGCACGGCCGTCCAGGTGCCGCCGTCGTCGGCCGAGCGCAACAACGTCGGGCAGGTCGACCCGTCGCAGGTCGCGGATCCCAGCGCGTAAACGGTGCCTCTTCCGGCGTTGGACAAGGACCACGGAACGAACCCGGTCGGCACTGGACCCGGTCGTTGCGCCGTCGCGACGCCGGAGTTGCCTCCACCATCGCCGGAGGCAGGGACCTCGGGTCCCTGCGACAGCATCTGACCGGCGCGTACGGACCCGCTGTCGATCGGCTGTTGCCGCCAGGTCCACACAGCGAACACCGCGATCAGGACCGCCGCGCAAGCTCCCACCGAACCGACCCAGGTACGGCCGGATCGGGGCGCGCGGCCGGCCCGCGCCCCGCGGGCGATCCGCGCCCACGTCAGCTCGTCGGCTTCCTCGGTCTGCAGCTCGGATCGATGGGCCGCGAAGAAATCGGCCACCGGGTCGTGCTCGGCGGCGGGCTCGGGGGTGTCGTCGCCACGCGGACGGAGCCAGTTCATCGGACGCCCTCCAGGTGTTGCCGCAACAGTTTTCGCGCATCGAACAGGTCGCGCTTCACCGCGCCTTCGGATTTGCCGACGCTGTGGGCGACCTGGGCGATCGACAGGTCTGCGTAATAGTGCAGCAGAACTGGCAGCCGAAAGCGCTCCGGCAGCGTCTCGATCGCGTCTCGTACGGTCAGCCGGGTGTCGGTGTCGACCGTCCGGGCCGGTTCGTCGATCCCCAGCGGAGCACCGCCGGTGAACCGGTTGTAGGCGGCCGCTTCGCGCGACCGCTTGCGCCAGTGGTCCCGGATCTGGTTCGCAACGGTCGTGTAGAGCCACGCGCGAGGGTCGTTGACGCTCCCCCAGTGATTGATCAGCTTGATGAACGCATCGGTCGCCACGTCGTGGGCAAGATCTCGATCCGACAGCAATGGCGTCGCCCAACCCACGAGTCGCCCGAACTGGACGTCGTAGATCTCACGTACGGCGACCTCCGCCGAACGTTCTGCCACCCTCGTCGCTCCTTTCGAGCCGAGCCCCCGATAGCGGCCGAGCGGCGCTGCCTGCACTGTCACATTCATCATGACGCCGCTGCACTTGATCGGGTTGGATGTCAGATGGATCACAGCCGGGCTAACGTGACGCTCATGCCGAACACCGAGCCTAGTAACTCCCCCGGCGACGCCTTCGGGGCCCTGCGCGACGATCTGTTGAAGCACCGTACGGACCCCGCGGCAGCGGCCGCGGCATGGCGGGTCCCGGCGTTCGAGACGTTCAACTGGGCGACCGACTGGTTCGACCGGGTCGCCGCCGACCCGTCCAGTGCCGACCGGCCCGCGTTGGTCGTCCGCGGCGCGGACAAGCGCGACGAACTGTCGTACGCGCAGATGGCGCAACGCTCCCGCGAGGTCGCGGGCTGGCTGTCGCAGCAGGGCGTGCGCCCGGGCGATCGGGTGCTGCTGATGCTGGGCAACCAGGTCGAACTGTGGGAGACGGTGCTGGCCTGCATCCGGCTGGGCGCCGTGACGATTCCGGCAACGGTGCTGCTGACCGCCGCCGACCTTCGCGACCGCGTCGAACGTGGCCAGGTCAAACACGTCATCGCTACGACCGCGGTCACAGCAGCGTTCTCGACTGTCGAGGGCGACTTCACTCGGATCAGCGTCGGCGACCGCACCCGGGGCTGGGTCTCATACGAGGAATCTCGTGGCTCGACCGCGCCGGTTCCGCAGGTGGCCACCGCGCCAAATGATCCGATGCTGCTCTACTTCACCTCGGGCACCACATCGCGACCCAAATTGGTCACCCATACCCAGACGTCCTATCCGCTGGGCCACCTGTCGACGATGTACTGGATCGGGTTGCAACCTGGTGATGTTCACCTCAACATCAGTTCCCCGGGCTGGGCCAAGCACGCCTGGAGCAACATCTTCGCGCCGTGGAACGCCGCCTCGACCGTGTTGGTCACTGACCAGCCCAGGTTCGATGCCGCGCAACTGCTCGACTGGATGATCCAGGAGAAGGTCACCACGTTCTGTGCACCGCCGACCGTCTATCGGATGCTGATCCAGGCCGATCTGGCCGGCGCTCGCGACCGGCTCTCGCTGCGCGAAATGGTCGGCGCCGGTGAGCCGCTGAACCCGGAGGTCATCGATCAGGTGCACCGCGCGCTGGGGCTGTTCATCCGCGACGGTTTCGGCCAGACCGAGACGACCGCACAGGTCGGCAACACCCCCGGCCAACCGCTCAAGCCCGGGTCGATGGGACGCCCATTGCCCGGCTACGAGGTAGTGCTTGTCGACCCGGTAACCGGTGAAGAGCGTTCCGAACCGGGCGATGAGGGTGAACTGTCGCTGCGCCTGTCGGGCCCGATGGGGCGCCCGGTGGGCCTGATGGTGGGCTACCTCGGTGACGAGGAACGAACCGCGGAAGCCATGCGCGACGGGGTTTACCACACCGGCGACGTCGCCTCGCGCGACGCCGACGGCTACATCACCTACGTCGGTCGGGCCGACGACGTTTTCAAGGCGTCGGACTACCGAATCTCCCCGTTCGAGCTGGAATCGGTGCTGATCGAACACCCCGCCGTCGCCGAGGCGGCGATCGTTCCCTCGCCTGACCCAACCCGGCTGTCGGTGCCAAAGGCCTACGTCGTGCTCGTCGGCGGCCGTGAGCCGTCGGCCGATCTGGCCAAGGACATTTTCGCGTTCACCCGAGAACACCTGGCGCCCTACAAACGGATCCGGCGGTTGGAGTTCTTCGATCTGCCCAAGACGATCTCGGGCAAGATCCGCCGGGTCGAGCTGCGCGGTCGCGAGGAACAACTGCACGGCGACGGCTCCGACACCAGCCTGCGGGTCAGCGATCTGGAGTTCTGGGAAGCCGACTTCCCCGAGCTGCGCGGCTGAGCGGTGGAACTGCTCGACGCGATCCGGCGACGCCGAATGGTGCGGCGCTACACCGACGCACCGGTATCCGAGGAGGTGCTCGCGCGGGTCGCCAACCTGGCCTTGCGCGCGCCTTCAGCCGGCTTCAGCCAGGGCTGGGATTTCCTGCTGTTGCGCACTCCCGGTGATCGCGATCGGTTCTGGGAGACGACGACCGAAGGTGATCCCGACTCCTGGCTGCGCGGGCTGATGACCGCACCCGTGTTGATTCTGTGTTTGTCAGACAAGAACACTTATCTGCGACGTTATGCACAGGACGACAAGGGCTGGGTCGACGAGAGCGAGGCGCGCTGGCCGGTGCCCTACTGGGACATCGACACCGGCATGGCGGCCCTGATCATGCTGCTCGTGGGTGTCGATGCGGGTCTCGGCGGGCTCTTCTTCGGCGTTCCCGCGGACCGCGTTGACGCCGTACGCGCGCAGTTCGGCATTCCGGCCGATCGCGGCGTCGTCGGGGTGGTCGCCTTGGGCACTCCCGCGCAGACGCGACCCAGCGGATCGACCAGGAAGCGGCGGCGACGGCCGGTGTCGGAGGTCTTCCACGAAGGCGCGTTCGGCACCCCAGCAAATCTGCCCGACGCAATGTCCTGACATTCGCTTCCCTCGCTCCCTGGACGCAGGCAGGATGGGGAGCATGAAGAAGCTCATCAACGACGTCGCCGATGTTGTCAGTGACGCGCTCAACGGCATCGAGGCCGCCCATAGCAATCGCGTTCGCGTCGATCACCAGAACAAGGTGATCTATCGCAAGCAGACGCCGCGCCCCGGCAAAGTCGGGCTCATCTCCGGCGGCGGATCCGGCCACGAACCGATGCACGGCGGGTTCGTCGGACTCGGCATGCTCGACGCGGCTTGCGCTGGCGAAGTGTTCACCTCGCCCGTCCCCGACCAGATGATGGCGGCGACGAAGGCGGTCGACGGTGGCGCAGGAGTCCTGCACATCGTGAAGAACTACACCGGCGACGTGATGAACTTCGAGATGGCCGCCGAGTTGGCGGCGGCCGACGCGGGAGTCCGGGTCGAGTCCGTGGTTGTCGATGACGACGTCGCGGTGAAGGACTCGCTCTACACCGCCGGGCGACGAGGCGTTGGTCTGACGGTCCTTTTGGAGAAGATCGTCGGTGCGGCGGCCGAGGAAGGTCGCGATCTGGACGCGGTCCTCGAACTGGCGAAGAAGGTCAACGCGCAGGGCCGCTCGATGGGAATGGCGCTGACCTCCTGCACGGTGCCCGCCGCGGGTGAGCCCACGTTCAGCCTGGGCGAGAACGAGATGGAGGTCGGTATCGGCATCCACGGCGAGCCGGGCCGAGAGCGCCTGGCGTTGGCGCCGGCGAAGGACGTCGCGCAGCTGCTCCTCGACCCGATCCTGGCAGACCTCGACTTCACCGGTTCGCCAGCGATCGTGATGCTGAACGGTATGGGCGGAACGCCGCTGCTCGAGCTGTACGTGATGTACGCCGAGGTCGCCCGAATCCTCTCGGCGAAGGGCATCACCGTCGCCCGGAACCTGGTCGGCAACTACATCACCTCGCTGGATATGGCTGGCTGTTCGGTCACCCTGCTCAAGGCCGACGACGACCTGTTGACGTTGTGGGATGCGCCGGTGAACACCCCGGGTCTGCGGTGGGGCTGCTGATGACGGCGAACCTGGAGAACACGGCCAGCTGGCTGCAGGCGTTCGCCCACAGCGTCCACGAGAATGCCGCGCTGCTCACCGACCTCGACCGGCAGATCGGCGATGCCGACCACGGCAGCAACATGGATCGCGGGATGACCGCCGTAGCCGCGATCGGGTCGGCCGACTTCGAGGATGCCGCGGCTTACCTCAAGAAGGTCGGCATGACGTTGGTCTCGACCGTTGGTGGCGCCTCCGGACCGCTCTACGGCACCTTCTTCCTCCGCTTCGCGGGCGCGATCGGCGACGGGGAACGAGCGGCCCTCGGCGCGGCGCTGCGAGCCGGCCTCGAGGGCGTCGTTCAACGAGGAAAGGCAGAGGTGGGCGACAAGACTCTGGTCGATGCGCTGAGTCCGGCGGTGGATGCGTACGACGCCGCGGCGCAATCGGATTCGTCGCTCGCGCAGTGCTTGACGGCAGCCGCAGAAGCCTGCGGGCGGGGCCGCGACGCGACCACGCCGCTGATTGCCCGCAAGGGTCGGGCGAGCTATCTCGGTGAGCGCTCCAAGGATCATCAGGATCCCGGGGCGACCAGCATGACCCTGTTGCTCGACGCTGCCGCCGCGACACTGGGCTGAGTCGATGATCGGCCTCGTCGTCGTGTCCCACAGCCACGCCCTGGCCCAGGCCGCCGTCGGGCTCGCGATGGAGATGGTTGACGGCGACCTTTCCCCGCGGGTGGAGATCGCCGCCGGGCTCGACGAGACCACCTTCGGCACCGATGCCGTCGCGGTCTCCGCGGCGATCGAACGCGCCGACTCCCCCGACGGCATCCTCGTTCTGGTCGACCTGGGCAGCGCCGTGTTAAGCACCGAGATGGCGCTGGAGTTCCTCGATCCCGACATCGCGCACCGGGTTCTGGTCTCGCCGGCACCGTTGGTCGAGGGACTCGTCGCGGCGGTGGTGACCGCGAGCAGCGGTGGGTCTTTGGAGGACACCGCCCGGGAGGCCCGAGGTGGGCTCGCCGGGAAGTTGGACCATCTTGGATTCGAGGCGTCTTCTGCTGCACCTTCCGACGCGCCTTCTGCGGCTGGGCCCGAGCTGCGAGAAACGGTCACGATCACCAATCCCCAAGGGCTGCACGCCCGCCCAGCCGCAACCCTCGTCAGTTTGTTGCGGTCGGTCACCGGATCGGTTCAGGTGCGCAACGCGACCACGGGCAAGGGCCCGGTCGATGCTCGAAGCCTCACCCGGGTGGCCACGCTCGGGTTGACCAAGGGTCACCAGATGGAGGTCATCGCCGAGGACCCGCGGGCGTTGGAGATCGTGCGGAAGGCCGCGGCGGACCGGTTCGGGGAGGTTGAGTCGGCTCCCACCGCGACCGCACTCCCTGACAGCGCGGCAACTGGCACCGAGATCGTCATCGCACCCGCCGTGGTTCGCAGGTCCCGGATCGACCTGTCGGCCTACACCGCCGGGTCACCGGCCCAGGAGTCCGACCGATTCGGCGCAGCGCTTGAGGCCGTGGACACCAGGCTGGAGGCGCTGACCGCGGGCCCTCAGGGGGCCGTCTTCGCCGCCCAGCAGGCCCTCGCCCACGACGAGGAGGTGCTGACCGGCGTACGCAGTCGGATCGGGGCGGGCGTCGCCGCGCCGGCTGCAGTCGATGCCGAGTTCGCTTCAGCCGCAGCCGAGTTCGACCAACTCCGCGACCCCTATTTGCGCGACCGCGGAGCCGACGTACGCAGCGTTTCGGTCATGATCCAGCGCTCTCTGGCCGGGATCGAAGAGCCTGCCGCAACCACCACGGAGCATGTTCTGGTCGTCGACGAACTTGACGCGGCGACCGCCGCCGCGCTGGATTCCGCCGCGACGCCCGCCGTGGTGACCCTGCGCGGCGGGGCCACCGGCCACGGGGTGATCGTTGCCGCGGCGCGCGGCATCGCCGTCATCACCGGCCACCCGGAGGCGGGCGACGTTCGCGACGGGCAACTGTTGGCCGTCGACCCGCAGGCCGGCACGCTCACGATCGATCCCGATGCTAACGAGCTATCTGTATTGCGGCAGTCGGCACAAACACGCGTGGCCGAGCTGACTGCCGTGCGCGCTCACGCGACCGAGCCTGCCATCACCACGGGCGGACAACGCATCTTGGTCGAGGCGAACGTTGCATCCTTGGCCGACGCCGCGCGCGGCGCCCGCGAGGGGGCCGAGGGCAGCGGCTTGGTGCGCACCGAGATCCTGTTCGCCGATTCGGTCGATGCGCCGAGCGCGCAGGAGCAAGCCGACCAGTTCGTACGGATCGGCCACGCGTTAGGCGGCACCATCACCATCCGCACTTGGGACGCGGGCGGCGACAAGCCGCTGCCGTTCATCCCGCAATCGCCCGAGGCCAATCCGTTCCTGGGTGAGCGTGGGCTGCGGGCAATGCGCCGGGTGCCCGAGATCTTTGCCGAACAACTGCGGGCCATCGCCATGGCTGCAGCGCAGATCGACGTACGGATTCTGCTGCCGATGGTCACCGAACCTGGCGAGATCTCTTGGGCGAGAGAGCAATTGGCGTTGATTGAGGGCGCGTCAAAGATCCCGGTCGGAATGATGGTCGAGGTGCCAGCCGCCGCCATCCGGGCCGCCGACTTCGCCGGGCTGGTCGACTTCGTGTCGATCGGCACCAACGACCTGACGCAATACGCCACCGCTGCGGATCGCGGGAACGCGCTCGTTTCGGGGTTGGCTCGGCCAGGCCATCCGGCGGTGCTGGACCTCATCGAGCAGACGGCGCGAGCGCTGCCCGCCATCCCGATCGCCGTCTGCGGCGACCTCGCCAGCGAGCCGAAATTGACCGCCGAATTGGTCCGCCGCGGGGTGACGGAATTGTCCGTACGCCCTCCGTTGGTGGGTCTGGTGAAGGCGGCCGTTCGTCGGGTCTGACCTCAGACCACGATCCCGGACGCGGGCAGATCGGCGACCGTGGTCACGCCGGCCAGCCCCATCAGGTGGCCGAGTTCGAGCGCGAACTCGGCGAGCAGTTCCTCCACCCCGGCCGAACCGCCCGCGGCGAGAGCCCACATCGCCGGTCGACCGAGGAACACCGCGCTCGCGCCGAGGGCCAGCGCGATCATCGCGGCGCCGGCGTCACGTACTCCCCCATCGACCACAACGGGCACCCGGTCGCCCACTGCGGCAAGCACGTCGGGCAGCGCGGCTGCCGTTGGCATCGCCCGGTCGAGTTGCCGGCCACCGTGATTGCTCACCCAGATGCCGCTTGCTCCCGCATCGACGAACGTCTCGGCGTCATCGGGACGCAGCACACCCTTGACCAGAACCGGCAGATCGCAGATCGCCCTCAGCCAGTCGAGCGTCTCCGGGCCGATGGACGGGTCCTGGTCGACGAAGGCCCACGGATCGCCGCGTTGGGTGTCAATGAGGTGCTCGCCCATGTTCACCAGCGCGAGGTCATCGTCGATCGACACCGGGCGCGCAGGGCCGGTCACGACACGGTGGCCGACATAGGGGGTGTCCGCGGTCAGCACCAACGCGGACGCGCCGGCGGCCGCCGCTCGGCGTACGAGGCCCTCGGTGACCGCCCGCTCCTGGGTGACGTAGACCTGGAACCACCAGGGGCCCGCGCCTGCTGCGGCGACTTCCTCGATGCGTACGGTCGATCGGCTCGAGAGCACGAACGGCGCACCGGCGGCATCCGCTCCTGCGCGGGTGGCCGCCTCGCCTTGCTCGTGCAACCGGCGGTGGAAGGCAGTGGGCGCAACGCCGATCGGGGTGCGCCACGATCCGAACAGTTCGGTGCCGGTGGCGACCGTGGAGACGTCGTGCAGCACCCGCGGCGCCAATCGATAGCGTTCCCAGGCGGATTCAGCCTCTCCCACGCTGATGTCGGAGCCGGCTCCACGCGTCACGTAGTGCCAGAAATCGGGCTCCACGAGCTGTTCGGCCCGGTCCCTGAATTGGCGCGCCAAGGGGTTCATGGGACCAACTCTAGGGACGGCGCCGTCTTGCGGGGCGGGGTTCTAGAGTGAGCCGCATGACTCGTCCCGTGCGCATCGGTGTCCAGCTCCAACCCCAGCAGGCTTCGTACGAACAGTTGCGTGACGCGGTCGGCCGCGCCGAGGAACTGGGCGTCGATGTGGTGTTCAACTGGGATCACTTCTACCCGTTGCACGGCGAGCCGGACGGGCCGCACTTCGAGTGCTGGACCGTGCTGGCCGCGTGGGCGCAACAGACCACGCGCGTCGAGATCGGCGCTTTGGTGACCTGCAACAGCTACCGCAACCCCAACTTGCTGGCCGACATGGCGCGCACGGTCGATCACATCTCCGGCGGGCGGCTGATCCTCGGCATCGGATCGGGTTGGTTCGAGCGCGACTACGACGAGTACGGATACGAGTTCGGCACCGCCGGCGGGCGCCTCAACAACCTGCGCGATTCGCTACCGGTCATCGAGGCACGGTTCGAGAAGCTGAACCCTAAGCCGACCCGCAAGATCCCCACCTTGATCGGTGGCGGCGGCGAGAAGAAGACGCTGCGGATCGTCGCCGAGCATGCCGACATCTGGCATTCGTTCGTCGACGCGCAGGTGCTTGCCCACAAGCTCGGCGTGTTGCGTGGCCACTGCGACGCAATCGGACGGTCGCTCGACGAGATCGAGATCTCCGTCGGCGTCGGCGGACGCGGTCGCGAGGGCCGCAGCCCCGATGCGCCGGAGGTTGAGGGCCAACCGCTCTACGACCTCGGCGCCCGCCTGTTCACCATCGGCACCGGCGGTCCCGACTACGACCTGTCGTCGCTCGAGCCGTGGCTGCGGTGGCGGGACGAGCTCAACGGTTGATGCGGTCGGCCCGTCTTGGCCGACCCCACTGCGCCGTGAGGTGCCAGACCTGCTTGAGAGTCTGCCGGTCGAAGGCGGTTTCCCGAACCGCATCGCCGATCGCGGCTGCATCGATGAGGCCGTCGCGGGCAATCGCCCGACCGACTCGTACGGCGTCGGGCCCGCGGTAGTCGACCCGCCGCTGCAACTCATCGACGTCGAGAACCCGGCCTTCATGCCAGGACATCGGTATGCCCAGCGCGGCGAGCTCACCTTCAACTGGCGTCCCGCGGAAGCACGGGTCGGCGACGAGGGCTTCGACGTCTTGCGCCAGTGACACTTGGCCGTGCACGTGGGCCTCGACGTATCCGTCGAGCGGGTCATCGCCGTCGTCAGGTTTCGCGGCCACCGGAAACAGGTCGAAGTGGTGGGCGGTGGCGAAATGGGTCGGCGCCGCGCTGGAGTCCGGAAAGCAGAACGTCGCGCGATCGAGCATGTGCTCGCGCAGGATGAGGTGGGCCGATCCGAACCTCGGCGCCCCGCCGAGTGGACGACCCCGGTGGTTGAGGGCGCCGTACTTCGGGCGCTCAGCGGCCGGGGCGCCGTCGTACGCGCCGCCGAACAAGGTGTGCTCCCACGCCCACCGAGCCCCGCCCGGATGGGCGGTCAGCCCGCCGTTGCTGGTGCCGGTTTCGAATTGGGATCGGTAGACGCCGTCCTGGCGCATGAGCTTCAGGATTCGATGGCCGCCACTCTCGCGGTCCGGATGGAAGTTGAACGTGATGGGCTGTGCGCGTTCGAGCGGGTCACCGGCGCATCGCGCGTCGACGTGAGCGACCGCGCGGCGGGCCCAGCGGCTCGGTTCACTCATGTCGCGCAGCGTAGGGCGGTTAATCCGGCCATCTCCAACGCTTTGCCGGCCGGGTTGCCAATGACGCCCTACTCCGTGCCGTCGTTGTCGTCGCTCTCGTCGTTGTCGCCGCTCTCGTCGTTGTCGTCGCTCTCGTCGTTGTCGTCGCTCTCGTCGTTGTCAGTCGCTGTCGTCGTGGTCGGTCGGTGGTGGGTGGCGGGGTGGTTCGAGGTCGACCCATTTCATGATGAGTGGGTCGAAGGTTGGTTTGCAGTAGGGCGGTGCGCCGCGGATTTCTTCGGTTGTGCCGTCCAGGGGTGGGGTGGCTCGGAAGCCGAGTCGGACTCCCCACCGGTCGTAGAACGCGAAGTCCTCTCCCACGTCGCCACCGTCGCCTCCAGCTCCGTTCGGCCCACCAGCACCGCCGCCGCCACCGTCTCCGTTGCCGGTCCCCCTGTTGGCAGAGTCGTCGCGGTGAGCGTCGCCGGCCGGGTCGCTGGTGGGTTTGCTGCGGTGTGGGTCGCGCAGGGCGATGATCGTGAACTCGCCGCGGTGTAACGCGTCGTGGTGGAACGGGCACAAACTGATCAGGTTCCACCAATCCGTCGGTCCACCCTTGGCCCAATGGACCACGTGGTGAACCTCAACGAACCGGGTCGCGCCGCACCCCTGGACCCGGCAACCACGATCACGGTCCTCGATCAGCCGCCGGACCCGCCGGGGCACGACCCGTTGAGTGCGACCCACATCAACCGGCCGCCCCTCACGCTCGGTGACCGGGATGACCTGCCCGTCACACGTCAACCGTTCCCACACCGAGCGGGGCACCGCACCACGGCGGTGTAACCACCCCCGACCCTCAGCATCCAGATGCAGCAAAACCCGGAACGCTTCGGCCCGGGAGCCGGTATCGGCGCACCCGACCCGCAACGCGCGGTGCGCGATCTCCAAGAACGCATCAGCCAACGTGACCCGCGGCTTGCCGACCGCGTCCGTCTCGCCCGGGGCAACCCCGACCGCAGCCCGCACCCCACGATCCTGCTCCTGCCCGGTCACGCACGCCGGACAATCAGCAGCCGGGACCAGCGCGTGGACCCCACCACACCGCACACACACCACCTCGCCGACCGCGGCAACCTCACCAGCGGCAGCGGCATCAGCGGCAACCTCACCAGCGGCAGGGACAGACGCAGCGACATCCGCGGCAGCAGGAGTGGCAGTCGCGTCCGTGTCGGCGAGTCGATCAGATGTCCCGTCCTGGGAGGTGCCCCGGCCCGATGCCGCACTGTCGCCCGCAGGCTCCGCGGCGCCCGGTTCGAGCTGGCGCGGTGGCATGCCCGGGTGGCGCGTCAGATGGAACAGGCCATCCTTCGCCTCACACAACGCCTGCTCGACCACCGCGCCCTCAGCGGCCGGAGCGTCATATTCCAAGTGATACCGGCCACCGACAAACCACGACGACAACCGCGCCGGCGCCAACGCCGCCGCCTCCTCACCGCGGAGCCTCTGCGGCTCCACCACATCCGGCACACCCTCCGACCCGGCAGGCTCGGGCTCGGGCTCGGGCTCGGGCTCGGGCTGGAACACGTACCGCGACAACGCCCGCGACAACTGCCCAACATCGCAATGCTCGGCCAATTGAGCCACGTGCGCGTCATACCGCGCCGGCGCGTAACGAGCGATCACCGCGACCTGATGAAACGTCAACCGGCCCTGCTCAAACAGACCCATCGAGACCGGCAATTCATCGGCCCGGGACGCGACCGCGACCACCTCATTGGCGACACTGCGCGACAGGCCGCCGAAACACATCAACCACTGCTGCGGCGACCGCATCCCGGTGCCATGCCAGCCACCCGAACTCAACGTCGCCGCGACGACCGCGACCAGCCGCCCGTACGCCAGCAGCAACCCGCCCGCGGCATCCTCCAACAACGCCCGCTCACGATCACCATGACCATGCACCAACGGATCCGCAGACAGTATCGACCCGGCCAACACACCATCCGATGCGCGACCCGCAAAACCACCCGCGAAGTCCTCCATCAACACAGTCAAACACCAACCACCGACAACCTCAGAAAACCAGCAACCCGCAGGTCAAAGGCACAGGAGGCGCGGCGGCCCACGGTCAGTGCAAGAAGACTTTCGCCAGTTCCGCCGAATCGCAGGCGGTTGTCGGTGGTCCGACCTACAGTGGCGACATGCCCAGCTCGACCCTCCGGTTTCGACCGGCCATTCGCCTTGCGCTGCCCGCGCTGCTTGCCCTCGGCCTCGCCGGTTGTGGCCCTGTCGCCAGCGACGCCAGTCGTGTGACCACCGCCGTCGAACAGACCGCGGCCGGCCACACTGGCGACCAAGCGGGCGATCAGACGTCAGCCGGTCAAGCCAGCGAGACCGGCCAGGCCGGCCAATCGAGCACCACCCAATCGAGCACCACCCGAGGTGGCCAAGCCTCCGACAGCAAACCCTCGACGACCACCACCGGCGCCGAGCCGCAGCAAACCGATAACACCGCGAACGACGCTGCAGCGCAACCGAGCTCGTGGAGCGTTGCCTCTTCAGCCGCATCCTCCGGCACTCTCTACCGCGTCGCGGGCATCACCGACGGCGACACGATCAAGGTCTGGATCGGGTCGACCAAGGAGACCATCCGACTCCTCGGCGTCGACACCCCGGAGAGCAAGAAGCCGCAGACCGCGGTTGCCTGTTACGCCCAGCAGGCCACGAGCAAGATGCAGAGCTTGGTGCAGTCCAAGAACGTTCGGCTGGTCGCCGACACGACCCAGGCCGACCGGGATAAATACGGCCGCTTGATTCGCTATGTGGTGCTCCCCGACGGCCGCGACGTCTCGCAGGAACTCATCGCTGGGGGCTTCGGTCGCGAGTACACCTACGACGCCGCCTATGCCAAGCAGGGCACGTTCCGCAGCGCCCAGTCCCAGGCTCAATCGGCCAAACGCGGGCTTTGGGGATCTTGCTCATATGCCGCCGCATTTAAGCCCCCATCGACGTCAACCGCGCCGACGACATCGGCACCGAAGCCATCGCCGCCAGTCATCGCCGCACCAACGCCGCCCGCCAAGTCGACCAAACCGGCGCAGGTAGCCGGCCAGTGCCTGATCAAGGGAAACATCAGCAAATCGGGTGAGAAGATCTACCACGTCCCTGGTCAACGGCACTACGCCGATACCGTGATCACGCCGAGCAAGGGCGAGCGGATGTTCTGCTCCGAGCAGGAAGCCCAGAACGCCGGTTGGCGGCGTTCCAAGGTCTGATTTCCGCGCCGTTCCGCGGAAATCGCGTGTCGAATCCCGACCCGCGCAAGGCCATGGACAAGACTGGCAGGCACTGTCGTCGGTGACCGGCGGCGGATCGAACGTGCATGACCAGTGTCAGGAGACCCATGGCTCGCCGCCGCAAGGATGACCAACCGCTCGAACCCGACTTCGTCGAGAACATCATCGACATCGATGTCGAGGACGAAATGCAGGCGGCGTATCTCGAATACGCCTACTCGGTCATCTACTCCCGCGCCATTCCCGACGCCCGCGACGGCCTCAAGCCGGTGCAGCGCCGCATCCTCTACTCGATGGACGAGCTCGGGCTGCGCCCCGAACGCAACCACGTGAAGTGCAGCCGCGTCGTCGGCGAGGTGATGGGCAAGTACCACCCGCACGGCGACACCGCCATCTACGACGCCCTCGTACGACAGGCCCAGCCGTTCACCATGCGGCTCCCCTTGGTCGATGGCCACGGCAACTTCGGTTCGTTGGACCAAGGTCCGGCCGCCTCGCGATACACCGAGGCCCGGTTGGCATCGGCCGCCCTGCTGATGACCGCGTCGCTCAACGAGAACTCCGTCGACTTCGGGCCGAACTATGACGAGAGCGAACAGCAGCCTGAGGTCCTCCCGGCGGCTTTCCCGAACCTGCTGGTCAACGGCGCCAGCGGCATCGCGGTCGGCATGGCCACCAATATGCCGCCACACAACCTGACCGAGGTCGTCGGCGCCGCCCGTCACCTCATTACCCACCCGGACTGCTCGCTCGATGACCTGATGAAGTTTGTTCCGGGTCCCGATCTTCCGTGCGGTGGCCAGATCGTCGGCCTCGAAGGCATCCGCGACGCTTATCTCACCGGCCGCGGCACCTTCCGCACCCGCGCCACCTGCCGGATCGAGAACGTCACGCCCCGCAAGAAGGGCATCGTCGTGACCGAGCTGCCTTATCTGGTCGGTCCAGAAAAGGTGGTCGAGAAGATCAAGGACCTCCACCAGGCCAAGCGGTTGCAGGGCATTTCGGATGTGAAGGACCTGTCCGACCGCACCAACGGTCTGCAGTTGGTCATCGAGATCAAGAACGGCTTCAACCCCGAGGCCGTGCTGGAGCAGCTGTTCAAGCTGACCCCGATGGAGGAGTCCTTCGGCATCAATAACGTCGCCCTGGTCAACGGTCGCCCCCGGACTCTCGGCCTCAAGGAGATGTTGAAGGTCTACGTCGACTTCCGCATCGACGTCGTACGCCGGCGAACCCAGTTCCGCCTCGACAAGCGCAAGGACCGTCTCCACCTGGTCGACGGGCTGTTGATCGCGATCCTCGACATCGATGAGGTCATCCAGGTCATCCGCAGTTCCGACGACACCGCGACCGCGCGCGCTCGGTTGATGTCGGTTTTCGACTTGTCGGAGCCGCAAGCGAACTACATCCTGGATCTGCAGTTGCGCCGGTTGACCAAGTTCTCCCGGATCGAGTTGGAGCAAGAAGCCGAGCAGCTGCGCAAAGAGATCGAGGAGCTCGAGGCGATTCTCGCCGACGAGAAGGTGCTGCAGAAGCTGGTCTCCACCGAGCTCGCCGACGTCGCGAAGACCCATGGCGACGATCGCCGTACGGTGTTGCTCGAGTCTTCAGGAGCCCCCAAGACCGCGGCCGCGCCGCTGGAAGTGGCCGACGACCCCTGCTGGGTGCTGCTGTCATCAACCGGGTTGCTGGCTCGTACGACCACCGCAGATCCGTTGAGCGACAGCGGATCCCGGCGCAAGCACGACACGATCGTGTCAGCTATCCGCACCACCGCGCGCAGTGAGTTCGGCGTCGTGAGCTCCTCCGGCAAGGTCACCCGCCTGACCGCAATCGACCTGCCGACCCTGCCGCCCACTAACGACACTCCGACGTTGTCTGGTGGCGCCCCACTGGCTGCGTTCGTCGACCTCCCGGTCGGTGAGGCTGTTCTCTGCCTGATGAGCCTGGATCCCGAGAGCCCCGGGCTCGCCGTCGGCACCGCGAACGGCATCGTGAAGCGGGTCAACACCGATTACCCGACCAAACCGGCCTTCGAAATCATCACGCTCAAGGACGGCGACCGACTGGTCGGCGCGACCCCCTTGCGCACCGGCAACGAAGAGCTGACCTTCGTCACCAGCGACGCTGCGCTGCTGCATTTCGGCGCCGACAAGGTCCGCCCACAAGGACGCACCGGGGGCGGGATGGCTGGCATCAAGCTCGCCGCGAATGCCCAGGCGCTCTGGTTCGGCGCCATCGATCCCGAGGGTTCAGTGCTGGTCACCGTCGCCGGGGCATCCGGCACACTCCCGGGCACCGGCGGTGGGTCGATCAAGGTCACCGAGTTTGCGGCCTATCCAGGCAAGGGTCGTGCCACCGGCGGCGTACGGTGTCAGCGTTTCCTGCGCGGTGAGGACGAGTTGGTCTTCGCCTGGGCCGGCCCCGCGCCCGCGAAGGCCGCCACCGCGGCGGGAGTCGCGGTCGAACTGCCCGAGGCTGACTCGCGCCGCGACGGCAGCGGCGTCCCAGTGGCCGGCGCGATCGCCGCAGTGACCGGAGGACTGACCGCAGGACTGACCGGAGCAATCGTCGACGACGGGGCGAGCGAATGACGGCCGGGGCGGAGACCTGCTCCGGGCTCTGGGACGCGGCCAATTTGCCGGCCACCGGGTCTGCCTCGGTTGCTCGGTTTTGGGTTGCGCTCGAGCAGAACGGGCCGTGGGGTCATGACGCGATCGCGTCGTCACATCTGCCCGACGGCCTGGGCCCCGAACTGGCGAGCGCGATCTCCGCGGCTGGTGGTCGGCTGCTGTTGATCCGTCGGCCGGGACGCCACGACGACCACGATCCGACCGCGGCGCGCACCTGTTTCGTGGCTGGTGGCCCGGCCGAGGATCCGTGGTTGGTCGAGGGTGAGATCGATGACCCCTTCGAATTGCTGCGCGTCGACTGGCGAACACGGATCGACGAAGGCGCCGATTCCCTGACCGAGGTCCTGCCGCTGCTGGAGGAGACCCGCGATGCGGTGCTGCTCGTTTGCGCGAACAGCAAGCGCGACCAGTGCTGCGCCGTTCGCGGTCGGCCGGTGGCCGCTCATGCAAGCGCCGCCCGGCCCGGCCGGGTGTGGGAGTGCTCCCACACCGGTGGTCACCGCTTCGCCCCCACCGCTGTGTTGCTCCCCTCGGGACAGACGTATGCCCGGCTTTCCGAGGACACCGCGGTCGCTGCGTACGACGCGGAGCGCCGCCGGGAGGTGGCCGCCGCGTTGAACACCCTGCAGCACAACCGCGGCCGCAGTTGCCTGTCGCCGGCGGCGCAGGCCGCCGAGGCCGCCGTACGCGAGACCACCGGTGAGCTCGCGCTCGACGCATTCACGGTCGACGACGGTTCCGACGAGGTCGTGGCCGTACGACATCGCGACGGCCGTTGCTGGTCCGTACGGGTCGAGCGCCACACCGGTCCGGAGCTGAAGGACTCCTGCCTGAAGTCGCCGAAACCGGCGTCCTACTTCTCGGCGACCGTGGCCGACTGATCGTCCTGCAACGGCAGGTACATCACGTGCAGCCCGACCAGTCCATGGCTCGGACTGCGGAACGCCTCCGGCACCGTGCCGACGATCTCGAACCCGAGTGAGGTCCACAGCGCCACCGCCGCGCGGTTGCTCTCGACCACGGCGTTGAACTGGATGCCGCGGAAGCCTGCGTCGCGGTGCCACTGCACGACGTGTTCGCCCAACGCACGACCGACCCCGCGCCCGCGGGCGGCTGCCGACACCATGAAGCTGGCGGTGCCGATGTGTGAGCCGTTGCCAGGTCGGTTCGGCCCCATCTTCGCGCTGCCGAGAACCGCATCGCCATCGACCAGCGCGACCGTGCGCCCGGGCGGACGCTCCATCCACAGATCGTGTGCCTGCTGGGAGGTCAGACCGGGCGGGTAGGCATAGGTCTCCCCCGCCTGCACGATCTCCCGGAAGAACAGCCAGATCTGCTGCCAGTCGGCCTCGGTCGCCTCGCGGATGTCGGTCACTGACCCACCGACCCGTCGATCGATTCACGGATGAGGTCGGCGTGGCCGACGTGGCGGGCGTACTCCTCGATGAGGTGGGTCAGGATCCACCGCAGGCTCACCTGCTGGTGTCCGTTGCCGCGTCGTGCGACGGTGTCGAGGCCGGTGTCTGCGACGACCTCGGCCACGGCGCCGTCACTGGCTGCCTGCTGCTGGCGCAACAGCGTCGCGCGTTCGTCCGACGCCAGTTCTCGCGCCCATTCCCAGTCCCGATCCGGACGCTCCTCCCAGTCGGTTGCGGCGAAGACGGGCAGCGGGTCGTTGCCGAGCAGGACGTGGTTGATCCAGTAGTCCTCGACGTAGATCAGGTGGGTCGTCATCCCGGCGAGCGTCATGGTGCTCGGCGGGTGGTGCGGTGCAGTTCCGCGTCGCTGAGCCCCTCGGCCTTCCAGGCGAACAGGTCACGCTGGCGCTGCAGGAATCCGGCGAGTGTGGCGTAGTCGTCGCCCTGGGCCGGAGGTTCGACGCGGCTCGGTGTCATGGCAGCGACCGTACGGGACAGGCCGCCCAGCGGCCCACCGATTTCCGGCGGGTGAAGCCGAGCAAACTCAGGAGATCAGCCAGTGGGCCACCCCGGCGCACGCGCACGCCCAGAGCACGCTGACGAAGGTGCCGATGATGAATCGTTCGGCCACCGCCGGTCGGTCGCCGTTCTTGAGCTCCGGGTAGCGACCGAGCCCCTTGACCGCGAGGGCGATGGCAATTGCTTCCTTCCACCCCAGCAGGAGCCCGGAATAGACCGCGATCCGTTCCAGCGCGCCGATCCAAGCGCCGCCGCGCAGGGTCGAACCGGCTGCTTCGACCGGCCCACCCTCCGACGCTGGTGGTGGTGGTGAGGGTGGCGTTGGGGATCGGTCACCTCGATCGACGATCCGGAAGCAGAGCACGGTGATGAGTCCACCGCCAACCAGCGCCACGAGCGCGAAGGCGAGGACGATCAGCGCCGAACCCCATTTCATCTGCGTCACGCTATCCGGCAACACCGACAACATCGCCGGCCCGACGCGCGCGGTCGAGCAGGTCGATGGCCAACCGAATCCCGGCGACGCCTTCCGCGTACGAAGCACTGCGCAACCGCTGACTCACCGCAGAAGGGGTGATTCCGAGCTCCTGCGCGATCTGCTGCTGCTGACCGCCGCGCTCGGCGGCTGCGACGACTTCCCACCCCGCTCCGGTGCGGCGCCGCCAGATGACGGCCAGCAACCACAAGGCCGCCTGCGCTGGCTGCGCGGATGATCCGGGACCAATCACCCCTAGATCGCCGGGGGCGCCACGGGCGGCTGTGAGGGCAGCGCGCGCTCGTACGAACGCCGGTCCGGTCGCCGCGCGCACATCGCGCGGCGTAGGGGTTTCGACCTCGCCGATGCCGACCCCGATGCGCCAGTCCCCTGACCGGATCAGAACCTCGATCACCGCGATTGCCGCCTCCGAATCGGTGACCAGCCCCTGGATCTCGTCGCCAGCGGTGCGAGCGAACTCGCGGCCGCCTCGCCCGCGGGGTAGGGCGTTCACCTGGTCGAGCGCCGTCGGCACCTTGTCGCCATGACGGCGACTGCCGATCTGGTCGGCCGTGATCACCACACTGAAAACTTCAGGCATTTATCTAATTTATCAGAACTGAAGGCATTTGACTACATGTAGATCGCTGAAGGCTCAGTCCTGTGCGACCTTCGCCGCAGCCTTCGCCTGCTTCTTGAAATCGCGCACCTTCTGCAGGGACTCGCCGTCGACCACATCGGCCACCGAGCGGAACGAGCCGACCTCGGCGTAGGGCCCGATCGTCTCGCGCCACCCCTCCGGCTGCACGCCAAGTTGCTTGCCCACCAGCGAGGCGAAGATGCGCGCTTTCTGGTCGCCAAACCCGGGCAACGCCTTGAGCCGCTTCAGCAGCTCCTTCGTGTCCGGGGCGGTGGTCCAGATCCGCGAGGCGTCGCCGTCATAGTCGTCGACCACGACCTGCGCCAGCTGCTGCACCCGACCCGCCATCGACCGGCCGTAGCGGTGGATCGCCGGCGGCGTCGAGCAGAGGTCGGCGAACTTCTCGGGATCCTGCGCGACGATCACCTTGGGGTCGATCGTGTCCAACCGGTCGACAATCTTTGCCGGCCCGCGAAAGGCATGTTCCATTGGGAACTGCTGGTCCAGCAGCATCCCGACCAACAGCGCGAACGGGTCGGCCGACAACAACTCGTCGGCCGCGACATCCTGAGCAATCCGGATCTGGGGCATGAGTTCAGCCTACGACCCGCGCGGTCAACGATTCAGCGCCAGCACAATGCTCGCCGCGCCAACTGCTACCCATCCGGCAACAAAGGCACCGAAATCCCCTCCCTCTTCCCGACGAGCGCCCCACGCCGCAGCGCACTCGAGCCGAATTTGTCTCGTACGTCGTCGACCACCCCGTCGAGAGCCCCGGACTGCTCGGGATCAAACGGCAGCATCAACTGCTGCACGCCGGTTGCGTCGAGACCACCGATGGTCAGTCCGAGCAGAGTGATCCCCCGATCGGCGATCAGCGGACGCAGCCCAAGCAACAGATCCCGAGCGATGCGCACGACGGTTTCGGTCGAGGTGGTCGGTCGCGGCAGAGTCCGCGACCGGGTCACGGGAACGTAATCGCCGAACCGCACCCGGATGGTGACCGTCGCCCCCGGCCGTCCACCGTCGCGCAATCGGCCCATCACGCGCTCGACGATGGCGAGCAGGATCTCGTCGAGCTCGGCATCACTACGTGGCCGGCCACCCAGGGCCCGCTGCGACCCGATCGAGTGACGACGGCGCCCGACCACTACCGGCCGCGGATCACGCAGATTCGCCAGCGCCCAGAGATGCTGGCCGGCAGCCCGCCCGAGACTGCCGCGCAACACCGACTCATCGGCATCGGCGAGCTGACCGATCGTGACAATTCCCTTGGCGTGCAACCGTTCTGCCGTCTTTGGACCGACCCCCCACAGCCGCTCGATCGGCAGCGGGTGAAGGAACTGTTCCTCGCCGTCATGGGGCACCGACAACAACCCGTCGGGCTTGGCCACCTGGCTGGCGACCTTCGCCAAATACTTCGTCCGGGCGATTCCGACGGAGATCGGCAGCCCGACCTCCGCCGCCACCCGGCGACGCAGAATCGCCGCAACCTGAGTCGGCGGCCCAACCAACCGGCGCAGCCCGCCGACATCCAAGAACGCCTCATCGATCGAGACCCCTTCGACGTTGGGCGTGATGTCGCGGAAGATCTCAAACACCGCCCGACTGGCCGTGGAGTAGACCTCCGCCCGCATAGGCACCACGATCAAGTCTGGACACAGCTGTCGCGCCAACCGCTCGTTCATCGCCCCCCGTACGCCAAACGCACGGGCTTCGTACGAGGCGCTGAGGATGATCCCGCCTCCCACCGCCATCGGCCGGTTGCGCAGGCGCGGGTCATCGCGCCGCTCGACCGAGGCATAAAAGCTGTCGAGATCGGCGTGCAGCATGGGACCCTCACCGGACACGAACATATGTTCGCATCACGCACCGACAACACGCCAGAGCCGGGCTGACTACGGTGTGAACATGAGCAACGACGACGACTTCGGCAGCCAGGACCTGGATCCCCAGGAACGCCGAGACGCGCAGACCTACCTGGACGACCCGAGCGACTCTGACAACGAGCCCTGGTCGCCGCCGGATCGTCAACCGCGCGGAGCCGAATACGCCGACGTCAATCACGAAACGCTCGAGCAGCGAATCGCCCAGGAGCAGCCGGAACAAGGCTCGGACCAGGACGATCGCGACGACTCGTATCTCGGTGGAGACGATCCGGACGCTGTTCCGGCCGAGGAGGACTTCCTCGGCGACCCGGATGAAGCCGACGACGATCAGCCGAATCCGAACCGGTCGCGCTCAGCGGAGCAGAGCGCGATGCACATCATCGCCGACCGCCAACGCTTCCCGGAAGAGGAAGACGTCAACGGCGACACCGATGAGGACTACGACGAGAACGACGACTGACCCTCAGGCGTCGATCCGCTCCATGTCCAGCGCGGCCGCACTATCGACGATGAAGTCCTTGCGCGGCGCAACGTCTGAACCCATCAACAGGTCGAAGGTGCGCTCGGCAACCTCGGCGTCGCGCAGGGTGACGCGGCGCAGGGTGCGGTGTCGCGGGTCCATCGTGGTCTCGGCGAGCTGGTCGGCATCCATCTCCCCCAGCCCCTTATAACGCTGCGGTTGCTTGATGTTGCGGCCACGCCGGTTGAGGTCGGCCATCACCTTGCGCATCTCCTGCTCGGAGTAGGTGTAGATCACCTCGCCCTTGGCCCGGCCGGCAGCGACAGTCTCGATGCGGTGCAGCGGTGGGACGGCCGCGTAGACCTTCCCAGCCGCCACCAGCGGTCGCATGTAGCGGAAGAACAGGGTCAGCAGGAGGGTGCGGATGTGGGCCCCGTCGACGTCGGCGTCGGTCATCAGAATGACCTTGCCGTAGCGAGCGAGGTCGACATCGAATGAGCGGCCAGAGCCGGCCCCGACGACCTGGATGATCGCGGCGCACTCTGCGTTCTTGAGCATGTCGCCGACCGACGCCTTCTGCACGTTCAGGATCTTTCCCCGGATCGGCAACAGCGCCTGATATTCCGAGTTGCGCGCGGCCATGCCTGTTCCGAGAGCCGAATCGCCCTCGACGATGAACAGCTCGCTGCGCTCGTTGTCGGTGGACCGGCAGTCCTTGAGCTTGCCCGGCAGTGAGGAGGACTCCAGCGCGGTCTTGCGACGCTGAGTCTCCTTGTGGAGCCGGGCCGAGATGCGCGACTTCATCTCCGAGACGACCTTCTCCAGCACCAGCGCGGACTGGTTCTTCAAGTCCCGCTTGGACGAGGTGAGGTTCTCGTTGAGCTCCTGCTCGACAACCTTGGCGACGATCTGTCGGACGGCGGAGGTGCCGAGCACCTCCTTGGTCTGACCCTCGAACTGTGGCTCGGCCAGCCGTACGGTGACGACTGCCGTCATCCCCGCGAGGATGTCGTCCTTATCGACCTTGTCGTTGCCGACCTTGAGTCGGCGAGCATTCACCTCGAGCTGCTTGCGGAACACCTTGAGGATCGCCTGCTCGAAACCGGTCAGATGGGTTCCGCCCTTGGGGGTCGCGATGATGTTGACGAAGCTGCGGATCTTCGTGTCATAGCCAGTTCCCCACCGCAGCGCGACATCGACACTGCAGGTGCGTTCGACGTCGGTCGGGGTCATGTGGCCTTGGGCGTCGAGCACCGGCACGGTCTCGGTGAAGGTGCCCTCCCCCTGTAACCGCCACACATCGGTGACCGCCGGGTCCGCCGCGAGGAATTCGGTGAACTCACTGATCCCACCGTCGTGCAGGAAGATCTCGTCGTGGGGGCCGTTCTCGCCGGGGGTGCCCGGCAGCCCGCGCTCGTCGCGGATCGCGAGCGCCAGACCGGGAATGAGGAACGAGGTCTGTCGCGCCCGCTCGACGAGGCCGTCGTAGTCGAAGCCGGCATCCTTCAGAAAGACCTGGTGGTCGGCCCAATAGCGGATCCGACAACCGGTTGCGCCCCGCTTGGCCTTGCCGACGACCGCGAGTTCGCTGCCAATTTCGAACGGAGTGAAGGTCGCGTCGGGACCGTCGCCGGCGAAGATGCCCGGCTCGCCCCGCCGGAAACTCATGCCGTAGGTCTTGCCGCCGCGATCGACCTCGACGTCGAGTCGGCTCGACAGAGCGTTGACCACCGAGGCGCCCACGCCGTGGAGGCCACCGGAAGCGGTATAGGAGCCGCCACCGAACTTGCCGCCGGCGTGGAGTTTGGTGAACACCACTTCAACTCCGGACAGGCCGGTGCGCGGTTCGATATCGACCGGGATGCCGCGACCCTGGTCGCAGACTTTCACCGAACCATCGGCGAACAGAGTGACCTCGATCCGGTCACCGTGGCCACCGAGCGCCTCGTCGACCGCGTTGTCGATGATCTCCCACAGACAGTGCATGAGACCACGACTGTCGGTGGACCCGATGTACATCCCGGGACGTTTACGGACCGCTTCCAGGCCCTCGAGCACCTGGAGATGGCGCGCGGTGTAGTCGGATGCGGTGGACGTGCTGCGGGGGACCACGAAGCTGAACTCCTTCGGAATGACGGGCTCAACCAGCCTAAGTCGCGGCACCGACAACCAGCGGGAGGCGGGGCCGTGGTGAACGCCACGCAACAAATCAGCCACGCGGGAATCCTTCGGGGTGCTTGGATGTTGTTTCATCAGACGGCGATGGAACAGACCACACGGCCGGCTCCGTCGCACTGATGAGCCTCCGCCTTGGAGGCATCGACGCATCCGCGTCCGACGAAAGGATGGACCCATGGCAACCGCTCTCGCACCGACGTTGACCGCTGCCGACCGCTGTGACCGCTGCGGCGCGCAGGCATTCATTCGGGCCCGTCTTGCTGGTGGATCCGAATTGCTCTTCTGCGCCCACCACGGCCGTAGCCACCTCGACAAGCTTCGGGAGGTAGCTGAGGAGGTCGTCGACGAGTCCGACCGCCTCACCCCTACTCAGGACTGATCTGCCCCGCACCTCCCCCGTACCTCGAATCGCCCACTCGGTCCACCGAGTGGGCGATTCGGCGTACGGGGACTAGTTTGGCGCCGTGGAACCCGTCACCGTTCTGGCCGGCGCGATGATCGTCGTCGGCATCCTCGGCCTCATCCTGCCCATCCTGCCCGGCCTCCTGCTGGCCGAGGCAGGAGTTTTGGTGTGGGCCTCGCACCAAGGATCAACCACCGCGTGGGTGATCTTCGCCATCACCGTCGTCATCGCCCTGGTCGGCTGGTTCCTGCAATACAAGCTGCCCAACCGCACCATGCGCGCCGCGGGAATCCCGGCCTGGTCACGACTGGCCGGAATCGCGCTGGCGATCGTCGGGTTCTTTGTCGTGCCGTTTGTCGGGTTGTTCATTGGTTTCGTCCTCGGCGTCTATCTGGCCGAACACGTGCGGCTGCGCAATCCGGCCGCCGCATGGACATCAACGAAAATCGCCGTACGCGCGGTGCTGTCCAGCATCGGGATCGAGCTGGCTGCCGCGGTGATCGTGTCGCTGGTCTGGGTCGGCGGCCTGCTGCTCACTCGCTGAGATCGGATTGAGAGCGGGTCGAGTCACCACTGGTCGTGGCGCCGGCGCTCCCAGCGTTCCTCGAGTCGCTGCATGAAGCTGCCCGAGGTACGCGAGTCGTTCAGACCCGAGCGGGATCGGCCGGTGCGCTGATGCGGGCGAACGGTTCCATCGCCCTGAACCGCTCCGAGCGTCGCGGTTTCCTTTGGTTGGCTGTTAAACGCCCAGGCCGCGACCGCGACCATCATCACGAAGCCGAGCACTCCCAACCAGATGAGGTTGTTCATCACCCCGACCACTGTGACACCCAACCCGACAAGCATCCCGAGGGCAGCGGCGATCAGCCGGAAGCGTCGCGGATGAAGGCCCGCCCGCATCGATGACGCGAACTTTGGGTCCTCAGCGCGCAGCGCCTCCTCCATCTGATCGAGCATGCGCTGCTCGTGCTCCGACAGCGGCACGGCGGACCTCCCAAGAACAATGCCGGTCGCGCGCCCATGCGCACAGACCTCTTCCTATCGAGGATAGGTCGCCTTGTCGCGGCGTGGTAGGGCGGAGTCAGTAAACGACCCGAGCAATCTGCACTGGATCGGTCACGAGGGCCGGAACTGGGGCGCGACCACCGCGTCCAGCACGGGTCCGATCGGCAATCCGAGCACGCGAAGCACCAGACCGAGGAATGTTTCGGCCTGCCGAATCAGGTCATCGGCGTCTCGCGTGGTCGGGAACGCACTGCCCCGATCATGCAGTTGAACCCGCCGTGCGGTGTCGGCGAAGAACAGCGCCCACTCCCCCAGTTCCGGGCACACCACCGCGAGAACTTCCCACACCGGACGCGGCCGCGAGCGCGCCGATCGGGTCGAACGCGCAGCAAGCACAGCCGCGGCGGCGCGAACGGCGCCCAGCTGGGCGGTGCGGTAGCGCTCGATCAAGTCGCTTTGATGGCAGGCCTCCAGCAGGCAGGCGCGCGAGCGGTCGACCAGGTCGAGAACTCCGCCCGCGACGGCAACCGGCGGCGCGGGGAAGGCGGGAGAACGATGGGCTGCGGCAGACATGACGGCTCCTTCGGTCGACTCACATTCGAACATGTTTTCGAATGTGAGTCCACCGTATGACCACCCACCGACAACCTCAGTCGACCGTCAGCCGACGAGGTTCTGATGCACCTCGAGCGTCGCCGTCGACCGGTTCATCGTGATGAAGTGGATGCCAGGGGCACCCTCGGCGATCAATCGTTGAGCGTGCTCGGTGCAGATCTGCACACCCACCGAACGCACGGCGTCCTTGTCCTCCTTGACTGCCTCGATCCGGCGTACGACCTCCGGCGCCAGCGGCTGCCCGTTGAGCTCGGTCATCCGTTGCAACTGTCCGTAGGCGGTGACTGGCATCAACCCGGGAAGGATCGGTAGTTCCCGACCCGATGCAGCGACCAGGTCGCGCAGCCGCAAATAAGATTCGACGTCGGTCACCATCTGAGTAATGGCGAACGTCGCACCGGCATCGGCCTTGCGCACCAGCACTCGGGCGTCATCAGCAATGCTTTCCGACTCCGGGTGCTTGTCCGGGAATGCGGCCACGCCGACGGTGAAATCACCGAGAGTGCCGATCAAACCCACCAGTTCCTCGGCGTGGTCCAGCCCTTCGGGATGCGGGGTCCAGGTTGCGCCAAGCCCGCCGGCCGGATCCCCGCGCAGGGCGAGAATGTTGCGGATGCCGGCACCGGCGTACGCCCCGACAACTTGGCGCAGTTCGGTCACCGAGGACCCGACACACGTGAGGTGGGCCATCGTGGTCAGGGTCGTTTCGTGTTCGATCCGACCCGTCACCCGCACCGTACGGTCTCGCGTCGAACCGCCGGCGCCATAGGTCACCGAGACGAACGAGGGTCGGATCCGCTCGATCCGGCGGATCGAGTCCCAGAGGACCGCCTCCGCGGTGTCGTCACGCGGGGGGAAGAACTCGAAACTGAACGCTGTGTCGGCGGAAGCAAGGAGTTCTGGAATGCTGGGGTTCTGACGACCTGTTGGACGATCGTTCGGGGCGGACATGCGCCGCACCATAGCGAGGACGATCACCAACCCGGACATCCGTCCACGCACCGACCGGAAGGGGCCCTGTGAGCCTGTCACCCACCCTGGACGACCTGCGCTCGCAGGTCCAGGACGTGTTGGACGACGCACACCGCCGTCACCGCAGCGACCTCGAACCGGTCGGCCCGGAGACCGAGTCGATCCTCACCCCCGTCGAAGACCTCCTCAGCGGCGGCAAACGACTGCGCGCCGCGTTCTGTTATTGGGGCTACCGCGCCAGCGGTGGCGCCCACTCGGGCGCGATCGTGCGGGTCGCGACCGCAATGGAGATGTTCCAGGCGGCCGCGCTGCTGCATGACGACGTGATGGACCGCAGCGACACCCGCCGCGGGATGCCGACTGCACACCGCCGACTGGCGCAACTTCACCGCGACCACGGCTGGGACGGCGACTCCGACCGATTCGGTGAGGCCGCGGCCATCCTGGCTGGCGACCTCTGCCTGAACTGGACAGACGAGCTCTACAGCACCAGTGGCCTGCCGCAGGATGAGCTCACGCGCGGACGCGAGACCTTCGATCTGATGCGCACCCAGCTGATGGGTGGGCAGTATCTCGACGTCCTGGAATCAGTGCGCCCGTGGACGAACGCCACGACCGACGAAAGAATCCAGCGGGCCCGCACCGTCATCCGGTTCAAGAGCGCGAAATATTCGGTCGAACAACCGCTACTGATCGGCGCGACCGCCCACGGAATCGGGGCCAGGCCCCTCGAGGCGCTGTCGGCGTACGGACTTGCGCTGGGTGAGGCGTTCCAGTTGCGCGACGACCTGCTGGGCGTCTTCGGTGACCCGCAGGCCACCGGCAAACCGGCCGGCGACGACCTGCGCGAAGGCAAACGTACGGTGCTGATGGCCCTGGCACTGGACCGCAGCAACGACGCCGACCTGGCCACGTTCGAGGAGCTGTTCGCCCGGCCCGACCTGGATCAGGCGGGTGTCGACACGCTGCGCGCGTGGTGCGAGCGCACCGGCGCCGTCGAGCGTACGGAGGAGATGATCGACTCCCTCAGCCGCGAAGCCGAGGACGCGCTTGATGCGTCCGGCCTCAGCGGCGACGGAGCGGAGATGCTGCGCGGCCTGATCGGGATCACCGTCGCGCGGACAACCTGACTCAGAAGGCCAGTTCGCTGGCCCTCTTGCGGATCTCTGCCTTGCGCCCCAGCTGCAGCATGGTGATCGGGGATCCCTCGACCGGCAGGGTCTCGTCGGGGGTGAACAGCCAGCGCAACGCTTCCTCGGCGGTCATCCGAGCATCGCGCAGCACCGTGACCGTTCCCTGCAGGGAAGGCAGCATCTCGCCGTCCCTGACAAAGGCGGCCGGCACAGCGATGGCTTCGTTGACGCCGATGCGTGCGCTCAGCACCTCACCGTCGGAGATCATCCGCCGTGCGGTGCGATGGGTCAGGCCGAGCGCGTCGGCGAATTCGGGCACAGACAGCCAGGCACCCACGAGCGTTTCCAGATCGTTCACGGCACCAGCTTGGCATGCCGCCCGTCGTAGCGCAGATGGGGCCGTCCCCACGCCGGGCCGACATCCGCTCAGGTCCACGGAAACACAGAGAAGGACTCTTAGACTTTGCGAGTGAGTGCCAGCAGTGAAGCCTCGATCGTCGGGCGGGTGATCGACGGTCGCTACCGTGTCGTGCGCCACCTCGCCGACGGCGGAATGGGGTCGGTCTTCGTCGCTCTCGACGAGCGGCTCGACCGGGAGATCGCGCTCAAGGTGATGCGGGCAGATCTCACCCACGACGAGGCGTTCGTCGCCCGATTCCGGCGCGAGGCACGCTCCGCGGCCCGACTCGACCACCCCAACGTCGTGGCGGTCACCGATCAGGGGTCCGACGCCCACTACGCCTTCCTGGCCATGGAGTTGGTCAATGGACACACCCTGCGCCAGGTGATCCGAGCGCGAGCCCCGATGCCGGCCGAGGACGCGTTGTCCCTCATGGACCCGATCCTGGAAGGGCTCGCAGCTGCTCACCGCGCCGGCCTGGTCCACCGCGACGTGAAACCCGAGAACGTCCTGATCCGCGATGACGGTGTCGTGAAGGTCACCGACTTCGGGCTGGCCAGGGCGGTCACGACCAGCACCCTCACCGGCGACAGCGACATCCTGCTCGGCACCGCGAGCTACCTCTCCCCCGAACAGGTCGAGTTCGGAACAGCCGATGCCCGAACCGATGTCTACGCGGCCGGCCTGTTGCTCTTCGAACTGCTCACCGGCCAGAAGGCTTTCCCCGGTGACTCCCCCATTCACGTCGCCTACCAGCACGTCCACGGACGAGTCCCGGTCCCCTCCGAGGAGGTCGACGGGGTGCCGCCCGAGGTCGACGCACTGGTCGCCGACGCCACCGCCAAGGATCCCGACGATCGTCCGGCAAACGCGGCAGACCTGCTGATCGCTCTGCGCTCGACCAGTCGCGCTCTCGGCCACCCGGTCATTACCAAACCGGTTGCGGCCCTGAACGAGGCCGAAGCGGCGCGGCCGGCCGGTCGCCGCCCAACAAGTCGCCGCCCGAGCAGGGCGACCGATGGCTCCCACACCACCCAGATCGGGTCGACGACCGACCCGTTGGTCGGCCACGCCCCCTCCGCTCCCGATGGTCGACGCCGTTGGTCCCGGCTGCTGGTGCTAGCCGCGGTCCTACTACTGGTGTGCGCCGGTGGCGGTGGGTGGCTGTTCACCGGCGGGCCGCTCGGCTCCACCACCGTTCCGACCGTACGCGGCAGCCAGCAGGGCGCCGCGCTGCGCCGGATCAACTCGGCGGACCTGCATGCCAAGGTCAAGCAAACCTTCAGCGAGACGGTTCCCTCGGGTCAGGTCATCTCAACCGCGCCCACCGGCGGCGCCAGCACCCGCAAGAACTCGACGATCACCCTGACGGTCTCCAAGGGGCCGGAGCGCTACACCGTGCCCGCCGTTCTGCGCAGCCCGCTGGCGGCGGCCAAGACCAAGATCACCAGCAATTCCATGCGGGTAGGAACCGTCACCCAGGCGTACGACGAGTCGATCCCGACCGGATCAGTGGTGTCGACCACCCCGGCCGTCGGCGCATCGGTGAAGAAGAACAGCCCGGTCGCGATCGTGGTCAGCAAGGGCAAGCAGCCGGTGCCACTGCCCGACGTCAGCGGCAAGAGCGAGGCCGACGCGACCAGCACCCTCAACGGGCTGGGGCTCACGGTGAACACTGCTCCCGAGCAGTTCAGCGACACCGTGGCGGCCGGCTCGGTCATCTCCACCACGCCGCCCACGGGCACCGTCCTGCACAAGGGCGACTCGGTCACCGTGATCGTGTCGAAGGGACCCGAGATGGTGATGGTCCCCAACGTGGTCGACCTGAAGTCGGGCGCCGCGAAGAGCAAGCTCGAGGCTCTGGGCTTCACCGTGAAGTTCGACCGCTTCTTCGGCGGCGTCTTCGACACCGTACGAGGCCAGAGCCTGAAGTCCGGGACAAGCGTCCGCAAGGGGTCGACGATCACCTTGTCGATCGTCTGACCCCCCACTGGGTCCGGCGGCGTCAGGCGCCGGCGCGCTTGGCCAGCATCTCGGCCACCACGAACGCCAACTCCAGGCTCTGCTGGTGGTTCAACCGCGGATCGCAAGCTGTCTCGTAACGCTTCTCGAGGTCGGCGTCGAGAATCTTCTCCGACCCACCCAGGCACTCGGTGACGTCGTTGCCGGTCAGTTCGACGTGGACCCCACCGGGAACGGTGCCCAGCGCCTGGTGAACCTCGAAGAAGCCTTGGACCTCATCGACGATCTGGTCGAACTCGCGCGTCTTGTAACCAGACGGGCTCTCGAAGGTGTTGCCGTGCATCGGGTCACAGACCCAGACAACCTTCGCGCCCGATTCGGTCACCCGCTGCACCAGGCTCGGCAGCTTCTCCCGAACGGTCCCGGCACCCATCCGGGTGATGAAAGTCAGTCGGCCGGGCGTGCGCTGCGGGTCGAGGCGATCGATCATCCGCAGCACCTCGTCGGGGTCAACCGTCGGGCCGAGCTTGACGCCGATCGGGTTGTGGATGCGCGATACAAAATCGATGTGCGCGTCGTCCAGGTTCCGGGTGCGCTCTCCGACCCACACGAAGTGGCCGGAGACGGCGTAGGGATTCCCAGTGCGGGAGTCGATGCGGGTCAACGGCTTCTCGTAATCCAGCAACAGCGCTTCGTGGGAGGCGAAGAACTCGACCGTACGCATCGCGTCGAAGTCAGCGCCACAGGCCGCCATGAACTTCATCGCGCGATCGATGTCGCGAGCGGTCGATTCGTAGCGGGCGTAGGCCGCGTTGGCGATGAACCCGCGGTTCCACTCATGCACGTGGCGCAGGTCGGCGAAACCACCGGTGGTGAAGGCCCGAACGAGGTTCAGCGTCGAGGCGCTGACGTGGTAGGCCTGCAGCAGCCGGTCCGGGTTGGGGGTCCGCGCGTCCTGGGTGAACGCGAAATCGTTCACCATGTCGCCGCGGTAGGCCGGCAGCGTGACGTCGCCGCGGGTCTCGGTGTCGTTCGAGCGGGGCTTGGCGTACTGACCGGCGATCCGACCCAACTTCACCACCGGGGTGCTGGCGCCATAGGTCAACACAGCCGCCATCTGCAGGATGGTCTTGATCCGGTCCCGAATGTTGGTCGCAGTCGCGGACGTGAACATCTCGGCGCAGTCGCCGCCCTGCAGGACGAACGCGTCGCCGTTAGCGGCAGCCGCGAGACGATCGCGCAGCACGTCACACTCGCCGGCGAACACCAGCGGCGGCAGCGCCGCCAACTTCCCGCGTACGGATTCCACGGCTTGCGCGTCCGGCCAGGTCGGCTGCTGGCGGGCAACCAGATCCGGCCACTGAACGGCGTCGTCGGGTTCGGTGGTCGCGGAGGTCAAGTCGGTCGTACTCACCCGGTCAGACTACGGCGCGGGTCGTTGCCCCTCGCGACCTGCCCGGGTGGCGGACGTCAGGTCGTCGGCGCGACGTCGTCGGTTGAATCCACCGTCTCGACAGCGGATTCGGCAGCGGTGTCGTCACTCGGGTCGATGGTGGGCTCGACCTCGTCACCGGCCCGGCGCACCTTGGCGCCAATCGCGTGGGCAGCGCCGCTGGCACCAGCCACCGCTGCGCCACCGATCTCTTTGGCCCTCGCCGTGATCCGATCCTTAACGGTCGAGGCGTAGACGTCGACGTATTCCTGACCGGACAGAAGCATCAGTTCGTACATGATCTCGTCGGTGATGCTGCGCAGCACAAACCGGTCGTCCTGCATCCCGTCGTAGCGGGAGAAGTCCAGCGGTTTGCCGATCCGGATGCCGATTCGCATGATCGTCGGGATCGTCTGACCCGTGGGCTGCGCCTTGTCGGTGTCGACCATCACCACCGGAACAACGGGAACCTTCGCCTCCAGGGCGAGGCGGGCGACGCCGGTCTTGCCCTTGTAGAGGCGGCCATCGGGCGAACGCGTGCCCTCGGGGTAGATCCCGAAAAACTCGCCCTTGCGCAACACACTCAGGCCCGATTCCAGCGCACCGCTGGAGGCCGATCCGCCTGACCGGTCGATCGGAATCTGCCCGACACCGCGGAAGAACGCGGCCGTCAGACGGCCCTTGATGCCGGTGCCGGTGAAGTAGTCGGCCTTTGCCACGAAGGTCATCCGCCGCGGAAGGACCAACGGCAGGAAGAACGAGTCGGAGAACGAGAGGTGGTTGCTGGCGAAGATCGCCGCACCTTCCTCCGGGATGTTCTTCTCCCCATCAACCCAGGGGCGGAAAAGGAGCATCAGCACCGGGCCGATGAGAACCTTTTTCAAGAACCAGTAGAGCACTGCGCCTCCAAGTCGTTGCCTGCCCGTGAACAATAACGCCCAGGCCGACACCCGTCGGCACATAAGCGAAGATGGAGCCATGAACATCCGCGACGGTGCCACACCGTACGCCCACGACGGTGGGCCGGTCGGAGTCCTGCTGGTCCATGGATTCACCGGCTCCCCCGCATCGGTGCGTCCCCTGGGCCGGCGTCTTGCCGACGCCGGGCACTCGGTGCGTGCGCCGCGACTGCCCGGCCACGGCACCCAATGGACCGACCTGGAGCGCACCCGCTGGCAGGACTGGTACGCCGAGGTTGAGACCGCGTACGAAGAACTCGCCGAACGCTGCACCCACGTCGTGGTGGTCGGTCTCTCGACGGGCGGCGCCCTGGTCTCCCTGCTGGCGCAACGGCGCCCTGAGGTCGCCGGCCTAGTCGTGATCAACCCGGTCTTGCGGATGCATCGGGCTGCGCTGGCTCTCCTGCCCGTCGCGCGGCGGGTGCGCCGATCGGCGCCGGGGCTGCCGTTCGATGTGAAGAAGACCGGCGTGGAGTCGACCTCCGATGATCGGATGTCGTTGAAGGCGTTGCATTCGCAGGTTCAGATGTGGCACCACGTCACCCGTGACCTGCCGCAGATCACTCAGCCGGTGCTGCTGTTCCGCTCGAAGGTCGACCACGTCGTTCCTGCGTCCGGCGCCGACCTGTTCCGCAGCCGTATTTCCAGCAGTGACTTAACCGAGACGTTGTTGGAGAACAGCTACCACGTGGCCACGCTCGATAACGACGCCCCGTTGATCGAGCAACAGACCTTGGAGTTCGTGGAGCGGGTGACCCGATGACAGGCCAAGAGCCCAACGACGACCAGCCGGAGTTCGACCGCCGGTTCGAGGAGCTCACCAGCGACTGGCATTCCGAGGAGGCCGAACGGCAGAGCCCGCAGCCTGCCGCGCCGCCGGTCATGCCGGTGATCCCCGCCCAGTGGCGAGCGACCGACCGGCCCAGCTTCCTGGAAGACCACGACCCAGGGTTCACTCCCCCGCCGCCCGCGCCGCTGCCGAAAGACGAGATGTTCTGGGTGACGATCGGGGCCCTGGTGGTCGGCCCGCTGTGGCTGCTCTATCTGTTCTTCTTCGACCGCTACACATCAGGCTTCTGGTGGGCCGTTGCTGCGGGCGTGTTCTTCGCTGGTGTGCTGCTGCTGGTGTTCCGACAGCCGGCGAACCGGGACGATCAAGACCCCGACGACGACGGCGCGAGGCTCTGATCAGATCAGTAACGAGCTGACGTCGAGGTCGACGGTCACCGGCAGGTGATCGGTCGCGCGCGCGAGTAGCGCCGCATCCAACGGGACGTCGGGGGTTCTGGCCGGCAGAGTCGGCGACGCGAAGAGTCCGTCGATCCGCTTGACCGGAACCGTCGAGGGGAAGGTGAAGGAGTCGTGGCTGACTTCATGCAGCGTTTGGCCGAAAAGTGTCCACAAATCGTGGCCGGGAGTCTCGTTCAAGTCACCACCGATCACCGCCGGAATGAGGTCCGGCTGTAGCGCGGTCACGAACGCCGCACCACCGGCCTTGCGGTCAACCTGACGCAACGACATGTGCAGGCTCGCCGCGTGGATCGGTCGATGCCCCGGCAGGCTCACCGTGGCCAGGCAGTAACCGCGCGGCTCATCACCCTTGCGCACCGGCAAGTTGCGATGCACACAGTCATGCACGTTCAACCGCAACGACGTCAGCAAGGTGGTGCTCATCCACCCGCGGCGGCCATCGCTCCAAGTCATCCCGACCTTCTCGGCAAACGAGGCAATCCGGTGTCCGGACATCGGGTGCCGCGGCGCCTCTTGCATCAGCAGGACGTCCGGCGCGAGCGTACGGACGATCTGCGCGAGCGAGTCGTTGTCGTCTTTGAAAGCACGAACGTTGTACGTCGTCACTCGGATCAACTGACCACGACCTGTCATGCGCCAACGACCTCCGTACGAGCCAGGTCGGCGGCGCCGACCAGGCCCGCCTCATTCCCCAATTCGGCGCCGACGATGCGCGCCTCCGGGCGATAACCACGCCCGGCGAGGTGGCGGCGGAACGCGCTACGCGCAGGGTCGAGCAGCATCGGCCCAGCCGCGCTCACGCCACCGCCGATGACGAAAGCGCCGGGGTCGAACGCGTTGGCCAGGTTGGCCAGACCGACGCCCAACCAGTTGCCGATCTCCGTAAGAAGTTCGGCCGCGATCTGGTCGCCGCCCTGCGCGGCCTCGGTGATCATCGGGCCGGTGAGGCGCGAGGGATCACCGTCGACGTGGGCCGCGAGGTCGGCCGCGATCGGGGAGTTGGCGGCGATCATCGACCGCGCCTCGCGCACGAGGGCGTTCCCACTGGCGTACTGCTCCCAGCAGCCGCGGTTGCCGCATTCACAGCGATGCCCGTCGGGCACCACCTGCATGTGTCCGAACTCGCCGGCAATTCCGAAGCGGCCGCGGTGCATCTCGCCGTTGGTCAGAACAGCGCCGCCAATGCCGGTGCCGAGATTGACCATGACCAGGTGGGTCTCGCCGCGCGCGGCGCCGAATCGCCACTCGGCCCAACACGATGCGTTCGCGTCGTTGTCGACGAACACCGGAATGTCGATCCGCCGGCGCAACGCTTCTCGCAGCGGTTCGTGCCGCCAGGACAGGTGGGGCGCGAAGACGACGGTCGCCCGGTCCGACGACACGAAACCCGCTGCGCCGATGCCAATCGCGACCGGTTCGGTTTCCGCCACGGCCAACAGTTCGTTGACGGTGTCGACAATGACGTCCTCGACGACGTGTGGCGCGGTCGAGCGGTGCGGGGTGTCGCGTCGCGCCCGGTGGATCACCTGACCGTTGCCGTCAACGACGCCGCCAGCGACTTTGGTGCCGCCGATGTCGATCCCGATCGCCAGTTCACCGCTCACGAAGCGCGCTCCACCGCGAGCGCCGCGGCACCCACCATCCCGGCGTCGTTGCCGAGCCTGGCGATGTCGAAGGTCGCCAACGGGTGATGGCCGCGACCGGGTAACTGACGGCCGAACGCCGAACGGATCGGTTCGAGCAACAGATCCCCCGCATCAGCAACTCCGCCGCCGATGACGAAGCGAGCCGGGTCGAGCACAGCGGCCAACGAGGCCGCGCCTTCGCCGATCCACCGGCCCAGTTCTGCCAGCAGTTCGATCGAGGCGGGATCACCCTCCTGTGCGGCAGCGGTCACATCGCTGCCCTGCAACTTCTTCGGCTTGCCATCACACCGCTGCGAGAGAGCCGCGGCGTGGGGCGAGCCGCTGGCCACGACCGCGCGCGCTTCCCGAATCAGCGCGCTGCCGCTGGCGTAGCTCTCCCAGCAACCCCGGTTCCCGCAACCACAGCGAATGCCGTCAGGCACGACCCGGAGGTGGCCGATCTCGGCGGCAACGCCGTACGTTCCGCGAAACAGGTTGCCGCCCAGGATGATTCCGCCACCAACGCCTGTGCCAATGGTGATCATGACCATGTCGTCGACGTCGTGTCCGGCGCCGTGCAGGAATTCGCCGTACGCCGCGGCATTCGCGTCGTTCTCAATCACCACCGGTGCCTTGATCACGGCCTGGATTCGGTTCTTCAGCGGCTCGTCGCGCCAGGCAAGGTTGGGCGCGAACAGCACCGTGGTGCCCTCGCTGTCGACGTAGCCGGCGCTCGCGACACCGATCGCCGGAGCATCGCCACCGTCGCACAGTTCGTTGACCAGGTCGGCAACACCCTCGACGATCGCCGCAGGGTCCTGAGCGGGAGTCTGGCGACGCGCCCGGCGCAGGATTTTGCCCGTGTCATCGACCAGGCCGCCGGCGATCTTGGTGCCGCCGATGTCGATCCCGATGCTCGCACTCACGACCGTTCTCCTTCGTCGTCGACCCCGAAGGCACTCTCGTCCTTGGGCACGTGTTGGCGCTCCGGTTCCCGATCGTCGCGCGCCGGAGCCGTCTCGTCGTGAGCGGCGCGCCGATCCTCCGCGATCACCTTCAGCGATCCGGCGACCATCGCGACCAAGTCGGCGATCCGGTCGACCAGGTCGGGGCTGAGCGATTCAACCACCGCACCCACCCGGCAGACCGGACACACGCGGCAGACCCGAGGCACCGGATTGCAGGCGCAGGCCGCAGGTTCGTCGGTATGGGCAGCGGAGGCGGCGTCGCCTGCCCCGGCGGCCCACGCACCCAGTGACTCCATCAGTCGGCGGGCTTCGTCCTCCACCGACGGGGTTTCGGTGTTACGGCGGTCCTGCGAGTCGGTCACGGTCTGGCTTTCTGCGTCGGGGTGAATGCGACCTCAAGCATGCCCTGCCGAACCCGGGTGCCGTGGGCCGTGTGCCGCGCGAGCAGCGACGGCAGGTTGAACAAGCGCCGCGAGGCTCCCACGCGCACCATCAGCGAGTCGCCGATTCGGTCGACTTCAACCTCATCGATCTCGTTGAACGGCAACGGAACTCGCCAAATCACCCGCGGATCCTTGGGGCCACCCGAGAGCACAGGTTGCCGGGGCGGATCGGCCAATATCGGCAGTAATGTCGCGTCGAGCTCGGTGACGACTGGGACGGTGTACGCCCGCAGTCGGTCGCGCAACGCCTCACCTGGCACGCCATGGACGGCGCCGAGTCGCCCGGATCCGAGGACCACAGCACGGGCAACCGCCCGGGTGCGGTCGTCCGCGCGGGTATCACCGGAGTGGATCACCACCGACGGTGCATCCCCGATCAGGGCCGCGAGCCGATCGACGCGCGCGGCGACCGCACGGGCGGACTCAGCCATTCGGGGCCCACCGAGACCGGCGAGGCCGAGAGCGCCGAGCGGGCGCGCCGAACGCAGCCAGCCGGGGTTGAGCCCCTGCGCGCGGGACGCGGCGCCAGCCAACGTTCGTACGGTGACGTGCAGCGACCGCAGGGCGCTGCCCACGTCGACCACCACATGGTCGAGGACCCCAGCATCCACCTGGTCGGTCAGCGCCCAGATTGCACCGGCGATCCCGCCGGAGGTCAGTTCATCCAGCGCGGGGATCAGCCCGTCAACGCCATAAGCCCGGGAAAGGTCGTGCAGCTCGCTTGGGGCCGATGGCTCCGGTCGCAGGACAACACAACCGGGGCCGGTGCGGGTGCTGGCGCCGAATTCGGGGTCTCCACCGGCAACCCCCACGCTCGCTCCGGTCGCGGCCAGGGCATCGGCGAGGCGGGCGGCGGCGGTGGAACTTCCTGCTCCGCCGGGACCGCCGACGAGGATGACAGCGGTCATCAGCCTTCGGCGCGCGCCTTCAGCCCCTGCAGGGCGGTGTCGATGATGGTGCGTTCAGCCTTGCGCCGCAGCGCGCCGATCAGCGGGAGCTTGACGTCGACCCTCAGCGTGTAGGTGACCTCGGTGACGTCCTCGCCGGCAGCCTCGAGACGGTAGACACCGTCGAGCGCCTTCAGCAGGTCGGAGCGCACCAGGTTCCAGCGCACTTCACCGGTGCCCTCCTGCGTGATGTCCCAGTCGTAGGCCAACACGTAGGTGTCGCGAATCGGTGAGGCATCGAGCATGAACTCGACCTGTTCGGCCCAACCAAGTTTGTCCTCGGACAGAACGGTGGCCCGCTTCACCTGCTCGGCCCACTCGGGGTAGACCTCGAAGTCGGCGATGATGTCGAGAACGGTCGCGGGGTCAGCGGCGATCGTTACGGAAGCAGTAGTGCTGTCGGCCATGCGGTCAGCCTAGTGGGCGGCCGAAGCCGCGGGGGTTGGCACTGCAGCGACCCTCGTCACCTTCTGCAGCCAGGCGTCGAAGGGCCGAGCGAGCGAGGCATCAGATCCGTACGCCGTTCGCATTCGGGCGGCGGCGCCGCCGTGGGCGGCAATGCTTGCCTCGATCTCGGTGACCAAGCGCGGCAGACCGCCGCGGCTCTGCAGAAACGCACACCACGCCAGCGCGTCCTGGTAGGCCGCCCGGAAACTGCCACCGGTCGCGGCGAACTCGCTGTCTGCCGGTGGGCCGGTCGGGGCTTGGCCGGTGCGCACTCGAGCCAGCAACGACGGGGCGTAGGCGGGCAACGTCAGCCCCGAACCACGCCAGGCGCTGAACTCGGCCGAGCCCTCGAGCAGCCACCGTGGCGAATCTGCCGGGAGGCCTAACCGGGAGTGGGTCAGTTCGTGGGCCAACACCGCCTGGACGCCGGCGGGCGTCAGCGTCTTCAGCGCCGGCAGGCTGATGAGAACGACCCTGTCGGGGCGGGTGGTGGCTGCCACCTGCTCGCTGGAACCGCCGCCCAGACGAACGAATTGATCGTGAGTCGCAACGGCGACAACCTGCGCGCGGCCGCCCGCCGCCCACAGTGAACCCGGACCCCAGAGTGTTCGCACCGTCGAGCAGGCGCGTTCTGCAGCGTCGGCGACCGACGCCATTTCGGCGGCAGCGAGGTCACCGGTGACCCGCACCGAGGAGCGCGCGATGTCAGTCCATCCGGGTGCATTCCCGGCTGCGCCTCGTCGATCGGCGCTGCCACATCCGCCGATCGCGATGAGCGCGCCGGCGAGCAGAGACCGTCGGCCGATCCGCGCCGCGAGTCGGCGAGCTGTCGGATCGGTCACCCCCTCATTGTCACCCGACCGACCGCAGCCTCGGATCGACCTCTAGTTCCACCTCGTCGATGGCCGCGGGGTGAATCAGGCCGTGAGCGGCAAAGATCTCCAGCGCGGACCGTTCGGCCGGTTGCAACCGGCCGAGAGTCTGCTCGGGTGGATCGGTATACCGGATCGGGCCGAGGTGGACGACCATGCAGTCGCCGCAGCGCGTCCCACGCACCGGGCAGGTGTCGCAGTCGATGAGCACGAGTTCCTCCTTCAGGGAATGGATCCTGCTGATGGGCGAGACGCTAGGGGCGACCACCGACAGCCTTCGCGGATGCGGCGCGCCGGGACGCGCTGTCGGTGGTGGCACCTACCGTTCGGGGCATGCGGACGAACGACGGCTCGACGACTCCCCCACTGGCGGTGCAGACGACCTTCGACGACCTGGGAACTCCTCTGGTCGACGTCACCTTCGTGGTGCTCGACCTGGAGACGACCGGCGGTGCGCCGGCTGCCGAGAACATCACCGAGATCGGCGCGGTGAAGGTTCGTGGTGGTGAGGTTCTTGGCGAGTTCCAGACCCTCGTTCGTCCCGGAACCCCGATCCCAGCGTTCGTCTCGGTGCTGACTGGGATCAGCAACGCGATGGTTGCCTCCGCCCCGCCCATCGCGCGCGTGCTGCCCGCATTCCTGGAGTTCATCGGCGATGGCGTGGTCGTGGCCCATAACGCGCCCTATGACGTGAGCTTCCTCAAGGCCGCTTGCTCAGCCCTCGGTCGCAGTTGGCCGCAACCGGTCGTGGTCGACACGGCTCACCTGGCTCGCCAACTCGTCACGAACGATGAAGCGCCCAACCGCAAACTCAGCTCGCTGGCCGCTCTTTTCAGCACCACCACGACGCCCGACCATCGCGCGCTGCACGATGCTCGGGCCACCGTGGATGTCCTCCACGCGCTGCTCGGCCGCGTCGGCAACCTCGGCGTCCACTCGCTCGAGGAGCTGGTGACTTACTCGAAACGGGTGTCGCCGGCGCAACGCCGCAAGCGGGTGCTCGCCGACGACCTCCCGTCGGCTCCGGGGGTCTATGTCTTCAAGGACGCGCGCGGCGACGTTCTCTATGTCGGCACCAGCGTCAACATCCGCAAGCGCGTCCGCTCCTATTTCACCGAGAGTGAGAAACGCACCAGGATGCGCGAGATGGTCCAGCTCGCCCAGGAGGTCACGCCGGTCGTCTGTCAGACCGCGTTGGAGGCCCAGGTCCGCGAGCTGCGCCTCATCGCCGAACACAAGCCACGGTTCAACCGGCGCTCACGTTTCCCCGAACGCGCCGTGTGGATCCGACTGACCCGCGAACCGTTCCCCCGGTTGTCGATCGTCGGCGCAGTGCGCCCCGACGCCCTCGGTCACATCGGTCCGTTCGGATCCCGGGCGCTCGCCGAACGAGCCGTTCAGGCCCTGCATGACGTCGTCCCCCTGCGCCAATGCACCAAGCGACTCTCGGCCAAGGGCACCTCGACGGCCTGCGCGTTGTACGACCTGGGCAAGTGCGGCGCGCCCTGCATCGGCGCCCAGTCGGTGAGTGACTACGCCGGCGTCGCGCAGGAAGCCCTGCGTGTCCTGTCGCTGTCGATCACCCCGGTGGTCGACCAACTGAGCGACCGGATGGTCGTGCTCGGCGAACAAGGTCGCTACGAAGACGCCGCTGCCATCCGAGATCGACTTCTGGCGTTCGTCCGCGGAAGTGCGCGCACCCAACGCCTCGCGCCGGTCGCTGCAGCGGCCGAGATCGTCGCAGCCCGCCCGAGTCCGGTCGGCGGTTGGGAGGTGATCTGTGTGCGCCATGCGCGGCTCGCCGGAACCACCATCACCCCACGCGGTGTCGACCCGATGCCGTTCATCGACGCCATGGTCGAGACGGCCGAGGTCGTGACAGAACCGGTGCCGCCCAGCTGCGCCGCCCTGCCCGAGGAGGCCGACAAGGTGCTCGGTTGGTTAGAGCAACCGGGCGTCCGACTCGTGCGCAGTTGCGCCGACTTCGCGTGGAGCTGCCCGATCGACGGCGCGATGGGAGCGAAGGTCGCGCTCGAGGCGCGCCTCGAAGCCACCGTCGAACCGCGGACTAAGGTGGCGATGTGATCTCCGCCATCGTGATGATTTCTGCCGACGTCCACCGCATCCCCGAGGTCGCGCAAGCGATCGCCGAGATCGACGGCATCTCCGAGGTCTACTCGGTGACCGGCGATGTCGACCTGATCGCTGTTGCCCGCGTCAAGCGACACGAAGACTTCGCCGATGTGATCGCCGACCGGTTGAACAAGGTCGAGGGTGTCATCGACAGCCGCACCCACATCGCCTTCCGCACCTACTCCCGCGATGACCTCGGCGCGGCCTTCGCGCTTGGGCTCGACGAATAGAGTCGCTCAGGCCTGTTGGGTCGCAGCGATCCAGCGTTCGAGCGAGCTCTTCGCGGCGCCGGAATCAATCGACTCCCTAGCCCGTTCGACGCCGGCGCGCAGGGCCGACTCCACGTCGGGGTGATTCCCGAAACGCCCGCCCTGCCCGGCTTCGACGACCGCGAGGGCAACTCCGGAGTTCAACAGCACCGCATCGCGTACCGGCCCGGTCGCTCCGTCGAGCACCTCCGCGACCACGCGCGCATTGAAGGCGGCGTCACCGCCACGCAGCCGCTCCAGCGGCGCTTGCTCCAAGCCGAGCGCTGTCGGGTCGACGACGTGTTCGGAGATTTCACCATCGCGCACCCACCACAGCGACGAAGTCGTCGACAGCGTCAACTCATCGAGGCCGTCGTCACCCCGGAAGACCGCGGCGCTTTGGCCACGCTCTGCGAACACACCGGCGACCAGCGGTGCGACCCGAGCGTCGGCGACGCCGACCGCGCGGAACCGCGGGTTCGCGGGGTTGGTCAACGGGCCGAGGACGTTGAACGCCGTCGGCACGCCGAGGTCTTTCCGGGTCACCGCGGCGTGTCGCATGCTCGGGTGGAAGGTCTGCGCGAAACAGAACGTGATGCCTGCCTGCTCAACGACCGAAGCGACCTGCTCAGGCGTCAGATCCAGGCGTACGCCGAGAGCCTCCATCACATCGGCCGCGCCGGAGGATGAGGACGAAGCGCGGTTGCCGTGTTTGACGATCGTGGCCCCCGCGCCGGCACAGACGATCGCGGACATGGTCGAAATGTTGACCGTGTGGGCGCGGTCGCCGCCGGTGCCGACGATGTCGAGCGTGTCGCCGTCAATCCGAATGGGGCGAGCATGCGCGATCATTCGGTCAGCAAGTCCCCTCAGTTCCGCGACACTCTCCCCCTTGGCGCGCAGCGCGATCAGGAAACCGGCGACCTGAGCAGGGCTCGCATTGCCGGACATGATCTGGTCCATGGCCCAGGAGCTGCGCTCAACATCGAGGTCTTGCCCGGATACCAGCGTCGTGAGCAGATCCGCCCAGGTGAACGTCTCAGACGTCACCGGTTCAGGCCTGACGCGCGAGAGTGGCGATAGTGGTGCTGAGCAGCAGCGGGTCAATCGGGTGGGGAACCGCCGCTTCCGCCTGGGACCAGGAGGCCAACCAGCCGTCGGCTGCGCGCCCGGTGAGCACCAGGACCTTGGGGCAGTCGGCGATCTCGTTCTTCAACTGCCGGGTCAGGCCGAGGCCGCCGGTCTTGGCGGCCTCGCCGTCGAGGATCAGCAGATCGAACTTTTCCTTCTCGACGGCGTCGATAACGGCCGCGGCGGTGGCGCATTCACGCCAGGAGACGATCTCTACGTCTTTGGCAGGGCGCCGGCCAGCACCCACGCGAACGGCGTCACGGGTGGCGCTGTCGTCGCTGTAGAGCAACACCGACAGCTGCCGCGGACCGGCGGTGGACTGCGCCGGCACACCGGCGGGCACGGGAGCGTTCGAACTCATAACAGTGATGCTACCCAAGGCCGGATCCCGCGCTGGACCGGGGAACCTGAGCCGCAACCTGGTTCGTTGCATCACGAGATACAACCAAAACGGGGGTCGCTCGCGCCCGGTCGCTCCAATGGGGCCATAATGTCGGACGTGGCGACAGTAACTACAGCTCAGACGAGTTCTCCCCGGGTCCAAGGCGGAGTTACCCGACCGAACATGACAGCGGTCGGAACCATGGTGTGGCTCTCCAGCGAGCTGATGTTCTTCGCGGGTCTCTTCGCGATGTACTTCACGATTCGCTCGGTCGCACCCGACCTTTGGCACAGCCGCACCGAACACCTCAACGTCCCGTTCGCTGCGGTGAACACGCTGATCCTGGTGATCTCGTCGTTGTGGTGTCAGCTCGGTGTGTTCAAGGCTGAGGCCGGTCAGCCGGCCCGCACCGGCAAGCTGCTCGAGGTGAAGTCCTGGGGCATGCGCGAGTGGTACGTCCTCACCTACATCTTCGGCGCGATCTTCGTGTCCGGTCAGGTGATGGAATATTCGGAGATGTTCGCCCACGGCATCTCGATCAACTCCGACGCCTACGGCTCGATGTTCTACATGACGACCGGTTTCCACGGTCTCCACGTCACCGCTGGCCTCGTGGCCTTCCTGCTCATCATCGGACGTACTTTCACCACCCGGAAGTACACCCACAACCAGGCCACCGGCGCGATCGTCACCTCCTACTACTGGCACTTCGTTGATGTCGTGTGGATCGCTCTGTTCGCGACGATCTACCTGCTGAAGTGAGCCGGTGTCCGATGTCCGTTTCCGTCCCGACGACAGGACAGAGCCTGTGAGTTCTCTTGCCGCCCGCCGCCGCCATCCGGCCGCCCTCGTGGTCGTGTTGCTGCTGGGTCTGATCATGACCGGTGGCCTCTACGCCATTTTCGCGCCGAAGAGTGCCGACGCCGCGTCATCCACCACTTCCGCCAGCACGATCAGCCAGGGCAAGCAGTTGTTCCTCGCGAACTGCGCCAGTTGTCACGGCTTGCAGGCGACCGGTGGCCAAAACGGGCCGTCCCTGATCGGTGTCGGCGCCGCCGCCGTCGACTTCCAGGTCGGCACCGGCCGCATGCCGCTGCAGCAGCCGGGCATTCAGGCCCAGCGCAATGTAAACGGCCCGCAGCTGACCCCCAGTGAGACCGCCGCATTGTCGGCCTTCGTCGCGTCGTTGGGTGATGGCCCGGCGATCCCCAGCTCGGAATACACCTCGGGTGGCGGAAACGTCGCCAAGGGTGGCGAGCTCTTCCGGGTCAACTGCGCGATGTGTCACAACGTCGCCGGCTCCGGTGGCGCCCTGACCCGCGGCAAGTTCGCGCCGAACCTGATGGACGTCTCGGGCAAGCACGTCTACGAAGCAATGCTCACCGGTCCGCAGTCGATGCCGGTGTTCAACGACACGAACATGACCCCGCAGGACAAGAAAGACATCATTTCCTACCTGCAGAACGTGCGGACCGAGGCGTCCCAGGGTGGCCACACTCTTGGCAACCTCGGCCCGGTTCCCGAGGGCCTGTTCGCCTGGACCATCTTCATCGGGCTCATGATCGGCGCGGCCGTCTGGCTCGGCCGCAAGGCGGCGTGATGTCCGATCTCACTTCCCCCGCTGACAAGGAACATTCAGTGACCCACTCCGACGAGGCCACCACCGGCCACGAGGTCGAGGCTCACCACGCGCAGGTGCCCGAAGCCTTCGAGAACCCAGGCCTCCCGCCGCACATCCACCGTCACGGTGACAACGACGAGGCCGCCGCGAAGCGGTCGGAGCGTCAAGTCGCCACGATGTTCGGCCTGTCGATGCTGTTCACGTTGCTGTTCATCGTGTCCTACTTCGCCATTGGCACCGACGACATCGTCACGATCCCGTTGATCGGTCCGACCAAGGCCCTGCACACCGCTTTGGGTGTCACCCTCGGCCTGTCGATCCTGTTCATCGGCCTCGGCGCGGTCCACTGGGCCAAGACGCTGATGTCCGACGAGGAGGTCGTCGAGGAACGGCACGAACTGCGTTCCAGCGACGAGACCCGCGAAGGCTTCACCAAGATCCTCACCGATGCCGGTGAGTCGACCCAGATCTTCCGTCGCCCGCTGATCAAGATGACGATGGGCGGCGCACTCGGTCTGTTCGCCCTGCCGCTCGGTCTGCAGGTGTTGGGTTCGTTCGGTCCGATGCCCCACCAGGACCTCGAGACGTCGCTGTGGGACTACCCGTACAAGGGCCGTAAGCGCCGCCTGGTGCGTGACCCCGACGGAACTGCCATCCGACTGTCCGACGTGACGCTCGGCTCGGTGTTCCACGTGTTGCCGGAGGGCATCGACACCTCCAAGCACCCGATGAACGAAAAGGTCAAGGCCTCGGTCATCCTGGTCAGCCTCGAAGAGGACCTCATCAAGAGCGCGAAGCAGCGCTCCTGGGGCGTGGGCGGCGTTGTCGCCTACTCCAAGATCTGCACCCACGTTGGCTGCCCGGTCGGGCTCTATGAGCAGCAGACTCACCACCTGCTCTGCCCCTGCCACCAGTCGACCTTTGACATGACCGAAGACTGCAAGGTGATCTTCGGCCCGGCCAAGCGGCCACTGCCGCAGTTGAAGATCTCCGTTGACGACGAGGGCTACCTCGTTGCTGACCACGGCTTCCAGCAAGCCGTCGGACCGAGCTTCTGGGAGCGCGCATGAGTGACAACGACCGTCCGGTCAACGACCTGCGGGCCGACGACAAAACGGACTCCCCCAAGAAATCCGGCGGACCGGCCGTCGCCATCGGCAACTGGGTCGACGAGCGCACCGGCGCCGCGGGGGCTGGAAAGTTCCTGCTGAAGAAGGTCTTCCCGGACCACTGGTCCTTCATGCTCGGCGAGATCGCGATGTATTCGATGATCGTCGTGCTGATCACCGGAACGTTCCTGACCTTCTGGTTCGTGCCGAGCATGGGCGAGGTGACCTACAACGGCTCGTACGTGCCGTTGCGTGGCATCCACATGTCCGAGGCGTTCAACTCCACGGTGAACATCTCGATGGATGTCCGCGGTGGTCTGCTGATCCGTCAGATGCACCACTGGGGCGCCCTGGTCTTCCTGGTCGCGATCATGCTGCACATGTTCCGCGTGTTCTTCACCGGCGCGTTCCGCAAGCCGCGTGAGATCAACTGGATCATCGGTCTGCTGCTGTTCATGCTCGCCATGGTCGAGGGATTCGCGGGCTACTCGCTGCCGGACGACCTGCTGTCCGGAACCGGTCTGCGCGCCGCGCAGGGCTTCATCCTCACGATCCCGGTCATCGGTTCGTACATCTCCTTCGGCATGTTCGGTGGCGGCTTCCCGGGCGAGGCGATCATCCCCCGCCTGTTCACCGTCCACGTCCTGCTGATCCCGGCGATCCTGATCGGTCTGTTCACCGCACACCTGTTGCTGGTGATGGTCCACAAGCACACCCAGTTCCCCGGACCCGGCCGCACCAACAAGAACGTCGTGGGCTTCCCGCTCATGCCGGTCTACACCGCCAAGGCCGGTGGCTTCTTCTTCATCGTTTTCGGCATCATCGCGCTGATCTCGGGCTTGGTCTCGATCAACCCGATCTGGCTCTACGGTCCGTACGAACCGACGCAGGTGACGGCAGGCTCCCAGCCTGACTGGTACATGGGCTTCGCCGACGGCGCGCTGCGCCTGTTGCCGGGGTGGCTCGAGTTCACTCTCGGTGGCCACACCTACAGCTTCAACATCATGATCGGCGCCATCCTGCTGATCCCCGCGATGTGGACCCTGATGGGCATCTACCCGTTCCTGGAGCGCTGGGTCACCGGCGACACCGAGGAACACCACCTGCTCGACCGACCGCGCAACAACCCGACGCGCACCGGTCTGGGCATGGCGTTCATCACCTTCTACTTCGTGCTGATGTTCGCCGCCGGAAACGACTTGATGGCGATCAAGCTGCACCTCTCGATCAACGACATCACCCACTTCTTCCGGGCTGCTGTCTTCATCGCGCCGGTGCTCACCTTCATCGTCACCAAGCGACTGTGCCTCAGCCTCCAGCGTCGTGACCGCGACCTTGTGCTGCACGGCCGCGAAAGCGGACGCATCGTCCGTACGGCGGAGGGCCGCTTCTTCGAGGCTCACGAGGCCCTTGATGACTACAAGCGCTGGCCGCTGGTGGCTTACACCCGCCACGACGTTCTGCCGGCGCCCGCCGAGGTCGACAAGAATGGCGTGCGACGCAAGGGTGCCCTCGCCCAGAAGGCCCGCACCAAGTTGTCGCACTTCTACTTCTCCGACGTGATCAACCCCGTGACCCCGGCCGAACTGGCCGCGGAGCATCACGAGTCCGACGATCGCGCCGCCGAGTTGGAACGCGCGGCAATCGAGGGAACGAAGTCGCCCACGTTCGGTCACTTCCACGGCGCCGGTGGCGCTCAGGAGCTCGACTCGAACAACGCCTACCACCCGCGTGAGACCAGCGACACCCACTGAGGGTCCGCTGCTCCCACACTGACACCAGAACCGGTCATCACCGATGAACAGTGACGTCGAGGACGAACTGCTCCAACGGAGGTGGCCGGTTCGGTGCACCTGGGGTGGATCAGGGGCGCGCTACCTCGCCCACCACAGCTCGGCGCCGCTGTTGGCGGTCGTCGTCGACGTGTGCAGCTTCAGCACCACAGTCTCGATGGCGACCGACCGAGGCGCGCGGGTCTACCCCTATCGCTGGCGCGATGCTGGGGCGACGTCCTTGGCCGAACGCTTTGACGCCGTCCTTGCCGTGCAGCGCAGCGACCGCGGTCCGGGCCAGGCGCCTGGTCCCCCGTCGTTGTCACCAGCCTCGATCTGCGCGGCCGAACCGTTCAAGCGGCTCGTGTTGCCCTCTCCCAACGGCTCCACCATCGCGTCGGTCCTTCAGGAACTCGGCTGTGAGGTCGTGGCCGGCTGCCTGCGCAACGCTCGAGCGGTGGGTGACTACTGCGCCGAGCATCTGGCGAACGGCGGTGAGGTGCTCGTCGTGCCCGCCGGTGAACGTTGGCCCGACGGAACCATGCGGGTGGCGAATGAGGACCTGTGGGGCGCAGGAGCCATCCTGGCGGCCATGCCTGCGGCGTCCCGGTCTCCGGAAGCTGAGTCGGCCGTCGAGGCGTTCCGGGCGGTGAAGCGAACCCTGTCGGTGCGGCTCAAGTCGAGCAGCTCGGGGATGGAACTGCTGGCCAAGGGCTACGACGATGACGTCAACCTGATCGGTCAGCTCAACGCAAGCAACTGCGTTCCTCGGCTGATCGATGGAGCCTTCACCGCCGTACGCCGTCCGCGGGCTGACGAACCCACGTGATCGACCTCTCGGACGAGCAGTTCGAAGAGGCTGTCGCAGACGCCCTCGATGAGATCCCGCAGGAACTCTTCGATCGGCTGGACAACGTGGTGATCCTGATCGAGCAGGAGCCCACCGCCGAACAAACGGCCCAGAACGCGCCCGGCTCCGAACTGCTCGGGCTCTATGTCGGCATCCCACTCCCCGACCGGTCAGATAGTTACCTTTACGGCTCCCTACCCGATCGGATCTTCCTGTTCCGCGGGCCGCTGCGCCGGGTCTGTCGCAGCCGCAGCGACCTGGTCGCTCAGATCAGGGTGACCACGCTGCACGAGATCGGCCACTTCTTCGGGATCGACGACGATCGGCTGCACGAACTCGGCTGGGGCTGAACCACCCACCAGACAGCAATCGGCCGGACCCGCGAGGCGGGTCCGGCCGAATCAGCTGACGGCGAGAGGGGTCAGGCCGCGTCGTCGCCCCGGAAGAACTCGAAGGTCCAACCGATGACCGACAGCATCAGCAGCGGCATGGAGACGATGACGATCCACCAACCGACCGCGGCGCCGAAGACCAGCAGCGCACACGAACCGGCAAGAGCCAGCGGCCACCACGAGTGGGGCGCGAAGAAACCGAAGTCACCTTCAACGTCGGAGATCTCACCCTCGAGGTCATCATCGGGTCGCAGGTCGGACTTCGCGCCGGTGATCCGGAAGAAGAAACCACACATGAACAGCAGACCGGCACTCAGCAGCAGGCCGATGACTCCGACCGGCTCAACGCCTCGCTCCGAATTCATCGTCGAGACGGTGTAAATCACCATGACGATGATCACGAACAGGCCGATGCCGTTAAACAGGCGCGCTTCTGTCTTCATCGGGTCGTCTCTTCCTCACCACGGGAGGTGGCGATGCTGGCGAGCACCTGGTTCGACGCCCGTACGGAGGCCGGAGCGGCTTCCGGGTGGTTCAGGTCGAACGCGGGACGCTCGGAGCGGATGCGCGGGATCGAGTTGAAGTTGTGGCGCGGCGGCGGGCAGCTTGTTGCCCACTCCAGCGATGCGCCATAACCCCACGGGTCGTCGGTGTTCACCAACGGCGCGGTGCGCCACGTCTTCCACACGTTGTAGAAGAAGGGGAGCATCGAACAGCCGAGGATGAACGCACCCACGGTGGAGACCTGGTTCATCCACTGGAAGCCGTCTTCGGGCAGGTAGTCGGCATAACGCCGGGGCATGCCGGCCACACCGAGCCAGTGCTGGATGAGGAAGGTTGTGTGGAAGCCGATGAACAACATCCAGAAGTGGATCTTGCCCAGCGTTTCGTCGAGCATCCGACCGGTCAGCTTCGGCCACCAGAAGTAGAAGCCGGCGAACATCGCGAAGACGACGGTTCCGAACACGACGTAGTGGAAGTGCGCCACGACGAAGTAGGAGTCGGTGAGCGAGAAGTCCAGGGCCGGACTGGCCAGGATGACACCGGTCAGACCACCGAAGAGGAAGGTGACCAGGAAGCCCAGGGCCCACAGCATCGGCGTCTCGAAGGTGATTGAGCCACCCCACATCGTTCCGATCCAGTTGAAGAACTTCACCCCGGTCGGGACCGCGATCAGCATTGTCATGATCGCGAAGAACGGCAGCAGCACCTGGCCGGTGGCGTACATGTGGTGGGCCCAGACGGTCACCGACAGGGCCGCGATGGCCACGGTCGCCATGACCAGCGACTTGTAGCCGAAGATCGGCTTGCGGCTGAACACCGGGATGATCTCGGAGATGATCCCGAAGAACGGCAAGGCGATGATGTAGACCTCTGGATGCCCGAAGAACCAGAACATGTGTTGCCAGAGCATTGCGCCGGCAGTCGCCGGGTCGAAGACGTGAGCGCCCAGGACTCGGTCCATACCCAGGCCGAACAGCGCGGCGGCCAGCACCGGGAAGACGACCAGCGCGAGGATCGAGGTGATCAGAACGGTCCAGGTGAAGATCGGCATCCGGAACATGGTCATGCCCGGCGCGCGCATGCAGACGATCGTGGTGATGAAGTTGACCGATCCGAGGATCGTTCCGAAACCACCCAGGCTCAGCCCGAAGACCCACAGGTTGCCACCGAGACCGGGGCTGAAGGTCGCTCCGGAAAGCGGCGCGTAGGCGAACCAGCCGAAGGCTGCCGCACCCTGCGGCGTCAGGAAGCCGAACGCGGCGATGAGGCCACCGAAGACGAACAGCCAGTAGGCGAACATGTTCAGTCGCGGGAACGCCACATCGGGCGAACCGATCTGCAGCGGCACCAGCGCGTTGGCGAAGCCAGCGAACAGCGGCGTTGCGAACAGCAGCAACATGATGGTGCCGTGCATGGTGAACAACTGGTTGAACTGCTCGGGGTTGTCGACGATCTCCAAACCCGGCTGCCACAGCTCGGCGCGGATCATCAGCGCGAGCACCCCGCCGAGAAGGAAGAACGCCATCGAGGTAATGAAGTAGAGGTTGCCGATGACCTTGTGGTCAGTGGTGGTGATCCACTTAACGACGGTGCGACCGGGGTGGCGCTGCGGCTTGCCGCGCTCCTCCCCGAGTTGGGCGTCGACCGGGATGGTGGTTGCCATTACTTGCCCTCCACAACATCGGACTTCGTCAGGCCCGGCGGCAAATACTGCTGCTCACCCGGGACCAGCGCAGAACCCTCGCGGGCCATCGAGTTCGACAAGAACCCGACGTTCCCTTCGGACTTGAGCTGGTTGATGTGCTTGGTGTAGTCAGCCTGGCTGACGACCTTGACCTGGAAGAGCATCTGCGAGTGGTAGGCGCCACACAGTTCGGCGCACTTGCCCTGGAAGGTGCCGATCTGGTTCGGAACAACCTGGAACTTGTTCACCCGACCCGGGATCATGTCCATCTTCTGCAGGAACTGGATGACCCAGAAGGTGTGGTTGACGTCGCGCGTGGTCAGCACGAACTCGACCCGCTTGTTCACCGGCAGGTAGAGCGTCGGCAACGTCTTCTCGACACCGGGCTTGCCGTTCAGCGCGGCCTGGGTTCCCGAGTCGTAGACCTTCGCGTCGACGTAGTTGAAGTCCCAGCTCCACTGCTTGCCGACGACGTTGACCGTGACATCGGGCTTCTTGGAGGTGTCGAGCATCTTGTTGTCGATCTCAACGGTCTTGCCGAACAACACGGCAACCATCAACACCGGAACCACCGTGAAGAGGATCTCGATCGGCACGTGATAGGCCACCTGCGGCGGGAGACCGGTGTCGGTCTTCTTGCGGCGGTAGCGCGCCATGCACCAGAACATCAGACCCCACGTCAGAACACCGACCGCGAGGGCCCAGCTCCACGTTCCGACCCAGAAATTCTGGATCTCCGGCGATAGCTCGGTGACGCCCTTGGGCAGGAATCCGCGCCGCTGGTAGTCGGTGCAACCGCTCAGCAGGAGGGCGGCACCACCCAAACCCGCGGCACCGATCAGACGCTTGGTCGTCCGTGAGTGGGAGCGCTTCGACGTGGGCCGCACGTCAGGCTCGCTTCGATTGGTTCCAGGCACGGGGAAACCTTATCCCAGCCCTGGGCGTTCGCGCGGTCGGGGTCGCCGGATCGGCCTGTCGTACGGGCTCATTCCCAGCGCTCACCCAGCGGCCCTCAGAGGGGGCGCCACGCTGTCAACGGAACAGTGGTGGCAACGGTTCCGCGACCGCCAGACGGGTGCGTCGTCGGTAGTCGTCACGGGAGATCTCCCGAACCCCCTGAGCCGCGAGGTGCGGCGTGGACCATTGCACGTCGAAGACGGCGTGGTCCCCCGCGTCGTCGAAGACCATGTCGGCTGCCGCCCAGAGGGCTACTTTGCTGGCGTCGGTCTGTCGATGGAACATCGACTCCCCCGCGAACAGCGCGCCGATCGCGACGCCGTACAGGCCCCCGGCCAGGACACCGTCGGCGTCCCACACCTCGATCGAGTGGGCCCAGCCCAGACGATGCAATTCGCCGTACGCCTCCGCGAAGGCACCGGTGATCCAAGCGCCGTCGCGCGAGGGGTCCGCGCAACCGGCGACGACCTCGGCGAACGCCGTGTCAATGGTCACTTCGAACCGCCGACTGCTGCGGCGCAACGATCGATGGACCCGATGATTCCCAGGCAGCAGCACGCCTCGATGCACCGGTGACCACCATCCGATGGGCCCGCTGCCACCCTGGTCGAGGCCCATCGGGAAAAAACCGCCACGGTACGCCGCGAGCAGGGTTCCGGGGCTGAGGTCCCCGCCGCTGGCCACCAGGTCGTTGGACCAGTCGGCCAGGACGGCCGGGTCGATGTCGAAGACGAATCTCGACGGTGGCGGTTCGGTGGGGGTCATGGCCGAATTCAGCCCAGGTGGGGTGCGACCGCAGCGCGAGCCTCGGCGCCGTACGCAGCCTCGAACCGGTCGAGGAACCGCTCCGGGCGCAAGTTGTATTCCTGGGTTCCGACAGTTTCGACGACATAGGTGGCCAACATCGAACCGACCTCCGCGCAGGTGCGCAGGTCGAGGTTCCAGGCCAGGCCGCAGAGGAATCCGGCTCGGAAGGCATCGCCGACACCCGTGGGGTCAACGGCGGGCACCTTGCCGGCGATCGGGATTTCGAGCGGCTCCCGCCCGGAGCGGAGGATGACCGCGCCGTCCTTGCCCTTGGTCATCACCTGGCAGCCGACCCGGTCGAGCACCTCCTGCGCCGACCAGCCGGTCTTGGTGGTGACCAGCTGCGCTTCGTATTCATTGGTGAACAGGTAAGTCGCCCCATCGATGAGCTGGCGGATCAGGTCACCGTCACCGAACGCGAGTTGCTGGGAGGGGTCCGCCACGAACTTCATGCCCCGGGTGCGGCATTCGCTGGTGTGGCGGCGCATGGCCTCGGGGTCATTGGGGCCGATCACGACGAGGTCGAGCCCACCCACGCGGTCGGCGATCGGCGCGAGTTCGATGTAGCGCGCCTCGCTCATCGCTCCCGGATAGAAGGTGGCCATCTGCGCCATCTCGGTGTCCGTGGTGCAGACGAAACGCGCGGTGTGTTGGGTGTCGGAGACGCGGATCGAGTCGCAGTCGACGTTGTGGCGTTGGAGCCACGAGCGGTAATCGGCGAAGTCCTCGCCGACGGCGCCCACCAGAATCGGGCGTACGCCCAGGTTGCCCATGCCGAAGGCGATGTTCGCGCCAACCCCGCCGCGGCGGATCTGCAGGTCGTCGGCCAAGAAGCTGACCGAGATCTTGTGCAACTGGTCGACAACCAGCGAGTCGGCGAACCGGCCTCCGAAGGTCATCAGGTGGTCGGTGGCGATGGAACCGGTGACGGCGATCTTCATGATCGAGAACCTACCGGCCGGTCAACAAACGCAACACCGCAGGACTGCGCGACGCAGTCCTGCGGTGTTGTTCGGTCGGTAGACCGGGAAGGCTCAGGAGAAGCTGTCACCACAGGCGCAGCTGCTGCCGGCGTTCGGGTTGTCGATCGTGAAGCCCTGCTTCTCGATGGTGTCGGCGAAGTCGATCGAAGCGCCCTCGAGGTAGGGGGCGGACATCCGGTCGACGACGACCTCCACACCACCGAAGTCGCGTACGAGGTCACCGTCGAGGGTGCGCTCGTCGAAGTACAACTGGTAGATCAAGCCGGAGCAGCCACCGGGCTGCACGCCGACACGCAGTCGCAGGTCGTCGCGACCCTCTTGTTCGAGCAGGCTCTTGACCTTGCCCGCGGCGACCTCAGTGAGATCGACACCGTGGGCCTTGGTGTCGGCCGCGTTCTCGGTCTGGGTGTCGGTCACGTTGCTGTCGATGCTCATATTTCACGTTCCTTCGTGATCGCGGGGAAACCCGGATTTCGGTGCTGCGACTGCTGCAACCAGCGCTCGACGCAGTTTCTTCCCGGGCGCCTGTTCCCCTAGCGTACGTCGCCGCGCGGCGATGGCGTCCACGTGTTCGCTACCCGGCGGGTCAACCGCTCCAATTCGGTGCGGGCCTGCGCCGCGTCAGCGGGTTCGCTGCGTATCCACCCGGACCGCTGCACCGAGTAGGTTCCCTGGAGGCCCAGCGACATCTGCTCCCGGCGGCCCACATGCACCTCGTCGACCAGCGCGACCACCGGTGTTGCGTCGGCATTCGCCAAGCTTGTCGCGGTGTGCAGCACGCTGTGGTCCAGTAGCCGCCAGTCGAAGACCGTGGCGGTCGTGACGACGAGATCCGCGGCGGCGACGCGGTCGGGAAGGCCGGTGAGCGCGGCGCTGTAGGTCGGCGCCGGAACGACTTGGCCGCCTGTGGCCAGCAGCAGATATCCGAGTCCGCCGCCGGCTCCAGCACCCGGTTGACGCTCTGCCCGCAATGCTGCGCCGGTCATCAGGTCCTTCCGATCGGGGTGAGCAGCACGAACCAGGTCGACCCACTGACCCATCTGCCGCTCCAGATCCTGGGCGGCCTGTTTATCCAGACCCTGCTCGTCCACGGCGGCATATGCGGCTCCTTGGAAGCCGAGCAACACCCGGTCGGTCTCGGCGAGACCGACCAGGTGCTCGGTGGAATGCACCGCTGCCGGGTCGTCCGTTCCCTGAAAACCGCGCAGGAACGCTTGCCCACCATCGATTTGGGGGCAGTCTCCGAGCGCCAACACGACCCGGTCGATCCCGTCGTCCAGCAGTCGGCGCGCGGCGGCACCGACACTCTCCCCCGGCGCGTTTGCGTCGACGAAGGCGCGGGCACGGCCCTCGACGTAGGCCGGTAGCGGCTGCTCGCCGGCCACCAAGGTCAACGCGGCTCCGACCGCCTCGCCCAGGGCGGCCGCGCTGCCCGCTCGCCCGGATCCCTGCGCGCTGACGCAGATCTCGACGTGCGCAGCGGTGTCCCGCCACGCCTCGCAGACCACCCGAGCGGCCTCGGCTGCCGGCAGCGACGCGAACGCGTCGGCGGCGACCAGAACTCGCACGTCAGCGGTCGCCGATCCGCTGCAGCAGGAGCGCCTCGGCCACGCAAACCCGCTCAAATTCGCCGAGGTGCAAGCTCTCGTTCGCGCCGTGGGCGCGACTGTCGGGGTCTTCGACGCCAGTCACCAGGATCGCGGCCTGCGGGAACTGTTCGGCGAAGGCGGCAACGAACGGGATCGACCCGCCAACGCCGATGTCGACCGGGCTTTGACCTTCCCAGGCGTCGGTGAAACTACTGCGCGCGATGTCGTAGATCGGGCCTTCGGCATCGGCCGCGAAGCCGGCTCCCTCGTCGTCCAGGGCGATCTCGATCTGGGCGCCCCACGGCGTGTGGTTCACCAGGTGACGGCGCAGCAGTTCGTACGCGTGGCGGGGATCCTCATCGGGGGCGATGCGCATCGACACCTTCGCGCGGGCCTTTGGGACCAGCGTGTTCGAGGCGGTGTCGACCGAGGGTGCGTCGATGCCGATGGTGGTGATCGACGGTTTGGTCCACAGCCGGGTCAGGAACGATCCCGACCCGATCGGTTGCACCCCGTCCAACAGGCCGGACTCTGCGCCCAATCGCGCTTCGTCATAGTCCAAGTCGGCCGCGACGCCTTGCGACAACCCCTCGACAGCGACCTCGCCGGCGTCGTCATGCAGGCTTCCCAGAACTCGTACGAGTGCGGTCAACGCGTCGGGAACAGCCCCGCCGTACATACCGGAGTGGATGGCGTGATCGAGCGTACGAACGGTGACCGCGACGCGGATCATTCCGCGCAACGTGGTGGTCAAGGCGGGAACGCCCACCTCCCAGTTGGTGGAGTCGGCCAGCACGATCGCGTCGGCGCGTAGGTCTTCGCCGTGCCGTTCGAGGATGGTCGCGAGGGAATCGGACCCGATCTCCTCCTCGCCCTCCACGAAGATGTTGACGCCAACCGGCGGCTTGCCCCCGTGGGCCCGCAGCGCGGCGACATGGGCCATGACTCCCGCCTTGTCATCGGCGGCGCCGCGCCCGTAAAGCCGGCCGTTTCGTTCGGTCGGCTCGAATGGCGGCGATGTCCAATCGGCCGCATCGCCCGGCGGCTGGACGTCGTGGTGGGCGTAGAGCGTGACCGTCGGCGCACCGGCCGGCGCCGGCAGTCGCCCGATGACCGCGGGTCGGCCACCCTCGCGCACGATGCGTACGTCCATGCCCTCCGCCCGCAACAAGGCGGCGACAGCTTCGGCGCTGGTGTCGATGGTGGACTGGTCGAAGGAGTCCAACGAGACACTCGGGATCCGGGTCAGAGCTTCGAGGTCGGCGCGGACCTGCGGCATGAGTGCGCGCACTGCGCTGCGCAGTTCTTCGGTACGGGGGTCGGTTTGAGGCTCGGTCACAGGCATCACCGTAGCCACCGCACTGCCGGAGCGGGCGCGGGGATTGGGTGCCACGACGGCGACCCCGTAGAGTTCGGCTCGTGTTTGGGCGTAACAAGAAAACCGATGAGCCGGCGCAGGTCGCCACCGCTCTGCCTGTCGACGACGCCGACGGGCAGAACCTTTCCGGCGGCGCCGGAAAGGGTCGACCGACGCCCAAGCGCAAGGACGCTCAGGCCGCTCGACGGCAGCCGCTCGTTCCCGCCGACCGCGACGCCGCCCGCAAGGAAGCAAAGTCGCAGTCGCGAGTGCAGCGCGCCCAGCAGCGGGAGGCTCTCGCCCGCGGTGACGAGAAGGCCCTGCCGGCCCGCGACCGCGGACCGGTGAAGCGGTTCATCCGCGACACCGTCGACGCCCGCTGGAACATCGGCGAGATCCTGCTCCCGCTCATGCTGTTGATGCTGGTCATGACCGTGCTGCCGAACCGCAGCTTTCAGGTTGCCGCGTTGTTCTTGGTGTGGATCGTGCTGGCCTTCGGCATCATCGACAGCTGGCTGCTCTGGCGCCGCCTGAAGAAGCGCATCCACGAGCGTTTCAACGAGGACCCGCCCCGTGGCGCGGCAATGTACGCGATCATGCGCGCCATGCAGATGCGGATGTCCCGCATGCCGAAGCCGCAGGTCAAGCGCGGCGACAAGCCGCGCTGATCGCTCAGGGTTCGAGCGACTCAGGGTTCGAGCGACATGGGCCCGTAGACCGGTTCTTCATCGACCCGCAGGGTCACCGCACGAACACCGGCGTCGGCCAGTTCCTGCCAGCTCTCCCCCAGCCATGCCTCCGCCTCGGCGCGGGTAGGGAACACCACCGAAGCGCGCTCTTCACCGCCGTCGTAGCTCCACGTCCAGTTGCTCACGCACCCCACCGTACGGCTGAATCGTCCTAGGGTGATCGGTGCAGGTCGTCAACGGTGACGACTCTTGGGAGGAGAACGACAGATGAGTGCTGTGCAAGACATCATGGGTCAGGTTCCAATCGACCAACTGGCTCAGCAGGTCGGGGCCGACGAGCAGTCGACCCGCGCCGCCGTTGAACAACTCGTGCCCACCTTGCTCGGTGGTCTGAACGCCAACGCCCAGGACCCCGCCGGTCAGCAGTCGCTACTCGACGCGCTGAGTGACCACCAGGGTGGAACCCCGTCGGTCGACTCCGTCGACACCGGTGATGGCCAGCAGATCGTCGACAACGTCTTCGGCGGAAACACCGACCAAGTCGTGAACCACCTCGGTGGACTCAGCGGCGGAGCCGGCAGCGACCTCCTCAAGAAAATCTTGCCGATCCTCGCCCCGATCGTGCTCAGCTACCTCTCGGGCAAGGTCCTCGGCGGCGGTGCGGGCGCGCCGAGCGGCGGCCAGGCGACCACCGACCAGACGCAGCAGCAGCCGGGCGCCACCGGCGGCACAGCACCGGCAGGCACCTCGGGCGGCGGACTGGGCGACATTCTCGGCCAGGTCCTCGGTGGCGCAACCGGCGGCCAGGGCGGCGCCTCCGGAGGGCTCGGCGGTGGGCTCGGCGACATCCTCGGCGGCCTTCTGGGCGGCGGCAAGCGCTGATTTTCCCCGCACCGCAACGAAAGCGGGGCTCCACCCGAAATCGGGTGGAGCGCCGCTTCGTACGGGGTCGGACTTAGGCGAGGTCGGCGACTGCCTGCGCCACCGCCGGGGCGACACGCTCGTCGAACACCGACGGCACGATCTCCTCGGCAGTGGGGTTCTCCACCAGCCCGGCGATCGCTTCTGCGGCGGCGATCTTCATCGCCTCAGTGATCTGCGGTGCACCCGAGTCGAGCACCCCACGGAACAAGCCGGGGAACGCCAAGACGTTGTTGATCTGGTTCGGGAAGTCCGACCGACCGGTCGCCACCACTGCTGCGTATTTGTGCGCCAGGTCGGGGTGAACTTCCGGGTCCGGATTGGCCAGCGCGAAGATGATGCAGTTCTCGGCCATCTTGGCGATGTCGGACTCGGCGATGGTGCCGCCGGAAACACCGACATAGACGTCGGCGTCCAGCAGCGCGTCACCGATCTTGCCGCGCAACCCGAGCGGGTTGGTCGTGGCGGCGAGCCGACGCTTGTGGTCCTGCAGGTCGTCGCGGTGTGGCTCGATGATGCCCTTCGAGTCGCAGACGATCAGGTCGGTGATGCCCGCACGCTTGAAGATGTTCGCGATCGCCACTCCGGCAGCTCCCGCGCCGCCGATGACGACCCGCAGCGCGGACAACTCGCGACCAGTCACCTTCGCGGCGTTCAGGAGGGCAGCGAGCGCCACGATCGCGGTGCCGTGCTGGTCGTCATGGAACACCGGTATGTCCAGGCGTTCCTTCAGCTGGCGCTCGATCTCGAAGCAGCGCGGCGCCGAGATGTCCTCCAGGTTGATACCGCCGTACGTCGGGGCCAGGCGCACGACCGCTTCGACGATCTCCTCCACGGTGCCCGTTTCCAGGCAGACCGGGACGGAGTCGACGTTGCCGAAGTGCTTGAACAGCACCGACTTTCCCTCCATCACCGGCAACGCGGCGACCGGGCCGATGTTGCCCAGGCCGAGCACGGCAGTGCCGTCGGTGACCACAGCAACGGTGTTACGGCGGGTCGTGTAGCGGAACGACAGCGAGGGGTCCTGCGCGATGGCGCGGCAGACGTCGGCGACGCCTGGGGTGTAGAGCAGCGCGAGGTCCTTGCGGTCGCGCAGCGGCTTGCTCGGGACTGACTCCAGCTTGCCGCCCTCGTGGGCAGCAAAAACAGGGCCAGTGGTGTCAGGGGTAGGAATGTGATCGGTCATGGCAGACATAAGAGTCTCCACCCTCCGGTGAGGTCGGCTTGTCGAGAAGCCGGCAGCGTGCGCCGGGTTGGCAGACGTATCTGGCATGCCCAGGGTCTTGGGCGAGATGACGTCACGCGATCGCGGGGGTGGAAGCGATCAGATCGCCAAGGATGCCACAGGCCGCGCCATCATGGGTGGTCCTCGACCACCATGCGGGCGTGTCGCCTCCCACCTGGGCGCACTAGGCTGTCCGGCGGATCAGCAGCCGTGAGAGGGAGAAGCATGTCGACCACCTTGGTTCTCGGAGGTACGCGCACCGGGAAAACCCGTTATGCCACCCAGCTGCTGACCGGCCGCGATGCGGTGACCGTCATCCGCGCCAGCGAAGCGCGGCAGACGGACTCCGCCGAACAGATTCACGGCCCGCGCGAGGTCACCGAGCTTCCGCACGGATGGACCGTGGCCAACTCCCTCGAGGTAACCCGCACCATTCTGCGCGGCCGAACCCCGGTTCTGGTCGACTGCCTCGGAACGTGGGTGCTCGGGCTGATCGACTCCGCGAACGCGTGGGGAGATCGAACGCGCGCTCTGAAGATCACCGAGGACGCCGCCCACGAGTTGGCTGCCCTGTGGGCTGATGCCCCGTTCGACTGCGTTGCCGTCTCTCACGAGGTGGGCATGGGCGCTGTTCCGACCGATGACCGCGGCGCGATCTATCGCGACGCTCTCGGCCGGGTGAACGCCATCATCGGTGCGGCGAGCAACCGGGTTCACGTTCTCATTGCCGGACGGGTTCTCGACCTGACCAACGCGCCGTTGATCGGCTGACCGGCCGATCAGGAGCAGCCGTCGCTGCCGGCCTGCGGCACGGAGTCAGGAGCATCGCCAGCCTCTGCCCGCACCATCAGGCCGAACACGTCTTGCCCGAACACTGGCGAATATGAGGTGCGTTCGTCGCACCCGCCCTGGTGAAGGCCACCGACCACACCGACCACGGTCGGCATCGCATGGTCGGAGGTGTTGACCAACCAGGGGCTCCCGCTGCTGCCACCCACATAACCGGAGCAGTTATGTGTCGGGAAACCCTGGGTGTAACTGACGGTGACCCGGCAGCCGATCGGGTCGTCGTCCTTGCCCGCGTTGTAGGCGACGGCCTGAACGGCTTGTCCGTTCGCGGGCGCCCGGCCCAATGTTTCCCCGCCCACGACGTCCTGCACCCCGACCTCCGCGCCATCTCGTTCCTGCCGAGCGACAGCCAGGATGGCGAAGTCAGACTGCGGGTCCTGACGGGACTTCCAGGCGGGATCAACGAACGCCTGAGTCACCGACCAGGTGCCGTAGGGAGCCCGCCCGCCGGTGTAACCCGGCGCGAACGTGATCCCCTTGCCCGTTCCCAGAACGCAGTGCGCAGCGGTGAGAATCAGGTCGCCGCGAGTGCTGGCCAAGACGCTGGCCGTGCAGTCGTGGTCGGCGGCCAACCCATGGGAGAACAGCGCGCCGACGGCTGGAGCCGGCATCGAGGGCTCAGCAATGTGAGCCGCCGGTTCCGCTGTTCGGTCTTGGCCCGCGCCGAGCAGCAGCGCTGCCAGGATCGGCGCCATCGTTACCCACCCCACGGCGCGCAGGGAAGCCATCGGTCGCACGTAAACTCCGCTCGGCGTTCATGGCCCGCTCCGGCGGGCGCTCGAGGGCAGGTTACGCGCGCTGTCCGCGAATTCGCCGAAACAGCTAGTCGGTCTCCACCACCACGAACGGCGGCTTGACCACCGTCGCGGCCAGTTCCCGACCTCGTACGTCGATAACGACCTGATCGCCCTCGGCCACTTCGCGGTCCAACAACGCCAGCGCGATGCCCTGCTTCAGGGTTGGCGACATGGTGCCCGAGGTGACCTCGCCGATGACCGCACCATCAGCATTCTTGACCTCGCAGTGAGCGCGCGGAATGCCGCGACCGGTCGCCAACAGGCCCCAGGTCAGGCGGCAGTCCTTGGCCGCCTTCTGCGCCTCGAGCGCTGCTTTGCCCCAGAACGCGTCCTTCTTCCAACCGACGGCCCAGCCGGCGCGCGCCATGTTCGGTGTGATGTCCATCGACAGATCGTTGCCGTGCAGCGGGTAGCCCATTTCGGTGCGCAGCGTGTCGCGCGCGCCGAGGCCACACGGCAGACCGTCGTAGGCCACCATCGCCTCGATCAGCGCGTCCCAGAGGGCCGGCGCGTCGTTCCACCGCGGGACGAGTTCGAATCCCTTTTCGCCCGTGTAGCCCGAGCGCAGCACGATGACCGGAACACCGTTCCAGTCGGCCGTGGTAAACGACATATAGGCCAGGTCGGTCGGCAGGCCGAGGGCTTCAACGACCTCGAAAGACTTCGGACCTTGTACGGCGATCACTGCGTAGTCGGTGTGCTGATCGGTGATCGTGATGCCGTCGGGCGCCTGCTCGTTCATCCGGCGTACGACCTCGGCGGTGTTTGCCGCGTTCGGCACCAAGAAGACCTCGTCGTCACCGTGCAGGTATTGGATGAGGTCGTCGACGACGCCGCCGGTCTTCTGGTCGCAACACATCGTGTACTGCGCCTTGGGTGGTTCGATTTTGCGCAGGTCGTTGGTGAAACAGGAGTTCACGAAGTCGGCGGCGCCGGGGCCTTTCACCAACGCCTTGCCGAGGTGGCTGACGTCGAAGATGCCGACCCGCTCACGTACGGCTGTGTGTTCGCGCAGCACCCCACCGCCGGGATATTCGATCGGCATATCCCACCCGCCGAAGTCGGCCATCTTCGCGCCGAGGGCAACGTGGCGGTCATGCAGCGGGGATGTCTTGCGGGCAGCGTCGCTCATGCCGTCAAACCTATCGCGAAGCCGAGGCGCGATAGGTTCGGGAGCATCAGATCACCATCCCCGGGAGAGGACACCCCCACGTGACCACCGTGACACTGACCGATCGGCAGGCGGACAAGATCTCCGCGCCGGTCCTCGTCGTGATGACCCACCAGCAAGACAAAAAGGCTGTGGTGACCGATGCGGCGCTTGACGCCGCCGTCACCACCGCGATTAACGAAGCGTTGGCCGCACTCGGCTCCGCTGGGTCCGCCGATGAGATTGTCAGGATCACCGGAATCGCTGGTGCGCCGTCGCTGGTGATTGCCAGTGGCTCCGGCCTTGACCACGCCGCCACCGACGCCGACACCGAAGCCGTGCGCCGCGCCGCTGGCGCCGCTGCGCGTGCCCTGGCCGACAAGCCGCACGCCGCTTATGGCTTTCCCTGCAGTACCGCCGGCCTGACCACTGCGACCGTCGAAGGCGCACTGTTCGGGTCGTACGAATACACCGCCTATCGCGCCACCGGTGCGAAGCCGGTGCCGCTGGCGAAGATCACGGTCTCCTCCCCCGTGTCCAAGGCGTCCGCCACCAAGGCGGGTGTCAAGCGCGCCCAGGTCGTCGCCGACTCCCAGGCGTGGGCCCGCGACCTGGTGAACCAACCGCCGCTGGACCTCTTCCCTGCCTCGTTCGCCGCCGAGGCCAAGCGCCGTTTCACCGGCACCGATGTCAAGGTTGCGATTCAGGACGAGAAGCAGCTGGCGAAGGCCAACTGCGGCGGCCTGGTCGGCGTAGGCCGCGGCTCGTCGCGTCCGCCCCGTTTGGTGACCCTCACCTACAAGCCGGCACGGGCCAAGGCCCACATCGCGCTGGTGGGCAAGGGCATCACCTTCGACAGCGGCGGCCTCTGCATCAAGCCGGGCGCCGGGATGGTCACGATGAAGTGCGACATGGCTGGCGCCGCCTCGGTGGCCGCCGCAATTGACGCGATCGCGACCCTCGGCCTGCCCGTCGCGGTCACCGGCTACCTCTGCCTCGCCGAGAACCTCACCGGATCCGACGCGCAGCGCCCCGGCGATGTCGTCACCATGCCGAACGGCAAGAGTGTCGAGATCATCAACACAGATGCAGAGGGTCGTCTCGTGATGGCCGACGGCTTGTGCTTCGCCTCGGAACAGAACCCCGACCTCGTCATCGATGTGGCGACGCTGACCGGAGCGGCAGTCATGTCACTCGGCCCGCGCACCTCGGCGGTCCTGTCCAACGACGACAACACCCGCGCCGAGGTCCTTGCTGCCGCCGAGGCTGCGGGCGAAGCCATGTGGCCGATCCCGCTGCTGGATGAACTGCGCCCCTCGATGAACTCTCAGGTGGCCGACGTCAAGCACACCGGTGAGCGGATGGGCGGCATGATCACCGCCGCGCTGTTCCTGCGTGAGTTCGTCGGCGACGACGCCTCGGGCAAGCAGTTGCCCTGGGCCCACCTCGACATCGCCGGTCCGGCGTTCAACGAAGCCGGCGCCTACGGCTACACGCCCGCCGGCGGCACCGGCCACTCGATCCGCACCCTGATTGCGCTGGCAGAGGCCCGCGGCTGATTGCGCGTACGCAGCACAGCGCCCCGTCGATCTGATCGACGGGGCGCTGTTGCGTGAACGGGAAGGATCAGCCGCCGGACTTGCGACGGAACATCTGCTGGGCCGCGGAGGTCTCCGCGTTGTGTGCACCGGCAACCTTCGAGTGCCCCGAATGGTCGGAGACGTCCTTGCCACCATGGGCCTTCTTGCGGTCCAACGCCTCGCGGAACTTGGCCTTCACGTCGTCGCTCGGGGTGGGCTTGTCGTCTGACACGGCGCTCTCCTTAGGTGGGCGGATCGGGACTGCCACTCTCCCACGCCGACCTGGGACGATCCAACGAATTGACGTTACCGGCGAGTTCGCCGACCCGCCTTCGCCCGGTGCCGACCGGGTGCCAAGATGGTCGGGAACATCGGTCATCCGGTGTTCGACCGACCAATGAAGCCCGGATCCAGGAGGGACGCCCGCATGGCCCAGACCGACCCGATCTACGACCTGGTGATTCTCGGTGGCGGCAGCGGTGGCTATGCCTGCGCGTTGCGCGCGGCGGAGCTCGGACTGAGTGTGGCCCTCGTCGAAAAGGACAAGCTGGGCGGCACCTGCCTCCACCGCGGCTGCATCCCGACCAAGGCCCTCCTGCATGCCGCGGAGGTCGCTGACTCCGCTCGCGAGGGCGCGAAGTTCGGGGTCAACACCACCTTGGAATCGATCGACATGTCCGGGGTCCATCGCTACAAGGACGGCGTGATCTCGCGGCTTCACAAGGGCCTGCAGGGTCTGGTGAAGGCAGCCACCATCGACTATGTCGAAGGCGAGGGACAGCTCTCCTCGCCGACCACCGTCACCGTTGGTGACCGCACTCTCACCGGCCGCAATGTCGTGCTTGCCACCGGCTCGTTCGCGAAGTCGCTGCCCGGGATCGAACTTGGTCCGCGAGTCATGACCAGCGACCAGGCGCTGTCGCTGGACTTCGTGCCGAACAACGTCGTGGTGCTCGGCGGTGGTGTCATCGGCGTCGAGTTCGCGTCCGTCTTCGCCTCATTCGGGGCGAACGTCACGGTCGTGGAGGCGCTGCCTCGACTGGTCGCCGCCGAAGACGAGGCAATCTCCAAGCAGCTCGAGCGCAGTTTCAAGAAGCGCAAGATCGTCGCCCGCACCAACACCCGTTTCGCCGGCGCCACCGCGTCCGACACCGGCGTCACCGTCACTTTGGACGGCGGCGAGACCCTCGAGGCCGACCTGCTGCTGGTTGCTGTCGGTCGCGGCCCGGTGACCGACAACCTCGGCTATGCCGAGGCGGGAATCGCCCTTGACCGCGGATTCGTCACCACCGACGAGCGCTTGAACACCTCTGTTGCCGGGGTGCGCGCGGTCGGCGACATCGTGCCCGGCTTGCAACTGGCTCACCGCGGCTTCGCCCAGGGGATCTTCGTGGCCGAGGACATTGCCGGCCTCTCCCCCGCACCGATCGTCGAGTCGACGATCCCGCGCGTCACCTACTGCGATCCCGAGATCGCTTCGGTCGGCCTCACCGAAGCGCAGGCGCGCGAGACGTACGGCGAGGTCACGACCTACGACTACAACCTGGGCGGCAACGGCAAGAGCCAGATCCTGGGCACCCAAGGCTTCGTGAAGCTCGTACGGGCCGCCGACGGCGCGGTGGTCGGCGTCCACATGATCGGCGCCCGGATGGGAGAGCAGGTCGGCGAAGCACAACTGATCGTCGGGTGGGAAGCCATGCCCGAGGACGTCGCCGCCCTGATCCACGCACACCCGACACAGAACGAGGCTCTGGGCGAAGCACATCTCGCCCTGGCCGGAAAGCCCCTCCATGCACATGCATGAGACAAAACTGGACCTGAGCGACCCAACCCAAGGAGACTGCACCCATGTCTGAACGCGTGACGATGCCCGCACTCGGTGAATCCGTGACCGAAGGCACGGTCACCCGATGGTTGAAGTCGGTCGGTGACGAGATCGCCGTCGACGAACCGCTGCTGGAGGTCTCCACCGACAAGGTCGACACGGAGATCCCTTCGCCGGTTGCCGGCACGCTGCAGGAAATCCTGGTCGAGGAAGATGAGACCGTTCCGGTCGGTGCCGACCTCGCCGTGATCGGTGACGGTGCGGCCCCGGCTGCCTCGTCGGGCTCGGATGACAGCTCCGCCAGTGATGACACTGCTTCCACCGAGGGCGCCGCTCAGGCCGCAGAGCCCGCACCGGCTGCCGAGCCCGAAGCGGCCGAGCCGCAAGCTGCCGAGCCGGAGGCAAAGCCCGCTGAGCCTGCGCAGTCATCCGGCGAGGTCACCGGTGGCGAGAAGATCACGATGCCCGCGCTCGGCGAATCGGTCACCGAAGGCACCATCACCCGTTGGCTCAAGGCCGAGGGTGACGACGTCGCCGTCGACGAACCGCTGCTCGAGGTATCGACCGACAAGGTCGACACCGAGGTTCCGTCGCCGGTTGCCGGCAAGCTGACCAAGATCCTGGTCCAGGAAGACGAGACTGTGCCGGTCGGCGCCGACCTGGCGATCATCGGCGGAGAAGCTGGCGGTGGTTCGTCGGCGGCCGCTACAGCCCCGAAGCAGGAGGCTGCCGTCGAGGCCGCCGAGTCCAAGAGCGAGACCTCCGAGCCGGCTCCGGCTGCCGCTCCTGCCCCTGCCCCTGCCGCTCCTGCCCCTGCACCCGCTGCCCCTGCACCCGCTGCCCCTGCACCCGCCCCCTCGGCGCCTTCGGCACCCGCCCCCTCGACACCTTCGGCACCCGCCCCCTCGACCGCCTCCACGGCCGACGCCAACAACTACGTCACCCCGCTGGTCCGCAAGCTGGCTGCTGACCACGGTGTCGACCTGGCAACCGTCGAGGGAACCGGAGTCGGCGGTCGAGTGCGCAAGCAGGACGTGCTCGCGGCGGCCGAAGCCGCTAAGGCGCCAGCTGCTCCCGAGCCGGCTGCCGCCTCCGAGCAGGCTCCCGCTACCGCATCGACCGGTTCGAAGCCGGCCGCTGCTCCTGCCGTTTCGCCCAAGCGCGGCACCGTCGAGAAGATGACCCGGATGCGCCGGCTGATCGCGACTCGCATGGTCGAATCTCTCCAGACCTCGGCTCAGTTGACCACCGTGGTGGAGGTCGACGTCACCAAGATCGCCCGCCTGCGCGACCGTGCCAAGGCCGGATTCGCGCAGCGCGAGGGCGTGAAGCTCAGCTTCATGCCGTTCTTCGCGCTGGCGGCGGTCGAGGCGTTGAAGGCCTACCCGGTGCTGAACGCCAGCGTCGAGGGCGAGTCGATCAACTACCACGGCAGCGAAAACTTGGGCATCGCGGTCGACACCGAGAAGGGTCTGTTCGTGCCGGTCATCGCCGGTGCCGGAGACCTCAACATCGCCGGTCTCGCTCGCAAGATCGCCGACTTGGCTGACCGCACCCGCACCAACAAGATCACCCCGGACGAGCTCGGCGGCGGCACCTTCACGCTGACCAACACCGGCAGCCGTGGTGCGCTGTTCGACACCCCGATCATCAACCAACCGCAGGTCGGCATCCTCGGCACAGGCGCAGTCGTCAAGCGCGCCGTGGTCGTTTCCGACGGTGATGGTGGCGAGACGATCGCGATCCGCTCGATGGTTTACCTGGCCCTGTCCTACGACCACCGCATTGTCGATGGCGCTGACGCGGCCCGGTTCCTCACTCACATGAAGGTTCGCCTGGAAGAGGGCGCCTTCGAGGTCTGATTGATCGCGCGGACACCGGCCGGGGCGGCCCCTTTGACGGGGGCGGCCCCGGCCGTTCTCATCCCGCGACCCAACTGCTGATTCGCCAGCGCTCGCCGTCTCGGTCGAGTGTGAAGGTCACCGCCGCGCTCGTTGCCGGCACCTGTCGGGTCGTCGACGACGAGACGATCTGATAGCTGGGGCGATCGACCCGGGCAGTCACCACAATCCGATCGACCGAGCGCTGCGCGGGAGCGCTGCTGCGCACCACAAAGCGCACTCCGCGGTAGTCAATTCCCTGCTGCTGCGCCGTCTGCAGTGCTGTCGAATCCGATTGCGCCGCAGCCGATCCCGGAACCAGGGCGACGTCGAGCGCAGCCACGTCTTCGGCGTCCCACGCCGCTGCGCGGTCGGCCAAGATGGTGCGCAGCAGGGCCGACACCGGCAGATCCGTCGTTGGCGTGGACGGTGGTTTCGGGGCCGGTGTTGTCGTGACGGGTATCGAAGCAGCGGGCGGGGACGTTGCGGCCAACGCCGGCGCCCCGGCGTACGACGGTGTCGGCGAGGTCAACATCCACAGCAGCGCCGCCATGGTGGTGAGCGCTCCCCCGGCGACCAACGCCGGCAGCGATCGGCGGGCCGCGATCTCCCCGTGGCCGATCAGCCGGTCTCGCCACGTCGGCGGGGGTTCCAGCAGTTTCCGTTGCTCTTCGTCGGCCGCCAGTTGTTCGCGGATCACCCGACGGGTCAGCATCGGGCTGTCCATCTGAGTCTCGGAGGTGACCAACCCCGCGACCGGGGCCGGCTCGGCGCTGGCGCAGTCCCACAGCCGCACCGCGAAGTCACCGGCCGTCGGACGTTGGCCGGGGTCGAAGGCCATCGCGTCGTCGATCAGATCGAGCAACCGCGCGGGCGCATGGGCAGCCACTTCGGCGAGGTCGGGCCGTTCGTGGGCTGCCGGCGGAGCGCACCCCGCGAGGGCCGCCCAGGCGATCGCCCCCAGGGCGTGGACATCGGCCGCCGGCCCCGCTGGCTCACCGGCCAGCACCTCGGGAGCGGCCCAGCGCTCAGTAACCCAGAGGTCGCTGTCGTGGCCAGCCACCCGGCTGACTCCCAGATCGGCGATCAGCGGCTTGCCGGCAGCGGTCATCAGGATGTTGGCCGGCGACAGATCGCAGTGCACCAGGCCGAGAGCATGCAGGTCGTGCAGGGTCCGAGCGATCGGGCTCAGCACCGTCACGATCTCCCCCGGTGTCAGCCGGTCACGGGCGGCGAGGCACGCCGCCAGCGAGCCGCCTTCCGCCAGGTCAGTAATCAATGCGGATCGGCCCGAACAGGCGTCCTGCACCACGTCGTGCAGGCGGAGGACGTGGTCGTGGTCGAGCCGCTCCAGCAGTCGTTGTTCGGCCGCCTCGATGCCGGTGTCGACCAGCTTCGCCGCCAGCCGTTGACCGTCACTGCGGCGCACCAGCCAGACCTCGGACGACCCACCCACGCCGATCCTGCGGAGGCTGTCATAGCCGGGAAGTTCCGGCGCTGTCGTCTCGTCCATGGCTTCACGCTGCCACCGATCGCGGGACTGCCTCGAAAGTTATCCACAGCCTCACGGTCGGGGTAGCGTCCAGCCCATGCCGGAGGACCTGATCACGACCGCCCAGGCCGCCGCCCTGCTGGGGGTGCGGCTCGAGACGATCTACGCCTATGTCAGCCGGGGTCTGTTGCGGCGCGCAGGCGACACCTCCCGACACGACGGGTCTGCGTTCCATCGGTCGGATGTGGTGGCGCTGCGCGATGCCCGACGCCGCTCTCGCGACGGTGTCTTCGAGGTGAGTGTCGACACCTCGATCAGCCGCCTTGAACCGGTGGGTCAGTTGTCCTACCGGGGCGTTCCGTTGCAGAACCTGGTCACCACATCGTACGAACGTGTCGCCGAGTTGCTTTGGGAATCAACCGAACTCGACTGGGACAGCGATGAGATCGCCGAGCAATCCGGGCGACTCGCCCGCAGCCTGGATGCGCCGGCCGCGAGCGCGGCGGCCCGGATCCGGATTGCCGTTGCAGCCCTGTCTGCGCTCGATCCGGATGCGTCACCCACCGCGGCCGGCGTGCGCATCATCAATGCCAGTCTGGCTGCCCTCGGCGCCGTCGGCGAGGGATCGGTCGCCGACCGACTGGCCACGATCCTGGGCACCGACCAAGTCGCCTTCATCGACGCCGCCTTGATCTGCCTGGCTGATCACGAACTCGCCACGTCAACCATCGCCGCGCGGGTCAGCGCTGGAACCGGCGCCGGACCGTACGATGTCGTCTTGGCTGGCCTCGGTGCGCTGCCGGGTCCACGACACGGCACCGCCTCGGCCGCCGCGACGCACGACCTGCGGGTCGCCGCCCAGCGCGGCGTGGAGTCGATCGCCCGGGCTGAGACACCGCCTGCGGGCTTCGGTCACCTCGTCTACCGCGACACCGATCCGCGGGCCGTGCTGCTGCTCGATCTGCTGCGCCCAGTCGCTCCGACGGTCGTGGAGTTGGTGGACGAACTCACCGTCGCGGTGGTGCGTCGCCACTCGTTGTGGCCGAACGTCGATCTAGCGCTGGGCGCCCTGGCGATTGCCTTGGACCTTCCCGAGCGCAGCGGCGAAACGCTCTTCACCCTCGCTCGTACGGCCGGGTTCTTGGCTCACTCCCAGGAGGAGCGCCACCATCCGTTGCGCTTCCGACCACGGGCGTCGTACGTCGGGCCGGAGGTCGCGCAGATCAGCACAGATGAGGTCACGCAAGAGGCTGGGGCGCAGCCGGACCCACATACCGAGAACTTGGGCGAATGATCTTGCGCTGCTGCGCCTGCTCCAGGACGTGCGCCGTCCAGCCGATGGTGCGGCTGATCGTGAAGGTTGGCGTGAAGAGCTCCCGTGGCAGACCGCACTCCTGCATGACGACGCCTGCGTAGTACTCGACGTTCGCGCGCAGCGCCCGGCCCGGCTTGTGCTCGTCGAGCACCTTGACGACCTCGTCTTCAACCGCGATCGCCAACTGCGCGGTCGGGCCGCCGAGCTGGGCAGCGGTGCGCTTCAACAATTCCGAGCGTGGGTCCTGGGTTCGGTAGACCGCGTGGCCGAATCCCATCACCCGGTCCCCGGCTGCCAACTGTTCCCGGGTCCAGTCGGCGGCGCGATCAACGGACCCGATCGCGTCCAGGGCATCCAGCGCCCGGCTCGGCGCACCACCATGCAGCGGACCCGACAGCGCGCCGATCGCGGCCACGACGCACGCGCCGAGGTCCGCGCCGGTCGAGGCGACGACGCGAGCGGTGAACGTCGAGGCGTTGAAGCCGTGGTCGACGGTGAGGCAGAGGTATCGACTCAGCGCTTCGATGTGTTGAGGCGCTGGCTCACGGCCGGTGACGGCGGCGAGATAGCTGCCGACGTAGCCAAGTTCGGGCCGCGGTTCGCGGGGGTTCCCTCCACGCGAGACCGCGTGGGCGGCAGCGGCTAGCCATGGCATGAACCCGGCGAGCCGGAGCGCGGCGGTCGACCGTTGCGCCTCGCTGGTGTCCCAGAGCGGGCGCTCCCCCATCAGTGCTGCATATGCCGACACACCCGTACGCAGCGCCGCCATCGGATACCCGCCCGCCACGCGCAATACCTCGGTTACCGCCGCCCGGATCTCCGGGGCGACGGCCAACGCAAGCGCCACCTCGTCGCTCCACCCAGAATCCCGTTCGGGCAACGATCCGCGTTGGATCAGATGCCAGACATCCTCGAAGCTGCGATGTTCGGCCAGCTCCGTGGCGTCGTACTGGCGGTAGTGAAAGAAGCCCTCATCGCCTCGTACGTCGCCGATCGCGGTGTCCGCGACAACGACGCCGGCGAGACCGGCAGGCACTCGAAGCGGGGCGGACGCGGGTTCTGTTGGAGTCGTCATGCAACCAGCGTCCGCCGGCTGCGACCGATCGCCTATGTGGACGGTGTCAACCCCCTACTGGCCGGTCGGTGTTCGCCCGCGAGCGCCAGTGACAGCGGGCGTACGCTCGCAGCCATGCGCATCGAACACGTCGGATTCGACCCTGACTTCGTCGACTACCAGCAGGCCTGGGATCTCCAGCGCCAGGTGCACGCGAAGGTCGTCGCGGGTGAGCAGGAAGACACCGTTCTCTTGCTCGAACACGCTCGCGTCTACACCGCCGGAAAGCGCACCGAGCCCCACGAACGCCCGTTCGACGGCACCCCGGTCATCGATGTCGACCGTGGCGGGAAGATCACCTGGCATGGCCCCGGCCAGATCGTCGGCTATCCGATTGTGCATCTACCCGCGCCGCTGGACGTCGTGGCCTACGTGCGCCGCCTCGAGCAGATGATGATCGACGTGTGCAGCGACCTCGGTCTCGAAAACGCCGGGCGGGTCGAGGGCCGCAGTGGGGTCTGGTTCGCGGCCGCTGACGGCAAACCCGAGCGCAAAATTGGTCAGATCGGCATTCGGGTCAGTCATGACGTGGCGATGCACGGCTTCGCGCTCAACTGCGACTGCGACCTGTCGTGGGCGCAGACGATCGTGCCCTGTGGCATCCCAGATGCGGGCGTGACGACGCTGTCCCAGGAACTGGGGCGCGATGTGCCCGTCATCGAAGTTCTCCCGTACGTCGAAAAGCACCTCAGCGACGTGCTCGCCTGAACGCGCCTCAGTAGAGACCGACGTAGGCCCCGAACACCATCGACGCGACGACCATGAGCACCGCTGCACCGATGCCGATGCCCAGCAGCCAGCTGGTGCTGCGCCGCAGCGCCACCAGACCGATCAGAGATGCCAACCAGATGACTGCCAGAGCAATCAGCAGGCCGGGGAATCCGACCGACCAGCGGCCGTCGTCACACACCGTGCGTAGGTCCGCGCTGCTGCAACTGTCGGTTGCCATCACCGAGAACCCCGCGAAGATGAAGATCACCCCCGCAGCCGCAATGTCGAGCACGATCATCCCCGCCAACAGACAACCGTTGAGGGTGCTGGACGAGGAGTTGTATGCCGGCTGCGGCGGGCCGTACGGCGGGTGTCCCATGACCGGGACGCTACTGCCTGACACAAATTCACCGCGGCGTACGCTGGCACGAATCGTGTCGCGGACCGCCACGGCTCGCGAATACCGACCATCCGAAGGAGCTCGTCGACGATGACCATCGCACCCGAGGGACGTCGCCTGCTGCGCGTCGAGGCGCGCAACGCCGAGACCCCGATCGAGCGCAAGCCGAGTTGGATCCGGACCACCGCCAAAATGGGGCCGGCCTACACCGAGTTGCACTCGATGGTGAAGAACGAGGGCCTGCACACCGTGTGTCAGGAGGCGGGTTGTCCGAACATTTTCGAGTGTTGGGAAGACCGCGAGGCGACCTTCCTGATCGGCGGCGACGTCTGCACCAGGCGTTGCGATTTCTGTGACATCGCGACCGGACGTCCTACCGAGCTCGACATGGATGAACCGCGCCGCGTCGCCGAATCCATTCAGCAGATGAACCTGCGCTACGCCACGGTCACCGGCGTCGCTCGAGACGACCAACCCGACGGCGCTGCGGGTCTCTACGCGGAGACCATCCGGCAGATCCACGCGCTCAACCCGAACACCGGCGTGGAGATCCTGCCTCCTGACTTCGGCGCCAAGCCGGAGCAGGTTGGGCTCGTCTTCGACGCCCGCCCGGAGGTCTTCGCGCACAACCTCGAGACGGTGCCGCGGATCTTCAAGAGCATCCGCCCGGCGTTCACCTACGAGAAGTCGCTCAAGGTCCTGACCATGGCCAAGGAGCAGGAACTGATCACCAAGTCCAACCTGATCCTGGGGATGGGCGAGGAAGACCACGAGATCGACCAGGCGCTGCTCGACCTGCACGAAGCCGGCTGCGACATCCTGACGATCACTCAATACCTGCGCCCCTCCCCGTTGCACCACCCGATCGACCGGTGGGTGAAGCCGGAGGAGTTCGTGCACTGGAGCGACCGCGCTCGCGAGCTGGGATTCCTCGGCGTCATGGCCGGTCCGTTGGTGCGGTCGTCCTACCGCGCGGGGCGGCTTTACACGCAGGCGATGGCTGCGCTCGGCCGCGAATTGCCGGCTCACTTGGGTCACCTGGCCCAGGCCGCCGGCGAACCCGCGCGTCAGGAAGCAGCGTCGCTCGTAGCCAAGGCCGCCAGCCAAGTATCCTGAGCAGCATGTCCTCCAGTTCTGACAACGCCGAGAAGAAATCGCGGTTCTCGCGCAAGCCCAAGGATCCCTCGAAGGGTCCCGGTCGGTTCGGCCAGGTCGGCACCCTCTACAAGGGCGCCGTGGCGCAGAACCCGCGAATCCCGCTGTGGATGGCCCTGGCGTTCGTTGGCGGCTTCGCCCTGGTGATGCTGCTGAACTTCGTGTGGTTCCACCCCTACTACTTCGGCTTCATCGGCATCCTCGTCGGCATTCTGCTAGCGATGATCATCTTCGGCAGAATGGCCGAACGGGCCGCGTACGGCGCCCTGGACGGGCAGCCCGGAGCGGCCGGTGCCGCGCTGAACGCATTGCGTCGCGGCTGGTTCGTCGAGGAGCAGCCGGTGGCTGCGGAGGCGGGCCGCGCCCGCAACGTACGAGACATGGCTCAGGCCGCGATGGTGTTCCGCGCCGTAGGCAAGCCCGGGATCGTGCTGGTCGGGGAGGGCCCGAAGGGCAATAGCTCCAAGCTGCTGGAGGCCGAGCGCAAGCGCGTTGTCCGTGTTGTCGGGCCCGAGGTGCCGGTGACGCTCTACCGCATCGGTCAGGGCGACGGCGCGATCGCGGTCAGCGACCTCACCAAGACGATGAACAAGCTGGACAAGAAGCTGACCGACACCGAGGTCTCGGCTGTCACCAAGCGGTTGCGCGCCCTCGGCGCCAGCCGTCCGCCGATCCCCGCCGGCGTCGACCCGCGCAACGCGCGTCCGGACCGCAAGGGACAGCGCGGCCGGTAGTCCGACCGCGTCAGCGCGTACGCAGGATGATCGTGCGGGCAATCCGGTCGTGGAACCCGCGTTGGTCCTTGTCCCAGATCACTGCCGGCAACACCAGCGCGAGCAGCAGGGTGCGGATCGCGATCAGGCCGAACCCGGCGCGTTCGCCGTCCTCACGCAACACCTGAAGCCCGAGCAACCGGTGACCGACGGTCATCCCGAGCGTGCCCACCAACAGCAGGTTTTCGATCACGAAGATCAGCAACGGCTTGAATGATCCGGCGCCGGACTCGCCCCAGCGGTAACTGAGCAGGCCAGCCGCGATCAGCGAGCAGAGCGCCCAGTCGATGATCAGCGCGATGGCGCGCGGGCCCGTACGCGCGACGGAACCGGGTCCTTGTTCGGGCAGACCGAGGTCTGAGCCGGGGTATTCGCCCTCCTGCCGCTCCCGAACAGACTCCGGTCCCTCGAGCCAACTGCCCACATCGCGACGATTCACCACCCGGCAAGCGTAGGTCAGGCATGCTGGTGACGCGAAAGAGCAGCCGGCCGACGACCTGCCCGAGGCGTAACACGCGCGTAACAATCGGGTCATGGTCGGGAAATCGATGCCCGATAGCCTCAGCGACAAGCTGGGCGGCCGGATGCTGCCAGGTGACATCCAACGATGGAGGTTCCATGTTCAACAACGCCGATGAAGTCCTGAAGTTCATCCAGGACGAAGGCGTCGAGTTCGTCGATGTTCGTTTCTGCGACCTGCCGGGCGTCATGCAGCACTTCAACGTGCCTGCCAAGACGTTCGATGCGGAAGCGTTCGAGAACGGCGCGATGTTCGACGGGTCGTCGATCCGCGGGTTCCAGGCGATCCACGAGTCCGACATGAAGCTGGTGCCGGACCCGCAGTCGGCTTATGTCGACCCGTTCCGCAAGCACAAGACCCTGATCATGAACTTCTCCATCGTTGACCCCTTCACCGGTGAGTCCTACAGCCGCGACCCGCGCAACATCGCGTCGAAGGCCGAGGCTTACCTGAAGTCGACCGGTATTGCCGACACGGCCTACTTCGGCGCCGAAGCCGAGTTCTACGTCTTCGACGACATCCGCTTCCAGACTTCCCCCCAGGCCAGCTTCTATTACATCGACTCGGTCGAGGCGGCGTGGAACTCCGGTCGTGAGGAAGAGGGCGGCAACCTGGGCTACAAGACCCGCTTCAAGGGTGGCTACTTCCCGGTTCCGCCGGTGGACCACTTCGCCGACCTGCGCGATGACATGGTCATGAACATGGAAGCTGTCGGCCTCATGGTCGAGCGCGCCCACCACGAGGTCGGCACCGCCGGCCAGCAGGAGATCAACTACACGTTCGCCACCTTGCTCAACGCAGGTGATGACCTGATGAAGTTCAAATACATCATCAAGAACACCGCGTTCGAGGCCGGCAAGTCCGCCACCTTCATGCCGAAGCCGCTGTTCGGCGACAACGGCTCGGGCATGCACACCCACCAGTCCCTCTGGAAGGACGGCGAGCCGCTGTTCTACGACGAGAAGGGCTACGGCGGTCTGTCCGACATGGCCCGCTGGTACGTCGGTGGTCTGCTCAAGCACGCCCCGTCGCTGCTGGCGTTCACCAACCCGACGGTGAACTCCTACCACCGCTTGGTGCCGGGCTATGAAGCCCCGGTCAACCTGGTCTACTCGGCGCGCAACCGTTCGGCCTGCGTACGCATCCCGATCGCCGGCACCTCCCCCAAGGCCAAGCGCATCGAGTTCCGCATCCCCGACCCGAGCTCGAACCCCTACCTGTGCTTCGCGGCGCAGCTGATGGCCGGTCTCGACGGGATCAAGAACCGGATCGAGCCGCCGGCTCCGATCGACAAGGACCTCTACGAGCTGCCCCCCGAGGAGCACGCCAACATCGAGCAGGTTCCCGGCTCGCTGACCGCCGTGCTCGACGCGCTCGAGGCCGACCACGATTACCTCACCGAGGGCGACGTGTTCACCGAGGACCTCATCCAGACGTGGATCGACTACAAGCGCGTGCACGAAGTCGACCCGATCCGCTTCCGTCCGCACCCGCACGAGTTCGAGATGTACTACGACCTGTAAGGGCGCCCGCCCAGAGCTCGGATAACAGATCTCGCCCCCTCGACGAAGAGTCGACGGGGCGAGATCTGTTATCGGGTCGCGAATTAGCCGTTGCTTGCCTGGCTCTGGTCGGTGGTCTCAGTGATGGGCGCACCGGAGGAGCTTGCCGAGCCCTTTTCAATGGAGGAGAACTTCGATTCCAACGTCGACAGGGACGCGATGTCGCCGCCGGTGATGGCGCTCTTCACCTTGCCCAGGTCCGCGGCCGCGTTCGAGATCGGGGCGTAAAGCGTCCTGCATAAAGTCGGGTTCGCCTGAACGTTCTTCTTGGCGTTACTCAGCAGCTTCAGATCAAGGGCCGCGGCGCCGGTCCCCTTGACGATAGCCTTCAGTCGGCCGTTGGCACCCTTAGTAAAAGTGCCTGCCTGGTACGGCTTCCACAAGTACCGGTGGAACGTGCCGGCCGCGAGTCCGATATCGGTCACGAACCGGGTCTTAGCGAACGATCGCGTGTTGCTCGTCGGGCAGTTGGCGGCAGCGTTCGACGCGGACGATCCGGGCGATGATGCGCCGGAGGAAGACGCAGACGCGCTTGTTGATGTCGACATCGACGACGCCGCCAACGACGACGACGCAGCTGACGAACTCGACGGGCCGCACCCGGTGAGCAAAGTGACACCAAGAACTGTCGGAATCGCAACTGCACGGATAGCTTGCACGAGGACCATCGCCTTTCAGTGGACTACAGAAGAATCTGTCGAGACTCAATCCCCAGGCCATGAGAGAACCCTGAAAGACACGCACCCTTTTCCTGAACAGCACTGCACCGCGCCACCAGCGCCGATCAGCCGGGAGGACCTAAGCCCCGGCTCAGACCTTCGCGAACCTCGCACAAGCCAGCGAGTAGACCCCGTAGCACGCGATGCCGAGGGCCACCATGGTGAGCAGTCCCTTCCCGAACGGTTGCCCCAGCAGGGCGCGCAGCGCACCGTCCAGACCGGTGGTCTCCTTGGTGCTGCCCTTCGCGCCACCGACGACGAACAAGACTCCGACGATGCCGAGCGCGATTCCCTTGGCGATGTAGCCGATTCGGCCAAGCGCCATCACTGCCACACCGGGGTGCTCCTGCAGATCGTCACGGAAGCCCTCGGTCCATCCCTTGTAGGCGTGGTAGGCAGCCACCCCGAGGATCACCAGACCGACGACCACCACGAGCGCGCGCCCGAACGGCTGCACCATGAGCTTGCCGGTGAAGTCGCGGGTGCTTTTGCCCGACGACTGGCCGCCGCCGGACGCGAATCTGTAGGCCGCCCAGGCCAATGCGACGAACATGACCGCCTTCGCGGCATCGGAGACCGCATCGAACGCTCGGTCCTTCGCGTCGGCGCCGGGAGCACCGGTCACGGCTTTGGTCAGGTGCCAGACCGCCAACAGGACGAACCCCACGGCGACCACCCACAGCAGCACGCGTCCACCGGGTTGGTTGGCGAGGTCACCGAGTGCACCGGACTGGTCGGCGCTCCCCCCGCCCTTCGACCAGGCGATCCGGACGGCGATCCATGCGATCAGCAGATGGAGAAGGCCGCTGGCGGCGAAACCCGTCCGCGCTCCGTACTCGACGACTTTGGAGTCGCCGACCCCGCGTACCGCGTTCTCCGCCCGGTCCTGCGCACCGTCCATGTCCATAAGACGAATCCTGCCGCGTGGCCGGCGGCAACAGGTGGCAGGTGTCCAACAGACGACACGAAACCAACGCACGCCTTTCATACTTCATAATCTGTGGTTATGGCATTGATCGGTTTCCCAGACGAGGTCAACGAGAAGGCGGCCCGGGTCGTCGCCGGTGGCGTCGTGGTTCTCACCGCGGCAACCCTGCTGAGCGGGTGGCGTTGGCTGACCCTGCTCCTGGTGGCTGGATTCGCGCTCCGCGTCATGGCCGGTCCGCGGTTCAGCCCGCTCGGCCGGTTGGCGGCAAGCGTCATCGCTCCCCGACTCGGCCAGCCGAAGATCGTGGCCGGTGCGCCGAAGCGTTTCGCGCAGACCGTCGGGCTCGCCTTCTCCGCAGCAGCCGCGATCGCCTGGATCGGTTTCGGCGCGCATGCTGTGGCCGTTGTTCTGTTAGCGGTCCTGTTGGTCTTTGCCGCGTTGGAGAGCGTGGTCGGTTTCTGCGCCGGCTGTTTCGTGTTCGGCTACCTGATGCGCTGGGGCGTGGTGCCCGAGGAAACCTGCGCCGCCTGCAGTGACATCAGCCTGCGCCGCCAGACCGCTTGACCCACCCCATGCAAAAGGCCCCCGAACGAACCGGGGGCCTTTCGCCGTACAGGGGAAAGATCAGGGCTTGCGAGCGTGGTCGACCGAAGAGCCCATGATCTGGAACAGGTCGGTCTGGTCGATCAGCCCCACCAGGTTGCTGGCGCCCGGACCGTAGCCGGCAACGCGCACCTGAGTTCCGGTGTGCTGCTGGCTGCCACCGGCCGGTGAGGTGCCGTAGGCAACGATCATCGGCGCGCCGTCGGCGGTGGTCAAGACCGTGTTCTGACCGGGCGTCGCGCCATCGACGATCTGGCTGGTGTGGGCGTGGTCGGCGGTGACGATGACGATCGTGTTGCCGTCGGCCTTGGCGTAGGCAAGCGCGGACTGCACGGCGTCGTCGAGCTGACCGGTCTCACCGATCTGACCACACGCGTTCGCGGCGTGATCCTGCTTGTCGATCGAGGCGCTCTCGATCTGCAGGAAGAAGCCGCTCTTCTTGGTAGCCGGGTTCTTGGCGAGCAGGCCAAGGGACTTGTCGGTCATGTCCTTCAGGCTCGGGACCGCGGCGAACTCCGGGTTCGCCTTGCAGGTCTCGGCCGGCGGCAGGGTGCCCTGCGCGGTGGTGCTCGGCGCGAACTTCACCGGCATGTTGCCGGTCGAGAACAGCGCCAACAGCGGTGCCTTCTGGTCGGCCGACTTCACACCCGACAACTGCGACTTGTCGGTGAGGTACTGGTAGCCACGGTCCTTGGCCTGCTGGGTGAGAGTCTTCCCGCTCCATTTGCCAGCCTTGGCGGTCTCATCGAAGGTGGCCGAGCCGCCGCCCATCGTGACATCGGGTCGAGTGTCGAGCATCTGCTCGGCGATCGAGCCAAGGCCGCCGTTCTCCTTGGCCTCCGCGGCGCAGGTGGTCGAGGTCTTGACCGGGCCGTAGCAGGACCGGGCGCTGATGTGGCTGACCTGGACGGCCGGGGTGGCGTCCTCGATCTCAGCGGTCGTGATGTTGCCCGTGGCCATCCCGCCGGACTTGGCGATCTCCAGCAGCGTCTTCTGCGGCTTGCCGTGACGGTCGACTGAGATCGCGTTGTCATAGGTCTTGGTGCCGGTTGCCCAGTTGGTGCCAGTCGCGGCCGAGTCGGGGTCGTAGTCGGGCAGACCGTCGCTCTTGCGGACGCTGTAATGCGTCATCTGACCGGTCATCGGCAGCGCGTCGATGCCCTTGAACGCCTTGCCGGCGCCGAGCAGGTAGTTGCGCGCGACAGTGATCTCCGAGTCGCCCATGCCATCACCGATGATCAGGATCACGTTCTTAGCGGGGCCCTTCTGGACGCTGCTGTCGATGATCCGCGTTTGATCGCCGGCCTCGCGCATCGCGCCGCCGTGAACGTCCAGGACGCCGTGGGCGCTGCGGTCCAGCAGCGGCAGGTGGTGACCAGCACCGGCGTACGCAGATGTGCCGACACCCAGCAGGGTGACGGCGGCAGCGCCCGCAAAGGTGACGCGCCGGGTTCGTGCAGTGAACATGGGGATCCTCCGTGTCTTCGAAGGCTGCGGTGACGGCCACAGCCGCCGCCTATCGAATCCACCCTGAGGAGACTCTGGGAAAAACCTGAGTGTCGGGAAGGTGTCCACCTCCCGAACTCGCTCTCTGCCGCTCTGACCGCCATGATCAGAGGATGACCTCCTGCGCGTTCTGCTCGATTGTGGCCGACGGGGCCGGAGCCCACGTTGTCCACGAGACCGCGACGACCCTCGCCTTCCTCGACACCCGACCGGTATTCAAGGGCCATGTTCTGGTCGTGCCCCGATCCCACCACGCGACCTTGGCCGACCTGCCACCGGCGGAACTGCCCGCTTTCTTCGCCGAAGTGCAATTGATCGCGGCCCAGCTGCCGGCGGCGGTGGCGGCAGCGGGGACCTTCGTCGCAATGAACAACGTTGTCTCCCAGTCGGTTCCGCACCTTCATTGCCACGTCGTCCCCCGCTCGAAGGGTGACGGGCTGCGTGGCTTCTTCTGGCCTCGTACGAAATATGCCGACGGCGAGGCCGCCGACTTCGCGCAGCGGATCGCGGCGGCGCTGCGATGACGGTGCTGATTGATCCCCCGTTCTGGCCGGCCTACGACCGGTTGTGGTCTCACCTGGTCAGCGACAGTTCGTACGAGGAGTTGCACCAGTTCGCCGGGCGACTTGGGTTGCCGGAGCACCTCTTCGATGGTGACCACTACGACATCCCGCAGGAGCGCTACGCGACCGTGGTCGCAGCCGGCGCGCTGGAAGTCAGCGGCGGTCAGTTGATCCGGCGGCTGATCGCCAGCGGGCTGCGGATTCGCGCAGCCGACCGCTAGGACGCGGATCGTCCGCAACCGGTCCTAGCCTCGTGTCATCACCCGATGAGAGGACCGTGATGATCGACCGTGCCACCCATATCAACAGCGAAGCCGAGAGGTTCGGCGCCGCGCTGGCCGAGGCCCCAGCCGACGCGAAGGTGCCGACCTGCCCGGAATGGAACTCGGTTGACCTCTTGAAGCACCTCACCCAGGTCCACGACTTCTGGGCGGCGGTGATCGGCGACAAGCTGGAGGGTAGCCAGGTCGAGGCGTATCAAGAAGCCCGCACCCCGCTGCCCGACGATCGCGCTCAATTGCTCACGCTGCGCGCCGATGCCACCAAGCGGTTGCTGACCGCGCTGCAGTCCCGCGAACCGAATGAGACGGCTTGGAGTTGGTTCCCGCCCGATCAGAGCGTCGCCTTCACCTGGCGCATGCAGACTCACGAGGCGACCATGCACCGCGTCGATGCGGAGTTGACCGCGGGGCGACCGATCGGGGCGATCCCGGCCGACATTGCCGCTGACGGGATCGACCACGTTGTCGACGTGATGTGGAACTGGGCGCCTGCCGACGCCCAGCGCACCCCCACCGGAACCCTGGAATTCGTCGCTACCGACACCGGTCAGCGGTGGCTTGTCGACACCTACACCTGGACCGGCTCGGCGTGGGGACAGACCTTCACCGATCAGGCCGCAGCCGGGCGATCAGCAGACGGAACCCCAGCCGCGACCGTGTCCGGAACTGCCGCCAATCTGGACCTGCTGGTCTGGACCCGCGCCGACCGGGACATCACCCGCGAGGGCGACCCAGCCGTCCTGGCCGCTTTCCAGCAGGTGCTCGACGACGGCATCCAGTAGGCCTCAGGAAAGTCGGCGCGCCCCGTCCGCGGCGGTTGCCACGAAGGCGGTCGGTTCGGGGTAGCTGGCGTCGGCCGCCGCCTTCCGACAGGCCGCCAGGACTTCGTTTTCACGCCCTGCGTCGACCAGCGCGATCACGCAACCACCAAATCCACCGCCGGTCATCCGGGCGCCGTGGGCGCCCGCGTCGAGCGCGGTGCGCTGAATCAGATCGACGGTCGGAGCCGTGATTTCAAAGTCGTCGCGCATCGAGATGTGGGAGGCATTGAACAACGGGCCAAGGCCGCTCACCACTGCCCCCGAGCGCAAGATCTCAACCGCCTGATGAACCCGGTTGCTGTCCGCAACGATGTGTCGTGCACGCCGATACAACAGGTCACCGAGCTCGGCTCGCTCCCGTTCGATCCGCGCTGGATCGACCAACGCCAGGTGATCGCAGTTCAGCAGTCGCTCGGCGTCGGCCACCGCCTCGCGGCGCGCGGCGTATTCGCCCGAGACCAACGCATGCGGGGTGTGCGAGTCGATCACCAGCAGCCGTACGGCGTCAGTGACGAAAGCGACCGGCGTCACCTCTTGGGTGCGAGTGTCGATCGCCAATGCACGGTCACGGACCCCGCACATCGAGGCCAACTGATCCATCACACCGGTCGGTGCGCCGGCGATCTCGTTCTCCGAACGACGCGCGAGCGCGGCAACCTCGTGGGTGGTCGCCACCCAACCGAAAAGATCCGAGAGCGCCAGGCCGGTTGAACAACTCAGCGCCGCCGACGAAGAGAGCCCGGCACCGACCGCGAGATCGGAAGCAACGGCGAGTTGTGCCCCACCGACCCTCCGGCCAGCTTCCCGAGCCGCCCACCAGACACCAGCCGGATAGGCGAACCAGTCGAGATCGGCACTCGGCGTGATGGCATCGATCGCGACGGACACCGGCGGGCTTCCACCGAACGCACTCACAGCCTCAATGGTCGGCTCGTTGGTCAGTGCGACCGCAACCGCGGTGCCCTGCGCGAGAGCGATCGGCAAAACCATCCCGCCGGCGTAGTCGGTGTGTTCACCCAGCAGGTTGACCCGTCCGGGCGCAAACCAGACACCGTCGGGCTCGCGCCCATAGGTGCGCTGGAAGAGGTCACGGGCCGCCTCGCCTGGAGTCACGCCAGGACCTCTCGCAGGCGGGCGGCCTGCTGCTCGGGCATGACGTCACCAACGAAAGCACCCTGCGCAGACTCGCTGCCGGCCAAGAACTTCAGCTTGTCGGCCGAGCGGCGAATCGAGAACAGCTCGAGGTGAACCCAGGAGACGTCGCGATCGACCCGGGCCGGCGCCTGCTGCCACGACGCGATGTAAGGCATCGGCATGTCGTAGAGCCGGTCGAACGCGCGCAACACCGACAGGTAGATGTCGGCGAAGGAATCCCGTTGCGCCGCATCGAGTTCGGCGATGTCCGCTCGCTGCTGCAGCGGGAAGAAGTGCACCTCCATGGGCCACCGCGCGGCGTAGGGGACGAACGCGATCCAGTGGTCGTTCTGCGCCACGATGCGCTCCCCCGCGGCCTGTTCCGCGGCGATGATGTCGCCGAACAAGCTGCTGCCGGTGCGCTCGAAGTGGCTGCGGGCCTGCGCCAGTTCGGTGGCCGCGTGAGGCGGCACGAACGGGTAGCCGTAGATCTGACCGTGCGGATGTTGCAGGGTCACTCCGATCTCAACGCCGCGGTTCTCGAACGGAAACACGTGGGCGACCTCGGGCAACGCATTCAGCGCTGCGGTGCGTTCGGCCCACGCGTCGACGACCAGGCGTGCTTGGCTCTGGTCGAGCTGGGCGAAGCTGCCGTCGTGGTCGCTGGAGAAGCAGAGGACCTCGCAACGGCCGACGGCGGCCTGCTCGTCGTACAGGTCGGCGGAGCCGAGTTCTGCTCGACCAGCGCCGCCGAAGGAGGGGAAGCGGTTCTCGAAGGCGACCACCTGGTAATCGGGCGACGGCACCTCCGACAACGACCCCGGGCGAGAAGGACATAACGGACACTCGCTGGCGGCCGGCATGAACGTGCGGGCCTGCCGGTGGGCCGCCAGGGCGACCCACTCCCCGGTCAGGGGGTCGCGGCGCATAACGCCGCCGACCCCCCGCGGGCCCAACTCGGTACGGGTGTCCGCAACAGCCTCGCGGGCTGTTCCGTCCTGGTCGAACCAAACGATTTCGCGACCATCGGCGAGATGGCCCTTGGTTTGTTCCACGCTTCTACTTCACCGAACCGCTCATGAGACCGCCGATGAAGTACCGGCCGAGGACGATGTAGACCAACAGCGTTGGGAGAGAAGCAATCAGCACACCCGCCATGATCTGCGGGTAGTTGGGGTTCTGCCCACCTGCAAGGTCGTTCAGGGCATAGGTGACCGGCCCGTTCGTCGGGCTGGTGAGGAACAACGCGAACAGGAAGTCGTTCCAGGCCGAGGTGAACTGCCAGATCATGGTGACCACGAACGCAGGGGCGGAGATCGGCAACACGATCGAGCGGAAGGTGCGCAGCACCCCCGATCCGTCGACCTGAGCCGCCTCGAGGATCTCGTTGGGAACGGCAGTGTCGTAGTAGTTGCGGAAGATCAGCGTGCAGATCGGAATACCGAAGATCGAGTGCACAACGATCAGTTTCACGATGCCGTCGAACCAACCGAAGGTGCCCTGAACATCGAGCAACATCCCCTGCAACGGGATCATCACGGCCTGGTACGGAATGAACATGCCGAACAGGAACAGGGTGAACACCGTGTTCGAGAACGGGAACTTCAGTGCCGAGAAGACATAGCCGTTGAGCGCGCCGAGACACGAGGAGATGATCGCCGCGGCCAGCGCCATGACCAACGAACGCCCCATCGAGGCGTGCAAGACGTCCCAGGCGGACGACCACCCCTGGGTGGAGAAGTGAAACGGCAGACCCCACGCATCGGAGGCCGTCACGTCGTTGGCGCGCTTGAAGCTGGTGACCAGCAGGACGTACATCGGGGTTAGTACGAAGAGCGCGAAGACGACGAGCAGGACGTAGCGCAGGGTTCGGCCCGCCATCGTGCCTTCGGTGCCCGGCGCCTTGCCGGTGCTCGTACGCGCCGGAATGGCGTCCTTCTCGATTGCCGCATCGACAGTGGTCATCGGCCGCTCCTGTTCTGGTCGCGGTTGGTGTAGATCAAGTAGGGAACGACAGCCAAGGCGACGATCAGCAACAGGATCGTGGCGTTGACGGCGGCGCCGGTCGCATTGTTCTGGCTGAACATCTGCTGCCACATCAGGGTGGCCGGAACCAACGCCTGGTAACTCTGGTTACCGGCGATGGCATAAATGAGGTCGAACATCTTCATCGACATGTGGCCGACGATGATCAACGCCGACAAGGCGATGGGTGACAGCTGCGGGAACAGAACGTGGCGGTAGATCTGCCACTCACCGGCGCCGTCGATGCGGGCCGCTTCGCGCTGGTCATCCGAGATGCCGCGGAAGCCGGCGAGGAAGAGCGCCATGACATAGCCGGACAACTGCCAGATGGCTGGCAGCGCCATCGCGGCCATGCCGAACTTGCCCTGCGACCACCACGAGCTCTGCAGGAAATCGAGGTGCAGCTTCAGGAACAACTGGTTCAAACCGACGGCTTGCCCCTCCCCCTTACCCGGGCTGAGCAACCAGCGCCACACGACGCCTGCCGCGATGAACGACACGGCCATCGGGAACAGGTAGATCGAGCGGAACAGACCTTCCGCTGCCACACCCTTCTCCAACAGCAACGCCCACAACAACCCGAAGAACATCGTGCCAACCACGAAGACGAGGGTCAGCACGACCAGGTTGAACAACGCGTGCTGGTAGTTGGGGTCACTCAGCAGGTTCGTGTAGTTCCCAATACCGCCGGGATTGGTCACCCTCCCGGTCACGATGTTTTCGGTGCGCGAGAGGGATTCCAGCAGGTTTTTGGTGAGCAACCAGTAGACGAACACCGCCACCAGAATGATCGACGGTGACACGAGCAGGAGGCCCGGGACCCATTTCTTCGTACGGGACATGAGGCAGCTTTCCGGTTTCGCAGGAGTGGTCATGGCCGGCGCACAAGGTCGGGCCGCCGCGCGCAGCGACGGCCCGACCTGTGTGCGATCAGGCCGCGTTCTTCTTTGCGGCAGCGACCAGGTCCTTGACCAGAGTCGCCTCGTCACGCGAGTGGTAGAACTTCGACACGGCGGTGCCGATGTCGGTGTTCCATGCGAGGTTCACCGCAGCACCGTGCGTAATCGACGACACGATCTTGTTGCTCTTGAAGTCGGCCATCGCGTCCTGCTGGTACTTCGGGAAGGCCGAGGCGGGAACGTCCGTACGGGCCGGGATGGAACCCTTGGCCAGGTTGAACGCCTTCTGTCCGTCGGCACCACCGAGGGTCATCAGCCAGTCCTTGGCGCCCGCGGGGTTCTTGGCACCCTTGGGGAGCGTGAAGGAGTCGGCCAGGAAGTCGAAGACACCGTCGGTTCCCGGAACCGGGAACCAGTCCCAGTCGGTGCCCTGCTTCTTGCCCTTGTCACCGAACTCGGCCACGGCCCAGTCGCCCATGACGTTGTAGGCGGCCTTGCCGTTGATCACCATGTCGGTGGCGACCGGCCAGTCGTCACCATCGGAAGCGGTGTTCGCGAAGGTCAGCAACTGCTTGAACTCCGACACTGCCTGCTTGACCTCGGCGGAGTCCCAAGCTGTCTTGCCGTCGAAGAGCCCGGCGTACTTGTCGACACCGAGGTCGGCAATCAGGACCGTCTCGAACAACTGCTGTTGGGTCCAGGTTCCCGAGACCGACAACGGGGTCGCGACGCCGGTGGCCTTGACCTTCCCGAGGTCGGTGATCCAGTCCTTGATCGTCTTCGGGACCGCGGTGATGCCGGCCTTCTTGAGCAGCGCGACATTGGTCCACACCACGTTCGCACGGTGGATGTTGGAGGGCACCGAATAGATGTTGCCCTTCACCGTCAACCGGTCGAGCAGGCTCTGCGGGAACGACTTCGATCCACCGAGCGCGTTTATGACGTCGTTGACCGGAAGAATCTGGCCGGCCGCGATGTAGTCGGTCAGTTCCGCGCCGGCGTGGCCCTGGAAAGAGTCCGGCGGCTGGTTGTTCTGCAGGTCCGCGGCAAGCTTGGCCTTCGCGTTGCTACCGGCACCACCGGCAACCGCAAGGTTGACGAAGGTGTCCTTGGGGGCTTTCGCCTTGAAGACCTTCTGCAGGGCGTCGAGACCGAGCTTCTCCGAACCAGAGGCCCACCACGTGAACACGCCCACGTTGCCGCCAGCGCCGCCTTCGGTCATGGTCGCGGTGCCCGAGGCTCCGGTTCCGGTGGCGCCGCCACCGGTGGTCTTGGTGCCGCTGCTGCAGGCAGCAAGTGTCATCGAGGCGGCCACGGTGAAAAGCACCGATCGCCGCGTGGGCTGAGACATTCTGACTCCTTCGTACGAATCCGGGTTCGCCCTCATTGGCACACACCTCGGGCCGCACACAGCGGTCCACCCGTGCGGGTGTGCGGCTCTAGTCTGCTCCGATTCGTTGTGAGGGGAAGCACATTCGTGCGTTTTGGCGCAACGATCCAGTTTTCGTGACCTGTTCGTGTTCAAATAATCCGTCGCTTCGACTCGCCACCAGGAGACTCTCCCAATGCCCAACAACTTGACCGCGTCCGTCGTCATCGATGCGGCCACCGACGAGGTGTGGCGCGTTGTGTCCGACCTCGGCCGGATGGGCAACTGGAGTCCGCAGTGCCGCAAAGTCATCGTGCTCGGCAAGGGTGTGCGACTTGGCACCCGGATGATCAACATCAACCGGATGGGCTGGAAAGCGTGGCCGACCCACAGCAAGGTCGTTCGCTACGAACCGAACTCGCAGATCGCGTTCCGGGTCCGCGACAACGGATCGATCTGGAGCTACCGGCTCGAATCGCTGTCTGAGGGCGGCACCCTGGTCACGGAGACGCGCGATGTATCTGCCGGAATCAAGCCCACGTCGAGCTTCCTGACCAAGCATTTTCTGGGCGGTAACCAACAGTTCGAGGTGGAACTGGTCCGCGGGATGGAACTGACGCTCGCCCGGATGAAGGCCGATGTCGAAGCGGCTGAAGCCCATTGACCGCCCGATACCGCTGAGGTCGAGCTACCCGCGGCGATTCATCGGCTCAGATTGCACCGATCGCATCGAGCAGGAAGGCGACCTCGAAAGCGTCCTGTTTCCAGCCGTCGTAGCGCCCGCTGCTGCCAGCATGGCCGGCCACGATTTCGGTTTTGAGCAGGACGGGTCGATCCGGACCGTTCGTCACCCTCGACCGCAGCCGCTGGGTCCACTTCACCGCTTCGACAAAGCTCACCCGCGTGTCGTTGACGCTGGTGGTGGCCAGGACGGTCGGGTAAGCGACCGCCCGGATGTTGTCGTAGGGGCTGTAGGACTTCATGCAGGCATAGATCGCCGGATCCGCCAGCGGGTTGCCCCACTCCTCCCACTCGCCGACGGTGAGGGGAAGGGTCGGGTCAGTGATCGTGGTCAACACGTCGACGAAGGGAACACCGGCGTGAACGACCCGGAAGAGATCAGGGGCCTCGTTGATCGACGCTCCGATCAGCATCCCGCCAGCCGAGGCACCTTCGGCCGCGAGCCGATCGGCCGCCACCCAGCCGGATGAGATCAGATATCGACCGGAGTCAACGAAGTCGTGGAAGGTGTTGGGCTTGGCCAGCATCTTCCCGTCGTCGTACCACCGGCGCCCCATCTCACCGCCGCCGCGCGGATGCGCCAAGGCATAGACGACTCCACGGTCAAGCATCGACAGGCGCAACACGCTGAAGGCGGGGTCGATGCTGGCTTCGTAGGAGCCGTAGCCGTAAAGGAAACCGGGGTTGGAGTGATCCGGGTGGACATCGCTGCGACGGACGATGTCGAGCGGCAACCGTTCGCCGTCCCGAGCCTCGACCCAGACGCGCTCCTCAACGTAGGCGGACGGGTCGTAGCCCGGAACCTGCTGCTGTTTGAGCGTGGTGGTCGCGCCATCGGGGGTGACGTCGAGAACTGTTCGGGGGGTGAGGAAGGAGGTGACAACGACCTGCACGGCGGGTTGGTCGTACATCGGGTTGCTGGCCGGGGTCACCCGCGCTAACGCCGAGTCGGTCTCAATCAGTTGCGGCGGACCGTAGGGGCGGTCGCCCTCCTGTTTGCGCAGCAACGCGGTGGTCGCCAAGCCGCCGCTGCGCAGCGACAAGGCCACGAAACCGGCGAACGGAATCGGACCGATGATCCGCTCCCCTGGCGTCGGCGCGTGGACCGTCTGCCAATGGTCGCGACCCGGGCTGGCCAAGGGCGCCCACGCGAGTTCGAAATCGACGTGGGAACCGTTGTGGGTCACCAGGATTCGCTCGCCGTCGATCTCAACGGAATAGTCGAGGCCAGCGGTGCGCGGTTCGACGAGGACCGGCTTCGAGGCCGGCTGGTTGAGATCGACGAGGCGGGCCTCGGTGGTCAGCTGCGATCCGGAGTGGATCACCAGCCAGCGGTCGTCGCGCGAGGCTTCGAGGCCGAGGCTGAATTGCTCGTCGGCTTCTTCGAAGACCAACTCGTCGCGATCGGTCGGGGTGGCGAGTTGGTGGCGCCACACCTGGTGGGCGCGCCACGCGTCATCACGGCGTACGTAGAAGAGATGACGACCGTCGGCCGACCAGGCGAGGTCGTAGCTGACCTGCCGCACCGCGTCGTCGAGCACCACGCCGGTGGTCGCGTCGCGCACCTGCAAGTCATACAGTTCGTCGCCGCTGCGGTCGACCAGCACCGCGACCTGACTGCCATCCGGGCTGATCTCCAAAGCGCCGAGCTCGAGGAACTCCGCGCCCTCGGCTTCCGCATTGCCGTCGAAAAGCACTTGCTCTCCTGGAACCGGCACAGTCGGCGACGGAGTCGGCCGGGGGTCGCCGGGAACGTACGGAGCCCGAAGGTGCACTTCGTACTGCTGTCCGGTGCGGGTGCGGTGGAAATACCACCAGTCCCCCAGGCGTACGGGCACGGAGACGTCGTCCTCTTCGATCCGAGCGACCAGTTCCTCAAAGATGGTCCGGCTCGGAGTATCGAGATGGGCCGTCACCGACCGGGTGTGGGCGTTCTCGGCCTCGACCAGCGGGATCAACCGCGGATCGTCGTGATTGCGCATCCAACCGAACTCGTCGTGGACGACGTCGCCGTGCAACTCACGCGTGGAGGGAACTCGATCCGCCAGTGGCGGACGACCAGTGTTCTGATGCAACGGTTCTGCGCCCTTCAGACGGCTAGACAGGTGGGACCGAGCAGTGCCTTCAGATCGCCGAACAAGGCTGCGGTCGCGTTGACTCGCAGGTTGTCGTCGAGCTTGACGGTGACCTGACGGCCCGGCTGAGTCAGTCGGACATGGACCTCGGTGGCGCCCGGGTGTTCGCCGAGGACTTGCTTCAGTTTCACGGCGACGCCGTTGTTGGCTCGCGCGAGCGGCATGGTGAGAATCACCGGGCCCCGCATGTCGCCCTTCAGTTCGGGGATGGTCATCTCCTGGGCGTTGAGGCTGATCGAGTCATCGCGCGCCATGACCTGACCCCGGATCACGCAGACGACGTCGGTGTTCAGCATCGTCGAGACCGTCATGTAGGTCTTGGCGAAGAACAGCACCTCGATCGAGCCCTCGAGGTCCTCAACCTCGGCGATGGCCCAGAGCTCACCCTTCTTGTTTCGCTTGAGCGTGAGGCCGGTGACCAGACCGGCGATGGTGACCATCGACCGGTCCTTCGGCGCGTCTTCGCCGAGCAGCCGGGAGATTGGCGTGTCTGCGTGTTGCGACAGAAGGTGCTCGATGCCGAACAACGGGTGATCGGAGACGTAGAGGCCGAGCATGTCGCGCTCAAAGGCGAGCTTGGTCTGCTTGTCCCACTCGATCTGCGGGATCGTCGGCAACGCGGCGAACTGCACGCCTTGCGAGTCGTCCCCGAAACCGCCGAACAGGCTGTCCTGGCCATGGGCCTCGTTGCGCTTCTCCTCCACCAGCGAGTCGACGTAGGTCTCGTGGATGTGGACCAGACCCTGACGTTGGTGGCCGAGGTCGTCGAAGGCGCCCGCCTTGATCAGCGACTCGATGGTGCGCTTGTTGCAGACCACCGCCGGAACCTTGCGCAGGAAGTCCTCGAACGAGGTGAACCGGCCCTTTTCCTTCCGCGCCTGCTCGATTCCCTCGACGACGTTGCCACCGACATTGCGGATCGCGGCGAGTCCGAAACGGATGTCTTCGCCGACGGCGGTGAAGTCATCGATCGACTCGTTCACGTCAGGCGGCAACACCTTGATCCCGAGCTTGCGGGTGTCGGCGAGGTAGATCGCCATCTTGTCCTTGGAGTCCTCGACCGAAGTCAGCAACGCCGCGGCATACTCCGCCGGGTAGTTCGCTTTGAGGTAGGCGGTCCAACACGACACCAAGGCATAGCCGGCGGCGTGGGACTTGTTGAAGGCATAGCCGGCGAACGGCAACATGACATCCCAGAGGGCCTGGGTCGCCTCGGTGGAATAGCCATTTTTGGCCATGCCTCCGGAGAAGTTGTCCCACTCCTTAGCCAGCACCTCTGGCTTCTTCTTGCCCATCGCGCGCCGCAGCAAGTCCGCGCCGCCGAGGGTGTAGCCCGCGAGCTCGCGGGCGATCGCCATGATCTGCTCCTGATAAATGAGCAGGTGGAACGTTCCACCCAAAATCGGATCAAGAGCGTCATGCAATTCCGGATGGATCGCGGTGATCGGCTTGCGACCGTTTTTGCGGTCGGCGTAGTCGGTGTGGGCGTTGGCTCCCATCGGCCCCGGCCGGTAGAGAGCCAACACGGCGGTGATGTCCTCGAACCCGGTGGGTGCCATCTGCCGCAGCAGGGTGCGCATGCCGCCACCATCGAGCTGGAACACCCCGAGCGTGTCTCCACGGCCCAGCAGCTCATAGGTGGTCGGGTCGTCGAGCGGGATCGTCTCGGTGGTGATCGTCTCGCCGCGGTTGGCCTGGATGTTCTTCAGCGCCTGGTCGATGATGCCGAGGTTGCGCAGGCCCAGGAAGTCCATCTTGACCAGGCCCATCTCCTCACACTGCGGGTAGGAGAAGCCGGTGATGATGGTGCCGTCTTTGTCTCGACGGTGCATCGGGATGAGGTCGAGCAGCGGCTCTGAGGAGAGGATCACCGCGGCGGCGTGGACGCCGGTTCCCCGGATCTTGCCCTCGAGCCCACGCGCGGTTTCGAAAACCTTCTTGACCTCCGGCTGGGCCTCGATCATGTTCCGGAAGTCGACGCCCTCGTTGAACCGCGGGTGTTCCTTGTTGTAGGTCGCGGCCAGCGGCACACCCTTGCCCTGGACGTCCGGGGGCATTGCCTTGGAGATCTGGTCACCGAGCGAGAACGGGAAGCCCAGGATGCGGTTGGCGTCTTTGATCGCGGCCTTGGCCTTGATCGTCGAGAAGGTGTTGACCTGAGCGGTGTATTCAGCGCCGTACTTCTCGGTGACGTAGCGGACCATCTTGTCGCGCTGCCGGTCGTCGAAGTCGAGGTCGACGTCGGGCGGGCTGATGCGCTCTGGGTTCAAGAAGCGCTCGAACAGCAGGCCGTGTTCCAACGGGTCGAGCTCGATGATCCGAGTGAGATAGGCGACCAGCGATCCCGCCGCCGACCCACGACCGGGGCCGAGCGGGATCCCGCTGTCGCGGGCGTGCTTGCAGATGTCGGCAACGACCAAGAAGTAGGAGGAGAAGCCCATCGGTTCGATGACCTTCATCTCGGTCTCGACGCGCTCCCACACTCCCTCGGGCACCTCGTCGCCGTAGCGCTCTTGGACACCGACCGCGATCTGCTCGCGCAGGAAGGCCGCTTGGGTCTGACCCTCGGGAACGTCGGGGAACTGGGGCATCCGGTCAACGTGGGCGAAGACCTCGTCGTAATTTCCGATCTGCTCGAGAACACGCAGGGTGTTGTCACAGGCCTCGGGCAGTTCGCGGAACAGCTCCCGCATCTCATCGGCCGACTTGATGTAGTAGCCCGAGCCATTGAACCGGAACCGCGACGGGTCGTCCTTGTTGCGCCCTACGCCGACGCAGAGCAGGTCGTCGTGGCTGTCGGCTTGATCCTCGGTGACGTAGTGGGAGTCGTTGGTGGCCAGCAGCGGCAGGTCGAGCTTCTTGGCCACCCGCAACAGGTCTTCGCGCACCTGCCGCTCGATGGCCACGTCGTGGTCCATCAGCTCGAGGTAGAAGTTGTCTTTGCCGAAGATCTCGCGCAGTTCGCCAGCCGCCTGAACGGCTTCGTCGAACTGGCCCAACCGCAGCCGGGTCTGCACCGCGCCAGAGGGACATCCGGTGGTGGCGATGATGTCGCCGGCATATTGCTCGAACAACTCGATGTCCATCCGGGGTTTGCCGTAGAAACCCTCGAAGCTGGCGCGCGAACTGAGCGCGAACAGATTGCGCAGCCCCTGTGCGTTCTTGGCCCACATCGTCATGTGCAGGTAGCGGCCGCCACCGGAGATGTCTTTGCCACCTTCGGAGTCGACGTTGTTGTCGCGCTGGCCCGAGTTGGCCCAGAACTCCTGCTTGCGGTTGCGCCGGTCACTCGGCGCGACGTAGGCCTCGATGCCGATGATCGGCTTGACCGTCTCGAACTCACGGGCGGCGTTCTGGAAGTCATACGCCCCGAAGATGTTGCCGTGGTCGCTCATCGCGACCGCCGGCATCCCGAGGCGTTCCACCTCCTTCAGCAACGGCTTCACCTGGGCCGCGCCGTCCAGCATGGAGTATTCCGTGTGGACGTGAAGGTGGACGAAATCGGATCGGGTGTGGCTCTGGCTCGACATCGTGGACGAGTCTAAGACCGACCACCGACATCATCGTCATCCGTCGGCTGAACAGGCCAGCATGACCGTGACAGAGCCTCGGATCAGCCCTGGCGGGCAAGCTCCAAAGCGCGCTGCAGATCGGCCGGGTAGGGGCTGGTGAAGGTAACCCACTCCCCTGATCCGGGGTGTTCGAAACCGAGCTCAACGGCATGCAACCACTGCCGCTCCAGGCGCAGCTTCTTGGCCACGGTCGGGTCGGATCCGTAGAGCGGGTCACCGACACAGGGGTGCTTCATCGCGGCCATGTGGACACGGATCTGATGGGTACGGCCGGTCTCGAGGTGGACCTCGAGCAACGACATCGACCGGAACGCCTCGAGCAGCTCGTAGTGGGTCACGCTCTGACGCCCGGACTGCAGCACCGCGAACTTGTAGTCGTGGCCTGGGTGGCGACCGATCGGGGCCTCGATGGTGCCCTCCACGGGATCCGGCAGGCCTTGGACCAGCGTGTGGTAAATCTTGCGCGGGGTGCGGTCCCGGAACGCCTGCTTCAACACGGTGTACGCCCGTTCGGACTTCGCCACCACCATCAGGCCCGAGGTGCCGACGTCGAGGCGCTGCACGATCCCTTGTCGCTCGGCCGCGCCCGAGGTGGAGATCCGATAGCCCGCTCCCGCGAGGCCGGACACCACATCCGGGCCGTCCCAGCCGACACTCGGGTGAGCGGCAACGCCAGCCGGCTTGTCGACGACCACGATCTCGGTGTCGTCATGGACGATTCGCAGGTCGTCGATCACCTGCGGCTTGACCTGCGGAATGCGATCCAGTTCGTCGGGCATGGTCACTTCGAGCCACTGCCCCGCGCCCACTCGATCGGATTTCCCCACCGGGCGACCGTCGAGGGTCACACCGCCGGTGGCCGCAAGCTCCGCGGCCCTCGTACGAGAGAACCCCAGGAGGCGGGCAAGGGCGGCGTCGACCCGCTCGCCTTCGAGACCCTCAGGGACCGGAAGCGATTTCAGTTCAGGCATCGTCGGTGTCGCTCCGGTCGCTCTCGCCATCGCGGCGGTTGGTTGTTGTGTCGTTGTTGGCGCGGCTGCCGTCGATGCCGATGCCGCGGATCGACAACAGGGCGATCAAGCAGGCGGCACCGACCACGCACATATCGGCGACGTTGAAGATCGGCCAGTGCGGCAACTCAAGGAAGTCGACGACGTGACCTTTGCCGCCACCCGGCGACCGGAAGAACCGGTCGGTCAGATTACCCAGCGCTCCCCCGATCAACAGCCCGAGCCCGAGGGCCCAGCCTGCGCTGTGCAGTCGGCGCGCGAAGTAGATCGTCGCTGCGATGACCACGCAAGCAATCAGGGTGAGCACCCACGTCGCGTTGGTGCCAATCGAGAACGCCGCGCCGGGGTTGAAGGTGAGGTGCAATTGCAGCAGGCTGCCCAGCACTTCACGCGGCTGCATCGGGTCAAGCGAGTTGGCGGCCCACCATTTGGTGACCTGATCGAGCGCGTATCCAACGATGGCGACCGCGATCAAAAGGCCGATCGACCCACCTCGGGAGACGGTGGATCGAGGCGGGGTGTCGGTCAGCGCCGTTCCTTCTGCTTGCATGCCATGCACAGTGTCGCACGCGGGAACGCCTGCAGCCGCATCTTGCCGATCGGCTTGCCGCAGTTCTCGCACACGCCGAACGTGCCGTCCTCGATGCGTTCCAGCGCGTGCTGCGCCTGCGCCAACGAACTGCGGTTGTTCTGGGCCAACGTGTATTCGTGGTCGCGCTCGAACGCCTTGCTGCCGACATCGGCCTGATCGTCGCCGGCGCCGCTGCTGGAGTCCTTGATCAGACCGGCAATGTCAGCCTCGATCGATCGTAGTTCGGCTTCCAAGCGGTCGACGTCGCCAACCAACTCAGCACGAACCTCTTCGAGTTCGGCTGCGGTCCACGGTGATTCGTCCTCGCGTACGACGAGATCAACGGGCGCGGCCTGCAGGGTCTTCTTCACGGTCACCTTCTTGGTCACAGGGCTGGTTCTGGTGGAGGTGCGGCGTTGTGCGACAGGCGTCGCCGCATCGGCCGCCTTGCCAACGGTCAAGGGCGCCTCGGCATTCCCGCTGCGGGAGATGGGCTTCGCCGCCGTTTTCTTCGCCGCCGGTTCTGCGGTCCTTGTTGTCTTCTTCGGCGCTGTCGCTTTGGCTGCGACGGCTGCCGGAGCAGCGCTCTTGCGGGCCCGGCGGGGCGCGGCAGCCGCGGCCGTGGGCTCGGTCGATGACTGCGAGTCCGCCTCTGAGTCCATGCTCTTGCCGCCCGTCACTCGCCCGACGGTGCCGCCGGCCGTGCGCAACAACGAACTAACCCGTGACCGAGCCTTCGGCCCGGAATCCTTCGCCGTCATCCCCGACAGCCTCTCTTCGCTGGATGGAACTCGACAACTGGGCCGAACCATAAGCCCAGACAACGTGTGGCGGCAACGGAATTTCGCAATGAATATGACTTTCCACCCGCCGGGGTGGCCGCGGACATGACGAAGGCGGCGTCACCGCTTGGGTGACGCCGCCTTCGATGTGAGTCAGTTGTCCTTGGGCGACTTCACGTCGTCAAGGCCGACATTCTTCAGCTGCTCGAGTTGACCCTCGATGTAGCCGCGCAGCTTGCTGCGGTAGTCGTTCTCGAAACCGCGCAGCGTGTCGATCTTCCCGTTCAGGCCGTCGCGCTGGTTGGTCAGATCAGTCAGCACCGAGGTGCGCTCGTCGTTGGCGGTGCGGATCAACTCGTCGTGAGTGCCCTGGCCGGTCTTGACGAACTCGTCGTGCTTGCTCTGCCCGGTCTTCACGAACTCGTCATGCTTGGCCTGGCCAGTGTTGACCAACTCGTCGTGCTTGGCCTGGCCGGTCTTGACGAACTCGTCATGCTTAGCCTGACCCGCGTTGACCAATTCGTCGTGCTTGGTCTTGCCCGTCGACAGGAACTCGTCGTACTTGCTCTGGCCGGTGCGCAGCAGTTCGTCGTGCCGCGAGTTCGCTTCACCGACGACCTTGTCGTGGTGGGCCTGCGCGTCGCCGATGAGCTTGTCGCGAGTGACCTCGCCCTCGCGGACGTGTTCGTCATGCAACTTCTGAGCCAGAGCGATGACACCTGCGGCGCCACCGGTCGCGCCACCACCTGCGAGGGCCTGCGCACCCGAGGGGGACTGCTGCGCTTCGGCCGCGGCCTTGTCGCGGGCGGCAGCAACATCCTTCTCGGCAGCTGCAACCTGAGCGCGCAACCCAGCAAGCTTCTCCTGCTCGGCCTTGGTGTCCTGTTGTGCCTTCGCGAGGTCGGCCTTCGCCTGAGTCAGCTTCGCTTCGGTCGCGGCAAGCTCCTGCTGGGCTGCGGAAAGGCTTGCCGTGGCGGTCGAGTGATCGTCGGCCACCTTGCGCTTCTCGCCACCGCTGACCTTCGCGGTCGCGCTGCGGTCCTGCACACTCTTGAGATCGCGCTCGGCATCGGCGATCTGAGCCTTCAACGCGGCGAGCTTCTTCTCATCGGCAGCGGCCGAGGTCGCAGTTGCACCGGCAGCCATTGGAACAGCGGAGGCAGCATCGGCCTTCACGTTCGTGGCCGGCTGCCCGGATGCTCGCCGGCAGTCCGCCAGTTGGGACGACAGCTCGTCGTTCTCGGCGTTCAGTCGGCGCAGCTCCACGACGATCTCGTCGAGGAAGTCGTCCACCTGGATCTCGTCATAGCCGTTCTTCCCGAAACCCTTGGGCTTCGTGAACTCCTTCTTGACTACGTCCTCAGGCGTCAACGCCATGTGGTCACCTCTGGTGCAGGTAGGGCCGCCCGCGTGGCCCGAATTCGGGCATGACAGGGCGACGGGTTGTTTTCTCAGCGATCACCTTAGGACACTGAGCAGCAAAGAGACACACAGCATCAGCACGAGGAACGCCAGGTCGACCCGGACCTGACCCACCCGCAGCGGCGGGATGAGTCGGCGAAGGAGTTTCAATGGCGGGTCAGTGACGGTGTAAACAGCCTCCGCAATCACCAAGACAGCGCCCTTGGGACGCCAGTCACGGGCGAAGACCTGCACCCAGTCAAGAACCAGTCGGACGATCAGGACGATGAAAAAGACATAAACCACCGTCGCGACGACGGCGATCACGGAATCCACGGCTCAAACCTACGTGACGGTAGCGCGGATGTTGCAGGGCGCGCCGGACACGCCACCCTGCAACGCATCAATCAGCTCTGGTTGAACAGGCCGCGCCCGGACTTCGCGTCGCTACCGGACGTCGCAACCTCGACACCCGACGGGGACAGCAAGAAGACCTTCGCGGTCACGCGCTCGATGGTGCCCTGTAGTCCAAAGACCAAGCCCGCGGCGAAGTCAACGAGGCGCTTGGCATCGGTGTCGTCCATGTCGGACAGGTTCATGATCACCGGAACGCCATCGCGGAAGCTCTCGCCAATCTGCTTGGCCTCGTTGTAGGTCCGCGGGTGGATCGCGTTGATACGGCTCATGTCGCCTGCCTTGGGGCGTGCCGCGACCGGGGCCACGGGAGACTTGTGCAACTGGGTGACCGGAGCGGGACGAGCTTCGATCTCGTCCTCGGAACCAAAGCCGGACTCGGTGTAGTCGTCGTAGCCGTGAGCCTGAACCGGGTGGCCCTGGTCGTCGTACGACTCCTCGTAGTGGGCGTAGTCCTCGGTGTAGCGGTGGTCCTCTTCGGCCAAGCCGAGGTAGGCCATGGTCTTGCGCAGTGCGCCTGCCATCTCCAAGCTCCTTGCATTGTCCGGCGGAGGCGCCGAGCGCAACCCGCCGTTCGTCCGGTGGTCGCCGCTGACGCTACCGGCCGGTCGCGCCGATCCCGGGGATTACCAACCCGACACGCGGGCGTGTCGAACGATGATCCGAACCGCTTTCATTGAGCGGGGCGAGAGCCCAGGATCGCGCTGCCAACGCGCAGGTGGGTCGCGCCCGCAGCCACTGCCTGCTCCAAGTCGCCGCTCATCCCCGCGGAGATCCAGCGCGCCGAGCCAATCTGTCGCTGTAGGTCGGCCGCGTGCCGCTGCAGACGTGCGAACGCGACCGCCGGATCTTCGCCACGGGGGGCCACAGCCATCAGACCGCACAGTTCCAGAGTTTGCTCCTGCTCGACGGTCTCGATCAGTGTCTGCAGGTCCGCGCCGGGAAGCACTCCCCCGCGGCCGGGGTCATTGCCGTCGAGATCGACCTGCAGAAGAACCTGCAACTGCCGACCGGCGCGTTCGGCGCCCCGCGCCAGCGCACGGGCGATCTTCGGCCGATCCACCGAATGGACGACATCGGCATAGCTCGCCACGTGGCCGGCCTTGTTCGACTGCAGCTGACCAATGAAGTGGACCCGAAGCTCAGCGCGGTCGGCCTCGCTCAGCTCGGCGATCTTCGCGGCTGCTTCCTGGTCCTTGTTCTCGCCGATGTCGCTGACGCCGAGCTCGACCAGTCGGCGCACGTCGTCTGCCGGGAAGTATTTGGTGACAACCACCAGGCAGATCTCAGCTGCGTCGCGGCCCGCAGCCTCGGCCGCGCGGGCGATGCGGTGTCGTACGGTCTCGAGCCGCTGCTGCAACTCGGTGGTTCGTGGGTCGCTCATCGCGGTCGCCGACCAATCACTCCGGCGAACCGGCCAGCGCCCGGATCCCGGCGATGGGAGAAGAGCTGCTCGTTCTCGCGGGTGCAGCCAGCAACCCAGGTCAGCGGGACCTCGTCGGCGTGCAGTTGCGACACCACACCCGCCGCGACATCGATGGCCGGGGTTCCGCTCCAGGACACGGCAGCGCTAGCCGGTGCCACAGCAGCCGCGGCGTCACGCATCTGAGCAGGCACCTCGTAGCAACGGCCGCAGACCGACGGGCCGACGACGGCCTGCAGGTCGCGGGCGCCGAGTTCGCGCAATCGGCGTACGGCCGCCGGGACGACGCCGGCGGTCATTCCGGGCCGACCTGAGTGAACCGCCGCGATGAGCGGCGACTGCGTGTCGTACAGAAGGACCGGAGTGCAGTCGGCCACCAGGACAACCAACAAGTCATCAGCCGAATCGCTGATCTGAGCGTCACAGGTCGGCGGAACCGCTTGCGGGAGGACGGCCACCTCGTTGCCGTGAACCTGACTCATGAATCGCAGCTGCGATTCATCACGCCGCATCTCGTGAGCGACCCGGCGCCGGTTCTCGGCGACGGCGCTTGGGTCGTCACCGACATGAGCCCCGAGATTCAGCGAGGACCATCCGGCCCCGCTCACCCCACCCTGGGTATGCGTGAACGCGAGGTCGACGACACCGTCGCCAACCTCGCGTTCTACACGCCACCAAAACATCTGTTACTTCAGGAAGTCGGGCACGTCCAGGTCGTCGTCACCGTCGTCGAAGGTGACCTCACGCGGCGGGCGCGAGGTGGCGGCCTGCTGCACCTGGCCCGGGGCCTGCGCCGGACGCTCACCCTGACCGGCAGGCTGGCCTTGCTGAACCGACTGCTGGACGGGCTGCTGCGGCTGGGCCGCCGGAGCCTGCTGGCCGGCCGGTCGGACCTGCTGCGGCTGCTGATTGCCGGCGTCCGCTGCCGAGGCACCGTTTGCACCCTGAGCCGGGGCCTGGCCGCGCGGAGCCGAAGCGTCACGACGCTGCGGGCCACCCTGGACCTGGCCGAGGCCACGGTCGTCAGGACGCTTGGTCGGCGAACCACCATCGAAGCCGGCGGCGATGACGGTGACACGCACCTCGTCGCCGAGGGCGTCGTCGATGACCGCACCGAAGATGATGTTCGCCTCGGGGTGAGCGGCTTCCTGAACCAAGCGGGCCGCCTCGTTGATCTCGAAGAGACCGAGGTCGGAACCACCCTGGATCGAGAGCAGCACGCCCTGGGCGCCGTCGATGCTGGCTTCAAGCAGCGGGCTGGAGATCGCAAACTCGGCGGCCTGGACCGCACGGTCCTCGCCACGGGCCGAACCGATGCCCATCAGAGCGGAACCGGCACCCTGCATGACCGACTTCACGTCGGCGAAGTCGAGGTTGATCAGACCCGGGGTCGTGATCAGGTCGGTGATGCCCTGAACACCAGACAGCAGCACCTGGTCGGCGCTGCGGAAGGCGTCGAGCATCGACACGTTGCGGTCGCTGATCGACAACAGTCGATCGTTCGGGATCACGATGAGGGTGTCGACCTCGTCGCGCAGCGCGTTGATACCGAGGTCGGCCTGACCGGCGCGGCGGCGACCTTCGAAGGTGAACGGACGGGTGACCACACCGATCGTCAGCGCGCCGAGACTCTTGGCGATCTTGGCGACGACAGGTGCACCACCGGTGCCCGTTCCGCCGCCCTCACCTGCGGTGACGAAGACCATGTCGGCCCCCTTGAGGACCTCCTCGATCTCCTCGGAATGATCCTCGGCGGCCTTCTTGCCGACCTCCGGGTCGGCGCCAGCGCCGAGGCCACGGGTCAGCTCACGGCCGACCTCGAGCTTGACGTCGGCGTCACACATGAGGAGCGCTTGGGCGTCGGTGTTGATCGCAATGAACTCGACGCCCTTCAACCCGACCTCGATCATCCGGTTGACGGCGTTCACACCGCCACCGCCGATGCCGACGACCTTGATCACAGCGAGGTAGTTCTGGGGGGATGCCACGAAAGTTGACCTTCCGGATTGTTGGGGGTCGGGGCGACGTGCTCGCCCGCATACTACGCGGTGACAGGGCACCGCGCGACTGTCACGTTGTTGTTGAGGTTGACTGCTTCAGGCGGTCCAGGATCCGTGGTCCGAGCTGTGTCACGTCGCCGGCTCCGATGGTGATGACCAGGTCACCCGGTCGAACGATTGCCGCTACCAGATCGACCGTCTCCTGGGCGCTGTGTGTTCGGGTGCAGGGTCGGGTCATCGCGGCGGCGATGAGATCGCTGGAAACTCCTGGCATCGGCTGCTCACGCGCGCCGTATATATCCATGACGATTGCCACGTCTGCGCCATCGAGGGCACGCGCCATCGCATCCGCCTGGTCTCGGGTGCGCGAGTAGAGGTGCGGCTGAAACACGGCCACCAAGCGCCCCGCTCCTCGCAGGCTCCTACCACTGGCCACCATCGCGGCCAGCTTGCCCCCGTTGTGGGCGTAGTCGTCGACGACTCGAACGCCGCCGACCTCACCCTTGAGTTCAGATCGACGGGAGGTCCCCCGGAACGCGGCGACGGAAGCAACGGCGTCAGCTTCGGGGAGACCGAGGCCGTGGATCAGCGCGGCGACGACGCCGGCCGCGTTCTGCAGGTTATGGAGACCTGGAACCTCAACTTGAAGTTGAATCGGTTCACCCCCGCTATTGCGCAGGGTTGCCCGTCCGGACCAGCCACGCTCGGACAAGTCAGCGATAGACACATCGGCGCCCTCGGCAACGCCGTAGGTGATCACCCGCCGCTGCGCAGCGGCGGCCCACCGGCCGAGATCTGCCGCCCCCGGGTCATCAGCGCAGACCACCAACAACCCGCCGGGCTCAATCGTGTCGACGAAGTCGCGATACGCCTGCTGCAGGTTTTCGGTCGTGCCGTAAAAGTCGAGGTGGTCATCGCGCACGCTGGTGACGATGGCGATGCGTGGCCGGTAAACGACGAACGAGCCGTCGCTCTCGTCGGCTTCTACGACGAACGCCGCGCCCGCGCCCACGCCTGAGTTCGCTCCGATCCCGACAATCTCGGCACCGATCGCGAACGACGGGTCTTCGCCGAGCGCACGCAACGCGGCAACTGCCATTCCGGAGGTTGTGGTCTTGCCGTTCGCACCGGCCACCGCCAGACCGACGCGGCCACCCATGGTCATCGCCAGGGCCTGAGCGCGGTGCAGCACCTGCAGGCCACGCGATCGCGCCGCCGCCAGCTCGGGGTTGTCCTCGGTGATCGCCGACGAGATGACGACGATCGCGGTATCTGGCAGGCCGACCAGGTTGTCGGCGCTGTTGCCGACGGCGACTGCTGCGCCCGCCGCCCGAAGTTTGTCGAGCACCGGCGACTCCGCGTTGTCTGAACCGCTCACCTGCACCCCGCGGGCCATCATCAACCTGGCGACACCGGACATACCCGAGCCACCGATCGCGATGAAATGGGCGTGCTGAGTCAGCTTGATGTCGGGCAGTTCAACCGCGAAGTCGAACCGTTCGTTGACGCCGTCACTCACTTCGTCTCCTGCACAGCGCGCTCGACAAGATCGACCAGGGCATCGGCCGCTCCAGCATGCTGCTGCGCCGCCATCGCCGAACCCATGGTGGCCAGACGATCAGCGTCAGTGATCAACGGGACCAGGTGGTCGGTGACCCAGCCTGAGGTGAAGTCGTCGTTGGCGACCAGAAATGCGCCACCCGCGGCGACCGCGTCCGCGGCGTTCAGGTTCTGTTCTCCGTTACCAATCGGCAGCGGGACGAACACCGACGGCAGGCCCACCGCGCTCGTCTCACACACCATGCCCGCACCTGCACGAGCAACGACCAGGTCGGCGGCGGCGTAGCAGAGGTCCATCCGGTCGGCGTAGTCAAGAACGACGTAGGGCGCGGCGCCAGCGGGACGGTCGCTTACATCAATCGCCTTGCCACGGCCGGTGACATGCAAAACCTGCACCCCCGCCGCGGACAATGCGTCGCGCGCTCCCCAGGTTGCTTCGTTCAGCGAGATCGCACCCAACGAGCCACCTGTCACCAACAGCGTCGGACGATCGGGGTCGAGACCGAACCCGGCGCGAGCCGCCGCGCGGCCTGCTGAGCGGTCGAGACCGCTGATCTCGCGGCGCAAGGGCAACCCGATGACCTGCGCGTGGGGCAAGGGAGTGCTGGAGAAGGTGGTGGCGACGTACGGGGTCATTCGAGCGCCGAGCCGGTTTGCGAGCCCCGGACGGGCGTTCTGTTCGTGGATCACGAACGGCACTCGACCGCGCGCACCGAGATAGGCGGGGGTGCTGACGTGGCCACCGAACCCGACGACGACTGCCGCATCAATCTCATCCATGACGGCGCGGGTGTATTTCACCGCTGCACGGAACTTGCCCGGAAAGCGCAGGGCGGCCGCGTTGGGCCGACGAGGGAAGGCGACCTTCGGAATCAATGAGAGCTGATAGCCCCGGGCCGGAACGAGTTCCTCCTCCAAGCCGCCCTCGCTGCCGAGGACCCGAATGGTGATGTCGGGGTGGCGTTCACGAAGGGCATCAGCAGTAGCGAGAAGCGGCGAGACGTGGCCAGCGGTGCCACCGCCGGCCAACAGGACGCTGCGGATCGAAGAGGTCATGCAGTCATTGTCCGCGGCGGCCGGTTGGCAGCACAGCCCGGGTGCGGGCGACCAACCTCGGGCGCTGCGCCAAGGCGGCCTTGCATTCCGGTTCGTTGCGCGCAAAAGACAGCACCATGCCGAGCCCGAGCAGGTTCATCACCAACGCCGAACCACCGGAGGAAATCAGCGGCAACGGGACACCGATGATCGGCAGCAACCCGATCACCGAGGCGATGTTGACCAGGGCCTGCAACAAGATCCAGGTCATGACGCCCGTGGTGGCGAGCCGGACGAAGTAGTCCTTGCTGGTCGCGATCAGGCGGTAACAGGCGTAGGCGATCGCGGCATAAAGCGCGAGCACGGTGAGGGTTCCGGGGAGGCCGAGCTCCTCGCCGATGACGGCAAAAATGAAGTCATTGTGGGCCTCGGGCAACCACGACCATTTTTCCCGGCTCGCCCCCAGCCCGACACCGAACCAGCCACCGTCGGCCAACGCGTATTGGCCGTGAACACGCTGCCAGCAGCCGGCGGAGGTGCTGGTCGGGCAACTGCCGAGCCAGGCATCGATCCGGCCGGTGCGGTTGCCTGAGGTCATCACGAAGACGGTCACCGCAGCTGCGGCGGCGACAGCTGCGCCGGCGAAGAAGCGCATCCGAATCCCGGAGACGAACATGATCGAGGCGACAATCCCGAGCAGCACCAGGGCCGTTCCGAGGTCGTGGCCCATCATCACCAGAGCGAGGAACAGCAGAACGACCGGCACCAACGGGATGACGACGTGTTTGGCTTCCAGCAGGCGCTTTCGCTTCAGCATCAGAATGCCGGAGGAGATCAACACCAGGGCGAGCTTGCCGAACTCCGAAGGCTGCGCGGTGACTCCACCGAACGCGATCCAGTTCTGGTTGCCGAGGCGGGAGACGCCCAAGCTGGTGAACACCAAGAACTGCGCCAGAACCGCCACCGCATAGGCCGGCAGCGCGAGGCGTTTCCACCAACTCACCCGGATCCGGGACGCGACGAACGCGACGACGACGCCGATCACGGCGAAGGTGAGCTGGTTCAGAAAAACGGTGTAGGAAGATCCGCTCGATTGATACGAGGTGACGCTCGAGGCCGAAAGAACCATGATCAGCCCGAACACCGTCAGCAACGATGTCGCGCCCAGCAGCAGGTAATAGGGCGCAGTCGGCGACTCCATCCGCGCCAAGGTCGCGCGCCAATCGAAACGGGCGAACTGTCCCGGTGAATCAGCGGTCATGACTCAGGCTGTTTCGTCGAGGGCGTGCACCGCTGCGGCGAACGCGTCGCCGCGGGCAGCGTACGAAGGGAACATGTCGAGGGAGGCCGCTGCGGGCGACAACAGCACCACATCACCGTCGTGGGCAAAGCCCGCGGCATGGCGTACGACCTCGTTCATGACCCCAGTGTCGGTGTCGTCAACGACGACCACCGGAACATCCGGCGCGTGTCGCGCGATTGCCTCGCCGATGGCCTGCCGGTCGGCGCCGAGCAGCACCGCTGCCCGCAACCGGTGGGCGTGCTTGCGCACCAGATCATCGACGTCGGCGCCCTTGAGTTGGCCACCGGCGATCCAGACCACCGGGTCGAATGCCCGCAGCGCGGCGTCGGCGGCCGGCGGATTCGTCGCCTTCGAATCATCGATCCAACGCACCCCCGCACGGGTCGCGACCATCGCCAGCCGATGCGGCTGCGGACGGTAGGCGCGCAGGCCGTCACGAACCGCCAGCGGGCGTACGCCGAACGCTCGGGCCAGGGCCGCAGCCGCCAGTGCGTCGCTGACATAGTGGGGCGCCGGTGGTGCCCCGTCTAGCCCGAGGTCGCCAAGTTGGCACAACTCGGCGGCATTGCGTTGACGGTCGTCAACGAATGCTCGGTCGGCAAGGACGTCCTCGACGATGCCGAGCATCGACGGGTGGGGCATGCCCAACGTGAACCCAACGGCACGGCAACCGTCGACCACCTCGGCGTCCATCACCAACTGTTCGGTGACCGACTCGTCGACGTTGTAGATGCACGCCACCTGGGTTCGGTCGTAGACCCTGCCCTTCTGGCGGCGGTATTCCTCGAACGAGCCGTGCCAGTCGAGGTGGTCCGGTTCGACGTTCAGACAGCAGGACGCGAACGGCGAGATGCTGCGCGACCAATGAAGTTGGAAGCTGGACAGTTCGACGGCGATCACGTCATAGGGCTCGGGGTGGAGCACTGCTTCAAGGATCGGCAATCCGACGTTTCCTGCCGCGGTCGCCCGCAGGCCGCCGGCTCGCAGGATCGACTCCAGCATTGTGACGGCCGTGGTCTTGCCGTTGGTGCCGGTGATCGTCAGCCAGGGCGCCGCGCCCTCACGCCGGCGCATTCGCCACGCGAGCTCGACTTCTCCCCAGACGGGCACCCCGCGCTCTTGCGCGTCGACCATCAAGGGATGCGTCGGCCGGACCCCGGGCGAGGTAACGACAAGTTCGGTGCCCTCGGGAACCTGCTGCTGGTGGTCGGCGCCGAAGCGCACCACTCCCCCGAGGATGTCGAGGATGTGGGCTCGCTCGGCGACGGTCGGCGACTCGTCGGTGGACAGCACGGTGACCTGCGCCCCGCGCTCGAGCAACGCATCCGCCGCGGCGAACCCGCTCAGGCCGAGGCCCATCACCACCACCTGCAAGCCCGACCAGTCGGCGTCGCCGTGAGTGAGATCGCGGTCGCCGCCGCGGGGTTCGTACGAAGGGTCTACCGGCCAGTGCTTCGGCTCGGTCATGCTCCGACGACCCACTCGGCATAGAACAAACCGAGGCCGAGAGCGACGCACAATCCGGCAATGATCCAGAACCGGATCGTCACGGTGATCTGTTCCCACCCGAGCATCTCGAAGTGGTGATGAATGGGTGCCATTCGGAACACCCGTTTACCCCGGGATTTGAACGACCCGACCTGGATGATCACCGACAGGGTCTCCATCACGAACAGGCCACCGAGCACCACGACGAGCAGTTCGGTACGGGTGCAGATCGCCAGGCCGGCGAGGGCGCCACCCAGCGCGAGCGAACCGGTGTCGCCCATGAAGATTTTGGCCGGCGACGCGTTCCACCACAGGAAGCCGAAACACGCGCCCATGACGCAGGCTGACACCAACGCGAGGTCGTGTGGGTCGCGTACGTCGTAGCACTTGTTGCTGCCGATCCATTCGCAGTTCTGGTTGAACTGCCAGATGCTGATCAGGGTGTACGCGGCGAAAACCATCACGCTGGCTCCGGTGAGCAGACCGTCGAGACCGTCGGTGAGGTTGGTCCCGTTGGAGGTGCCGGCGATCATCAGGTTTGCCCACAGCACGAACAGCACGGTCGCCAAACCGGTTCCGGCGAAAGCGAAGTTGAACCAGGTGTCGCGCACGAACGAGACGTGGAAACTGGCCGGGGTGCGGCCGCCGACGTCAGGGAAGTGCACCGCCATCACCGCAAAGGTGACGCCGATAAATGTCTGCGCGGTGAGCTTTTGCCAGGCTCGCAGACCCAACGACCGCTGTTTGCTGATCTTGGTCCAGTCATCGGCGAACCCGACCAGTCCGAGACCGACCAGGAGATACATCACCAGCAGACCCGACGCCGACGGCACGGTCCACAGAACCAGGTGGGCGATGAAATAGCCCAGGACACAGCCCATGATGATCACCGCACCACCCATCGTGGGGGTGCCACGTTTGGTGTGGTGGGTGGTCGGACCGTCATCGCGGATGAACTGCCCATATCCGCGGCGTACCAAGAATTTGATGAAGGTCGGGGTGCCCACCAGGCCGGTGACGAGCGCCACGAGCGCCCCGATCAAAATGGCCTTCACTGCTGGGCCTTTCCATCTGCGTCGACAATTCGATCGCCAAGGTATCGCAGACCACTGTCTCGACTGGACTTCAACAGCACGACGTCGCCCCGGCGTGTCTGCCCGGTGATCAGGTCAAAGGCCGCGTCGACATCGTCGACGTGGATAACCTCCACCGACGAACCGGCGCCCGCGCCGATCAGGTCGGCGCCAGCGCCCACCGTCACGAGTAGGTCGATGCCGAGGGCGGCAACAATCTCGCCCACACCGCGGTGTTCCTGCGCTGAGGCGTCGCCGAGTTCCAGCATCTGTCCCAGGACCGCGATCCGCCGACCGGAGGTCGTCATGCCGGCCAAGGCGCGCAGCGCAGCGCCCATCGAGTCCGGGTTCGCGTTGTAGGCGTCGTTGACGATCGTGACACCACTGCTCAGTTCGTGGACTTCCATCCGCCAGCGGCTGACCGGGGTCGCGCTCTGCAGACTGCGGACGATGTCGTCGGCCGGAACGCCGAGGTGGCGGGCGGTGGCGTAGACCGCCAGCGCGTTGCCGACGTGGTGGCTGCCGAACAGACCGAGGGTGATCCGCCGGGGTGCCCCGTCGCCCAGCACCGTGAACGTGGCACGGCTGCGGTCGTCGAGGGCGATCTCCGTGGCGCGCAGGTCGGCGTCGTCACTGGTGCCGACCAGCACCACCTTCGCGGTCGTACGAGGCGCCATCGCGCGCACCATCGGATCGTCGGCGTTGAGCACAGCCAGACCATCGGCCGGGAGGGCTTCGACGAGCTCACCCTTGGTTCGGGCAATGCCCTCGACCGATCCGAACTCCCCCACGTGGGCGCGACCGACATTGAGCACAATCCCGACCTGCGGCGGGGCGATCCCGGTGAGGTAGGCGATGTGGCCGAGACCGTTGGCGCCCATCTCGGCGACGAGATACCGCGTGTGCGTGGTGACCCGGCAGACGGTCAGCGGAACGCCCATCTCTGAGTTCAGCGAGCCTTCCGGCACCACGGTGGGCGCGAGCGGGCTGAGGACCTGACCCAGCAGGTCCTTGGTGGAGGTCTTGCCGGAGCTTCCGGTGATCCCGATGACCGTGAGGTCGGCGGCCGCGTCGATGACCGCGCGTGCCAGCACACCAAACGCATGTTGTACGTCGTCGACGACCACGGTCGGCATGCCGTCGATCGCTCGCGACCCCAGGGTCGCAACGGCGCCGGCCCGCTGCGCGGAACCGGCGAAGTCGTGTCCGTCGGCGAACTCACCGACCCGGGCGACGTAAAGGCCCCCCGGCCCTGCGACCCGCGAGTCCGACACGACCGGCCCATCAACCACCATCTCCCCGCTGCCCGGTGGGACGAGACGCCCCTGCACGGCCGACGCAATCTGCGCCAGGGACATCGCGATCATTTCTTGGCCTTCGAGGGGTCGTAAGTGAGGTCGTACAACACCGGCTTGGTGGTGCTGGGCGGAACCTTGCCGCGCTGGAGGGCAGCCAGCATCAGCTGGGAGAAGACGGGAGCGGCAACCTCGCCACCGTAGATGCTCGTCTTCGGACGCTGCAGCACCACCGAGATGATGTAGCGCGGCTTCTCCGCCGGCGCGAAACCGATGAAGGATGCGGTGTAGCCGTTGTAGCGGCCCAGACTCTCGTCGTAGCGCTCGGCGGTTCCGGTCTTACCGGCGACGTTATAGCCGGGAACGGCGGCCTTCTTGGCGGTGCCTCGATCGTCGATGACACCTTGCATCATCTTGGTGACCGCAGCGGCGACGGTCGGCGAAACCACCCGTTGCGGGCTCCGGGTGTCGACCGGGGCGGAGTAGCTGCCATCGGCGTTCTGGACACCCTTCACCAGCTTGATCGGCTCGCGGACGCCGCCGTTGGCGATGGTCTGGAAGACACCCAACTGCTGGACCGCGGTGCTGGAAAGACCCTGGCCGAACAGCACGGTGTAGCGGGTGCTGCCGCTCCACTTCTGAAACGGCTTGACGATGCCCCGCTGCTCACCGGGGAAGTTCACCCCGGTGGGCTGACCCAGTCCGAACTTGGCCATATAGGAGCTCAGGGTGGCGGGCGACATCTTCTCGCCAACCTCGATGGTGCCGATATTGGACGACTTCGCCAGCACCCCGGCAACGGTCAAGTTTTCGGTGCCGTGTTCCTCAGAGTCTTTGAAGTTCTTGCCGGCTCGCGGCAGCCGGTTCGGCACGACGTACTGCGATGCCGGGGTGGCAATGCCTTCTTCCAGCGCGGCCGACATGGTGACGACCTTGCTGGTCGAACCCGGCTCGAACGCCTCGCTGAACGGTCGCGACAGCAACGTGGTGCCGGTCGCCGTCGACATCGAGTTGTTGTCGAAGCTGGGCGCGCTGGCGACAGCCAACAGGTTGCCCTTGAGGTCCATCACCACGGCGTCGCCACTCAGCGCGCCGGACTTCTGGACAGCCGAGGAGATGAGGTTCTGGGCCTGCCACTGCAGGTCGTTGTCGATGGTGAGCTGCACGCCCTTGCCATCGACTGCCGGGGTGTCGGAGTTGTTCGCGGTCGCGATGACTGTGCCATCGGGTGCGCGCTCATAGAGGTGCACACCGGGGGTGCCGTTCAAGGCCGAGTTGTCCATCTGCTCGATGCCTCCACCGGGGGTGCCATCACCGTTCACCCAGCCGACCAGGGGCGACACGGAGGTGCCCTGGGGGTATTGACGCTTCACGGTGCGCTCGCTGAAGATGCCCGGGATCTGCAGGTCGGCGATCTTGTTCCACTGATCCGGCGAGATGTCCTTGATCAGGTAGAGGAACCGGCGCTTCTTGTCGTTGGCCTGCTGCAGCGCGGTGAGCATCTGCCCGGAATCACCGCCGACGATCGGAGCGATCGCGTCGACGACGCCCTGCAGCCCGACGGTGCGCGGGGTTTTAGTGATCGGGTCCTTCACCTTGTAGGTGCTGGCTGCGACCGGGTCGGCGGTCACGTTCCGTCGTTCAATCGAGCGCGCGAGCACCACGCCGTTGGCGTCGACGATGTCGCCGCGCAGGGAGGGGATGGTCTGCTTCTGAGCCCGCTCGACGAATGCCTTCTGGGCCACGGCGGCAGCATCGATGCCCTGCACCCGGAACAGTTGCGCAACAAAAACGGTGAGCACCATCAACACCGCGACCAGCAGGAACCGCGCGCGCCGACGCGGATGCCCAAGCCCGAGGCGTACGGGTTCGGGGCGCCGGGGACCGCGCGACCCTCCCGAGGTTGATGCGGCGCGGCTGCGTCGCTCACGGGTGAGGTCGACCGATGGGCTCTTACCGGCTGAGTTGCTCTTGCCGGCGGAGGCGTTCCTGACGGGACGCGCATCCGTCGATCGCCGCTGAGCCGTCGGCTTCCCACCTCGTCCACCGGCAGCCGAAGTCGGCCGCTTGCTCGTCGGGGGTCGCTGCCCCGTCGGACGGGAAGGAGTCACTGGTCACCTCGCGGGGGTCGGCTTCGCCGACGTCTTGGACTGCGTGTTCTTCGTAGCGTTGTTCGTGGTGTTCTGCTGGGCCTGCGACGGGACGGCCGGAGCCGATTCCGCCTGCGTCACCGGAGCCAGCGTGGGCTTCGGTGCCGCAATCACCACCGACTGACCGGCCGTCGAAACCGCCAGTCCGGCGAGCTTCGAGGTCGGGGTGGTCGGCAGCGTGTCAACGGTAAACGCGGAGCCCACGGCTGCACCGCTCGCCACGCCGACGACCCGGCGATCAGATGCCCGGACGTAGGTCACCTTGCTGGCGGGGGCCAGGCCCATCTCCTGTGCCTTGAGCGCCAACTGCTGCGGCGCGGACAGCGCGTCGATCTCCGAGCTCAGTTCCTGCTGGGTGCCGGCCAGCCGCGACGTCTGAGATTGCAGGTCGTCGATCGTGTATTGCTGCTGGGCGCGCGCGGTGTTCAGCAACAGCACGCTCAGGAAACCGGCGACGACCAGCGACACGCAGAGAACGACGAAGCCAATGCCGGACTGCTGCGCCACGGCCGGCTGGACCAGCTTCAAGCGGGCGCGAGTTGCGGTCGGGTTCGCTCCGCGCGGAGCGCGGCGCAGCGGCAGACGGGCGGAGGCGATCTGGCTCATCGCGAGGTTCCCTTCGTGGGGCGAAGACGTTCGGCGGCGCGCAACCGGGCGGAGGCAGCGCGGGGGTTCGTGGCGGTCTCGGTCTCCGGCGGCTGTTCGGCACCGCGGGTGAGGAGCTTGAGGTACGGCTGGTGTTCGGGCAGTTCCACGGGAAGGCCGACCGGGGCGGTCGAGCGGGCGCCTTCGGCGAGCGCCCGTTTGGTGATGCGGTCCTCGAGCGAGTGGTAGGACAGCACCGCTACCCGGCCACCGACTGCGAGTGCATCGATCGCGGCAGGCAGCGCTGCCGACCAGCTCGCCAATTCGGCATTGACTTCGATCCGCAACGCCTGGAACGTGCGTTTGCCGGGGTGACCGCCGGTGCGCTGCGATGCAGCCGGGATGGCAGCGCGCAACACCTCCATGAGGTCATCGGAGGTGACGATCGGCGTGGTTTCCCGACGGCGTACGACCGCCCGCGCGACGCGCGCAGCGAACCGCTCCTCGCCGTAGTCCCGCAGGATGCGAGCAATGTCGCGTTCGTCGTAGGTGGCGAGCACGTCGGCGGCGGTGAGCGACTCGGTCTGGTCCATCCGCATGTCCAGCGGGGCGCTGCGGCTGTAGGCGAACCCACGCTCCTGCTCGTCCAGTTGCAACGAGGAGACGCCGAGGTCGAACAGGCAGGCGTCGATGTGGTCGATCCCAAGCTCGGCGAGCGCCGGCACCGCGTCGTCGTAGCGGGCGTGGACCGGAACGAAACGGTCACCGAACGGTGCAAGCCGCTCCCCCGCCAACCGCAGCGCCTCGGTGTCGCGATCGACGCCGTACGCGACGGCCTGCGGGCAGGCGGTCAGGATTGCTTCGGTGTGGCCACCCATGCCGAGGGTCCCATCGACATAGACCGCCTGCGGCGAATCCAGGGCGGGCGCCAACAACTCGACAATGCGGTCGCGCATGACCGGCACATGCCGGTCTGCTGCGGGCCGTTCGTCGCTCATCGTCGTCCTCGGGTTGGTGGGGGCGGCTGGTGGGAAGTGATTCCTGATCGATCGGTGCTCTGCTGCTGGGTTCCGGTCCCCAGCCGCCAGAACTGTCGGCACCGGGGAAGTGATGTCGACCGCTCGGGAGCGGATGGAGGCCGCAGCTCAGCAGCAGGTCAGAACAGACCGCCAGGAATCACCTCCTGGGCCTGGTCGGCGAATTCGTCTTCGGTTGCCGCGAGCAACTCGTTCCACGCGGTCGTGTCCCACAGCTCCACGCGGTTGCCCGCGCCGATGACCGTGCAGTCTTTGGAGAGCCCGGCGTAGTCGCGCAGGATCGCCGGAATGGTGATGCGGCCCTGCTTGTCGGGGACCTCGTCGGAAGCGGCCGACAACATCACGCGCTGGAAGTTACGAACGGCACGATTGGTGACGGGCGTGTTGGCCATCTCGCCCGCGAGCTTCTCGAAGTCAGCCATCGCGAAGATGTAGAGGCAGCGTTCCTGGCCACGGGTGACCACCAACCCCGATGCCAACTTGTCGCGAAACTTCGCCGGCAGGAACATCCGGCCCTTCTCGTCCAGACGCGGCTGGTGGGTGCCCAGAAACAAAGTCATGGCCACACCCCTTTCCACCCGCACACTGCCCGGTTACTCCTGATGCCTCCACTTTACTCCACCAATCCCCACTTGTCGCCCCCTCAGGTCGTTCAGAGGCGACTAATTTCGGTGTTTCCGCAGGTCAGCGTCGGTGGTGTGGAGTGGAGCAAATCTGGCTCGGATCGGGTCGCGGAGCCTGTCTCATCGACCGTCACTCACCTCGGTTCCGCGCAATCTCGGGCACAGATGCCTCAATGCGGGTCCGAACCGGCAGGCGGTGGAGCGAAGTGGAGGGTTGCGTCGGACGACTCCCTGACATCTGCTGGTGGCCCAGCGGGGCGTTGGACTGCCCTCAGTTCCCCAGGTTTTCCCAGCAGGGCACCCGTCCGGTGACCTGATCAGGCAGGATCGAGGGATGGATGCCCCTCGCCACGATGTCGCTGCCCCGACGACCGTTGCGCCGCAGCAGATCGATGACCTCTCGCTGGATCAGGTCCACGAGGTCGCCGATCGCATCCACGGCGCGGTCTCCCAGGTGATCGAGGGCAAACCCGACGCCGTACGCATCGCACTCATCGTGCTGCTGGCCGAGGGCCACCTGTTGATCGAGGATGTCCCCGGCGTTGGCAAAACGATGCTCGCGAAGTCGCTCGCCCGCTCGATCGACTGCACGATGCGACGCGTCCAGTTCACCCCGGACTTGCTGCCCAGCGACATCACCGGAGTGAGCGTCTTCAACCAGGACAGCCGTTCCTTCGAGTTCCGCCCGGGCGCGGTCTTCGCCAACATCGTGGTCGGCGACGAGATCAACCGCGCCTCCCCCAAGACACAGTCGGCCTTGTTGGAATGCATGGAAGAAGCCCAGGTCACGATCGACGGCCACACCTATCCGATGGCCCGACCGTTCATGGTCATGGCGACGCAGAATCCGATCGAGATGGAGGGCACCTACCCGCTGCCCGAGGCGCAGCGGGACCGATTCATGGCCCGCATCTCGATGGGCTACCCCTCCCCAGCTGCCGAACTGGCCATGCTCGACTCCCACGCCGCCGCCGACCCACTGCAGGCGCTGCGCCCGGTGACCGACGCGGCGACCATCGCCGCCGCCGCCCGCCGAGTCGCCCGGATCTACGCCAGCCCGGCCTTGCAGCAATACATCATCGACTTGGTCCATGCGACCCGTACGACCAGTGCGTTGCGCCTGGGCGCCTCCCCGCGCGCCGCGCTCAGTCTTTTACGCGCGGCGCGCGCCGCGGCGGCGCTGGACCGCCGCGACCACGTCATCCCCGAGGACGTGCAGCGACTCGTGGTCCCGATGCTCGCGCACCGGGTGATCCTGTCGGCCGACCAACAACACCTCGCCCACGGCTCCTCCGATGTGCTCGAGCAACTCGCCCACCGCGTACGGGTGCCCAGCGGCAGCAAGCCGTGACCCGCAGATCCCGCTTCACCGGACGTGGCCGGGCCTTTTGTTCGGCCGGCGTCACGCTCTTCGTCTGCGGCCTGGTTCTGGGCTACCCCGACATCACCCGCCTCGGCCTCTTGCTGCTGCTCCTGGCCGTCGTCGGCCTGCTGTTGGCGCGCCGCCGAGCCGCCCGCGTGCACCTCGAGCGGGAAATTGTGCCGCCGGTGGTGTCGGTCGGTGACCGCGTCGCGGTCCGCGTTCGTTTCCAGAACAACGATCGTCGCCGCACCCGCACCGGGTTGGCCCAAGAGGACGTCGCCTACGTTCTCGGCGACCCTCGCCGGTTCGTGCTCGCGGCGATGGGCCCCGGCGATGGTCAGCAGGTCGACTATGGCGTGGCGACCCTGGTGCGCGGTGAACACTTGGTCGGCCCTGTTCACATCACGATCACCGATCCATTCCGAGTGACCACCCGCGAGGTCACCATCGACCGACAGGACGTGGTCACCGTGCTGCCGAAGATCGTGCCGCTGGGCGCCCAGCGGCCACCCGGCGCCGGCTCGGGCCAAGACGGCAGCGCCCCGGCGATGGTCGCGTTGCACGGCGAAGAAGACATGAGCATCCGGGCCTACGCCGACGGTGACGACCTTCGCAAGGTGCACTGGCCGGCGACCGCACACCGCGGCGAACTCATGGTTCGACAGACCGATCGCCCGTCCCTGCGGTCCTGCACGCTGGTGCTCGACAGCCGCGCCAACGTACATGCCGGTCCCCCGGAGTCATCGTCGTTCGAATGGGCGATCAGCGCCTTGGCCTCGGTCGCTGTCCGGATGCACGACCTGGGCTACCTCATTCACCTGGTCACCCAGGAGACCGTGGATGCCGATCGTGCCGCAGCCGCGATGTCAGTTGACCAGGTGCACCTGTGGCTGGCCCGGGCAAAGCCCGGGGACGACGCTGGATTCGAGCGCGTCCTGGCGACCGCCGGTGACGTCGGCTCGACCGGGAGCACCATCGTCGCGGCGCTCGGCGATCACTTGAGCTCGTACGTCGATCGCGTCGCCGGGCTGCGCCGCGCGGGATCACCCGCCCTGGGATTCGTGCTCCGGGCAGACACCTTCGGGCCCATCGAACCGCCGCTGCACCCGCACGGCTTGGAAGCCGCCGGCTGGCGGATCCAGGAGGTCGACGACACCACGACGATCGCCGCGGCGTGGACCGCAATCAGCCGCCGCTCGCTGATCCGGGTGGGCTCCCTGTGAGAGCTCAGATCGGTCGCTCCGTGCTCGCGGCCCTCGCCACGATCGTTGCCGCCTGGCCGCTGACCACCCTGATCCAAGGCAACCGTTGGCTCGGCGACCTCGTGGTCCTCATTCTCGGCACGACGGTGTTCGCCATCTGTTGGCGCCTGCTTCGGTTGCCCGAGGTCCTGCTGCTGCCCGCCCAGGTCATCTCGGTCGGCGCCACCGTCTGGGCGTTCTACGTCCGCACCTCCGGCTCCGGCGCCCTTGATGTCGCTCGAACCTTGGCCAACGAGGCCGACCACACGATCCGGTCGTACGCCGCGCCGGCGCCCGAGACGACCGGGTTGACCGCCGCTGTTGTGCTGTTCGTCGGCCTGCTGGCGGTGCTCACCGAGTACATCGCGGTCAGCCTCGCCAGCCCCGCGGTGGCGGGACTGCCCCTGATGTCGATCTATTTGGTGAGCGCCGCGAACTCCGTCGACGGGCTGGCGCCACTTTACTTCGCGGCTGCAGCCGGGGCGTGGTTGCTGCTCCTGGCGGTCGATGAGTGGGCCAGGATCAGCGCTTGGGCCACGAACCGCACCCGGCCGACGACGCCATCGCCGTTGGCCGACCGGATCGGTCTGGCCGCGTTCTCCTCGACCGGACGGATCGCAGCCGCCCTGGCCATCATCGGGGCGCTGTTGTTGCCGCCGATTCTGCCGAGCAACAGCGCTCAGTTCATCGGCGACGGCCTCGGCCGTAGCGGCAGCGGCGCCCGCGCCGGCGTCGGGCTCAGCAGCACCGCCGACCTCGCCAAGAGCTTGGTCAGTAACTCCAAGCAGCCGGTGCTCACCTACCGCTCCACCGAAATCAGCCCCGCGGTGCTGCGGGTGTTCGTCGCCAGCGACTACAGCAACGGGGTGTGGAATCAACGCACCGAGCCCGAGACTCGGGTCGGCAGCAACGACTCGCCTATTCCACCCGCGGGAATGGACGACATCTCGAGGTTCGGAACCGAACAGGTGACGATCGACAGCAGCACCCTCCAAGCCGGTCAGATCGCCGCGCCCGCGCCGCCGGTGCGCGTGTCTATGCCGGGTAGTTGGACCTACGAGCCGTCGACATCGGTCATCCATCCGCGCAGCGCCGCCCAGAACTACGCGGTCACCTATCCGATCATCGGCTCAGCCGCCCGGCCGTCGTCGAACGCCGCAGTGACCGATTTCCCCGAGCAGCTGCTGGTTCCGCAACGGGCGATCCCGGCGCTCAACACCGCGCTGCGGCAGGTCGCGCCGGCGACGAACAAGTTCGATCGAGCGCGCAATATTCAGGACTGGTTCCGCGGCGAGGGCGGTTTCTCCTACGACTTACAGCTCGCGCCCACCCGCAAGGACGCCACAGGGCGCAATGTCGACCCGTTGACGAACTTCCTGCTGACCAAACAGGGCTACTGCGTGCAGTTCGCCAGCGCGATGATCATGATGGCGCGGCTGGAGGGCATCCCGGCCCGCATGGCGCTCGGCTTCCTATCGGGCACCCCCAACACATCTGGGACCTTCACCGTGGTGCAGGCCGATGCACACGCCTGGCCCGAGTTGTACTTCCCGGGCATGGGGTGGACCCGGTTCGAGCCGACACCGGGGTCGCGGTCTGGTGACGTGCCGATGTACGCCCAGAGCACCGCCTCGGTCTCCCGCAACACCCAGGGCACCGCCACTTCCAAAAGCGTCACCAGCTCTACGGCCAGCTCGGCGGCCACATCGACTACATCCGCGCCCACTGCGGCAGCCGGCGGTTCCCACCCGCAGTGGTGGCAGGGGCTGGGTTGGGTGGTGCTCGTCGCCCTCGTCCTGGGTGCGCTCGGTGCTCTGCTGCCGGCGCTGTCGCGTTGGGGCCGCAGCCGCGAGCGATCCGCCGCTGACAACCCCCAGCGCCAAGCGGAGATCGAGTGGACCCAGTTCCAGGACGACCTGGCCGACCTCGGCGTCCCCCGCCCGCGTCCCAGCTCGCCGCGGGCGCAGTTGGCGCACTACCGCCGTACCGCTGGGATTTCCGGCGCAGCCGATGGCGCCTTGCAACGCGCGACGGCCACGCTGGAACGAGCTCGCTATGCCCGCCCCGAGGACAGCCTTGATGTCCACGAGGACTCCAAGGTCGTCGTGGAATCCGTACGCCGCAATGCCTCCTGGCGACGGCGAGTCTTGGCCGCGGTGGCCCCCCGCTCGGCGCTGCGCTACTTGCCTGGGCGGCGCCGGAACGAGCCCGATGACCTCGACTGAACGAACCGAGCCCCAGCCGTTGACGGCTGGGGCTCGGTCATATCGACTGAAGGATCAGTCGAGGTAGTCACGCAGGACTTGCGAGCGCGACGGGTGGCGCAGCTTGCTCATCGTCTTGCTTTCGATCTGACGGATCCGCTCGCGGGTTACGCCGTAGACCTTGCCGATTTCGTCGAGCGTCTTGGGTTGACCGTCGGTGAGACCGAAGCGCATCGAGACGACGCCCGCTTCACGCTCGGACAGCGTGTCCAGGACCGAGTGCAACTGCTCCTGCAACAGGGTGAAGCTCACCGCGTCGGCCGGAACAACGGCCTCGGAGTCCTCGATCAGGTCACCGAATTCGGAGTCGCCATCCTCGCCCAGCGGGGTGTGCAGCGAAATCGGTTCACGACCGTACTTCTGGACCTCGACGACCTTCTCGGGGGTCATGTCGAGTTCCTTGGCCAACTCCTCCGGAGTGGGCTCACGGCCAAGATCCTGCAACATCTGGCGCTGCACACGGGCGAGCTTGTTGATGACCTCGACCATGTGAACCGGGATACGAATGGTGCGGGCCTGGTCAGCCATCGCGCGGGTGATCGCCTGGCGGATCCACCACGTCGCGTACGTCGAGAACTTGTAGCCCTTGGTGTAGTCGAACTTCTCAACCGCACGGATGAGACCCAGGTTGCCCTCTTGGATCAGGTCGAGGAACAACATGCCGCGACCGGTGTAGCGCTTGGCCAGCGAGACGACCAGTCGCAGGTTGGCCTCGAGCAGGTGGTTCTTGGCCTTCTTGCCGTCCTGGGCAATCCACCACAGTTCGCGCTTGAAGGTCATGTCGATCTTCTCGCCGGAGTTCAGCTTCTCCTCCGCGAACAGACCGGCCTCGATCCGCTTGGCGAGTTCGACTTCCTGCTCGGCGTTCAGCAGGGCGACCTTGCCGATCTGCTTCAAGTAGTCCTTGACCGGGTCAGCGGTGGCGCCGGCGACCATCACCTGCTGGGCGGGCGCGTCTTCTTCGTCGTCTTGACGGATGACGAAGGTGGCTCCGTCGGTCTCTTCGTCCTTGCCGGACTTCTCGTCCTTGGCGTCGGCGTCCTTGCCATCGCTGGCGGTGTCGGCCGACAGGTCGAGGTCCTCGGCGGTGAGGTCTTCTGCTTCGCCGGCCTCTGCGTCATCGGCGACTGCCTTCTTGGCAGCAGTCTTCTTGGTGGCTGCCTTCTTGGCCGGCGCCTTCGCAGCGGTCTTCTTGGCAGCGGTCTTCGCAGTCGCTGCCTTGGTGGCGGTCTTCTTCGCCGCCGGAGTCGCGGCTGCCTCGACCTCGACCTCGTCGGCCTCGGTCGAAGCGGCGGGCGCCGCCTTCTTCGCAACGGTCTTCTTCGCGGCCGTCTTCTTGGCCGCAGGGGTCTTCTTCGCTGCGGTTTTCTTGGCCGTTCCCGAGGTGGCTGCCACCGCCTTGGTGCCGGCGACCTCGACTGTGACGCCCTCACGTTCCAGGGCGCGCAACACCGCCTTCATCCGGGCGGGGGTGAGTTCTACGGACTCCAGGGCCGAGCGCAACGCGTCGCCACTGACGGAACCCTGGGCCTTGCCGGTCGTGAGCAGTTCCTGCATTGCAGGTTCGGAAAACTCCTGCGGGAGAGCCGACGAAGCGGTGTTCGACACGGACGTCACCAACTACCTTCCATCACATTCGGATGCCTGGCATCCCCGGCTGAGGACAGCACGACGTGACGCCTCGCGGCGCGCGCATCGGTGGGGATTTCAAGCAAATTCGCGGTCACACTTCGGGTCAGGCCCGGAGGGCTGCGCGATCGTCTGCAACCATTATAAAACGACACATGCTCCGTCAGCGAAACGCCGTGTGTCGCGAACCTGTTCCCGGCCCGCGATTGCGCAGATCATCCCGCTTTGACGGCGAGAACAGGAACACCGGAATCCAGGAGAATTCGTTGGGCGTTGGATCCGAGGATCAGCTTGCCGACGCTGCTGCGGCGACGCAGTCCGATGACCAACATCGTGGCCGGAACCTGCTCGGCGAACTCCAGAAAGGCATCGGTCAGGTCGTGACCCCCAAGAGCGCCGGCAACGATTGTTTGAACCTCGGGCTCCGGGGGCCGTTCGGCGGCTCGATGGGCCGCTTGCTCATCCAGGGGGACCACGACCAGCGGCACCGCATGGGCCTTGGCCTGTCGGGCACCTTCAACCCAGGCGGCTTCACCCTCGGGTGTCGCCAAAAAACCAACCACGACGGACATCGTCACCTCCGCTAGAGATCGCGGATCCGACGCTACCCGACCCGACGCTGATGCCAGGTGACAACGGGCGAGACAGCATCTCGCACGATCTCGTCGATCTGGTCGCGCTCGACCAGGAATCCATCGTGACCACAGTCCGACACGATGACCCGCAGTGGCGCGCCGCTCGACTGTGCCATTCGCTGCGACAGCACCGGCGGGAACAGTCGATCGCTGTCGACAGCCACGAGGTGCAGGTCACCGTCGTAGGCGGCCAGGGCCGCATCGACACCACCACGCCCCCGACCGATGTCGTGGGTGGCCATCGCTCGGGTGAGACAGACGTAGCTCGAGGCATCGAACCGGCGCACCAGTTTCCCGGCCTGATGATCCAGATAACTCTCCACCGCGAACCGTCCGCCGCCGAGCGGGTCTTCGCCCGGTTGGGGCTCGACCCCGAATCGGGCATCCAGCTCGTGGGCGCTGCGGTAAGTGGTGTGGGCAATCCGTCGAGCGATGCCAAGCCCGACGGCCGGTGGCGCATCGTCGGCGTAGTCGCCACCGAGGTAGTTCGAGTCGGCGGTAATCGCGAGTGTCTGCGCCTGCCCCCAGGCAATCTGGTCGGCAGTCGCCACCGGGGTGGTCGCGATCGCCAACACGGCCGCACACCGCTGCGGCTCCCCCGCGGCCCACTCCAGCGCTCGCATCCCGCCCATCGACCCGCCCAGCACCAGATGCCAGCGAGTGATTCCGAGTTGGTCGGCCAGCAGAGCCTCGACGGCCACCTGGTCGCGAATCGTGATCGCCGGAAAACGATCAGCCCAGCGTCGGCCGTCTGGCGCGATCGACCGGGGGCCAGTGGTGCCGCGACAGCCACCCAGCACATTCGGGGCCACGATGAAGAAGCGGTCGGTGTCGAGCGGGAGTCCGGGACCGATGAGACCGTCCCACCAGCCCGGGGTCGGTTGACCGGGACCGGCGGGACCGACCACGTGGGCATCACCGGTCAGGGCGTGCTCGACCAGGACGGCATTGCTGCCGTCGGCAGCAAGGACACCCCAGGCCTCGTACGCGACCACGACACCGGGCAGGTCAACGCCCGACTCCAAGGCCACAGTGCCGATCTCGACACGACGAAGTGCCGGGTTGGCGAAGGGATCGTCAAGGAGATCGGGCACGCTGTCAGTCCTTCCGGGAAACCGGGGACCGAGCAGCCCCCGCGCCTTGCCGAGACCTTTCGGGGTCGTCGACCTTGTCCTCACCCGGGGCACCCCACGCGCGGTGGAGGGTTGCCGCCCAGCAAGCCGGGGCTTGTCGCTGGGACTCTTGACGACACCGACTTTAGCAGCGGCTTCTGGCGCCTTGCCAGGGCTGTTCATCGGTCGAGAAGCGGCGAGAACCGGTGAGAACCAACCGAGGAATCGGCTAGGAGTCGAGCGATACTCGGGCGCGGTCAACCGGCCGAATCCGTGGGCGTGATGCCGTGTTCCAGGCAGCGCGCGATCAGCTGGGCAAGGGTGTGGTCGGGGTCGGCGGTCAGCGCCCGGCCGATCGCGATGCTGGCCATCGCTCCCCCGCCGGCCGCCCACTCGTGGGCGGCGACAATGCTCCACAGCGGGGCGGACTCGCCCTCCGGAATACTGTTCGCCCACCTGATCAAACGCTCCACCGCGCCCTCCGGCGAGATCGACAACCCACACTCGGACGCGGCCTGAGTCAAGGGTTGCACCCCGAACGGCAGCAGGGTCGGGGGGAACCCGTCGGGAGCCACCCAGGCCAGCACCGTGTCGCGAACCGCGACCGTGCGTATCGATGCGGTCGCGGCGGCCAGCACATCGTCGGGAACCTCGGCGACCGGAGACGCCCCGGTGACGATCTGCACGATGGCCGACCACGACGGCGGCGGCGACGGCGGAGGCGCCCCATGGTCCGCGCCGCCGTACGGAGGATGCTCCAGCAGGGCGCGCAGTTGTCGCGCGCGGAGCCGCTCCGCGCTCGTCGCTGCCGCCTGCGTCTCGACGTCGCGCCGACTGGCAGCCGGTCGCCCGCCGCGCAGCACGGCTTCCAGAGCCACCGGCGCGCTGCGGATGTCCGGCAGCGGCCGCAGGCTCGAAGGACACTCGCCGCAGCCACACTCCAGGGCGCACCACTGCTCCTCCTCGACCAGGACAAGGTGACCGGCGGCGCGCCCGGAGTTCTGCAGAGTCAGCGCGGTCAGTTCGACGCACGCCGCGATCTGCGGCTCTAGCCCATAGCCGACGACGATCGCGTCGGTCATCGTTCGCGCCCTCGACCGACGCACAATGGTCGCCAGTCTGGCAACACCGGCGGGGTCATCGAACGGATCGAATCGGATGACACCCAGCAACCCGGATCCCTCCAGGAGAATCAGGACCACGCTGTTTTCCGGGGTGAACCCCAGTTGGTAGGGCACGTAGGCAATCGCCTCCGCAACTCCCTGCAAGGCGGGAAGTCGAGCAGTTGTGGGTGAGGGTCGAACGCCCGGAGAATCGGCAGCAGCAGTCATAAATTGAGGGCACACCATCTGGTGTGCCCTCAATCTGTGGTCGCTCACCGGCTGTGGAGAACGTGATCGCCATTCAGCAGATGTGGATCAATACAGCGAGACAAGAACCGGTATAGCTAAGAACCGGTGAATCAGACCGGACGGTTCGCGGGGAACTGCACCAACGCATTGTCCGCGATCTTGTGGAGCATCCAGACGTCCATTCCTGCCCCGATGAATCCGCCCGCCAACGGCACCGCCTTGCCGAGCCGGGTCGCGAATTTCTCGCCGACCTGACCGACCAACCGGAAGCCGACCGCCTTGTTGACCACGATCAGCACCGGCGGCGGAAGGCGATTGGTGGCGAGGCTGGCCAACCGCCCGGTCGAGACCACCCCGGCCTTGCTCAGCAAATCATTGGCGTCCGCGCCGACCAAGGTCAGCAGGATCGCCGAGCGCAACGACTCGTTGCGGAGGTCGTAGCCCCGCACCCGGGCGATCGATGCGACCATCCGCGTTGCCAACAGATAGAAACCGGCGACGTTGGCCGGCAGCGCGACGACCATGGTCACGAAACCACCGAGACCGGTGACGAATCCGCTTGCGCCGGCAAGCTTGCGGTGATCGGAGATGATCTCCTTGATCGCGTTGTCGACATTGCCGCCATGCTTGGCCAGCGCTGCTGAGGCCACCTTGTCGGCCGAGTCAAAGGTCGCCTTGCCGTCAATACCGACGGTGATGAGTCGATCGGCGAAGCTGAGCGCGGAAGCGCCCAAGGGTCCGCTGTCGAGCTTGACGGGCGCCTTGCTCTTCTGGGAGTTCTTGTGTCCGAACATGGGTCCATGATGGCAGCCCGACGCGCTGCACCCGACCTTCGAGAGGCGAACCCTTGACCGAAATCGAAGAACTGCTGTCCGAAGCCGTCAGCCTCTCGTCCCGCGATCGAGTGCAGTGGCTGGTGGAGCTCGGTGACGAGTTGCCCTCGGCGGACACGACCGATGAGTGGGTAGTGGTGCGAGAGTGCCAGAGCCCGGTGCAGGTCGCTGTCGGACAGGCAAACGGACGTGCCCGGGTGGCCGTTCAGGTGCCGGCGACGGCTCCCCTGATCCGCGGTGTGGCGGCCCTCATCGTCCTCGGTCTGGACGGTCAACCGATCGAAGACCTCCCCGAAGACCTCGTCGCGCGGCTCGACCTCTCGCACGTGGTGTCTCCGCTGCGGATCGCCGGTCTCAGCGGACTGTGGGGCAGGGTGCGCGCGGGCCTACAGCCAGAACCGGGCGGCCCCGATCACGGGAACCCGAGGTGACCAGCCCCGATGGGATAGTTTGGTGGCCATGTCCAACTCTTCCGGCTCCAAGAAGGCCCTGATCGCGATCCCTGCGGCCGTCGCCGTCCTGGGACTCATCCTGGTTCTGATCAGCGCACTGTCTAGCCCGAGCGTCAAGCTCGCCGGGTTCACCTCAGGTCAGCAGATCGCCTCCAACAGCGACGGGTTCTCCGTGTACAGCACGCAGCAGAGCGACCGCAGCGCCAGCGTGCAGTGCTCGACCCCTGTCGACCAGAAGACGCAGGTCTTCAACCAGCCGAGCGCCGACTACTCGGTCACCGCAGCCGGCAAGAAGTACTGGGAGATCGCGCGCACGCCCGACAGCCTGCCGGCTGGCAAATACTCCGTGACCTGCTCGAACATCAAGGGTGACGTCTACGCCGGAAACCGCGCCGACAAGATCGGCGGCAGCTGGCGCACCCCGGTTCTGATCCTCGGCCTGCTGATGCTGCTCGGTGGCCTCGTCGGCGCCGTGCTCATGTTCCTGCGCGGCCGCAAGACCCAGCAGCCCGCCCAGGCCCAGAACCCGTACGGCTACCAGTACGGCCAGCAGACCGGCGGCTACAGCGACGGCTACGGCACCCCCGGCTCGTTTGGTGTCTCGCCCGGTTCGCACACGCCTTCCCAGGGCACCCCGTACGGCGGTCAGCAGTCCGGTCAGCAGTCCGGTCAGCAGGGTTATGGACAGCAGGCGGGCCAGCAACCGAGCCAGCAGCCGAGCCCGCAGGGTTACGGCCAGCAGGGCTACGGCCAGCCGAGCCAGCCGGGTTCGGGCCAGAGCTACGGGCAGCCGTCGAACCCGCAGGGTTACGGCCGGCAGCCGAGCCAATCCGGTGAGTCTTATGGCCAGCAGCAGCCAAGCCAGCAGGGCTACGGCCAGCCGTCCGGTCAGGGTTACGGCCAGCAGCCGAGCCAATCCGGTCAGTCTTATGGCCAGCAGCAGCCAAGCCAGCAGGGCTACGGCCAGCCGTCCGGTCAGGGCTATGGCCAGCAGCCGGGCCAGGCCGGCTACGGCCAGTCGTCCAGTCAGCAGGGCTACGGCCAGCAGCCGAGCCAGCAGCCGAACCAGCAGGGCTACGGCCAGGGCGACGTATCCGATGCCGCCACTCAGGCGGTCAGCCGTGACGACATCCGCAATGCAACCTCCGGTTCGGATGCCGCGACCCAGGCCAAGAACATCGATGCGAACGGTGAAGGTCAGCAGGGTCAGTCCGGCTGGGAGCCCCAAGACGGCGGCCAGCACTGAGCGACGTTCCACCACCGGCAACCCCGCAGCGACTGCTGCGGGGTTCGCTGTGTGCGGTGGTCTGCGGCCCGGACGGGAGGGTGACGTTCGCGGGTGACGAGCAGGTCAGTGATTACCCCGATGCCGCGGCCGCGGTAGCGGCTATGAGTCCGCAGGTTCGTTACGTGTGGTGGCGTGCCACCGACGTACGCAGCTTGGCTCGGCTCCTGCCCATTGCTCGGTGCTGGGACGTCGCCGCCGTGCACCGGCTCGTCGCCGGTGGTTCGAGCGACGACCCAGCGATCTGTTGGGCAACCGTTTTCGGGCTCGAACCGGTGGCCGAGCCGGAGCAATCGGTCGATGATCTCTTCGCCAGCCAGGCCCCGTCGTTGCCGATCCGCGACGGTGTGGCGCTGCCACCCGATGCCGGCTCCCCCGCCCGGCTGACCGACCCCGATCACCGCGCTGCCTACGCTCGGGCGGCGCTGACCGTCGCGCGCCGCCAGGCACAGGTGTTGTGGGATCGCGTCGGTGAGCGGGCCTGCGCCATCAGCGAATCCGGCGCCGCGCTGCTGTCGGTGGAGTTGGCGAACGAGGGTCTGCCGGTCGACCGGGAGGTGCTGGAAGAGTTGATCGGTGCGGCTGCCGGACCGCGGCCGGCCACCGAGGAGGACGCCGTCGCCAACCGCCGGCTGCGAGACGAGATCGTCTGGCGCCGCGCGCCAGGGCGACGACCGTTCGACCTGCGAAACCCGGCCGCCGTGCGAGAAGCCCTGCGCAGCGCTGGGGTCATCGTCGACGACACCCGAGCCTGGCACCTCGAGCCCTACCGCGCGGGCTCACCGCTGGTGGATGCCCTGCTGACGTGGCGCAAGGCCGAACGGATCGCCACGACGTACGGCTGGCATTGGATTGCGAGCTGTATCGGCGCCGACGATCGCCTGCGCGGAGAGTGGGAGGCCTCCGATGGTGGGGCTGGCCGGATGACCGCGGGGTCAGGACTGCACAGCCTGCCCACCCCGCTGCGACCTGGCATCGTCGCCGCGCCCGGGCACCTTTTCGTACGAGCCGATCTCGGTCAGATCGAACCGCGGGTGTTGGCGGTCGTCGCCCGCGATCCGCAACTCGCGGCCGCGACCCGCGCGGACGACCTCTACGCCAGCGTCGCAACGGAGCTGGGGGTGGATCGACCGTCCGCGAAGATCGCCATGCTCGCGGCGATGTACGGCCAGACCTCCGGCAATGCCGGACAGGTGGTCGCGCAGTTCGAACGCAGCTATCCGGTGTCGATGGCGTTCCTGCGCAAGGCGGCCGCCGAGGGTGAAGCAGGACGGGCAGTGACGACGTACGGCGGCCGTCGGGTGCCCGTCGGAGTCGACCCCACCGGCGACGTGTGGGCCGCGCGTGCCCGCGGCCGGTTCACCCGCAACGCGGTGGTGCAGGGTGCGGCCGCCGAACTGTTCAAGGCCTGGGCCTTGACCGTACGCGCCGCTGTTGAGCCGCTCGGGGCCCGCATCGTCCTCTGCTTGCATGACGAACTGCTGGTGCATGCGCCACAGGAGCAGGCACCAGCAGTGGCCGCGGCCGTCGATCAGGGCCTTGCCGACGCCGCCCGGCGTTGGTCGCAGGGGTCACCGGTGCGGTTCGTCGCCGACACCCGGGTGATGCGCAGCTGGTCTGAGGCGAAGGACTGAGCGAGCCTCAGTCGTCGCTGGTTTCATCGCGCAGGAACTGCTCGAACTCCGCGCCGATCTCCTCGGCGCTGGGCAGTTCGGCCAGTTCGGTGGCCAACAGGTTCTGCCGCTGACGGCCCTCTTGGAAGGCGTCGTATTGCTGTTCCATGCCTTCGACCGCTTCCTTGATCTCGTCGTTCGACTCGATCTGGCGGGTGATCTCGACCCGGTTCAACTCAGCCTGCATCGCCAAGTCGGTGACCGGCAAGGACAGCCCGGTCAGCCCACTGATCGCGTCGATGGTGGCGACCGCCGAGTCAACGAAATCCATCTGGGCGAGGTAGTGGGGAACGTGCACCGCGAAACCAACGGCGTCGATGCCGGCTTCGTCGAGACGAAGGTGGAGCAACGACTCCAGAGTCCCGGGAACCTGCACGGTTCCGAAGACCGGGTTGTTCTCCGGAATCAGCGAGCGGTCGGTCGCATAGCGAGTCATCCCGACCGGACGGGTGTGGGGCACCGCCATCGGAATGCCGAAAGCGCTCACCACCATCTGCACCGCAAGGCGGCGCACCAAGAAGCGGATCGCCTCGATGACGCGCTCCCACTGGTAGTCGGGTTCGGGCCCGGCCAGCAGCAGGAAGGGGGTCCCCTCGTCGTCGACGAGGCGGTAAAGGTTCATCGCCGGGTCGTCATAGGCCGAGTAGTGGTCTCGGTCGAAGGTCATCACCGGACGACGGCCGCGGTAGTCAAGCAACTGGTCGACATCGAACGACGCCACGACGGTGTGTTCGAGGCTGCCGAGCAGATGACGTACGAGCAACTGCTGGGTGTTGCCAGCGTCGATCAAGCCGCCTAGGGCGACGATCATGGTCGGTGCACCCACCTGGCTGGCGTGGGTGTCGGTCTCGAAGCGGATCAGCTCCAACGGGTCCTGCACGGCATCTCTCCTCGCGTTGCTTCCGCTGTGTCCAACGCTTGCGCCGCCCAGACATTCCCACCGGCGCTGCGTGGTTGCTCAACCGGGCAGGTTCGCCTCGTGTCCGTCGGCGTGCAGCCGGTCCCGCAGGCGCTGCGCGTTGGCGGCCAACACCTGCTGGTCCTGACCGTGGGTGACCTTCGAGAGGTCGAAGTCGCCCAGCGAGTTAGTCGGCCAGACGTGAACATGCAGGTGTGGAACCTCGAACCCGGCGATCATCAGGCCGGCCCGCTGCGACTCAAAGGCCACTTTCTGAGCCCCACCGATCACCCGAGCGACATCAACGAGGTGATCAAGCAGGGCCGGTTGCGCGTCGGTCCACTGGTCGACCTCCTCCCGCGGAACCACGATCGTGTGGCCGTCGGTGAGCGGGTCGATCACCAAGAACGCCACACACTGCTCGTCTTGCCAGACGAAGTGGCCCGGGATCTCGCCGTTGATGATCTTGCTGAAGAGGGTCGCCATGGGCGCCAGCGTAGGGCGCCTCAGCTGCGATCTTCCACGGCGTCCATGGCCGCGAAGATCCGTTTGATCGACACCGGACCGGCGGTGCCCAGCTTCTGCGCGAACAACGACACCCGCAGTTCCTGGACCATCCAGCGCAGCTGGACAACGTCAGGATCGGTACGCCGGGTCGCTGGGATCGCGGACAGCAGCGTGGCGAGTTCCTTTTCGACGTGCACGACATCGCCCTCGCGCTCCGCGTCCTTCGCCAGATCGGTCGGCGCCTTGGTGGCACGCTCGAGCATCGCTCGAAGGTAGACCTGCAGACGGCGGAGCCGGCCGGCGCCGGTCTCGGCGACGAAGCCCGGGTGGATCAGGTCGGTCAACTGCGCATCGAGTTGCGCGCGCAGGTCGGCGACCGAGGGTGCCGACATGGCGTCGATCACCAGCCGCACCTCGCGGGCGGTGTTCAGGCAAGGGCCGACGAGGTCGACCACCTCAATCACCTCGGGCACAACCTGCTGCTTGACCACCTCGGCCGCCCGCTCGAACTGCGCAGGCGTACGCACACTGCCACCGGGGAACTCCCGCGCGACGATCGCGTCTACCGCGGCGGCGAGGATGTCGTCGTACAACTCCTCGCGAGTGGCGTGGGGGTGATGGCCGAGCGCGAGCTTTTGGGTGTTGCTCAGCATTGAGATGATCCGGTTCCACGGAACGTCGGTGGCCAGCAGCACCAGCCGGCGTACGCCCAAATGAGTCGCGTGGTCACGCTCGGAAGCCGTCGGCAAAACCCGCAGCGCGACCGAACTGCCCTCGTCGACCAGCGCCGGATAACCGACCACCGACCGCCCCTTGGTCTGCGCCTCGATCTGGTCGGGCAGCGTCAGGTCCTCCCAGCGGGTGATCCCCGCCCGCTCCATCGCCTCGCCGACTCGTGACATCGCCTGTTGCACCGAGCCATGCAGTTCCTGCTGGAGCGCAGTGAGATCCTTGCCCTCGGCGAGGGTGCGGCCCTTGGCACCCTCGATCCGGAAAGTCATCCGCAGGTGGTCCGGAACCTTCGACCAGTCGAACTCGGCGGCAGAGACGCGCTGAGGTCCGCGGGCGGTCAGGGCCACGGCGAGCGCCTCCCCCAGACCGATTCCCCGGTCGATGCCTTCGGCGAGCAGCGGAGCGACCGCGCGGGCAACGTCGGGAGCCGGAACGAATTGCTTGCGGACGGCCTTCGGCAACGACCGGATCAGGGCGGTGACCAGCTCTTCGCGGACCCCGGGCACCAAGGCGTCGAATCCCTGGTCCTCGACCTGGTTGAGCTGTTCGATCGGAAGGTGCACGGTGACACCGTCGGCGTCGGAACCGGGGTCGAACTGATAGGTCAACCGGAACGACAAGCCACCCTGCAGCCAGCTCTTGGGGAAGTCCGACAGATCGAGTTCGTCGGCCTCAGCGGTCATCAGCAGGTCGCGGGTGAAGCTGAGCAGTTTCGGGTGCTCTCGCGAATGGCGGCGCCACCAGTGGTCGAAGTCGGCGCCGCTGACGACGTCGGCGGGCAGGCGTTCGTCGTAGAACTCGAACAGCACGTCGTCATCGACCATCAGGTCGCGGCGGCGGGTCCGGGCTTCGAGCTCACTGACCTGACCGAGCATCGACCGGTTGTCGGCGAAGAACTTGTGGTGGGTCTGCCACTCCCCCTCGATCAGCGCGTGTCGGATGAACAGCTCGCGGGCGTGTTCGCGATCGATGCGGCCGAAGGACACCGGTCGTCCGGCTGCCAGCGGCACTCCGTAGAGGGTGACGCGTTCGGAGCAGATCGCTTGGGCCTGCTTCTTCTCCCAGCGCGGTTCAGAGTAGGAACGCTTGACCAGGTGAGGAGCCGCCGCCTCGATCCAGGCGGGGTCGGTGCGGGCGTTCGTACGGGCCCACAGTCGCGAGGTCTCGACAAGTTCGGCCGACATCACCCAGTCGGGCTGGCTGCGGAACAGCGCCGACCCGGGCTGGATCGCGAATCGGGCGCCGCGGGCGCCCAGGTAGTCGCGCGTGTCGCGGTCGCGCAGTCCGACCTGGGAAAGCAGTCCGGTCAACAACGCCTGGTGAACAGTGTCGTCAGCGGCCGGAGTGTCGTTGAACGACAGATCGAGTCGCTTGCAGATGTCGCGCAACTGGGAGTGCAGGTCTTGCCACTCGCGCACCCGTAGGTAGTGCAGGAACTCGGTGCGACACATCCGCCGGAAGGCGCTGCCGGAGAGCTCCCGCTGCGAGTCACGCAGGTAGTTCCACAAGTTGAGGATGGTCAGGAAGTCGCCGGCGTCGTGCTTGAACCGGGCGTGTTGTTGATCGGCTTGCGGACGCTGCTCCACCGGCCGCTCTCGGGGGTCTTGGATCGACAACGCCGCGACGATCGGCAGCACCTCGCGCAAGGCTCCGACCCGCGCCGCCTCAACGATCATTCGGGCCATTCGCGGATCGACCGGCAGCGCGGCGATAGCCCGTCCGACGTCGGTCATCCGGCGTCGCCCGGCGTCCTCCTCGACGGCGTGCAGTTCGTGCAGCAACCGCAGGCCGTCGGTGATCTGCCGCGAGTCCGGCGGCTGCACGAACGGGAAGCGGCCGATGTCGCCGAGGTTGAGCGAGATCATCGCCAGAATCACCGACGCGAGGTTGGTACGCAGGATCTCGGGGTCGGTGAACTCGGGCCGAGCAGCGAAGTCCGCTTCGTCGTATAGCCGGATGCAAATGCCGTCGGCGACCCGCCCGCAGCGACCGGAGCGTTGGTTGGCCGAAGCTTGCGACACCGGTTCGATCGGCAGTCGTTGCACCTTCGTACGCTGGCTGTAGCGGGAGATCCGCGCGGTCCCGGTGTCAACGACGTAGCGGATCCCCGGAACCGTGAGCGAGGTCTCGGCAACGTTGGTAGACAACACAATTCGCCGACCAGAGTGCTTTGCGAAGATACGGTGCTGTTCGGCGGCTGACAGCCGCGCCATCAGCGGCAGCACCTCGGTGTGGGGCAGGTCCAACCGATTCAGGGCATCGGCCGCATCGCGGATCTCGCGCTCACCCGAACAGAAGACCAGGACGTCCTGCGGGCCGCCATCCTCCGGTTCGGTCCACAGTTCCGCGACCGCGTCGATGATGCCGGTGACCTGATCGACGTCGACCAGTTTCACCGGCGCGTCGACTCCGCCACCGCGCTGCTCGCGCACCAGCGGCCGATAGCGGACCTCGACCGGATAGGTGCGCCCGGAGACCTCGATGATCGGCACCGTGGTCTCCGGTGTCGCGAAGTGTTCGGCGAAGCGCTGTGGATCGATCGTCGCCGAGGTGATGATCACCTTCAGGTCGGGGCGCCTCGGGAGCAGCTGTTTGAGGTAGCCGAGGATGAAGTCAATGTTCAGTGACCGCTCGTGGGCTTCGTCGATGATCAGCGTGTCGTATTGCTGCAGCGATCTGTCTCGCTGCAGCTGGGACAGAAGGATGCCGTCGGTCATCACTTTGACCAGCGAGTTGCTGCCGGAATGGTCGGTGAACCGCACCTGGTAGCCGACCAGTTCGCCGATCTCGGTGTCGAGTTCCTCCGCCAGCCGCTCGGCCACCGACCGCGCGGCGAGCCGGCGAGGTTGGGTGTGGCCGATGACCCCGGTGATGCCTCGGCCGAGCTCCAGGCAGATCTTCGGGATCTGGGTGGTCTTCCCCGAGCCGGTCTCCCCCGCGATGACGACGACCTGGTGGTCGCGGATCGCCGCGGCAATCTCGTCCTTAGCGTCAACGACGGGCAGGTCCGGATAGCGGATCTCCGGAACCAGCGCGCGACGCTGAGCTTGCTGTTCCGGGGTGAGGGCGCGCGGTCCGCTCGGGCGGCGGGACGAACCGCCCGTACGCCGTCCGCCGGAGCGTCGGCCGCCGCGGCGCGGGGAGGAGGGTGCGGGAGAATTCATGAGGAAGGCCAGTTTCTCAGATCCGCGCGACCGCCAGCATCCGAGTTGTTTCGGGCGCTCAGGGCAGCGGCACTTCCAGGAACCGCGGCCGACCCAGCGCGGGCTCGGTCAGCAAGCGATTCTGGTCGGTGGGATTGCGCGAATACGACACCAGCAATTTGCCGTCAGCCAAGGTGAGTTCGGGATGCGCCAGCGGCTGATAGGTGACCACTCCGTTGCCCTCGGCATGGGGCAGCGGCTGCTCGTGCACCAGCGTCCACGGCCCCTGTGCGGTTGGCGCGGTCCATAGCCCGAGGGTGTCGCTCAGGTCGCCACCCTTCTTCGAGACGGCTACGAATGACCCGTCGATCCGGTGCACCGACAAAGCCTGTGAGACACCGGGATCCGCGGAGACGACCGGACTGACTGACTGCGCCGACGATGCCCAGCCCGAGCCGTCCCAGTAGGTCCAGGCGGTTGGTCGGGTGGCATCGCCCACCGGCATCCGGGCGAGGGACAGTGCGCGAGGACCGGCTCCGATCGCGGCCCCATACGTTCCGTAGACGTAGAGGAAACCGCCATCGATCACCATCGCCGCACCCCAGTTCAGCTGGGCTGCATCCCGCCGGTCCGGCGTGATCTGCACGACCCGCGGGTTCGACGGCGCACCGCCGCGCGGGATGTGCAGGGTCGCAATGCTCGCGCCGAGGTAATCGAAGTCGTAAAGCCCCGATCCGGTGCGCTCGATCCGGGAGCAGGCGATCCACAGATCGTCGCCGGTGGCCGTGGACCGCGCGACCAGCGACGAGGGCCAACATGCCGTTCCGGGGCTGTTGGGCACCAGCGGCAGACCGTGATCGACCGCCTGAACGGTGCAGTCGCCGCGGGTGATGAGCATCGAGCTGGACGCGAAGCGGGGGTTCACCGTCGCGTCGCGGGCGGTATCACCGAACACCCAAGCGACCCGCCCGTCCACCAGCCGAACCGACGCGCCAACGTCGGCTGAGCGCCACGTCGTCAGGCCGCTGAGGCCGCTCATCCAGCGGTTGTAGCCGGCCACCGAGGTGGGTGCTGTGTCCGGCGTGCAGGTAGGGGCGTTCGTCGGTTGGGTGATTCCCAACGAGGCGGCGCCGATGCCGGAGGACCAACTCGCCTCGGGATAGCGGGGCGGCTGAGCGGTAGGGGCGCAGGCGCTGAGCAACAACGCCATCGCCAGCAGCCCGCCCGTTCGCCCGTCCACCTGCGTCACCCTAGACGGGCAGCTCAGAACAGGAAGCCGATCAGTTCGGCGAACAAGTCCTCGGCATCGCAGTCATGGCCCTTGCTGGCGAACCAGGTGCAGACGTTGACGCAGTCGCGGTGCAGGTAGTCCATCGCGTTCGGGTTTGCCACCACATCGACGACCTGCGGGACATCAATGATCACGATGCCGTGGGCCGCCGCGAGGATGTTGTACGCCGACAGGTCACCGTGAGCAATCCCCTTGCCGCACAACGTGATCAGAGCAAGCCGCAGCTGCTCGAACCAGTCCGCCAGTTGCCTCGGCGTTGGCCGGGTCGCCGCCAACCGCGGCGCCGGCATACCGTCGGCGTCGACCACCAGTTCCATCAGGATCTCGAGGCCGTCAATCTGCACCGGATAAGGCACCGGGACGCCACTGGTCCACAGGTCGACCAGGTAGCCCCATTCGGCCTGGGCCCAGACGCCGGCGGCGACCTGCTTTCCGAAGGAGGTGCCGGTTGCCACCGCCCGAGCCTCACGGCTGTCCTTCAGCCGTCGCCCTTGCGTATAGCCAGCGTGGCGCCGGAACGCGCGGTGCTCCGGCGGCCGGTAACGCTTCGCCGCCATCCGCGTGCTTTTGGATTGGTCAAAGGTGGTGCGCTCGAGCAGGAAGACGTCGGCTTCCTTGCCCGTTTTGAGCACCCCGAGTTCGGTATCGATCGACTCGTCGGTGGTGACGACCCAGTCGGGTCGGGGTTCGGGGCCACGTTGCAGCCGTTCGAGGCTGCCCCAGGTCGACCAGCGTTGGCCGGGTTCGAGGTCAGTGGCCGGGGCGGTGAAGTGCAGGTCCGACAGGTCGCCGATGCGACCGGCAGGGATGGATGACACGGGAGTTCTCCGTCGTTCGAAGGTGGTGCTGGCAGGCGCGCAGGCGCAGGTTCTCGGCCATGATCACGTCCCTTCGTTCGGGCGACGGATGTCGCGGTTTCTCCCCGATGAGCCCCCAGCCTCCCGCGGACGATCAACCGCCGGCAACCGAATTTCCGTCCGGATGCAGAGACGCCGATTTCCACCGTGGCGCCCCGGTGTCTAACCTGCTGCCAGGTCACGAGTGCCAGCAATGAGCCCCGGCTTGCTGGCCGGCAACCCTCCACCGCGGTGGGGTGCCCCGGGTGAAGACCAGGCCTGCGCCGCAGATCGACGCAGGCAAGCGCGGATCTGTCGACTTCGAGAGTCCGCCGTACGCACGCGGCAGGAACGACCTGTCCGCACAGGATGGAGGACATTCTCATGACCGACACCAACTGGGCCTTCGAGACGCGACAGGTGCACGCCGGCCAGGTCGTCGACGAGACGACCGGAGCGCGCGCGCTGCCGATCTACCAGACGACGTCGTACGTCTTCAAGGACACCGATCACGCCGCGAACCTGTTCGCGCTCAGTGAGTTCGGCAACATCTACACGCGGTTGATGAACCCGACCACTGATGCCGTGGAGCAGCGGATCGCCAGCCTTGAGGGTGGCGTCGGCGCGCTGTTGGTCGCCTCCGGCCAAGCCGCAGAGACGCTCGCCATCCTCAACATCGCCGAGGCGGGTTCCCACGTCGTCGCCTCACCGGCGTTGTACGGCGGCACCTACAACCTGCTCAAGCACACTCTGCCCAAGTTCGGCATCGAGGTGACCTTCGTCGACAACGCTCGCGACCCCGAACAGTGGCGTGCTGCGGTGCGACCGAACACCAAACTGTTCTTCGCCGAGACCATCTCGAACCCGAAGAACGAGGTGCTGGACATCGAGGCCATAGCCGGCGTTGCGCATGACGCCGGGGTTCCGTTGGTGGTCGACAACACCATCGCGACGCCCTATGTCCTGCGCCCGATCGAGCATGGCGCCGACATCGTGATCCACTCCGCGACGAAGTATCTCGGTGGCCACGGGACCTCGATTGCCGGCGTGATCGTCGACAGTGGCAACTTCGACTTCGCCAAGGATCCGGAGCGGTTCCCGAACTACAACACTCCCGAGGAGAGCTATCACGGCCTGGTCTACGCGCGTGACCTCGGCGTGGGCAGCCCGCTGGGCGCGAACCTGGCGTTCATCCTCAAGGCGCGGGTGCAGTTGCTACGCGACCTGGGTTCGGCCGTCTCCCCGTTCAACGCGTTCCTGATCGCTCAGGGTGTCGAGACGCTCAGCCTGCGGGTCGAGCGACACCTGGAGAACGCGCGCAAGGTGGCCGAGTTCCTGCAGGGTCACGCGCAGGTGGAAAAGGTCGGCTGGGCCTCCCTGCCGGACCACGACTACTACGACCTCGCGCAGAAGTACGCCCCCAAGGGCGCCGGCGCGGTGTTGACCTTCGAAATCGAAGGTGGCGTCGAAGCAGGCCGTAAGTTCGTCGAGGGGTTGGTCCTGCACTCCCACGTCGCCAACATCGGCGATGTGCGGTCGTTGGTGATCCACCCCGCCTCCACGACCCACTCCCAGGGCAGCGGCGAGGACCGTCTCGCGGCCGGCGTAACACCAGGACTGGTGCGTCTAGCGGTCGGCATCGAGCACATCGACGACATCATCGCCGACCTTGAGTTGGGCTTCGAGGCCGCGCGTCAGGCGAAACTGGCCGCCTAGAGCAGCTGCGACACCGTGTAGATCAGTAGGCCGACGAGGCCGCCGACGACCGTGCCGTTGATCCGGATGAATTGAAGGTCCCGACCAACGTGCAACTCGATCCGTTCGGCGGCCTCGTTGCCGTCCCACCGATCGATCGTCTGCGAGATGACGGTCGACAACTCACGACCGTAGGTTCGCACCGCGAATCCGACGACCTCCGCCAACCGGCGGTCCAGTGAACCCCGGAACTCGGCGTCGTCGGTGACCCGGCGTCCGAGGTCGCGCAGCGCAACCGCCATCCGTTCGCGCAGTTCGCCACCTGGGTCGGCGAGCGCCTCGACGATCGCCGTACGGACCGATCCCCACAACGAGACCAGCGACCCGGCCACCGAGGGGTGCTCCAGGAAGCGGACCTTGAGGGCTTCGGCCTTGGCGATGGTGTCGGGGTCGTGTTGCAGGTCGCGGGCGAGGCTGGCCAGCAGGTTGTCGAGCGCAACCCGCGCCGAGTGGTCCGGGCTGTCTCGTACGTCGGCAAGCCAAGCGACGATCTCGGTGTGAACGCGGGTGCTCACCGTGTCATCCAGCCACTTGGGCGACCACCAGGGAGCGCGCTGCTGCAGCAAATCGACGATGGTGCCCTGATTGCTACTCACCCAGTCGTGCAGTTCCCGGACACCCAGATCGACCAGCCCGCGGTGGGAACGGTCGGCGAGCACGCCCTCCAACAGGTGACCGGCCAGCGGTCCGACCGGCTCCCGGCCAAGCCGGGGCAGCAGGATCCGATCGAGCAGCCGCCGGACTTCGTCGTCTTGGACCGACGCGACACCCTTGGCCAACGCGGGCGCGAGTTCGGCAACGACCCGCTCCGCGCTGCCAGGCAGCTGCAGCCATCGCCCGACGCGCGCCGGGACCTGCGCGGCTTCCAGCCGGGTCTGCACGTTGTCTTCGGTGAGGAAGTTCTCGGTGACGAAGTCCTCGAGGCTGACCGCGATCGAGTCCTTACGTTTCGGGATGATCGCGGTGTGCGGGATCGGCAGACCTAACGGATGCCGGAACAGGGCGGTCACCGCAAACCAGTCGGCCACGGCACCCACCATCGCGGCCTCGGCCGTCGCGTTGACATAACCCCAACCACCGCCGTGTCCGTGGGTCACGACGAACACGATCGCGGCGAACACCAGGAGCGACAACGCGAGCGCCCGCATCCGGCGCAGCCCGCGGCGGCGCTGCTCGTCGGCCTCGCCGAGGATCGGTCCGTTCAAAGTGGTAGTGATGACGGTGCTCCCCCGTTATGCCGACCGAGCACATTGATCGGCCCCTACCCGCAATGTACGGGAGGGCGCCGGTCAACGCTCGCAGGTGTCTACCAGCAGTACGCGCCGCACATTCCAGGAGGTGAACTCTCAGCCCTGCCAACCGACCTGGGCAGCTTCGCCGTCGTCCTTACCACCGGCCCACAGCAGGGTGTACTTGCTGTAGTCCTTGCCCTTCGGCACCGCGAACGCGATCTTGCCGGAAGCGCTGGTGATCGAACCGGTGAGCGAGGTTAGCTTCAACCGCTGGTTGCTCGGAACGGCGGCGGAGTAGCCGTTGTTGTCGCAGAGGTGGCCGCTGTCGTCGGTCAGGGTGAAATCGAGGTAGAAGGCTGACGCATAGCCGTCGCCACCCTTCTTATCGATCTTCACGTCGAAGACGAGCAGCTGGTAACCCTCGTCGACGGAGTAGTCGGTGGCCGCGACGGGGGTCGGCTTCTGGACGGTGACCTCCATCGGCACCGAGGAGTAGCTGTCGTAGTTAGTGGAGACGACCTGACCGAACTGGTTCATCTTCGTCGCTGCCGACTTGACGCTCCAGGTGGTCGCGGAGTCGTCGTTGCACTGGCCCTCGCCACCGGCAGCCGGTGAGGTGCTCGGAACCGAGCCGTCGGAGCTGCTCGACGAACTGTCCGAACTGCTGCTGGAGGAGCTATCGGAGCTGCTCGACGAGGTGTCCGAACTCGTCGAGGTGGCGTCGGAACTGGAACTGCTCGAGCCGTCTGAGGTGGGCGACGAGCCATTGGTGGCGCTCGTGCTGCTCGGCGCAACGGCCGTGGGGGCGTCGTCAGGGCCGCAGGCGGTCATGCCCAGGCTCAACGTCGCGCAGGCGGCGACGGCAATAGTCGTACGTCGGATGTTCATGGAGCTCTCCCCTAATGGTGTTCTGTCGGTCCGCGCTCGGCGGGTGTCTATGGCCTGCAGTCTGACCACGACGGGCGCGCAATGGTTCCCTTAACTGGGAACGGGTTGATAACAACGCGACAACAGGCCGTGAATACCGTCGGCACCACTACATCTGTCGTGGCCACATTCTAGAGTGTGACGATGATCACCGAGCGCCCGCGCCCCTCCCCTTGGCCGCACGTCGCCTTCCCGCACCCCGCCGGGCGACGGCCGGTGGTGGGAGACTTGCCGACCATGCTGCGCGGGGCCAAGGGCCGCCCTGTGCAGAACGCCCAGCGCGTCGGCGCGGAGCTCGATGCGCCGATCTTCGAGATCAAGCTGTTCTCCCAAAAGATGGTGCTGGTGCGCAGCGCCGCCATTGCCGCGGAACTCTGCGACGAGAATCGGTTCGAGAAGAAGTTGCCGCCGGGAGTCGCCGCGCTGCGCAGTTTCGCTGGTGACGGGCTCTTCACTGCCTACAGCGACGAACCGAACTGGCAGCTGGCCCACGACCTGCTGCGGCCGGCGTTCACCAGAGCGGCGATGCAGACCTACCACCCGACGATGGTCACGGTGGCTCGCGAACTCATCGACAAGTGGGATCGAACGCCTCTGGTCGACGTCTCCCCCGACCTGACCCGGCTCACCCTGGAGACGATCGGGCGCACCAGCTTCAGCACCTCCTTCGACTCCTTCACCAACGATGAGACCGACCCGTTCGTCACGGCGATGGTCAGTTCGTTGCGCCGCGGCCAGCGTCGCGGCGCGTTTGCCGGCATGCCCTTCGCTCGCCAGCTTGCCGCGCGTCGCCAACGCGGCGAACTACCGGCGGACCAGGCCTACATGGAGCAGGTGATCGACAAGATCATCGCGCGCCGAATCGAGTCCGCAGACCGAGGTACCGGCGATCTGCTCGGGCTGATGCTGAACAGTGCCGACGAGAGTGGGGCCAAGCTCGACCTGGTCAACGTCCGGCGGCAGATCCTCACCTTCCTGGTGGCTGGCCACGAAACCACCTCGGGGGCCTTGTCATTCGCGTTGTATTACCTCGCCAGCAACCCGCAAGTGCGAGCGCTGGCCCAGCAGGAAGCCGATCAAATCCTCGGCCAGGAGGACTATCCGTCCTTCGACCAGGTAGCCAAGTTCCGTTACATCCGTCGGGTGCTCGACGAGGCGCTGCGCCTCTGGCCGACGGCGCCCGGATTCGCCCGAGGCCCGCGCGAGCGCACCACACTGGCGCAGACCTACGACATGGGACCCGACGACTACTGCATTGTCTCGGCCATGGCGGTCCACCGGGATCCCTCGGTGTGGGGTTCGCAACCCGAAACCTTCGACCCGGACAACTTCCTTCCGGAGCGGATCCGCGCCCGCCCGGCGCACACGTACTTCCCGTTCGGAACCGGCGAACGCGCGTGTATCGGTCGGCAATTCGCGCTACACGAAGCTGTGCTGCTGCTCGCGGCGATTCTGCACCGCTATGACTTCGCCGCCGAGGCTGATTACGAGCTCACCGTCAACGAGCGGCTCACCCTCATGCCGACCGGGTTGAACCTGCGGTTCTGGCGCCGCGACGGCGACACCGGAACCGACGCTCAGGCGATCGACCGCAATCGGATCGTCTCGGGCAGCTGACGCAGTTGGTCCAACGCAGCCGGCGGGCAGTCTCGTACGTCGGTGACGACGTAGCCGATGGATCCGAGGGTGCCCAGCAGCTGTCCCTCGATGTTCACGCCGTGATCCGCGAGCACGCCATTGACGGTGGCCAACACGCCGGGGGTGTTGGTGTGGAAGTGCAGGATCCGCGTGTCGCCGGGGCGATCCTCGAGCTGCAACGGCGGCAGGTTGACGTTCAACGTGGTGGTGCCGCGCTGCACGAAGTCACGCAACTTCGTCGCGACGAACCGGCCGATGTCCTCCTGCGCCTCTTCGGTGCTGCCACCGACATGCGGAGTGAGGATCACGTTGGGCAAGCCCTGCAGCGGCGAGGTGAAGGCGTCGCCGCGCTTCTTCGGCTCCTGGGGGAAGACGTCGACCGAGGCGCCGGCGATGTGGCCGGACTGAAGGTGTTCCCGCAGTGCGTCGTAGTCAACGACGAAGCCACGCGAGAGGTTCAGGAACAGCGAACGCTGCCGCATCTTGGCGAACTGCTCCGCACCGAAGAAGCCGGCGTTGCCCTCACGACCGTCGACGTGCAGGGTAACGACCTCGGCGACCTCAAGGAGCTCGTCGAGCGAGTCACAACGGCGCGCGTTGCCGAGCGCCAGCTTGTCTTCGCTGTCGTAGAAGTAGACCTGCAGGCCGAGCATCTCGGCAACCACCGACAGCTGTGAGCCGATGTTGCCGTAGCCGACAATGCCGAGCCGGCGACCGCGGATCTCGTGGCTGCCGGTGGCGTTCTTTTCCCAGACGCCGGCATGCAGGGCGGTGTCCTTCTCCGTCAGGCGGCGGGCCATGACGATGATTTCGGCAATGACCAGCTCGACCACGCTGCGCGTATTGGAGAACGGAGCGTTGAACGCGACGATCCCCCGCGCGGCGGCGGTGGCCTTGTCGATCTGGTTGGTGCCGATGCAGAACGCACCGATCGCCTGCAGGTCGGCGGCCGCCTCGATGACCCGGCCGGTGACCTCGGTCTTGGAGCGCACTCCGAGCAGGTGGACACCGTCGAGCGCGGTGATCAACTCGTCCTCGTCCATCGCGCCGGGGAGGGTCACAACCTCGAAGCCGGCCTCCTTGAGGATGTTCTCGGCGAACGGGTGGATGCTTTCCAGCAATAGAGCCTTCACGCGGCTCATTCTGGCAGGCGGCCCGCGACGAATCTGTTCACGTCCGTGATGCGGTCGTCACATCCACACCGTGATACCCACGGATCACGAAGGTGTTCTGGCGTTGCGGCGCCGACGCCAGGCGCAAATGCGGGTATTTCGCCACGAGCCCGCCCAACAGGGTGGCCAGTTCGGCCCGCGCCAGCGGGGCACCGATACAGAAGTGGACACCACCACCGAACCCGATGTGCGTGCTGTCACCTCGGTCGACAACGAAGGAGTCGGCGTCGACGAACCGCTCGGGATCCCGGTTAGCCGCGCCAAAGAGCATCGCCACCCGCTCCCCCGGCTGGAACTGCCGGCCGCCCAACTCCACCGGTTCCAAAACCCACCGCTCGAACATCTGCAACGGCGGATCGAACCGCAACATCTCCTCAACAGCAATATCGGGGCGTACGCCGCCGTCGACGAGGCGCTGCCACTGGCCGGGGTTGTTGAGCAACGCCGCCACTCCGTTGCCCATGGTGTTGACCGTGGCTTCGTGGCCGGCGTTGAGCAGGACGATCACGGTGCAGACGATCTCGTGGACGCTCAACCGCTCGCCCTCGTCGGCGACCTGCACCAGTTCGCTGATCAGGTCATCGCCCGGGGCCTGTCGTCGGGCTTCGATCAACTCGGAGACGAAGTCGACGAACTGCCCGGCGGCGCGCTCCGCCTCGTCGCGTTGGGCATCGGAGGTGCTGACCTCGTACATCTTCACGATGGCGTGGGACCAGTCCAGCAAGTCCTGCGCGCGGTCGTCGGGAGCTCCGAGCAGTTCGCAGATAACCCGGATCGAATACGGCTGAGCGAGGTCGCCGATGACATCGAAACCTTCGGTCGCCGACACCTGCTGCAACGCCGATGCCGCGATGCGGTCGATCTGCGGCTGAAACTCGCGGATCGCCTTCGCGGTGAACACCTTGGTGACCAGCCGGCGAATGCGGGTGTGATCCGGCGGCTCGAGGTTCAGCAGCGACCATCGCTCCGACTCCACGAACCGCGGAAAGGACTGCTCGAGGTCAGCCAGTCCCGGTCGGCCGAATTCCTCTGGGGTGTAACGGTGTTCGAAGCTTCGCCCGAGGCTGCGGTTTCGCAGAGCGGCGTTCACGTCGGCAAAATGGGGCAACAGCCACACGTCGCGATCGGCGAACGGGATCACTCGGCCGGCGGCGCGCAGGTCGGCGAGCACCGGGTAGGGATCGGCGATGAAGTTCGGGTCGTCGACCCGGAATCCGAGGGCGAGCGCGTCGGTCACTTGTCGCCTCGCGAAATTCTCCCCCGCTTGCGACCGGCGGCGGTGATGGCCAGCTCGATCTCCGGCAGGTCTTCCTGCGGGATCTTGCCGCCGGGGTAGGTCGTGGCGACCTGGTCGATGTCGGTCACCGCAATGTCGCGCGCGCAGTCCGGCAACTGCGCGGCAATCGCGGCCATGATGCGCTTGGTGTCGGCCTGCTCGGAACGATATTTCAGATCGACCGGCGGCCCGATGTTGACCACGACGGTCGGCGGATGCCAGAGCGTGGTCACATTGGGGGCCTTGGAAGCGCGCGGCCACACGACCTCGGTTCCGCCCACCGCGAACGGGATCACCGGCGCCTTGCTCATCGCCGCGAGCCGGGCAGTTCCGGGGTAGCCGCGCAGTTCGTCGGAGAAGAACTTCAGCCCACGTGGGATGGTGCCTTGGGGCATCACTCCGACCATGTCGCCACCGGCGAGAGCCACCGCGGCCTCCTGCAGTGGGTCCGGCGCGTTGGGGTCGGTGCCTTCACGGTCGACGCTGAGGCCGCCGAGCATCCGCAGGACCGGACCCAGCAACGGCACATCGAACATCTCCCGCTTGCCCAAGAAGGACACGCCGCGGCCCGAGCGGCCGACGACCACGGCCATCGTCGCCAGATCGAAATAGCTGCGGTGGTTACCGGCAAGGATCACCGCGCCGGTCTTCGGGATGTTCTCCAAACCGTTGATCTCGAACCGCACATAGGGGAAGGTCTCCGGCCGAGCGAGCATCGTCGCGACGCGGCGCGCCTCGATGTCGATCGTCGGCAGGGTGAGGGTTCCGGGCGGGGCGGTGAACGACAGAATCGGCCAGCGCTTCGCGGCCGCGACCACCAACAGTCGCGCGTCGGGATTGACCGCTGCGGGATGCCCCACCGCCGACAGCAACGGCAGGTCGAAGACCGAGTCGGAGTAGGCGTAGGACTCGCTCAAGTCGACATCATGGCCGGCCGCCCACTCCTTGACCGACGCCAACTTGCCGCGAGACCAGACGAACCGGCCGTCGTGTTTGCCGGTGTAGTTGCCGTCGGAGCCGACCGCATAGCGCGTGGCGATCACATCGTCGAAGCCGAGCGCATCGGCGAGCGGCTTGACCAAGTGATAGGGCGTCGTGGTGGCCATGACCACCTTGCGGCCCGCGGCGTGATGTTGGTCAACCAGCACCTTCGCAAACGGCCCCACCCGGGGCAGGAGTTCTTCGGCCGCAACCTTGGCCGCCTTGTCGAAGGCACCCTCGGGCTTCCCGGAAGCAACCAGAACGGCCTGGCGCCCCAGAGCGATCCCGCCCAACGATTCGCCGAACACGTTCATCCACCAGAAAATCAGGGACTCACCCGGCAGCCTTGAGGTGACCACACCCGTCTCTCGCATTGCCCGAGACAACACGGGTCCAGATGCCTTGCGCACCAAGGTTCGGTCGAGGTCGAAGAAGGCTGCACCGGTCATGGCGCGAGGTTATCCCTTCGGGTGCCGCTGGGGCATCGCCTCAACCCCGATGCGCTCGGCGAGCACGTTGTAGACCCGCGGATGGTTCAGCAGATCCATGTGGTTCATCCGGCCCAAGAAGACGGTCTGCCACGTGTCACCAGAGAGGCCGCGCGCCGAGCGTCGCGAAACGATCAGGTCACCCAGTGGCCTGCCCCACCAGGCGTGCGGGTCGGGGCTGACCACGCCCACCACCGCGAGGTGCTTGATCGGTGCTGGATGACGACGGTCCCGGGCCCGGTGATCGGCGGGGTCGTCCGGGTCGAAGCCCTTCCAGTCGGCCTCGATCAGATTGCCGTGTCGTAGATCCTTGATGCCTTGGCTCCGCCACCGCATCAGGCCGCCGGCCCACGCCGTCGTGCGGTGCGCCGCCAACCGGTTCGCCACCGCGTTCGCGCCCTTCTCCAGGATCGCGCCCTGATAGGGAGTGCCGAGGCTGACGGTGTCAGTGACCAGACCAAGCCACGGCGCATCTGCGGGAGACTGCAGCAGGGCGCTGTGAATCACGAGGCCACCCATCGAGTGCCCAACCAGCACCACACGCTCCACAGGTTCAGGCCACCGCGCCACCACTCGGCTCAACAGCCGACCGAAGTCCCGGCCGTTCTCCGAGACTCGGCGGCCAGTGTTGTAACGCACCCATAGCGCGGACCAGTCGCCGGTCGCGGACTCCATCCGGCGGCCGTACGAGATCCGTCGTCCCTCGTCGTCGGTGTTCGCGCGGCGCTTCCACATCTGTTCGGTGCCGACGAATCCATGCACGAAGATGACCAAGGACCGGCCGGCGTCGGGATAGGCGTTCGCCAGGCCGGCCGTGGTCACCGGCACCGCGTAGCCCGAGCGGCGCAGCGTCATCGGGTAGGCGATGGGCAGTTCGGAGTCGGCAAGTCGGTCGCCGGTGAAACCCTGGATCCACGCCGCCGCGGTCGTGGCTTGCTGTCGAACTGGGCGTACAACTGGGTGGGCGCTCAACGAGGTGACCGCTGGGCGGGCGGCGCGGCCGGCCGCCTCGAGCGCAAGCCCGGCCCCCTCGTACAAGCCCCGGACGGCGGCCTCGTGGGCGAACTCCAGCGGGGTGACGGCCGGACCGAGAACCCCGCGCGCCTTGTCGAAGGCCTTGGTCGCGGCGGCACCATGGGCATCGCGGACGCCGGCGAGAACGGCACGGGCTGATCCTCCGGCGCGTCTGGCGCGGGTCACGGGCGTGCTGGGTGTCATCGGAGTCTCCCCTGTGTGGTCGGCTGCGTCATCGTATGGCGCCGCGGCTCGCGTACGGTGCACTGCGGAGGCAGAGATGCGCAGACGGAGCTTGGCCATGATCGCCGCGACCAGCACCCTGGTGGCGGCCTGTAGCGCGGGCGGGAGCACCGCGGCCAGCACCACGACGACGGCCTCCCCCAGTTCCAGCTCGACCTCCACGGCACCATCGAATTCCGCGAGTCAGCCACCGGCGACTGCCGCCGGGGTCGATCCGGCCGCGTGGCGCACCGTCGATGCCCAGACGCGCGCCCTGGGGAGTGACACCGCCTTGTTCACCGGTGTCATCGGCGCCGACGGCCGGTTGCAGGTGGTCCATCAAAGCGGGCCCGCCGATGTGCGCCCGCTCGCCTCGGTGGTCAAGGTCTACGTGTTGCTGGCTGTGCTCGATCAGATCCACCGTGGCGCGCTGCGTTGGGACACGCGGCTCACCACTCGCCGCGCCGACCTCGCCGGCGGCAGCGGATCGCTCGCCGGGCGAGGAGCCGGCGCGTCGATCAGCGTGCAAGAAGCCGCCCGGTTGATGTTCCAGATCAGCGACAACACCGCGACCAGCCTGCTGGTTCGTACGGTCGGCCAAGACACGCTGCGCAGCGTGGTTCGCAGCAGCGGACATTCGCGCCCCAGCGTTCTCGACCCCTTCCTGACCATCAGGCAGGACCTCTGGCTGCAGTGGTCGACCGACGCGAAGGCTGTCATCGCCCGATCCAGCTGGGCCGGCGCCTCACCGGCGCGCCGAGCCGCGCTTGTCGCCCCGGCTGACACCGCGGCTCTGCCCGACCTCAGCCGATCGACGAACATCTGGCGCAAGGGCCTTGGCTACGGCGGCAGCGCCGAGGATGTCGCGCTCGCTTGGACGGCCATCGCGGTCCAGTCCGGCAAGCCGGGAATGGCGCCCCTGTCCACCATCCTCGCCGTGCCCTCCCCCGGCTTCACCGCGCCGGCCGGCTGGCGGACCACCTGGTTCAAGTCCGGTTCGCTCTCCGGCGTGGCCAACGGGTCATGGCTCGGAAACGGCCCGCATGGCCGGGAGGTCGTAGTGGTGCTGAGTGCTTCCGACGGTGGGCCGTCGGTGACCGCCGTACGCCGGCTGGCCAGTTCGGCCGCTGCGACGCTGGACTCGTACGCCGCGGGCCGCTGAGGCCGAATCCGCGCGGGTTAGCCACATCCGCGCGTCCTATAGGCCGGGCGGATGACGATAAGGCGCGCAGATCTTTACCCCGCATCACAAAAGCGGCCCGGGAACCAGTGGTTCCCGGGCCGCCTTTGCGTTGGCTCAGCTGCAGCCGGAGGTGCTTCCGCAACCCTCGCAGACGTAGCAGCTGCCGGCCGGACGCATCTTGGTGCCGCAAGTGAGGCACATCGGAGCGTCGGCGGCCTTGCCTTGGAACTTCTCCATCAGCTCGGCCGAGGAGTGCACCTCGGGGGAGGCAACACGGGCATCAGCAGCCCCGGACCCGGAGACGACGGTCAGGGTCGGCGCAGCGGGTGCGACCGCGGGCGTCACCTTCTCCTTGGTGGCCATCGACTGCGACAGCGACTCGAGTTCACCTTCGACGTTCTCGTCGTCGTCGGACTCGTACGAACCGGTCTCGAGCTGACGCGAACGCTCCTCGGCACTGTGGATGCCCATGAACGAGCGGGTCTCGAAGTCGAGGTGGTCCAGCGCCAAGCGACGGAACACGTAGTCCATGATCGACTGCGCCATCCGCACATCCGGGTCGTCGGTCATCCCGGCCGGCTCGAAGCGCATGTTGGTGAACTTCTCGACGTAGGTCTCCAGCGGCACGCCGTATTGCAGGGCGACAGAGACGGCGATCGAGAACGCGTCCATCACACCGGCCAGGGTCGAACCCTGCTTGCCGAACTTCAGGAACAGCTCACCGAGCTGGTTGTCGTCGTAGGTGCTGGCGGTGAGGTAGCCCTCGGCGCCGCCGACCGCGAACGAGGTCGTCTGGCTGCTGCGACGCTTGGGCATGCGCCGGCGCATCGGGCGGTACTCGATGACCTTCTCCGGCTCGGCTTCCTCGGTCGCCGGGACGACGGCCTTCTTTGCCTTCGCATCGGACAGCGGCTGACCAACCTTGCAGTTGTCGCGGTAGATCGCGATGGCCTTCAGGCCCAACTTCCAGCCCTGCAGGTGGACGTCGGCGATGTCCTCGACGGTGGCCGTCTCCGGCAGGTTGACCGTCTTGGAGATCGCACCGGACAGGAACGGCTGGGTAGCCGCCATCATGCGTACGTGGCCCATCGGGCTGATCGAACGCGCGCCCATGGCGGTGTCGAACACCTCGTAGTGCTGGGACTTCAAGCCCGGGGCGTCGATCACGTGGCCGTGTTCGGCGATGTGCTCGACGATCGCTTCGATCTGCTCACCCTGGTAGCCAAGCTTGGCCAACGCACGCGGAATCGTCTGGTTGACGATCTGCATCGAGCCGCCACCGACCAGCTTCTTGAACTTGACCAACGAGAAGTCCGGCTCGATACCGGTCGTGTCGCAGTCCATCATGAAGCCGATGGTGCCGGTCGGCGCGAGCAGCGAGGCCTGCGCGTTGCGGAATCCGTTCTTCTCACCCAGTTCAACGACAGCGGTCCACGCCTTGGTGGCGTGCTTCATGATGTCGCCGTCCATGGTGTCGAGCGCGCGCACCTGGTCGTTCGCCGCGCGGTGCTTGCGCATCACGCGCTTGTGGGCGTCGGCGTTGCGGGCGTAGCCCTCGTACGGACCAACGACCGCAGCGAGCTCGGCCGACCGCTTGTAAGCGGCGCCGGTCATCAGCGAGGTGATGGCGGCGGCGAGGCTGCGGCCACCCTCGGAGTCGTAGCCGTGGCCGGTCGCCATCAGCAGCGCACCGAGGTTGGCGTAGCCGATGCCGAGCTGGCGGTAGTCACGCGTGGTACGGCCGATCGCCTCGGTCGGGAAGTCGGCGAAGCAGATCGAGATGTCCATGGCCGTGAAGATCAGCTCAACGGACTTGATGAAGGTGACCGAGTCGAAGGTGCCGTCATCCTTGAGGAACTTCAGCAGGTTCAGGCTGGCCAGGTTGCAGGACGAGTTGTCCAGCGACATGTACTCCGAGCACGGGTTGGACGCGGTGATCCGGCCCGTCTCGGGGTTGGTGTGCCAGTCGTTGATCGTGTCGTCGTATTGCAGACCCGGGTCGGCGCAGGCCCATGCGGCCTTGTTGATCTTGTCGAAGAGGGTGCGGGCGTCGACCGACTCGATGACCTCGCCGGTGCCACGCGAACGCAGACCGAAGGACTTGCCCTCTTCCACCGCGCGCATGAACTCGTCGGTGACGCGGACCGAGTTGTTGGCGTTCTGGTACTGGACCGAGGTGATGTCCTTGCCGCCGAGGTCCATGTCGAACCCGGCGTCGCGCAACGCGCGGATCTTGTCTTCTTCGCGAGCCTTGGTCTCGACGAACTCCTCGATGTCGGGATGGTCGACGTCGAGAACGACCATCTTCGCCGCGCGGCGGGTCGCGCCGCCGGACTTGATGGTGCCTGCGGACGCATCGGCGCCACGCATGAAGCTGACCGGGCCGCTGGCGGTGCCACCGCTGGACAGCAACTCCTTGGAGGAACGGATCCGGGAGAGGTTCAGGCCGGCTCCGGAGCCGCCCTTGAAGATGAAGCCCTCTTCCTTGTACCAGTTCAGGATCGAGTCCATCGAGTCCTCGACGGACAGGATGAAGCAGGCGGAAACCTGCTGCGGGCTCTTGGTGCCGACGTTGAACCAGACCGGGGAGTTGAAGGCGAACACCTGGTGCAGGAGGGACCAGGTCAGTTCGTGTTCGAACAGCGTCGCGTCGTCTTCAGACTGGAAGTAGCCATGTTCCTTGCCCGCCTTGACATACGTCAGAACGACCCGGTCGATGAGCTGCTTGAGGCTGTTCTCGCGAACATCGCTGCCGAGCGCGCCACGGAAGTACTTGGTGGTGACGATGGTCGATGCGTTCAACGACCAGAAGTCGGGGAACTCGACCCCGCGCTGCTCGAAGATCGTCTCGCCGCTCTTCCAGTTCGTCTGGACGACGTCGCGACGCTCCCAGGTGACCTCGTCGTAGGGGTGGACACCCGGCGTGGTGAAGATGCGCTCCACCGTGATGCCTTTGGGGCTCCGACGCGCACGGGACCGCGCACTGGTCGTCTCCGTCATGATTCTCCTCCGTATGAGTGGTGGCGATGCTGTTGAACTGTTGTTCGTGAGGTTCTGGTGTTCCGGAAGGAACCGCGAGCGGTTAGGTCCGGTCGGTGGCCGCGCGCTCGGCGCGCAACAGGCTGATGGCTTGCTCGAAGTCGTCGAGGCCACCAAATGCTTGGTAGACCGAGGCGAATCGGAGGTAGGCGACCTCGTCGAGCACCCGCAACGGTCCGAGAATCTCCAGACCGACGTCGTGGGCGTCGATCTCGGCGAGCCCTCGCGCGCGAATGCCCTCCTCGACCTCCTGCGCCAACAACGCCAACTGGTCCTCGCTGACCGGCCGGCCCTGGCAGGCCTTGCGCACGCCAACGAGCACCTTCTGCCGCGAGAACGGCTCGCTGGCACCGGAGCGCTTGACCACGGTCAGGCCTGCCGTTTCGACAGTCGAGAACCGCTTGCCACACTCGGGACATTGCCGACGACGCTTGATCGAGGTGCCGTCTTCGCTGGTGCGGCTGTCGACGACTCGCGAGTCGTCATTGCGGCAGAACGGGCAGTGCACGGGTGGCTCCTCTCGAGGCTGAGCAACCGGACACGGGCACGCAAATGCCCGAGCCGGAAGGGATGGTCAGGATCGCTCTGTAGTAGGTCGATCTGTTGATAACCGGTGGAGAAGTCGTGGACAACGTGGGGACCACATGTGGGCGACTTACATCGGTGTAACTACTAGATATAGGGATACTAGGCCGATCCGACCCCACATGCAACAGCTCGGCGAGTCGCGTTTCGAGGCGATCGACCGCCCTGGCAATAGGCCCCGGAAACACGGCTCACGACCAGGGCAGATGCTGAAAATGACGCGATCGGACGACCGCCCGAGGCGTGTCGTCCGATCGCATAAGACCGCTCCTGCTGCCTATCGCGGCAGCAGCAGGTGTTGCCCGGCGTGGACCTGCAGGGAGTTCAAACCGTTGGCCAACTGCACTTTCACCACGGCCTGACTGATCGGCAACGAGGGGTAGGCGCGGTGGGCCACGTCAGAGAGTGTTTGGCCCGTCTCGACGGTGACCCCCGCGGTCGCGGCCGCGGGTCCGGCCATCGCGCGAGCTACCCCGAAACCTGCCATCAGCACGGCCACGAGGCCGACCAGGACGAGCATCCGACGGCCTCGCACGGTCAACCGGATGCCACCGTCACGACCATCGAAGCGCCCGGCACTCGCGTGGGACTCGGTAAGTGGCGGCACCAGCTTCAGATGACGCCGCGGCCGACGCGTTGAGGGCGCCATTGCCGGCGTCGACATCGGCTGAGCAAGGTGAGTCACAGCACTCATCGGTTCCTCCATCCCCGACACCCAAGGGTGTCTCCAGGTGCAAGTGCCGTTCGCACAGGTGTGCGATCGGACGTCTGTACGATTTATAGCACGAATGTTCGAATTGGGCGAGACACGCGTCGTACACATGTTTGAAAGACTGGGTCCGACGGCATACGCTCGATTCATGCTTCGCAGCTAACTACCGACCACCGACAACATCGGTTCGGCGGCCGGCGAACGACAGCTGTAGACGTGCTCCACGAGTGACCAGACACACCGCGAACCACCAGACGGGACGACCACGACATGGCGAAGATTCACCACCTGCCCGACGGCGACGGCGGGGCCGAACTCACCACCCGTCAACGCAAGGTGTTGGAGGTCATCCGCAACTCGGTCGAGCGCCGTGGCTACCCGCCGAGCATTCGCGAGATCGGTGAGGCTGTCGGTCTGACCAGCCCGAGTTCAGTGGCCCACCAACTGTCGATGCTCGAACGCAAGGGCTACTTGCGACGTGACCCGAACCGGCCGCGCGCGATGGAGGTCATCAGCGCCGAGAGCGATGCCGACCGTCGGGATCGTCGAGGCGACGCGGGCCTTCCGGATGGCGACGAGGACGCGATCGACGAGACCGGTGTCGGCGATCAGCGCCCGGCGGCCACGTACGTTCCGGTCGTGGGTCGGATCGCCGCTGGTGGACCGATTCTGGCCGAAGAGGTAGTCGAAGACGTGTTCCCGCTCCCCCGACAGATCGTCGGCGAAGGTGACCTGTTCCTGCTGAAGGTGGTTGGCGACTCGATGATCGACGCCGCGATCTGTGATGGCGACTGGGTCGTGGTCCGCCAGCAGCCGACCGCCGACAACGGCGACATCGTGGCCGCGATGCTCGACAACGAGGCAACCGTCAAGACCTTCAAGCGCCAGAGCGGCAAGGTTTGGCTCATGCCGCACAACCCCGCCTATGACCCGATCGACGGCGACGACGCCGTCATCCTGGGCAAGGTCACCGCGGTTCTGCGACGCGTCTGATCGGGCTGGCGGGACCCGTCAGCGGGTTCCCTCAGTTGGTCGCCGCAACTGGCCGGGCCGGCAGGTGGGTGGCCAGATCGACCATCACCTGCTGCAGGTCGCGATGCACATGCGCAGTGGCGAGGTCTTCTGCTCGTGACCATCCGGTATTGACCAACACGACTGGGATGTCACGTCTGACGGCATGCCTCGCGAAGCGGTAGCCCGACATGACCCCGAGTGATGACCCGATCACGACCACCGTTGTGGCCGCCTCAACCAGCGCGAAACACTGCTCGACAAGCGCCCTCGGCACCGATTCCCCGAACATCACGACGTGTGGCTTCAGCAGGTCACTGCCGCACATCGGACAGCTGACCAGACGCAACTGCGCGTCCCACCTCCCGTCTAGCTCGACGTCACCGTCCGGTCGCAACGGCGCGTTGCGTGCGTCACCGACGGCCGCCTCGAAACCCGGATTCAGCCGTTCGATCTCCTGTTGCATCCACTCCCGGGCGACGGTCGTACGGCAGCGCAGACAAATCACTTCGTCCAGCCGTCCGTGCAACTCGATCACCGCGCGGCTGCCCGCGACCCGCGCCAACCCGTCAACGTTCTGGGTGATGGTGTGATCGATGAATCCCCGGTGTTCCAAGTCGGCGAGCGCTGCGTGGGCGCTGGTGGGCGATGCGGCGCTGAACCGGGCCCATCCGGCATAAGACCGCGCCCAGTAGCGACGCCGAGCCTCGACCGTGGCGCGAAACTCCGAGACGGTCATCGGTTGCACGCGGCGTACGCCGTCGGCTCCGCGGTAGTCCGGCAGCCCGGATGCGGTCGACAAACCCGCTCCGGTCAGCGCTAATACACCGCCCAGAGCGACTCGTTCGCGCAGCAAGTCCTCCGCTGCGGGTTCAGTTCCTTGCCCGTCTTCAAGGGCGCTGTTGGTCATCGTGGGGTGCTGGCTCATATCGCTTTGTAGGCTAGACCCCATGATCGACGCTGCTGGACTCCGAGTGATACGTGCCATCGCCGATGAGGGCAGCTTCACCGCCGCTGCATCGGCCCTCGGCTACTCCCAGCCGGCGATCTCGCAGATGGTCCGCCGGCTCGAAGAACGGCTCGGCACACCGCTGGTCGAGCGGATGGGTCGCAACGTCCGGCTCACCGAAGCGGGCGAGGTGCTTTCCCGGCACGCCACGAGTGTGCTCAGCGCCATCAGCGCCGCTGAGTCCGAGGTCGCCGCGATTGCCGGACTGCAGTCAGGCAGGGTGCGACTGATGGCCTTCCCGTCATCGTCCTCGACCCTGGTTCCGCGGGCGCTCTCGCTGGTCAAACAGCGTTTTCCCGAGGTGAAGGTCAGCTTCGCCGAGGGCGAGCCGCCGGAGTCTCTGGCCGCGCTGCGCGCTGGGGAGTGCGACGTCGCTGTCGCCTTCACCTATGAGGGGCTCGACCTCAGCCGCGACGACGACAGGTTGGACGACTTCGTCTCCACCAAGCTGCTCGATGACCACGTGCGCCTGGCACTGCCGGTCGATCACCCGCTCGCCTCCCGCAAGACGGTGCGGCTCGCCGACCTGGCCAGCGCGCCATGGATCGCCGGTTGCCCGCGATGTCGGGGCCACCTGCTCGCGCTCGCCGACAAGGCGCACTTCGCGCCCGATGTCGCTTTCGAAACCGAGGACTACGTCGCGGTTCTCGGCCTGGTGGCCGAAGGTCTCGGTGTCGCGTTGGTGCCTGACCTCATCCTGCGCTCCGCTCCGAACGCGCGGGTGAAGGTTCTGCCAATGGACCCGCCGTCTCAGCGATCGGTGTTCGCCGTCACCACCCCCGATCTGCAGCGGGTTCCCGCCGTTGCCGCGACCATCGAGGCTTTGGTCGAAGCGGCAGGGATGGCCGATTGCTGCTCGGTTGGCGCCTGACCCGACCCGCGTACGACGCCGAATCCAGCTCCGCGGCGATAGAGCCGAATCGCTCCCCCGATGTCGGTGCGCAACACCGCACTGCCATCTGCCTCGAGCAGCGCAACTGTTCGGGCGGCCGGATGGCCGTAGTCGTTGTCGGCGCCCACCCCAATCAGGCTGATTGGCGCCGCCACGAGGTGGATGAGCTCGGGAACCTGATTGCTCGAACCGTGGTGAGGAACCTTCAAGACGCTGAACGGCGTCGGGTCATGTAGCGCCCGCAAGGCGCTCAGGACCCGGGCTGCTGCTTCCTTCTCGATGTCGCCGGTGAAGAGCATCCGCACCCCCGCCACCTGAAGGTCAAGCACCACGCTGGCGTTGTTCTGCAAGGAACCCGCGTGGATGGCGCGCACCGGCCACAACACAGTCGCGGCAATTCCGTTCCACCGCAGCGTTTCCCCCGCGTGAACCCGCCGCAGCGAGCGACCGGATCGCTGGACCACCGCGAGCGCCTGTTGCTCATGGCCGGGTTCGTCTTTGCCCGTCGCTGCTTCCTCGTCGACGAAGGTCCCGATGATCTCCCCGACCGGGACCTGCTCGATCACCGCTGCGAGACCGTCGACGTGATCGGCGTGGAAATGGGTCAGCACGATCGCGTCGAGCACCTTGACCCCGGAATCGTCGAGGCAGCGGCGCATCGCCTGCGGGTCGGGCCCGGTGTCGATGAGGACGGCATGGCCCGGGGCCGATCGTACGAGGGTGGCGTCGCCCTGCCCCACGTCGCACATCATCACCAACCACCCCGCGGGCACGTTGCCCACCGGCAGCGGTGCCCAGACCGCGATGCCGACACACAACGCGGCCGGCGCAGCAACCATCGAACGGCGGGCACGCGCCAGCAGCCCGGCGCCGGTGAACAGCACGATCGCCGTAACCGCGGCAAGAAGCAACGCCCCACTTAGCCCTCCGGCCCACGGCAACCGGCCGTACGGGACGTCAGCGCAGCGGCGGGCGACGAGGCAGATCGCCCACGCTGGAAGGCCGGCTGCCCAGGCGACGATCGCCGCCAGGAACGGCACCGGGACGGCCAGAACCGCGACGACGACGCCGGCGATGGTGGCCGGACCCACGAACGGCGCCGCGAGCATGTTCGCCGGCAGCCCAATCAGACTCACCGTTGGTTGCAGCAGGACGGTGACCGGCGCACACATCGTCTGGGCGGCCAGCGGCACCGCGATCGCTTCACCGAGCCAGCCGAACCGGTTCGGTAGTCGCTCGGCAATCGCGGCCGCCCAGGGACGGGCAAACAGGATCAAGCCCAACGTCGCCAGCGCGGACAACGCGAAACCGTACGACGATGCCAGGGGCGGCTGCACCACCAGGAGGACGACGATCGCGGTCGCGAGCGCAGGGGGCGCGGCCCGGGCGCCGCTTGATCGCAGCGCGAGCAGACCCACGGCGCCCATCACCGCCGCCCGGATCACGCTGGGTTCGGGCCGGCACAGGAAGACGAAGCAAGTCAGCGCCAGGAAGGTGAGCGGCACCCGCAACCGCCGCGGCACGCGCAGCCACCCGCAAGCCCACCCGGCCGCGAGCATGACGACGGTGACGTTTGATCCGCTCACGGCGTTCAGGTGGGTCATCCCGGTCGCTTTCATGTCCGCGTTCAGGTCATCGGGTAACCGGCTCGTGTCACCGATCACCAGCGCCGGAACTAAACCGGCCGGGTCGCCGGGCAGCCCATCGGTGGCTGCTCGGACCGCCGAGCGCACCCGCTCTGCCGCCTGCTCGATCGGGCCGGCCGATTTCAGCAGGCGGATGGGTCCGGACACCAGCACGGTCGACTCGGCCGGATCGAGGCTGGAGGGCTGCAGCCGCCCGCCCAGCGCGATCTCCTGATGCCAGCGCAGGCTGCCGAGTTGATGATCGCCGAATGCCATGATTTGGGCGGCGGACCTGCCCAAAGATCCGCGGCCGCTGATCTTGCTCACCTCCAGCCGCACCCGCCAGACCTCGTCACCTCCGAACCGAGAAGGCACCTGCACGGGGTCGGAGATCACCCGAGCCTGCAGGCGTACGGTGGCCCGCTGCTGCACGAGTGTCGGCAGCAGGCCGTCGTGGCGAACGACGTGATCGACGGCGGCAGCGCCGACCGTCAGCGACGTGGCGAGCCCGCAGAGACCGGCCAAGGCGAACACCCGACGATCGGCCAGGAGCAGAGTGAGCCCGCCGAGCAGCGCGCACGCTGTCGCCAGCCCCATGGCGACCATGGCCGATCCACGCGCCGCGATCAAAGCACCAGCCCAGGCGACCAACGCGGGCACCAGCAACCGGACGTCGAGCGCCACCGCCCGTTCCCGCATCAGAGGGTGACCAGCGGACGCAAGCGCTCCAACGCCTTGTCACCGATCCCGCTGACCTCCCCGAGTTCGTCGACGGACGTGAACCGCCCGTTCGTCTGCCGCCACTGGATGATCCGTTCGGCGAGGACCGGTCCGACCCCTGGCAGGGCATCCAGAGCGGTTGCGTCGGCGGTGTTCAGGTTGATCGGGGCGCTGGGGCCGGCGGCTCCGGTGGACCCCGCGGAGGACCCGGCAACTGCCCCCGGCGCGACGGCCACCGGGCTCTCCCCCGGCTTCGGAACTCGCACCTGCTCCCCATCGCCGAGCACCCGCGCGAGGTTGACCGCATCGAGGTCGGCTCCCGGCAGCGCGCCCCCGGCCGCCTTGATGGCATCCACGACCCGCGCGCCGGAGCGCAGCGTGACGACTCCTGGGTGGTGGACCTGGCCAACCACGTGAACTTCGACGGTGCCGGTCGCAACCGGCGCGGTGGCGGCCGCCGCGGCGCCGCCGCTGGTCGCCGTCGCTCTGGGAACAGCAGATCCCCCACTCGCCGATTCCGCGGCGCCAGACGTCGTGGTCACCGGCTTCGCCAACGGCACAGGTTGGTCGGCTCGACCAGATGTCCACACCCGCACCCCGAGCACCATCGCGACAACAAGGACGACCAACAACGCCCCGATCAAGGCGGCGCGCGCGGGATGGGCTTCCAGCGGTGCTTCGTTCAGCGGCGACCGGAACAACGGGGCATGCGGTTTCACATCGCGACCGGGCAGTCCACGCGCCCGCCGGTCAGCGCGCGACACCGGGTCTGCCGCCTCAGCCTCGACGGCGCTCTCGGTCTCGAAGCCGAAGTCTTCGAGAGTGCTGTTCGGCGCGTTCGATGCTCGACGCCGCAGGCCGGCCAACCGCGGCCGCCGGTCAACGAGGTCATCCTCTTGGGGAACCCATGCGCTGCGTCGACCCTCCTCGAGCTCGGCCAGGAGGGCGGCCAATCGGTCGGGTGGTTCGGAAGAGCGCGCCATGCCGGCACGTTAGGCGGGATTCCGCGCGGCTCGTCGGCCGCGACTGCGCTCCTGTGGATGACCGTCGCCAGGGAGGTCAACCTGTGGAGAATCAGTCGCCGAGGTCGAGGTCGCTGCCCTGGGACGGGTGCGGTGAAACGACGACAGCAAGGGTTCCTGGGCCAACATGGGCGCCGACCGCAGCGCCCAACTCCACGACGATCACCCGCCGCAGGTTCGGGACGCTGTCGGCCAATCGCTCGGCCAACGACTCGGCCCGCTCGAGCGCTTCGAGGTGTTGCACCGCCAGGTCGACCTCGCCGTCGATCTTGCCGGCCGCCTGCACAGCCAGGGCCTCCAACCGGGACAGCGCGCGATTCGTGGTGCGGACCCGCTCCAACGGCTCGATGTGGCCCGAATCGAAGGCGAGCAACGGCTTGATCGAGAGCGCCGAACCGAAGAAGGCCGACGCCTTGCCGATCCGTCCCCCACGCCGCAGCGAGTCCAACGAATCGACATAGAAGTAAATGCTGCCCGCGGCCGATTGCGCCCGAGCCGCGGCGGCCACCTCAGCCACCGATCCACCTCGGTCTGCGGTTCGTTTGGCGGCCAAAACGGCATAACCCATTGCCATGCCGACGGCGCCGGAGTCGACCACTTCGATCGGCACCTCACACTCGGCGGCGGCGATCTCGGCGGAACTGAGGGTTGCGGACATCTGGCCCGACAGGTGGACCGACACAATGCCGGTCGCGCCGCGCGCGATGAGGTCCTCGTAGACCTGCAGGAAGGCGCCCGGCGAGGGTCGCGAGGTGGTGACGTTGCGATGGTCTCGCAGCGCCGTCGCGAGTTCCGTTGCGGTGATGTCGACGCCCTCGTCATGGGAGACACCATCGACCGCGACATGCAGCGGAACAACGGCGATGCGTCCCCGCCCGGCCACATCAGGTGGCAGAGCGGCGGACGAATCGGTGACGACTGCGACCGTCACGCGGTCACCCGATGACCAGGTTGACCAGCTTCGGGGCGCGCACGATCACCTTGCGCACCTGCTGGTCGCCGATCGCGGCTTGCACCTTCTCACTCGCCAGCGCGGCCTGTTCGAGGTCGGCGTCGGTGATGTCCGCGGCCACCTCCAACCGGTCGCGCACCTTGCCGAGGACCTGCACCACGCAGGTCACCGTGTCGTCCTTGACCAGGGCCGGGTCAGCCTCAGGGAATGGGGCATAGGCGAGCGAGCCGTCATGGCCCAACCGCTGCCACAGCTCCTCCGCGAGGTGCGGCGCGAGAGGCGCAACCATCTGCACCAACGGCTCCACGATCTCGCGCGGCGCGGCGTCCATCCGAGTCAGCGCATTGTTCAGCTCGATCATCTTTGCGACGGCGGTGTTGAAGCTGAGCGCTTCGTAGTCGCGGCGTACGCCGTCAATCGCTTTGTGCAGCAGGCGCTTGGTGGCGTTGTCGGCGGCGGCGTCGACGACCCGCAGGGCGCCGTTATCTTCGTCGACCACGTTGCGCCACAGGCGCTGCAGGAAACGCTGCGAACCGACAACTGCGCGTGTCTCCCACGGACGCGATTGGTCCAGCGGACCCATCGACATCTCGTAGACCCGGAAGGTGTCAGCGCCATAGTCGGCGCACATCTCATCGGGCGTGACGACGTTCTTGAGCGACTTGCCCATCTTTCCGTATTCACGGGTGACGGGTTCGCCGTTCCAGGTGTACGTCGCCGCCTCGCCCGAGCCGTGTTCCTCCACCTCGGCGGCGGGAACCGGTTGACCGCGGTGGTCGCGGTAGGCGTGAGCCTGCACGTAGCCGTGGATGAACAAGCGGCGGAACGGCTCCTCGCTGGAGACGTGGCCCAAGTCGAACAGCACTTTGTGCCAGAAACGGGAGTACAGCAGATGCAGGACGGCGTGTTCGGCCCCGCCGATGTAGAGGTCGACGCCGCCGGTGTCGTTCGCGCGGCCCTCCCCCTCGCCGCGGCCCGGACCCATCCAGTAACGCTCAATTTCAGGGTCGACGAAGGCCTCGTCGTTGTGTGAGTCGGTGTAACGCAGTTCGTACCAGCAGGACCCGGCCCAGTTGGGCATCGTGTCGGTCTCGCGACGGTAGGTCTTGGGTCCATCACCCAGATCGAGTTCGACCTCGACCCAGTCCGTGGCCCGCGACAGCGGCGCCTGCGGCATCGACTGCGCGTCGTGCGGGTCGTAGGTCTTGGGTGAGTAGTCGGCCACCTCGGGCAGTTCGACCGGCAACTGATCGGCCGGCACGGCGTGCGCAATGCCCAGCTCGTCGTAGACGATCGGGAACGGCTCACCCCAGTAGCGCTGCCGGCTGAACAGCCAGTCACGCAACTTGTAGGTGATCGTTCCCGCACCCAGCCCCTGGCTCTCCAGGAACTCGATCGTTTCGTTCTTGGCCGTCTCGATGTCCTTGCCGTCCAACGAGATTCGCTCATTGGCGGAGTTGATCTTGACGCCCTGGCCGGTGAACGGTTTGTCCTCGTCATGACCTTCACCCGGCTGCACGGTTCGCAGGTAGGGCAGGTCGTAGGCCTTGGCGAAGTCCCAGTCACGCGGGTCCTCGGCGGGCACCGCCATGATCGCGCCGGTGCCGTAGCCCATCAAGACGTAGTCAGCGATGAACACCGGCAGAGCCGCGCCGGAGACAGGGTTCGTCGCGAACGCTCCGGTGAAGACCCCGGTCTTGGACTTGTCGTCGGTCTGACGCTCCAGATCGGACTTGCGCGACGCTGCCAACCGGTAGGCCTCGACCGCTGCTGCGGGCGTGGCTGCCCCACCGGTCCAGGCTGCCTTGGTCGCCTCGGGCCACGCTGGAGGCACGATCGCGTCGACCAGCGGGTGCTCCGGGGCGATCACCATGAAGGTCGCGCCGAAGATCGTGTCGGGGCGGGTGGTGAACACCTCGAGGTGGTCGTCGCCAACGGGGAAACGCACCGCCGCGCCGTGGGAGCGACCGATCCAGTTGCGCTGCATCGCCTTGATGGACTCCGGCCAGTCGACCCGGTCCAGGTCGTCGGTCAACCGATCGGCGTAGGCGGTGATCCGCATCATCCATTGCGCGAGATTGCGGCGGAAGACCGGCATGTCGCCACGTTCGGTCAAGCCGTCGTTGGTGACTTCCTCGTTGGCGACAACTGTTCCCAGGCCGGGTGCCCAGTTGACCGGCACCTCTCGCTTGTAGGCCAACCGGTGCGAGTCCACCGCGTCGGCGCGGGCGACGGCGTCGAGGTCGGCCCACGGACGTCCGTCTGGCGTCGCCACCTCGCCCGCTTCGTACGCCGCGATGAGCGTGTCGATGGGCCGGGCCTTGCCGGCGCGCGGGTCATACCAGGCGTCGAAAATCTGGGTGAAGATCCACTGCGTCCACTTGTAATACTCCGGGTCGATCGTGGAGACCCGACGACGCTGGTCGTAGGACAGACCCAACTGGCGCAGCTGACGCTTGAAGGCACCGATGTTTTCCTCGGTGGTCTTGCGGGGGTGCTGCCCGGTCTTCACGGCGTACTGCTCGGCCGGGAGACCGAAGGCGTCGAAGCCCTGCGTGAACAGAACGTTCATGCCGGTGGTGCGCAGGTAGCGCGCGTAGACATCGGTGGCGATGTACGGCAGCGGGTGTCCGACGTGCAGGCCAGCCCCCGAGGGGTAGGAGAACATGTCTTGGACCATGCGCTTGGGACGCTCGGCAACCCCCGGCTCGGCCCACTCTCCGGTCGGGTTGGGCGCCTCGAAGGTGCCCTGCTCCTCCCAGGCGTCCTGCCAGCGGCGTTCAATCTCGCCGGCTAGTGCTGCGGTGTAACGGTGCTCCGGTGTGTCCGAAGCGGTGATGTCAGTCATCGTGCCCTCACGTCAGGTCGTCTGCTGGTGGTGTGCTCCGGCACTCGGACGTGCCAACAAGAAACCCCTCGCGCCGGGGCAAGGGGTGGCCGCACCGAGGTCCGATCTGGTCGGCGCGGCTATCGAAGCAGGAGCAGACGATGCATAGCCTGAGGATATCGCAGGAACGATCGAGCCCCGCACCGGATATCCGGGCGGGGCTCGATCGAAGTGCGAGGAGTCTTACTTCTCCAGACCGTTCACGGCCTTGGAGAGCGCGGACTTCTTGTTGGCAGCCTGGTTCTTGTGAAGAACGCCCTTGCTCACGGCCTTGTCCAACTTGCGGGACGCGGCGGCCAGGGTGGTCTTCGCCTGCTCGGCGTCGCCGGTGGCGATGGCCTCACGGGTCTTGCGAATCCAGGTGCGCAACTCGGACTTGTAAGCCTTGTTGCGCTCGGTGCGGATCTCGTTGGTCTTGATCCGCTTCATCTGCGACTTGATGTTTGCCACGAAAGTACTTTCTGTTGGTCTGCTGTTGTCGTAGAGGGCGACGGCGCACCGGAACGGATGAGGCGTGGGGACACCCTGGCGATTTTCGATGCGCTGGTAATACTGCGGCGCGCACGACCAGAGCGCGCACGCAAGGCACAACGTTACACCGGGCCGGGGTGCCTTCCCAAATCACGCAGCGCGACCTCAGGCGGCGCCGGAGCCTCTTTCGCGACAGATCGTCAGGATCGCCCGCTCGACCGCGTAGATCGGATCGCGCCCGCCACCCTTGACCTCGAAGTCGGCTGCGGCGACGGCTTGGATCGCGCGGCCGAGGCGGTCGCCGTCCCACCCGCGGGCGGCCATGCGCGCCCGGTCGATCTGCCAAGGCGCCATGCCAAGTTCCTTGGCCAGGTTGCCCGGCGAGCCCCGGCCGGCAGTGGCGACCTTGGCGATCTGGCGCAGCTGGGAGGCGAGCACGGCAACCACCGGCACCGGATCGAGTCCGGTCGCGAGCGCATGGCGCAGCAAGCGCAGTGCCTCCCCCGCATTCCCGGCGACGGCGGCATCGGCCACCCGGAAACCGGTGGCTTCCACCTTGCCGCCGTAGTACTGCTCCACCGCATCGTCATCGACAACCCCGGTGGTGTCGGCGACAAGTTGCGCGCAACCCGAAGCCAACTCCCGCAGGTCACCGCCGATTGCTTCGAGCAGCGACCGCACCGCCTCTGGGGTGATCTTGCGTCGGGCTCGACGGAACTCGTTGGTGACGAAGGCCGATTTGTCCTTGTCGGACTTAATCGCGGGAGCGTCAATGACCCGGGCACCGGCCGCCTTCACCGCGTCGAGCGCTCGTTTGCCTCGGTTGCCGCTCTTGTGGGTGACCACCAACACCGCGCCGTCGAGGGGCGCCGCGACCAGCGCGGTGAGCTCGTCGACCAGCGCGTCGGTGGCTTCGTCAAGATCGCGGACCACGACGATGGGCCGGCCGCCGAACAGGCTCGGACTCGTGTGGAGCGCCAACGAGCCGCTTTCGTAGCTGGCGCCATCAAGTCGTACGGTCTCGGCGTCGGGCTCGAACTCCCGGACCGCCGCGACGACCGACGCCAGCGCGCGGTCGGCGAGCACCTGCTCGGGACCGCTGATCAGGACCAGCGACGGGACCTCACTCATGGCAGAACTCTTTCACCCGGCGCCGACAGCCCAGCTCAGCGGCCCTCGATGGTGATCTGAGGCCCGAACAGGGCCATCAGGTCGAGCGCCTTCTCGTGATTCTGCGGCGTTGACCCGGCGCAGGCATCGGCTCGTACGACGATGCTCGCCCCCGCATCGGCCGCGGGCAACGCGGTGGCGATCACACAGCAGTCGGTGCTGACCCCCGCGAGGACAAGCCGCGGCGTCTCGCCCACCACCCGCACCAAGTCGGAACCCCACTTGCCGAAGGTCGGCCGAGTCACGATCGTGGCGTCGATATCGGCAAGTTCGGGCACGACTGCGTACAACGGGTCGGTGTCGGGCGCCTGGGCGAACGGCCACTGTTCGTAGTACGGACGCCACGACCCCTGCGGGTCGGCGTCGGCGACGAACCGGGTGATCACGACCCGGCCGGCGTACGACGCGCAGAGCTCCCGGATCCGGCCGACCCGGTCTTGCCACATCGGTGAGCCCCAGTCACTGGTTGACGGATCCGCGAAGATCGCTTGGGGGTCGATGACAACCAGCCATTCGTCGGGCGCGTGGCCACTCACTGCTGTTCCTGGCGACGGATGGTGCCCCGCCGGCCGATGAAGGTGACCACGAAGCCGATCGCCAGCGCCACGATCACCCCGACGTTGGCGTAGGCCCAGGTGCCTTCCTTGCCGCCGATCGGACCGAGCAGGTAGCCCTGCCAGTTGTTCCAGGAAGCATCCTGAGCGAAGTTGTTGATCACCAAGCCCCAACCCACGACTGAGGCGACCACCAGGGTGCCCAACGAGACGAGGTCGAAGGAGCCATAGCGACCCGAGGCATCGAACAAAGCCCGTTCGTCGTAGTCGCGGCGACGCAGGGCCAGGTCGGACAGCATGATTCCGGCCCACGCGGCGAGCGGCACGCCGAGGGTGATCAGGAAGCTCTGGAACGGACCGAGGAAGTCCTGGGCGAAGAAGACCACCCAGATGGTGCCCAGGGTCAGGATCACGCCATCGACCAAGGCTGCCGCCGGACGCGGGATGCGCACCCCGAGGGAGAGCAGCGTCAGGCCCGAGGAGTAGATGCCCAAAACGGCACCGGAGACCAGAGCCAGGATGGCGGCGATCAGGAACGGCACCAGGAACCAGGTGGGCAACAAGGTCGCCAGGGCGCCTACCGGGTCAGCGGCGACCGCATCAGAGAGGTCCTTGCTCGAACCGGCGAGAGCGGTTCCGAAGGCAACGAGGAACATCGGGGCCAGTGAGCCGCCGAGGGTGTTCCAGCCGGCGATCGCCGCGCCGGAGGCATCGCGCGACTGATAGCGCGACCAGTCGGCGGCGATGTTGATCCATCCCAGCCCGAATCCGGTCATCACCATGACCAGGGCGCCGATCATCGACTGCACGTTGCCCGAGTGGAGGTCCGACAGAGCAGACCAGTGGATGTGTTTCCAGGTCAGCGCCATGTAGACGATGGTGGCCAGCCCCGTCAGCCAGGTCAGCCACGACTGCAGACGCATGATCGTGTGATAGCCGGCGACCGACGCCAGCACGATCAGCGCCGCGGTGACAAGGGCCGCGATGATCTTGGTCGAGGTGCCATGACTCCAGCCGAGTTCGGCAAAGACAGTCGCGGTCGCCAGGGTCGCCATGATCGCCAGGAACGTTTCCCAACCGATCGAGACGAGCCAGGAGATCACCCCGGGGACCTTCTGTCCCTTCACGCCGAAAGCTGCCCGGGAAAGGATCATCGTCGGCGCCGAACCGCGTTTGCCGCCGATCGCGATCAGGCCACAGAGCAGGAACGACAGCCCGATCCCGAGAACGGCGACGACAACGGCCTGCCAGAAGGACAGGCCGAAGCCGAGAACGTACGAGCCGTAGCTGATCCCGAACACCGACACGTTGGCGGCGAACCAGGGCCAGAACAGGTCGCGCGGTCGGGCCGTGCGTTCGGACTCGGTGATGATGTCAATGCCGTTGGTCTCCACCAACCGGTTGCGCTCGAGCGCGTTGAACCCGGTATCGGGCTTGGTGTCGGTCATGCGCCCAAGAGTGCCATCAGCGCGGCCTTTCAGGCAGCGTTCAGGCGAGTCCGAGTGCGGCGAGTCGCGCGCCAACATCGGCCGGTGAGCGATCGAGGTGATCGGCGAGTTCGTCGACATCGAGCCCCAGCCCGACCCCGTCAGCCAATTCTTCGTCGTCCTCGGGCGTCCAGCCGGCCTGCGCCTGCGGTTCGGGCGCCTGCCCTGGCGCCTGCCCCGGAGCCGCCGCCGGCACCTGGTCGGCGGCGAGCTGCGGCGGAACCGATGAGACGTCTTCGACCACCGGCGGTGCCGGGTGTTCCTCGGCTCCCCCGTCGTCCTCGGCGAATTCCAGGCTGTCGTAGGCCACCTCGCCGGCGGTCTCGACGTGGCCGGCCTCTCGGGCAAATCGCTGCTGTGGCGACGGCTTGCTCACCGGCGCGGTCGCCGCAACCGGCGCGGGCTCAGGTGTTTGGTCGGCGACCTCATCGAGTCTGCGCAGGGCATTCAGCACCAGCTTCGTGTCGGACGTCGGCCAGAACGGCGGCAGCGAACGCTGCAGAAACCCGGCATAACGCGCGCTGACCATCCGACTGTCAAGGAAGGCGACGACGCCACGGTCGTCGGACCGGCGTACGAGGCGACCGGCGCCCTGCGCCAGCCGCAACGCGGCGTGGACCGCCGAAACCGCCATGAACCCGTTGCCGCCGCGTTCGGCAATCGCTTGGGTGCGGGCCGCGGTAATCGGGTCGTCGGGGCGTGGGAACGGGATGCGGTCGATGATCACCAGTTGGCAGGACGCGCCCGGGACGTCGACCCCCTGCCAGAGCGTCATGGTGCCGAACAGGCAGGTGCGCGGCGACGCGGCGAACTCGCGGACCAAAGTTCCGGTCTGGTCGTCGCCCTGGCAAAGCACCGGGAACTCGTCGCCGAAGCGTTGACGCATCTCCTCGGCCGCCGCTTTCGCGGCGCGGGTGGAGGAGAACAGCCCCAACGTTCGGCCGCCGGCGGCCCGGATCAGCGTCTCGATCTCGTCGAAGACCTTGTCTGAGGTGCCGTCGCGGCCGGGTGGTGGCAGGTGTTTGGCGACGTAGGCGATTGCCTGCTTCGGGTAGTCAAAGGGCGAACCGACGTCGAGGCCCTCCCACTGCGGACTGCCTTCCCCGCGCAAGCCGAGGGTGCCGGCGACCGCGTCGAAGGTGCCGCCCAGTTCGAGGGTGGCGGAGGTCATCACGACGCTTCGGTCACCGAATATCTTGTCGCGCACCAGCATCGCCACGCTCATTGGTGCGACTCGCAGGATCGATCCGCGTCGTTCGTCGTGGGAAACCCAGGCCACGTCGAGGTCGCGTTCTTCCAGCAACCGCTCGCAGTTCTCGACAATCTCGTCAACGACCGCACGGGCCATCTGGCGGGGACCGTCGTTGTCGGCCGGGCGTTCGGGCTTCACGTCGCTTTGGACGGTGCGGGCCGCTTCGTGAACCTGCTGCAGGTTTAGCGCGAGGGCATCGCTGAGACCGAGCAACCGCCCTTCAGTGAGGGCATCAAGAGTGGCTCCGAGCGCCTCGCCGGCGTCGCGGAGCCCGGCGGTGTCGGCGTAACGAGACGCGCGCTTGGCCGCGGTTGAGATCATCCCCGCGCTCAGCTCGTCGGTGATGGTTGAGGTGACCCGGTCCACCAGTTCGTGGGCCTCGTCGACGATCAGCGCGTCGTGTTCGGGCAGCATTTGCCGCCCCTCGAAGGAGTCGATCGCCATAAAGCTGTGGTTGGTGACCACAACGTCGACGTCGGCGGCCTCGGCGCGCGCCTTCTCCACGAAGCAGTCCTGCACCATCGGGCAGGTGGAACCCAGACACTCGTGGGCGCTGACCGACACCTGGCTCCAAGCGCGCTCGCTGACACCGGGCACCAACTCGTCGCGGTCGCCCGACTCAGTCTCGGCGCCCCACTCGCGCAGCCGCACGATTTCTTTCTCCAGCCGTCCCAGTTGCTGATCGACCTGGCCGACCTCGAGCAAGCTGTCGTCATCGGAGGGATAGCCACCGACAATCTTGTGTTGGCAGAGGTAGTTGCGGCGGCCCTTGACCATCCCGTAGGTGACCGGCCGGCCCAGCAACGGGCGCAAAGCCTGCGCCAACCGGGGCAGGTCACGACCGACGATCTGGGCCTGCAGGGCAATGGTCGCCGTGGCGACGATGACCGGTTTGCCGGTGGCTTGCGCGTGAGCGACAGCGGGCACCAAGTAGGCCAGCGACTTGCCGGTTCCGGTTCCCGCCTGCACCAGCAGGTGGTGGCCGTCTTCAAACGAGGCGCCGACAGCCTCGGCCATTTGCTGCTGCCCGGGCCGAGGAGTTCCCCCGACTGAATCGACCGCGGCGGCAAGGAGATCGGACAGCGGCGGGGTGGACGGCATTGGCTCAGCCTATGCGTTCACCCCGGCACCCGCTGGGGGTGTCGGGGTGAGCTGTGGGCAATCGCCAGGATCAGGAGTTGTCTGTCGAACTGGAGATTTGGTTCCAGGTGACGTTGATGGTGCGGAACTTCACTGTGGCGCCCGCCGCGGTCTCCGACAGCATCTCCATCCGGAACTTGCCGGGCGACAAAGGCGTCGAGTTGGGATCGTCGGCGCTGATCACCTGCTGCCCGTTGACGATGGCGGTGAAGTGCACCTTGTCGCCCTGCTTCTTGCAAGAGAACTCCAGGTGGGCGGCCGAGGCACTGAACCCCGTCGCCGCGCTGCCAGCGATTTTGGTGCCCTTGTCCTTGTCTTTGTCGAACCGGTAGAGGGCCACCGTTCCGTTCGGCCGGACGGTGATGTCGTAGAACGACTCCACCTTGTTGCTCTGGATGTCGGCAAAGCAGATCAGCCCTACGAACGGGTTGCCGGTCATGCCCGCGGTGTCGAACGTCATCGTGACGTCATCGGAGTTGGCATAACGGAATGTGTCGTGCGAAGCGATCCAGGTGCCATTCGGCTTGATCGTGGCGTTGTAGGTTCCGTCGGCGAAACCGAGGGTGCCCTTCTTGTCATCGGTGCCATTGCTCCACCCCTGCTGGTCGGCAAGAGTCCCGAAGCTGGAGGTGTAGGTCTTGCTGTCGCCCATGGGCTGGGTCGAACTGGTGCTCGTCGACGTGTCGCTGGACGGATCCGTGGTCGAGCTCGATGTGGTCGAGGTTGACGACGACGTGGTTGACATCGTTGACGTCGTTGAGGTTGTCGACGTCGGATTGGTGACCGACGGGGCCCCACCGTTACAGGCGGCCAACGCCAACATCGCTGCAGCGCAGGTCCCCAATGTCATCGCCCTGTTGCGTGTGGTCACGATGTTTCTCCTCCGATTCGACCGGCCCTCAGGTGGTGGAGGGCCCTTCGGACCGACGCACCACGCTCGCGCGACGTTCCCTACGAACTCCTAGGTTAACGTCGCAAACCGTCCGGACTGCAGATCAGGTGGGCGACCATCGCGGTCCATCCCGTCTGATGAGTAGCCCCGACACCAGCCCCGGTATCGCCGTCGAAGTATTCGCTGAAGGTGACGTGGTCGTCCCACAGCGGCCCGCTCGGATACCACGGCGGAGTGCCCGGGCGGCGGCCGTCTGAGCCTGCCCGGAAGAGCGACACCAACCGATCGCTGAGTTCCCGGCCGACGTCGCCCAGAGCCAGTTGGCGTCCGGAACCAGTGGGGAATTCAAAGGTCGCGTCGGGCTCGGCGATCGCGTAGGCGTGCAGCGCGTCGACCAACAGGGCGTTGACCGGGAACCAGACCGGGCCGCGCCAGTTGGAGTTGCCGCCGAAGAGCGCACTTGTGGATTCGGCTGGGGCATAAGCGACTTCGTACGGGTGGCCGTCAATCGTCATGCGCAGCGGTTCGCGGTAGACCGCGGAGAGGGCGCGCAGTCCGTGCGGGGAAAGGAACTCCGCCTCGTCGAACAACCGCTGGAACAGCCGGGCGCGCCGCTCGTCGCCGACCAGCGCGAGCGTGATCCGATCGGTGTCAGCCAACTGATGGCGTACGAAGACCTCCTCCAGCCGCGGATCGCGGCGGGCCAACCAGCGCAACTCGTCAATCAGTTCCGGGATCTCGTCGTGGAGTGCGGGGTGGACCGACTCGACCGCAATCAGCGGCAGTAACCCGACCATCGAACGAACCGGCAGTTGGGTGGCCTCGCCGGCGTCGGTGACGATCGCGTCGTAGAAGAAGCCGTCTTCCTCGTTCCAGAGGCTGACGCCCTGGCTGCCGAAGTCGTCCATCGCTTGGGAGAGCCGCAGGAAGTATTCGAAGAAGGTGCGCGCGGTGGCATCGAAACCGGCGTGAGCCCGCTCGCTGAGTTCGATCGCGATCCGCATCATCGACAGCGCGTAGAACGCCATCCAGCTCGTCGCGTCGGATTGTTCGAGCCGATGCCCGTCAGGCAAAGGGGTCGACCGGTCAAAGAATCCGATGTTGTCCATGCCCAGGAAGCCGCCCTCGAACAGGTAGGACCCGTCGGCGTCCTTCCGGTTGATCCACCAGGAGAAATTGAGCAGCAGCTTGGAGAAGACCCGCACCAAGAAGTCGTGGTCGCGGCCGCCGTCGATGATGAAAACCTGCCAACACGCCCAGGCGTGGACCGGCGGGTTCACGTCGTCGAAATTCCACTCGTACGCCGGCAGTTGTCCGTTGGGGTGTTGCGACCACTCGCGACAGATCAGTTCGAGTTGTTGTTTGGCCAGGTCGGGGTCGACGTGGGCCAACGCGACGGCGTGGAAGGCGAGGTCCCAGGTGGCGAACCAGGGGTATTCCCACTCATCCGGCATCGAGATGATGTCCGCGAGCTCGAGGTGGCCCCAGTGGTGGTTGCGTCCGGTTCGCCGCTGCGCGGGTGGCGCCGGTTCGTCGGCATCGCCGTCGAGCCACTGCCCGATGTCGTAGCGGAACAGCTGTTTTCCCCAGAGCAAACCGGAGAACGCCCGCCGCGCGATGAGCGCATCCTCCGCTGCCGTTCCGGGCGGGATGACAGTTGCGTAATAGTCGTCGCATTCGACCCGCCGTTGGTCGAATAACGCTGTGGCGCTGAGCGGTTCACCGGCCGGTTCGTACGGCGCGACCTCGTCTCCCACAGCCGCGGCAACGGCCGTGAGGCGAACGCTGACCGAGCGGGTCTCCCCCGGCGCCAGCGCATCCCAGGACCAGAGGAAACCGACCTTAGTGCCGTGGTCGTCGCGGACAGCACCGGTGTCTGCGCGGACGATTGCCCGGTCGAGTCCGTCCTTCGGACAGTCCGTGACCGGCGACATGCCCTCGAAGAGTGACTCGTCGGTCTCATTGTCACAGAACAGAATTCGTGATGCCGCGTCAGGAACCAGTCGGTAGTCCCCCAGCCAGTCATGGTGAAAGACCACCGCGTCGCCATCGCGGCGCATCGACGGGGTGCGGTCGTCATCCCCCCAGCGCCAGGTGTTGCGGAACCAGCCCTGCACCACCAGATCCAACGGCGCCGGGTCGGGACCGTAATTGGTTGCGGTCACCCGCATCACCAAATCAGTCGGGGTCTGCTTCGCGTAGTCGACCACCACATCGAAGAACCGGTCGCCAGCCAGAACCCCAGTGTCCGTCAGCTCGTATTCCGGCTGGTTTCGGTCGCGAGCGGCATTCTGCGCCAACAGATCTGCGTAGGGATAAGCACCCTGTGGGTAGCGGTAGAGCCAGGAGGCGTAGGAGTGAGTAGGGGTGCCGTCCAGCGGCCACCACACCTCTTTGACGTCCTCGCCGTGGTTGCCTTGAGCGTTCGTCAGCCCGAAGCAGCGCTCCTTGAGCCGGTCGTCCGCGCGGTTCCACAGCGCGATGCCCAGGTTGAAGAAGCCGAACCGGTCACAGAAGGCGCCCAGGCCATCCTCGCCCCAGCGATAGGCGCGCCGGTGTGCGTGGTCGAACGGGAAGTAGTCCCAGGCGTTTCCGTCGGCGGAGTAGTCCTCTCGGACGGTGCCCCACTGGCGACCGGAGACGTACGGTCCCCACAACCGCCAGGGTGCGTCAGGTCCGGCGGAGGTGCTGAGGCGGGTGATTTCGGCGTCGCTGCTCACGAGGAGCAGCCTGCCACTTAACGATCCGCCGAAACGGCGTAGTCCCGCAGTGCAGCCTGCAACGCCGACTTCACCTTCGCGTGGATGTGGGTTCCGGCGCCGGTGTGTTCGCTGGAGACGATCTCTGCCTCGTCGTGCAGTCGGCTGAGCAGGTCACCACGGTCGTACGGCAGCAACACCTCGACCCGAATGTCCGGCTTCGGCAGTTGGTTCTCGATGAGCGCCAAGAGCTCGTCGAACCCGGCTCCGGTGCGGGCCGAAACAGCCACCGACTTCGGGTTGGTGCGCAGCAGGCGGTCGATGACCTCGGGGTCGGCGACATCGGCCTTGTTGATGATGATGACCTCGGTGACATCCGTGGCACCAACGTCGGACAACACCGCGCGCACCGCGCTGATCTGCGATTCCGGGTCGGGGTGGGATCCGTCAACGACGTGGAGCAGCAGGTCGGACTCGCCGACCTCTTCCAGCGTCGAACGGAACGCCTCGACCAGTTGGTGGGGCAGGTTGCGAACGAATCCGACCGTGTCGACCAAGGTGTAGGGCCGGCCGTCGGCGGTCTCGGCCCGGCGCACGGTCGGATCGAGGGTGGCGAACAACTGGTTCTGGACCAACACGCCCGCGCCGGTGAGCCGGTTCAGGATCGAAGACTTTCCGGCGTTCGTGTAGCCGGCGATCGCGACCGAGGGAACCTCGTTCACCTTGCGGCCATGGCGCTTGGTGTCACGGATCGTCTTCATCGAGGCAATCTCGCGCTTCAGCTTCGCGATGCGGGAGTTGATCCGGCGACGGTCGAGCTCGATCTTCGTCTCACCCGGGCCACGCGAACCCATGCCCTGCCCGCCGGCGGCCTGGCCACCGGCCTGCCGCGACATCGACTCACCCCAACCGCGCAACCGCGGGAGCAGGTATTGCAGCTGGGCCAGTTCGACCTGGGCCTTGCCCTCTTTGGACTTCGCGTGTTGGGCGAAGATGTCCAGGATCAGCGCGGTGCGGTCGATGACCTTCACCTTGACCACGTCTTCCAGCGCGCGGCGCTGGCTAGGAGCCAGTTCGCCGTCGGCGATGACGGTGTCGGCGCCCTCGGAGATGACGATCTGACGAAGGTCCTGCGCCTTGCCGGAGCCGAGCCAGGTTCCGGGGTCGGGCTTGCTGCGGCGCTGGGTGACGCCGGCCAAGACGGTCGAACCAGCGGTTTCGGCGAGCGCCGCGAGTTCACGCAAGGAGTTGTCGGCGTCCTCGACGTTGCCCTCGGTCCAGACGTTCGCCAGCACCACGCGCTCCAGGCGCAACTGGCGGTATTCGACCTCGGTGACGTCCTGAAGTTCGGTGGACAGCCCTTCGACACGACGCAGCGCCGCGCGTTCGGCGCGGTCGAGCTGGTCGCCATCGCTGCTGGCGTCGTCGAGCAGGAAGCCGTCGTCGTCGTAGCGCAACTCGATGTCGTCGTCGGCAGAGAGTGCGGCGGCGCGGCGGTCAGTGAAGTCGGGATGTGAAGTCATGTTCTCCTCAGGATCGCAGTCTTCAACGCCGGGTGCGAACTGTTTATGCCAGGTTCCGCGCCCCCGGGTCGTCGGCCGTACGCTGCTGCCCGTGACCGATCACTACTTCAGCGCCGATCCGGCAGGCGATGCGCAGCGGCGCACCATCAACGTGCCGCTGGCCGGACGTACGCATCCAGTGACGGTCGCCGGCGGCGTCTTCTCCCCCGACCGGATCGACCAGGGCACCACCGTTTTGCTGCAGCACGCCCCGACGCCGCCGGCGCAGGGGACCTTCCTGGACCTCGGCTGTGGCTGGGGGCCGATCGCCCTCACCCTCGGGCTCACCTCACCGGCGGCGACCGTCTACGCGGTCGACGTGAACGAGCGCGCGCTGGACCTCACCCGTACGAACGCGGTTTCGTTGGGGCTCACCGGAATTCACGTCTCGCCTGCCGACGACGTTCCGGCGGACACGCGGTTCGACCTGATCTGGTCAAACCCGCCGATCCGGGTCGGCAAGGCGGTGTTGCACGAGTTGATGACCACCTGGCTGCCGCGGCTGAGCGACGACGGGGCGGCCTACCTGGTGGTGCAGCGCAACCTTGGGTCCGACTCGTTGCAGCGCTGGCTCACCGACAGGTTGCCCGCGTTGGAGACCGAGCGGTTCACCAGCGTGCGCGGGTTCCGCATTCTGCGGGTCACGCGTCGGGCAGCGTGACCGTTCCCCGAGCGACCAGTTCGGCCGGTCCGGACAGCGCCACCTGGTCGGCGGCGATGTGGACGCCGAGACGACCACCGGGCACGTCAACGATCCAGTCCAGCTGATCGGCCGGCTGACCGCCCCACCACCAGGTCGCCAGGGCTGCCGCGGCAGCGCCGGTTCCGCAGCTGCGTGTCTCGCCGACTCCACGTTCATGCACCCGCATCGAGATGTGGCCGTGCTCGATGGCGCGGACGAACTCCACGTTGGTGCCTTTTTCCGGGGTGGGGTCGACGCGCGGAGCGGTCGTCAGGTCGAGTCCGGACAAGTCGAATTGCGTCGGCAACGCCACCACGGTGTGCGGGTTGCCCAGGTCGAGGCTGAGCGCGGGCAGCGGGTCGGGCGCCCCGATGACCTGCACCACCGAGTCCATGCCGCGTTCGTTCGCCTCCACTTCGCGCGAAAGCCGCCACGGGCCGAGGTCGGTAGCGAATCCGTCGGCGACGCGGGTGATCTGCTTCTGCCCCGCGCGGGTGGCGATCGCGAAGGTGTCCGCGGTCTCGAGGCCCTCTTCGATCAGGAAGGCGGCGAAGACCCGGGTTCCGTTGCCACACATCTCGGCCGCGGAACCGTCGCTGTTGCGGTAGTCCATGAACCAGCGGGCCGCTGGGCTGGCGTCGCGCACCTCAGTCGGAGCCGCGCTGATGGGCGCAACGCGGATGACACCGTCGCCGCCGATTCCTGCCCGGCGGTCAGCCAGGAAGGCGACCTGCCGGAGGCTGAGGTCGCGGGAACCGTCCAGGTCGGGCACCAGCACGAAATCGTTCTGCGTGCCGTGGCCCTTGACGAAGTCGAAAGTGGTCACCCGGCCATTGTGCCGGTCAGGGCGAGCGCCCGCTCGACCAGATCAGGCGCGTCATGCGGCAACCAGGTGATCCTCGAGTCGGCGCGGAACCAGGAGAACTGCCGTCGTACGAGCCGCCGGGTCGCCTGCGCGGTCTGCTCGATCGCCTGTTCTTGGGTGAGAGCGCCGTCCAACTGGGCGAGGGCCTGGGCGTAGCCGATCGCGCGACTCGCAGTTCTGCCGTCGCGCAACCCGTCCGGTTCGAGCCCCCGCACCTCCGCGAGCAGGCCGCGTTCCCACATCACCTGCGTACGCGCCTGGATCCGGGTGTCGAGCACCTCACGGTCGGCGTCAAGACCGATGAGGACCGTCGGTTCGAGGAACTCCCGACGCGGCATGGTGGCGCTGAACGGCCGCCCGGTCAGTTCGATGACTTCCAGCGCGCGGACGATTCGGCGCCGGTTGCTCACCAGGATGTTGGCCGCGGCGATCGGGTCGGCGCGCGACAGGCGGTCGTACAACGCCCCGGCGCCGTGCTCGTCGAGTTCCTGCTCCAGTCGGCGGCGCACTTCGGGGTCGGTCGGTGGGATCTCCAGGACGTCGGTCGCGGCGCGCACGTACAGACCGGATCCCCCGACGAGAATCGGCGCACTCCCCCGGCTGCGGATCCCTCGGATATCAGCGCGCGAATGGCGTTGATAGGCAGCAACACTCGCTTCCTGAGTCACGTCGAGGACATCCAGCTGGTGGTGTGGGATCCCCGCGCGCTCGGCCTCGGTGAGCTTGGCCGTTCCAATATCCATACCGCGGTAGAGCTGCGAGGCGTCGGTGTTGACGATCTCGCCGCCGAGGCGCTCGGCGAGGGCAACACCCAGGTCGGATTTCCCGGTGGCGGTGGGGCCGACGACGGCGACGATGGGATGCACGCACCCATTGTGGCTTGACCCTCAACCTGCTTCAGGGTGCAGGGTGAGCGCCATGAACCTCGGGACAGACGACCTCATGACGATCGGAACGCTCGCCGCTCGCTGCGGGCTGACCGTCAGCGCCCTGCGGTTTTACGATCGCAACGAGGTGTTGGTGCCCGCCTCCGTCGATCCGGCCACGGGCTACCGGCGCTACGCGGGAACCCAGGTCGCGGATGCCTTGTTGCTGGCGTCCCTGCGCCGAATCGGGTTGCCGGTCAACGATCTTCGGGTCGCGCTGGAGTTGCGTGACGACACCGAGGCCCTCGATGCCCTGCTCGAGGAACACGTACGCCGGTTGGAAGTAGCGATCGATGCCGCTCGCGGCGAGGTCTCCCGAATTCGGGCCCGCCGAGTGACAGCTCGGTTCACCGTGGAGGTCGAGGGTCACGCGCTGCGCGAGGCACTGGGCCGGGTGCGGTTCGCGGTGTCGACCGACCCGTCGTACGAGGTGCTGGCCGGCGTGCGGCTGACGGTCGGTAACCGGTCTGTGGCGTTGGCGGCAACCGACCGCTATCGACTCGCGCGAGCACCGCTGACGGCGCGTGCCACGACGGGCACAGGGTCAGCGGTGCTGCCTGCCGCCCTGGTTGACAGACTGCTGGCGGGCACCGCCGCCGTCGTGTCGCTCGACCTGCTCGGTGATCGAATCACCGTGCGTAGCACCGACATCGACCTCATCTCTGCCGTGGTCCCGGGTGACTACCCGGATATCGACGTGATCCTTCCGGACGCATCAAAACTCGCCGGAATGACCCGACTGTCGCCACTTCCCGCGACCCGATCCGACCTGGGTGGGGTTCTGGTTCGCGACGAGTTTCTGCTGGACGCGCTCGGTGCCGCAGGCGATCGCGCCGTCCTGCACCTCGACGGACATCTTGCGCCGGTGGTCGTCGTCGGTGAGGACGGCTATCTGAACTTGATCATGCCGATCCGGCCGGAAGTCGTTCCGTCGTGAATCACCCGACGTTCTGCGCTCCTTCGTCGCTCCGATACCTCGCGGAGACCCCGGCATGAGCCAGTTGGAGCACGTCTGCCTGGACTGCGATCACCGCAGCGCGATCCACGACCCCCGGAACCGGTCGTACACCGACTGCGCATGCTGCAACGGCGGATCCGTCCGACGCGAAACACCTCCCCGGCTGGCGCCCACGTTCCGGCTGCCGGGCTTCGTTCTCGAGGAGTTGTGCGCGCCCGGGTCGGTGCGGAACGCGGGTTCGATGCATGCCACCCGGACCTGCGGGTGTTCCGAGTGCCAGACCATGTACGAGCGGCTCACCGCCGCGCGGACCGGCTGAGTCGATCTCACCTACGCTGCGGTCATGGCCGAACTGGAACTGCTGCGGGCGGACCACGAGCAGGCCGTGCTGGACTTCGAGATCGCCAAATCGCGCCACCAGGTCAGTCGGATCCGCGCCGCGGTGTCGACTGCGAACGCGGCCTCCGCGCGGGTGTTACTCAAGGTCGGCTTCCGGCCGGTTGGGCCGGCTGCGCTGCAGGACCTTGGTGGCAAGCACGGCACTTGGTACGAGCTGGCGCTCACGCCTGGCGACTGACCAGCTTCACGGATCGGCTGGCCGAACTCCCGGCTCACCGCTCGACGACAAAGTCATCGGCGTCGATTGGCGGGACTTTCAAGACCTCGACCTGGTCGACGTCGGCCCGGCGCGGACCGTTGCGACACCAGCTGATGATTTCCTCCACGGAGGTCCAGCCACCCTCGAAGTGGGCGAGAACGCTGCCGTCTGGCTCGTTGCGGACCCACCCGCGCACCCCGAGGGTGCGGGCGTACTCGGCGCAACTCGCCCTGAAGAAAACGCCCTGCACTTTCCCGGTGATCTGCACCTCGACCGCCCTACGCATGCGGACAGCGTACGGGCGGGTCCGATGGCGCAGCCGGACACCCGAAATTCACTGGCGCGGCGCAGAGCTCACCGGCATGCTGGACGACATGTCCGCGACCACCATGCGCCCGAACATCGGGTGTGAGAAGCGTTCGAGCCACTCGCTCAAGCGCCCGTTCGGCCTGCCCGAACCCCTCACCAGCGCCGCTGGCGGTCACTGACTTCGACCGACCTGACATGAGCGCCTGGTGGAACCACCGGGCGCTTTCTCATGTCCGGCGTCCATCGACGCGAAAGGAGATCAACGATGGAGAAGATCAACGACACCCTGTTCAATTGGGCAAGCATCCTGGAGGAGAACACCCGAGAGCAGGCTTTGCTCACGGCCTCCATGCCGTTCATCCACCCGCACCTCGCGTTGATGCCCGATGCCCACCTGGGCCGGGGCGCCACCGTCGGGTCGGTCATTCCGACCCTCGGGGCGATCATCCCGGCGGCGGTCGGAGTCGACATCGGCTGCGGGATGATCGCGGTGCGGACCCAGTTCACCCGGTTCGACATGACCGGCGACCTGGCCACCCTCCGGCAGCAGATCGAGCGCTCGATCCCGCTGTCCGCGGGTGCCGCGAACCGGCGGATCTCACGTGACCACACGCAGGTCCGGCTCGAGGAATTGTCCACGATGGCGCAGGAAGCGGGTTTCGATCCCGCTTCGTATGCCGCACGCTGGCAGCTGCAGTTGGGCACCCTCGGCTCGGGCAACCACTTCATCGAGGTGAGCCTGGACGAGCAGGACCGGGTATGGCTGTTCCTGCACTCCGGGTCCCGGGGCGTCGGAAACAAGATCGCGTCGCATCACATCAAGGTCGCGCAGACACTGGCCGAGAAGTGGTGGATCCCGTTGCCGGACAGGGACCTCGCGTACCTGGTCGAGGGCACCGACGAGTTCTGGAGGTACATCCGGCAGTTGCGGTGGGCGCAGCACTACGCGCTGCTCAACCGGGAGGAGATGATGGACCGGGTCGTGACGCAGCTGGAGTACTGGCTCGAAGCCCCGGTGCAGCAGCAGGAGCGGATCAACTGCCACCACAACTACACCGAGCAGGAGACCCACTTCGGCAAGCGGGTGTGGCTGTCCCGGAAGGGCGCGATCAACGCCGAGACCGGTCGGCCCGGGCTGATCCCGGGTTCGATGGGGACCGCGTCGTACGTCGTCGTCGGTAAGGGAAACCCGCTGTCGCTCAACAGCTCTCCGCACGGTGCCGGACGGAACTTCTCCCGGTCGAAGGCTCGGAAGACCTTCAGCCAGGAGCAGTTGCGGGCGGCGATGGTCGGGATCGAGTACCGGGACACCGACGCCTTCATCGACGAGATCCCGCAGGCGTACAAGGACATCGACCAGGTGATGGCGGACGCCGCCGACCTGGTGGAGGTCCGGCACACGCTGCGGCAGATCGTCAACGTCAAGGGAGACTGATCAGTTCGAGCGGGCGGCCGCAGCAGCCGCGGCCGCCCGCTCGAGCCACTTCGGCGTCTTCCCGTACCGCTGGTTCGGGATGAGTCGGCCGTGGGCGCAGTCGTCGGCGAGCTGGCCCAACCGCCTCTGCCGGGTCTGGTCGCGCTTGGCGCCGGCCACCCAGTTCTCGGCGATCTTCCGGTACGACGGGGTGGCGATCTCCCAGAACGCCGCGACCGCCGGGTCGGCCAGCAGACGGGCGCGTTCGTCGTCGGTGAGCTGCAGGCCGGCCTCGTACGAATAGATCCCGCTGCGCTCGGCCCTGCGCCGTTCGTACGCCGCCAGGCCGGCGGGCCGCATCCGTCCGTCGCGGGTGAGCCGTTCGACATGAGCGACGTTCACCGCGCTCCACACACTGCCAGGGCGTCGCGGGGTCCAGCGCTGCCGCACGGTGTCCTCGTCGATCCGCTGCACGACGCTGTCGATCCAGCCGAAGCACAGCGCCTCCGGCACCGCCTCGGCCCAGGTCAACCCGCGATCGGCGACGTGCTTCTTGCGCAGCCCCATCCACAGGTCGGTCGCGCTCTCGTGGTTCTGCTCGAGCCACGCGCGGAACTCGGCGGCATCGCGGAAGAACGTCGCCGGTCGCTCCGGCGAGCCGCCGGGGGTGCCGATCCCTGTCATGAGCGCAGCCTGCCACGCGCAGCTCAGAGCAGCATGCCCATCGCGCTGCGTACGGTCGCCAGCGTTGCGTCCGTGACCTCGTTCGCCCGCGCTTGCTCTCCGCCAGCACCCGTCGCCGGTGGTCCGGAGCCGCGGCGAGCTCGACGCGCCGCCGCGGCGAAGCTGTCGTCGGTCATGGTGGGTCCCTTCGGGGAGGGCCTCGCCACGAACGACCGACGGGTGCACGCACGAACGCCGCCTGCAGCGAGGCGGCGTCGGTTGTTTCGGGGTGTCTCGGATTCGGGTGTCTCGGATCGGTGGCCCGCCTACGAGGTCGGCCACCACCACTGCTGGGCGCGGGAGATCACGGATTCAGCGTAAGAGACACGCGCAGCATTCAATATGCACTGAGTGAAGTCACTCGGTTTACATTGACTTCATGACCGTACCGATGACGATGCTCGCCTTGCTCCAGCGCGAGCCCAACCACGGCTTCGCGCTCAAGCAGCGTTACGATCGCCTGTTCGGCCAGGACCGTGAGCTGCGCCCGGCCCAGATCTATTCGACTCTCGCCCGGCTCGAACGCGACGGGCACCTGGATGACCTCGGCTTCGCCAAGGGGAACGCGGCGGACAAACGTCTGTACGCGATCACCGACTCCGGTGTCAGCACGGTCCAGCAGTGGATTCGCACCCCTGGTCTCCCGGCCGGGAGGCCGAGTGAACTGTTCACGAAGGTGATCCTCGCACTGGTCTCGGGCCTCGACCCCCGCGACGTCCTCGACGCCCACCGCGACCTCTTCCTGCACCGCATGCGCGAGGTCACCGCCGCTCGGCGCACCGGTGACGCGGTGGACCGCCTCGCCGGCGATTACGAACTGGCCCATCTCACCGCAGACCTCGACTGGATCGAGACCGCCGGTCGGCGGATCGGCGACCTCACGAAGGAGATCTCATGACCCTGCTCGCCGCGCGCGGCATCTCGTTACGCCTGGGCACCACTCAGGCTCTGCAGGACCTGTCGGTCGAGGTCGAGCGCGGTGAGATCGTCTCGGTCATGGGCCCCAGCGGGTCCGGGAAGTCCACGCTCCTGCACTGCCTTGCCGGGGTCCTCGTCCCCGACGCCGGCTGCGTCGAGCTGGACGGTCTGGATCTGACGCGGCTGCGGGAGGCAAAACGCAGTCGTATCCGCCTGCGGCAGATGGGTTTCGTCTTCCAGTTCGGCGATCTGATCCCCGAGCTGACCATGCTCGAGAACGTGATGCTGCCGCTGCAACTGACAGGCGTACGCGGTCCCGAAGCGCGACGTCGAGCGACGCGGATGCTGGAGGACCTCGGGGTCGGGGACGTCGCGAGAGGAACCGTCGCGACCGTCTCCGGCGGTCAGGCGCAACGTGTCGCGGTCGCCCGAGCACTGGTCCACGAACCGGTGGTCGTCTTCGCCGACGAGCCGACCGGGGCTCTCGACTCGGCGGCCGGCGAGATGGTGATGGAGGCACTCGTCTCTGCAGCCGAAGGCCGCGACGCCGCGGTCGTCCTGGTCACCCACGACCCTCGGGTGGCGTCGTACGCCCATCGCAACGTCACCCTGCGTGACGGCCAGGTGCGCGCGCTCGACCTGGTGCGGAACCCGTGAACGCCGCCGTCCGGCTGGGCGCCGGCCTCGCGCTACGGGCAGGTCGGGCCCGGATCCTCACCGTCGCGGGGTGTGCAGCGCTGGGCGTGGCCCTGTTGTTGATCAGTCTCGACCTGCCGTACGCGCTGCACCGCCCCGGCGACTTCATCGCCCGGGCGGACAAGCTCGCCTACGTGATCGTGTCCGGAGTGCTGGCCGCGCCGGTGGTCGTGCTGGTGCTGACCGTGAGCCGGTTGAGTTCGCAGACCCGCGACCGTCGGCTGGCCACGCTCCGCCTGCTGGGCATGGGGCGAGCAGGCGCCTCGACCGTGGCCGTGGTCGAGACGACGCTCCTGGTGTCGCTCGGCTCCGTGGCCGGCCTCGCCGCCTGGTGGGTGCTGCGCGACGCTGCCCTGCGCTGGCTGGCGGACCGCGGCTGGACGAAGGCTGTCCCCGTCGCCCACGACTCGTGGGCGCTGCTGTCCACGATCGGCTTGGTCGCGGTCGCCGCCGCCTGCTCGGTCCTGCCGGCCCTGCGTGCCACCCAGTCCGCGCTTGCCGACGCACGCACCGTACGGGCGGGGCGCTTGCTGTGGTGGCCACTACTGGTCGTCGCCGCCGGCCTCGTCGTCGGCCTGGTCGGCACCGCGCACCAGAAGACGCAGCACCAGGACGAACGCAGCGTCCTGCCCCTGGCGATCTGCTTCTTCGCGTGTCTGGTCGGCCTGATGTTGTCCGGATCCGCGCTGAGCGCCCTGATCGGACGGCTGGTCCGCCGGCTGCCCGGGGCCACCGCACTGATCACGGGACGCCGAATGGAGGCAGATCGGGCTGCCACCTCACGGGCGCTCGCCGGGCTGGTGTTGGCCACGTTCGCCGCGTCGTTCGGCCTGTCGGTCTTCACCATCTTCACCACCACACCGCAGTACCGCGAGGCCGAGTGGGCGATGCAGCACGTACGGATCTCGAACCAGCAGGCGGTCTCGGGCAGTTCGGTGTCGGCGATGCTCGAGCAGGCACGGCGTACGCCGGGGGTGACCGCGGCCTCAGCCGGGTGGAGCCCGCAGGACACCTCCGCGACACCGGCCGCCGTCATCTCCTGCGCGCAGCTACGCCTGATCGCAGAAGTCACCGGATGTCGCGACGACGCGCCCTGGGTGGCGCGCTCGGACCGCTCCAGGAGCCGGTCACTGCCCACTACGACGCTCCACGGCCACACGGTCCGAGCGGCATCGAACGGCACGGCTCGCTTCGACGACGTGACCGCCGGCGGCTACGGCCCGACCTGGACGTCCTGGTCGACCGACCCCGTGATCGTCCCGCCGAGCGTGATGGAACGACTGCGCGTCGCTTCGGATGCCGTGATCCTCACGCTCGCGCCCGGAACACGCCTGGACGGTTCCGGCGTCCTGTTCGACGGCGAGGACTGGGGCAACTACGACGACGTCGCGGTCTACCGCACGATGACCTACACGTTGATCGCGTTCGTGATGGCCGTCGGCCTTCTCGCGGTCGTGGTGAATGTGTTGGATCGTGCGGGCGAGCGGCGCCGTGCGGTGACGGTGATCCGGGTGGTCGGCACCCCGTCGGCGATTCTGCGCCGAGCGCAGTTCGTCGGAGTGCTCCTACCCCTGGTCGCCGCCGTGTCGATCGCGACGCTCGCCGGCTCGGTCACCGGACACACGTACCTGTCGTTCGGCGACGCGATCGGGTCGTTCCCGACGGTCGGCCTGATGGTTCTGTGGGTCTGCGCACTGCTCGGGGCGCTGCTGGTGGCTGCACTGACGCTGCCCGGTCTCGGACGCGCCATGACCGCCGAGCACCTTCGACGCGAGTGAGTTCAGGCCTCTGCGGGCCCTGAGAGCCCGCTGGCCGCAGAGCTCGACCGGGCCCGTCGACGCCGCAGCAGCGGCATCACGGCCGCCAGACCGAGGGCGATCAGGTAGAGGACGCCGACGTACAGCACCACGCCGTTCCAGCCGCTTCCTGAGTACGCGAGGCCCGAGACCGCACCGAGCACCGAGCTGCCCGTGTAGTAGGCGAACAGATACAGGCCGCTGGCCTCCGCCCGATGCTCGCGGGCGATGGCGCTCACCCAGCCGCTCGCCACCGAATGGGCGGCGAAGAAGCCCGCGGTGAAGATGAGCACCCCGACCAGTACACATGTCAGGTTCCCCGGCAGAGTCAGCAGCAGGCCGGCCGCGGCGACGAGCTCGCCGCCGACCAGCACGGTCTTGCGGCCGAGACGATCGGCCAGCCGGCCGGCGACCGCACTGGAGACCGTGCCGGCGAGGTAGAGCAGGAACACCAGGCCGACGACCGCCTCGGGCAACGAGAACGGCGCGGCCAACAGCCGGAACCCCAGCATGTTGTAGACCGACACGAAGCCGCCCATCAGCAGGAACGCGGTCAGGTAGATCGCCAGCAGGCGGGCGTTGCGCAGGTGACCGAGCAGATTGCGGGACGTCGTCCGTACGCCGATCGGGGCGGGCTCGAAGTGGACAGACCGCGGGGCGCGGGCCAGGAAGAGCGCGGTGAATCCGAGCGCGGCGAGCGCTGCGGACTCCAGCGCCCATCGCCAGGTCGCATGGTCGAGGACGAACGAGGCGAGGACGCGCCCGCTGAGGCCGCCGATCGTCGTACCGGAGACGTAGCGGCCCATCGCCGCTCCGAGGTCCTGGGCGTGCACCTCCTCGGCGAGGTAGGCCATCGCGGTGGCCGGCACTCCCGCCAGTGCCACGCCCTGCAGCGCGCGGATCACCAGGAGCACTCCGATCGACGGGGCGAGCGGCGCGAGGCAGCCCAGCAGCGCGCTGACCAGTGCGGCACCGGCCATGATCCGAATCCGGCCGTACCGCTCGGACACCGCCGACGCCGGGACGATCGCCAGAGCCAACGTCCCGGTAGTAGCCGAGACTGTCAGGGCAGCCGTCGCCGGGCTGACCGAGAACTCGTGGGTCAGCTCCGGGAGCACCGCCTGCGCGGCGTACATCGCCACGAAGGTCGCCATTCCGGCCGCGAAGAGCGCGAGCGTGATCCGGCGGTAGCCGGTGTCGCCGCGTCGGTATCCGGCCGGGGTCGTGGTCATACCGGCCAGCATGTCCGGATCCCATTGATAACTGAAATGTGCGAGCGGCCGCCTTCTCATGCTCCCAGCGCATTACGATCGAGCCATGCGCGACTCCGTCCACTGGCTGGTGGTGCTGGCCGACGAGGAGAACGTCACCGCCGCAGCAGCTCGGCTCGGCATCGCCCAACCCACCCTGTCGCGGATGCTCGGACGGCTGGAAGCACGCCTGGGCACACCCCTGTTCGACCGGCACGGACGGCGGATCACGCTCAACGACCATGGCCGTCGCTTCGTCGACCACGTGCGCAGGGCCGATCTGGAACTCGCCCTCGCCGAACGCGGGCTGCGGCAGGACGAACCCCGCACCGTACGGCTGGGGTTCCTGCACTCCTTCGGCACCTGGATGGTGCCGGACCTCATCACCCGCACCCGCGCGTACGACCCGACGATCCGGTTCGAACTGCTGCAGGGTGCGGCCGACCCGCTGTCGGCCAAGGTCGCCGACGGGCAACTCGACCTCGGTATCGTCGCGCCGCGCACCGCCGACGAGCGACTCGCCTGGCGCCTGGTGCACCGCCAGCGGCTGCAGATCGGGGTGCCGCGCAGACATCCCCTGGCCGGTGCGACCTCGGTGCGGATGAGCGACCTGCGTGAGGAGACATTCGTCAGTCTCGAACACGGCTACGGAACTCGCCGGTTACTCGACTCCGCCTGCGCCGCAGCCGGATTCGAACCCACCATCGCCTTCGAATGCCAAGAGCTGGGAACCGTCGCCGGCCTGGTGGGTGCGGGGATCGGGATCGCCCTGCTACCCACCGAGGATGCTGCCCGCTATCCCGACGAGGTCGCGATGGTGCCGTTGAGCGGCTCGGACACGGTGCGCGACATCGGGGTCGTGTGGGCCCGCGGTCGCGCGCTCGGGCCCCACGTCGCGACGGTGCGCGACCTGTTGCGTGGGTAGGGTCGCAGCATGTCCGACGTCACGGTGCTGCACAATCCCCGCTGCTCGACCTCCCGCGCCGCACTCGATGCGGCCGAGGGCCAGGACGTCGAGGAGGTGCAGTACCTCAAGCACCCGCTGACCCGCGCCGAACTGCTCGACCTGATCACCAAGCTGGAGGACGAGCCCGCCGACCTTGTGCGGCGCGATCCACTCTTCCATCAGCTCGGGCTGGCCGACGACGACGTACGCACCCCGGAGCAGGTAGCCGACCTGCTGGCCGAGCACCCGAAGCTGATGCAGCGCCCGGTCCTGATCCGCGGCGATCGCGCGATCATCGGCCGCCCGAAGGAGCGGGTGCCGGCATTTCTGCGCGGCGAGTGAGCTAGAGGCCGCAGGAGGGTGCGGCCACCGGCGACGGCTGCCCGATCGACGGCATCCCCAGCGCGACCTTCGGCTTGGCTGTGGCGCCCGCCGCCTTGCCCTCCTGCAGTGCCGCCCAGGCATCGCCGCCACGCGAACGTCGTACGGCGAACGGGCCGCCCTCCAGAACGGCATCCGCGAGCAGGTGGTGAGAGGCGCCGTACGTGACGCCGACGGTGACGAAGTCACCCGGGCGAGGTAGCTCGTCGCGGGTTGCATCCTGCGGCAGCGCAAAGTGGACCAAGCGGTTGTCTTGGGCGCGACCGGACATGCGGCCAGTGGCGCTGTCTCGCTTGCCCTCAGTCGGGGCAACGAGCACCTCGATGGTGCGCCCTTCGATCGCCCGGTTCTCGGCCCAGGAGATCTCCTCCTGCAGCGCGAGCAGCCGGTCGAAACGCTCCTGGACCACTGCCTTCGGCAACTGGTCGCCCATGGTCGCGGCAGGGGTGCCGGCGCGAATCGAGTACTGGAAAGTGAACGCGGAACTGAAGCGGGACGCCTCGACCACGCGCAGCGTCTCCGCGAAATCGGCCTCGGTCTCCCCCGGGAACCCCACGATGATGTCGGTGGTGATCGAGGCATCCGGGATTCGGTCCCGCACCCGGTCGAGGATGCCGAGGAACTTCTCGGAGCGGTAGGACCGCCGCATCTCACGCAGGACCCGGTCGGAGCCCGATTGCAGCGGCATGTGCAAGCTCGGCATCACGTTCGGCGTCTCGGCCATTGCATCAATGACGTCGTCGGTGAAAGCAGCTGGGTGGGGCGAGGTGAAGCGCACTCGCTCGAGCCCGTCGATGTCGCCGCACGACCGCAACAGTTTGCTGAAGGCCTGGCGATCACCGAACTCGACGCCGTAGCTGTTGACGTTTTGGCCGAGCAAGGTCACCTCGACAACGCCCTGGTCGACCAGCGCGCGGATCTCGGCGAGAACGTCACCGGGCCGACGGTCCTTCTCCTTGCCGCGCAACGCCGGAACGATGCAGAAGGTGCAGGTGTTGTTGCAACCCACCGAGATCGACACCCAGCCGTTGTAGGCCGAATCGCGTCGAGTTGGCAGGGTTGAGGGGAAGGTCTCCAGCGACTCGGCGATCTCGATCTGCGCCTCGGCGTTGTGACGGGCCCGCTCCAGCAGCACCGGCAGCGCGCCCACGTTGTGGGTGCCGAAGACGACGTCGACCCAGGGCGCCCGCTCGACGATGGTGTCGCGATCCATTTGGGCCAGGCAACCGCCGACCGCGATCTGCAGGTTCGGGTTCTTGTCTTTCGCGGGGCGCAGGTGACCCAGCGAGCCGTACAGCTTGCCGGCTGCGTTCTCACGCACCGCGCAGGTGTTGAAGACAATCACGTCGGGCACCTCGGGCCGGTCACCCGGCGACAGCGCTCCGACATCGACGAAACCGGCCGACTCCAGCAACCCGCTGATCCGCTCGGAGTCGTGCACATTCATCTGGCACCCGTGGGTGCGCACTTCGTAGGTCTTCGCCATGACCGGTCAAGGGTACGCGCTCCATCGCCTGGGTCAGCAACGGTCAGCCAGGGGTGCTATCGGCCGGCCGAGCGACCCCGCCGATCAGTCCCGCTGGTGTTCGGGCGCGTCGGCGACGGCCTCTCGGATCACCGACCAGGCAATCGAGGATGGGTAGCCCTTGCGGGCCAACATTCCGGCCAGTCGACGGGTCTGCACCGCCGCATCAAGGCCGTGCATCGAGCGCATCTTCTTGACCACCAGCGCGCGGGCCCGCTCGCGCTCCTGATCTGGGTCGACCTCGTCGAGGGTGTCGCGAACGACATCGTCGTCGACTCCCTTGCGACGCAGTTCTTGGGCCAGCGCCCGCTTCGCCAGGCCTCGACCGGCTTGCTGGGATCGCACCAACATCCGGGCGTAAGCCTCGTCGTCAATGAGGCCGACCTCGGTCATCCGATCCAGGACCGCCGTCGCGACGTCATCGTCACACCCCTTCTGGCGCAACTTCTCGGCCAGTTGGTGGCGACTGCGCGGGGCCATGGTGAGCTGGCGCAGCACGATGGCCTTCGCCACGTCGTAGGGGTTCGCGTCGGAATCCTGCTCCGGGGTCGGCGCGGTCTTGCGCTGCTGTCGTCGCCCGCGACCGGTCGACCTCGCTGCCGACCGCTCGGTCGATCGCGCTGCTGAACGAGGCGTTGACTGAACTGCCGATCGAGCGGGCGGGCCCGGGTCGCCGTCGACCTCCCGGTGGTCCGCCTCGACAACGAAGTCGGGCGGACCACCGTGATGGTCATCGAACGGATTGCCCACGATCAGAAGTCGACGGCGACGACCTTCGCGTCCTTCGCCTTGTCGCCCACACCAGAGTCGGCTGCGCCAGCCTCGTCGGCTGCGTCGTCAGCTCGGCGGCCAATGCCGAGCTTCTCCTTGATCTTGCGCTCAAGCTCGTCGGTCAGATCCGGGTTGTCCTTGAGGAAGTTGCGAGCGTTTTCCTTGCCTTGCCCCAACTGGTCGCCGTCGTAGGTGTACCAAGCGCCTGCCTTGCGGACGAAGCCCTGCTCCACGCCCATGTCGATCAGGCCGCCCTCGCGGGAGATGCCCTGGCCATAGAGGATGTCGAACTCGGCCTGCTTGAAGGGCGGGGAGACCTTGTTCTTCACGACCTTCACGCGGGTGCGGTTGCCGACCGCGTCGGTTCCGTCCTTGAGGGTCTCGATGCGACGGACGTCGAGTCGCACGGAGGCGTAGAACTTCAGCGCCTTGCCACCGGTGGTGGTCTCCGGCGAACCGAACATGACGCCGATCTTCTCGCGCAACTGGTTGATGAAGATAGCGGTGGTTCCGGTGTTGTTGAGCGCACCGGTGATCTTGCGCAGCGCCTGACTCATCAGGCGAGCCTGCAGACCGACGTGGCTGTCGCCCATCTCTCCCTCGATCTCAGCACGCGGCACCAGCGCGGCGACGGAGTCGATCACGATGATGTCGATCGAGCCGGAGCGGATCAGCATGTCGGCGATTTCCAGCGCCTGCTCACCGGTGTCGGGCTGGCTGACCAGCAACGAGTCGATGTCGACGCCGAGCTTCTTGGCGTATTCGGGGTCGAGCGCGTGTTCGGCGTCGATGAAGGCGGCGATTCCGCCCGCCTTCTGAGCGCTCGCCACGGCATGAAGCGCGACGGTGGTCTTTCCGGAGGACTCCGGGCCGTAGATCTCCACGACGCGGCCGCGCGGCAGACCGCCGATGCCGAGCGCGAGATCAAGCGCAATCGAGCCGGTCGGAATGACGTCGATCGGGGGACGAATGTCGTCACCGAGGCGCATGACCGAGCCCTTGCCGTGGGCCTTCTCGATCTGGGCCATGACGGCGTCGAGGGACTTGATCTTGTTGTTCTTGTCGGCCGTTGCCGGGCCGGTGGCTGTTGCCATCGCTGCACTCCTGGACTGTCGTGGTGATCGCGCCTACCGGCGACCGTCCGCATCGAGGGTGGGGTGATGCGGGACTGGTCAGACGCTAGGGGCCACCACCGACAACCTCCCGGATCTTCCTCACACCCTGTGGATGAGGAGGTCAGGTGATGGCACCTGTGGAACAGCCTACGACAAAACTCCGAACATTCGTACGAACGCCAAATCAGCGTGTCGGGGCGTGTCTACGCCGAGCGTTCAACCCGTAGGGCCGCCGCGACGGCCACCTCGAGGGGCTGGCCGGTCGACGCCAAGCCAGCGACTTTCGGGCACGTCCATCTCACGACACAACGCCACCCAGATCGATCGCAGCGGCTGGCCGGCGTCGATCGCATCCTGCCCCGTGATGTGGCCGAGGGCGCGCAGTGTGTGTGACCGCACCAACATCCGACCGTGGCCGGAGCCGAACTCGTCATCGACCAATTGCCAGAACTCGCTGATCCGCACTCAAGCAGTCTCGCAGGTCTCTGGGTTCCGCCATACTTCCCGTCATGAGGTTGATCACTGCCACCGACGTGCCCCCCTCCCTAGCCCGGGTGGGGGACGCCGCCACCACCCCCGTACGCGTCGGTCTGGTGCAACACCATTGGCGCGAAGACGCCGCTGAGTTGCGCGCCGCGCTGCGCGACGGCATCGACCAAGCCACGCGGGCAGGCGCCACGATCGTCTTCCTGCCCGAACTGACGCTGTCGCGTTATCCGGCCGACTCGCTCCCGTCGGGTGCGGCCGACGCGACAGCCGAAGAGCTGCTCACCGGACCCACGTTCACCTTCGCGGCGCAGGCCGCGAAGGACTTCGGCGTCCACGTGCACGCCTCGCTGTTCGAGAAGGCACCGGAGGCCGACGGTCGCGGGCTCAACACCGCGATCCTCGTCGGTCCCGACGGCGAACTGGTCGCTCGCACCCGCAAGACCCACATCCCGGTGACCGCCGGTTACTACGAAGACAAATACTTCCGCCCCGGGCCGGCCATCGAGCCGTATCCGGTGGTGACCGTCGCGAACCCTGCTCTCAAGCTCGGCATGCCGACCTGCTGGGACGAATGGTTCCCGGAAGTGGCGCGCTCCTACGCCCTCGCCGGCGCACAAGTGCTGGTCTACCCGACCGCGATCGGCTCCGAGCCCGACCACCCCGACTTCGACACGCGGCCGTTGTGGCAACACACCATCGTCGCCCACGCCATCGCCAACGGCGTGTTCGTGGTGGTGCCGAACCGTACGGGCTCCGAGGGCTTGATCACCTTCTACGGCTCCTCGTTCGTCGCCGATCCGTACGGCCGGGTGTTGGTGCAGGCTCCGCGCGACGAGGAGGCGGTGCTGGTCGCCGATCTGGACCTGGCTCAGGGCAAAGACTGGATCGACCTCTTCCCGTTCCTGTCGACCCGCCGACCTGACACCTACGGCCCGTTGGCCGACCCCATCAAGCCCGAGCACGTCCGGGAGGACCCGAACGCATGAGCGGGCAGTGGCTGATGCCGGCGGAATGGGCGCCCCACGACCGCACCTGGATGGCGTTCCCGAGCCAGGGCTACACCCTCGGCGAGGCCGACGCAGAAGCCGACGCCGCTCGCCGGACCTGGGCCGCTGTCGCCAACGCCGTCGCCCGCTTCGAACCGGTCACCCTGCTGGCCACCGCCGATGATCTCGAGATCGCCCGCGCGCTCGTTGACCCGGGAGTCAGCGTGGTCGAGGCCGAACTCGACGACGCCTGGATGCGCGACATCGGCCCCACCTTCGTGATCGGTGACGACGGATCGCTCGGCGCCGTCGATTGGGTCTTCAACGGTTGGGGCGCCCAGGCCTGGGCCACCTGGGATCGCGACGCGCGCGTCGGGGCGCGGATCGGCGGCCTCGCGAAGGCGACCGTCGTCGACTCCCCCATCGTCAACGAGGGCGGCGGGATCCACGTCGACGGCGAGGGCAGTGTCTTGCTCACCGAAACCGTTCAACTGGATCCGGGCCGCAATCCGGGGGCGACGCGAGCCGACATCGAGGCCGAGATGGCGCGCTGCCTCGGGGCCACTACCTGCATCTGGCTGCCTCGGGGTCTGACCCGTGACTACGACGAGTTCGGCACCCGCGGCCACGTCGACATCGTCGCCACGTTTGTGGCGCCCGGCCGCGTTCTGGTGCACGACCAGGAGAACCCGGGCCACCCCGACCATGCGGTCAGCCAGCAGGTCATCGAGCAGTTGTCCGCGACGACGGACGCCCACGGCCGCCGACTCGAGGTCGTACGCATTCCCGCTCCCGCCACGCTGACCGACGACGGGGGTCCGGTCGACTACAGCTACGTGAACCATTTAGTCGTCAACGGCGGAGTCGTCGCGTGCACCTTCGACGATGCCCACGACGAGCGCGCGCTCGATGTCCTGCGCGCGGCCTATCCGGGCCGAGAGGTCGTCGGCGTCGATGCCCGAGAGATCTTTGCCCGTGGCGGCGGGGTCCACTGCATCACTCAGCAGCAACCGCGCCTCCCGCGCTGACCACGCCCTATCCGCAGAACGTTGTCGGTAGCGCGTGGGAGGCTGATCCGACGATGAGCAATCCGGTCCTGCAACGCTTCTCCCCCGCCACCCGAGCGTGGTTCGAGGGGACCTTCAGCGAGCCCACCGCGGCGCAGGCCGGCGCTTGGGATGCCATCAGCTCGGGCCAACACACCGTTGTGGTCGCCCCTACCGGATCCGGCAAGACACTGTCGGCCTTCCTCTGGGCGCTCGACCGGCTAGCCGCTGCCGGAGTGCCCGAGAACCCGCTCGAACGCTGTCGGGTTCTCTACGTCTCGCCGATGAAAGCGCTGGCCGTCGACGTCGAGCGGAACCTTCGCGCCCCGCTGGTCGGCATTCGCCACGCGGCCACTCGACTCGGCCTGCCTGAGCCCGACATCTCGGTCGCCGTGCGCTCCGGCGACACCGCCGCGGCCGACCGGCGCACCTTCGCCAGACGCCCCGCCGACGTGTTGATCACGACGCCCGAGTCGCTGTTCCTGCTGCTCACCTCCGCCGCCCGCGAGGCGCTCGCCGGGGTCGAAACGGTGATCATCGACGAGGTCCACGCGGTCGCCGGGAGCAAGCGCGGCGCCCACCTCGCCCTCAGCCTCGACCGACTCGACGCGCTGCTGCCGCAGCCTGCCCAACGGGTGGGGCTGTCGGCGACCGTGCGCCCCGTCGAGGAGGTCGGCCGCTACCTCACCGGCGGCCGCCCGGTCACCATCGTGCAACCCGAGGCCAGCAAGCAATGGCAACTCGACGTCGTCGTGCCGGTGCCCGACCTGGCCGACCTTGGCTCCGCGGGCGACTCAGCAGCCGACCGGTTCGACGGTCCCTCTACCGAAGACCCCGCCCGCAGTGCGAGCATCTGGCCACACGTCGAGGAACGGATCGTCGACCTGGTGGCCGATCACCGGTCGACGCTGATCTTCGCCAACTCCCGTCGCCTCGCCGAGCGACTGACCGCTCGCCTGAACGAGATCTGGGCTGATCGAAACGACACAGATCTGACCCAGCCGGTTGGGCGGCCGCCGGCCGAAGTCATGGCCCAGTCCGGGGCCACCCGCGGAGCGCCGGCGGTGCTCGCCCGCGCCCACCACGGCTCGGTCAGCAAAGAACAACGCGGCGAGATCGAAGACGCCCTGAAGGCCGGTCGGCTGCCGGCCGTGGTCGCCACCTCGTCCCTCGAGCTCGGCATCGACATGGGTGCGGTCGACCTGGTGATCCAGGTGGAGTCGCCGCCGAGCGTCGCCAGCGGACTGCAGCGGGTCGGCCGGGCCGGCCACCAGGTGGGTGCGGTATCCCACGGCGTGCTCTTCCCGAAATACCGCGGCGACCTGGTGCAGACCGCGGTTGTCGTCGAAGGCATGCGGGCCGGCAGCATCGAGACCCTGAAGGTGCCGGCCAACCCGCTCGACGTTCTGGCCCAACACATCGTGTCGATGGTCGCCATGGATGACTGGCCGGTGGCGGAGTTGGAGAATCTCGTACGCCGCTCGGCGTCCTTCGCCGGTCTGCCGCGGTCGGCCTTCGAGGCGGTGCTCGACATGCTGGCCGGCCGCTACCCGAGCACCGACTTCAGCGAGCTGCGTCCGCGCATCGTGTGGGACCGCGTCGCCGACATCCTGTCGGCCCGGCGGGGCGCCCAGCACCTCGCGGTCATCAGCGGCGGAACTATCCCCGACCGCGGTCTCTACGGTGTCTTCCTCGCCGGCGGCAAGGGCCCTGGCCGGCGGGTCGGTGAACTCGACGAGGAGATGGTCTACGAGTCCCGGGTGGGCGATGTCTTCACGCTTGGCACCACAAGTTGGCGGATCGAGGACATCACCCACGACCAGGTGCTGGTCACGCCCGCCCCTGGTCAGCCAGGGCGACTGCCGTTCTGGCGCGGCGACACCCTCGGCCGCCCGGCCGAACTCGGCGCCGCCGTCGGCCGGTTTGTCCGAGAGGTCGGTGGCCTCGCCGATCCCGAAGCCAGAGAACGCGTTTCGCGCGCTGGCCTCGACCAATGGGCGACCGACAACCTGCTCGCCTACGTGCGCGAACAGCAAGAAGCCACCGGCAAGCTGCCCAGTGACCGCACCATCTTGCTCGAACGTTTCCGGGATGAACTCGGCGATTGGCGAATCGTCCTGCACTCACCGTTCGGCGCCCCTGTTCACGCCCCCTGGGCGTTGGCGATCGCGGCCCGAATGCAGGAGCGGTTCGGTCTGGAGGTGCAGGCGATGCACGCCGATGACGGGATCGTGCTGCGGCTGCTCGACATCGATGTCGACGACGGAACACTGCCCGCGGATCTCACCGACCTGGTGATGCTCGAGCCCGAGGATGTCGCTCGGGTCGTGACCGATCAGATCGGTGGATCGGCGCTGTTCGCCTCGCGCTTCCGTGAGTGCGCTGCCCGCGCCCTGCTCCTGCCGCGTCGTAGCCCAGGCAAGCGTCAGGCGCTGTGGCAACAGCGCCAACGCGCTGCCCAGTTGCTCGAGGTCGCCAGTTGTTACCCCTCGTTCCCGATCGTGCTCGAAGCCGTCCGCGAATGTGTCCAGGACGTCTTCGACGTTCCTGGACTCACCACCTTGATGCGCGACATCCAGGCGCGCCGGGTGCAGCTGGTATCCGTCGACACCAGCACTCCCTCACCGTTTGCGAAGAGCCTGATGTTCGGCTACATCGCGCAATTCCTCTACGACGGTGACTCGCCGCTGGCCGAACGCCGGGCGGCCGCGCTCTCGCTCGACCCCGGGCTGCTGTCCGACTTGCTCGGACACGGAGAGGGCGCGGCGCTGCGCGACCTGCTCGATGCCGACGCCATCGCGGCCACTTACCAACAACTGCAGCGCCTGATCGAAAGCCGCCAGGCCCGCCACGCCGATGACATCGCCGACCAGTTGCGGGCGCTCGGCCCGCTGGATCACAGCGAGTTACGAGAGCGAACGCGCGCCGGCGTCAGCGACGCTGAACTCAGGGGCTGGCTCAGCGACTTGACCCATGCCCGTCGGGTGATCACCGTGCGATGGGGCGAGATCGAACGCTTCGCGGCCGTCGAGGACGCTGCGATGTTGCGTGACGCGCTCGGAGTCGCCCTGCCCACCGGTCTGCCGGCGGCTTTCCTCGAACCCCCCGGGGATCCGGTAGGAGACCTGATTGCGCGCGATGCCCGCAACCGCACCCCGTTCACCGCTTCAGAGGTCGCCCAACGCTTCGGTCTGGGCCGAGCAGTCGTCCAGGACGTGCTGCGTAGGTTGGTTCAGGCCGGGAGAGTGGTCGAGGGCGAACTGCGCCCGCTCGGCACCAGCGATGGTGGCAGCGATTACTGCGACGCTGAGGTCCTGCGGGTCCTCAAGCGCCGCTCTCTCGCCGCGCTGCGCAGCGAGGTCGAGCCGGTCGCGGCAGAGGAGTTCGCGGCATTCCTGCCCCGTTGGCAGGGTGTCGGTGGCGCTCACCGCGGCCCCGAGGGTGTGTTGCGTGCGGTCGAACAGTTGGCCGGTTCTCGAATCCCGGCGAGTGCGCTCGAATCTCTGGTCATGCCTGCCCGAGTCGATCGCTATACCCCGGCGCTGCTGGATGAGCTGATGGCGTCCGGAGAGATCGTCTGGCAGGGCCACGGTGCCTTGCCCGGGGACGACGGCTGGGTCAGCCTTCACCTCAGCGACCAGCTCGATGCCACGGTCACGGCCCCGGAAGAAACCGACCTCGACGACCTGCATCGCTGCCTGCTCGATGCGTTGGCTGGCGGCGGCGGCTACTTCTTCCGCGCGCTCGCCGGCCGGGTCGAGGGTTCGGACGATCAGGTGACCGCCGCTGTCTGGGATCTCGTGTGGAGCGGCCGAGTCACCGGTGACACGTTCGCGCCGCTGCGCGCCTTGCTCGCAGGTGGACGTGGCGCCCACAAGACTCGCGCAACCGGTCCGCGCCGCTCTCGCTACGGCCGCTCGGCCGCGTTGCGCACGGGTCTGTCGCGCCCGAGTTCTGCCGTCGGCGGACTGCGCAGTGCACCCCCGACGATGGTCGGTCGCTGGTCGCTGCTGCCGGACGAACCGCTGGAGGCCACCGCGCGTCGAGTGGCGACCGCCGAGGTCTTGCTCGATCGCTACGGCGTCGTCACCCGGGGCAGCGTGATGGCCGAAGGTCACCCCGGCGGTTTCGCCGACACCTATCGGGTGTTGGCCGCAGCCGAGGAGCGCGGACGAGTGCGCCGCGGCTATTTCATCGAAGGCCTCGGCGCCGCACAGTTCGCCACGAGCGGCGCGATCGACCGGCTGCGCGGCGCATCGAAACCCGTTGCGCCGGAACGAAACCCGTGGGATCCACCCACGGCGTCCACACCAGCCGACGAGATTGTGCTGCTGGCCGCCACCGACCCGGCGAACGCCTATGGCGCCGCGCTCCCGTGGCCGGTCCGGCCCGATGACGGCGGCCACAAGCCCGGTCGCAAGGCGGGCGCCCTTGTTTTGCTGCGCCGCGGCGCACTCATCGCGTTCGTCGAGCGCGGCGGTCGGTCGGTGTTGACCTGGACCACAGATGCGGCTGATGCCACCGCGATCGCCGGCGCCTTGGCGGCCACGGTTCACGACGGTCGCCTGCGCGATCTGTCGATCGCGACGATCAATGGTTCTGCCGCCTTGTCAGCCGACCACCCGCTGACCCGCAGCCTGACGGAGGCCGGATTCCACACGACCCCCAAGGGTCTGCGGCTGCGGCGGTGAGCCATGCCCGAGGGTGACGCGGTCTGGCGAACGGCGCGCCGCCTGGATCAGGCGCTGCGCGGCGAACCGTTGGTGGGTGTCGACCTGCGCTGGAGTCGAGTGACTCCGGCGCCGTTGCGCGCAGCGGTCACCCAGGAGGTGGTGCCTCGTGGGAAACACTTGCTGCATCGCGTTGAGGGTGGCTGGACGATCCACTCACACCTGCGAATGGACGGCTCGTGGACCACTCGAGCCACCAGTTCGATCACCCCACGGATTGCGGCCCACCCCGACATCCGCGCCATCGTCGCGACGGCCAGAACTGCCTGCATCGGTTGGAAACTGGGGATGCTCGACGTGATCCGCACCATCGACGAACACCGGCTGGTCAGTCACCTCGGGCCAGACCTGCTCGGCAGCGACTGGGATCCAGAGCGCGCCGTCACCAACCTGCGCCACCGCCCGACGCGCGACCTCGGTGGCGCGCTGCTGGATCAGACCAATCTCGCCGGACTCGGCACCATCTGGACCGCCGAGTCGCTGCACGCGGTACGCCTCAACCCGAGGGCTACCGTCGATGTCGTCGACGATCAACGGATGACCGCACTGGTCAGCGCTGCGCATGACTTGTTGCAGGACGCCATCGGTCGACGGGTTCATCGCGAACAGGTCTACGGCCGGGTGGGGATGCCGTGTCTGAGCTGTGGATCGACCATTGCCTCGATCGTGGTCGGCGACGCACCGCTGGATCGACGGGTGGCGTTCTGCCCGGGTTGCCAACCGGGTTGAGCTCGGGAAACGGGAAGGTCAGGCAGCCGAAACAACCGCGTGGCCAGTTGGAACCGGCAAACGCAGCGGGGCGTGGAGTTGTTCGCTGACGGCCACGCGATCGGTCACCAGACCGAGCATCTCCGACAGTGGCAGGCCCAGGGCGTCGCAGATGCCGGCAAGCAGTTCGGAGGAGGCTTCCTTCTCACCGCGTTCGATCTCGGAGAGATAGCCCAACGACACCTGGGCGACGGTCGACACATCACGCAGGGTGCGGCCTTGTTCCCGGCGCAATTCACGCAGGACGTCGCCGAGCTCGTGGCGGAGCAGGATCATGATTCCTCCGTTGGGATCGGGCGAGGTCGCCGGTCGGATGGCACAACGGGTGCCCGGACGTGTTCCACGATAACCTCATCCACCGACAAGCTGCCTGCGGATTCACATCGGTCCTGATCGGCGGACATCTGGTCAACCGGCGGGTGCGGTCGGGATATTCCGAGTGGCGAGCGCCAACACACGTTCGAGCGTGGTCGCGCGGATCGTGGCCCGGTCTCCGCTGCAGGACAACTGCTCGACCTGGTCACCGGTCGCCGTCGAGACCGCGATGAAGACTCGCCCCACCGGCGCGTCGCCCTGCGCGTCCGGTCCAGCGACCCCGGTGGTGGCCATTCCCACGTCGGCGCCGAACACTCGACGGGCGCCGCGGGCCATCGTCCGCGCTACCTCTGCCTGAACTGGGCCACCCTTGGCGAGCAACTGCGCGTCGACGCCGAGCAACGACGCTTTGGTGTCGGTCGCATAGGTCACTGCGCCGCCACGTACGACGGCGCTGGCCCCCGGAACCTCGGTGAGGGCTGCACACACGAGTCCGCCGGTCAGGGATTCGGCAGTTGCCACGGTCAGTTCGGCGGCCCGCAGGGCCGCCACCAGCTGTTCGGCGCCGGTCACCGTTGCTTCTTGCGGCGCAACGACAGCGCCCGGAAGACGTAGTCGACACCGGTCGCGACCGTGATCACCAACGCGGCAGCCATCACGATCCATGCACACCACACGAAGATGCCGCCGTAGGGGAGGACAAACAGCCCGATCGCGATCGCCTGCAGGAACGTCTTGATCTTGCCGCCGCGCGATGCCGGCAGAACGCCGTAGCGGATCACCCACAACCGCAGCAGCGTCACCCCGATTTCGCGGACCAGGATGACGATCGTGACCCACCACGGGAGCCGGTCGATGATCGACAGGCCGATCATCGCCATCCCCATCAGCGCCTTGTCGGCGATCGGGTCCATCATCTTGCCGAAATCGGTGACCAGGTTGCGCGAGCGCGCGAGGTCGCCGTCGATGCGGTCGGTGACCGACGCGATCACGAACACCGCAAACGCGGCCCAGCGCAGACCTGTCTGGTGGCCACCCTGCGCCAGCAACAGCCATCCGAACACCGGGACCAGCGCGATCCGCAGCATGGTGAGCGCGTTGGCAATATTCCAGTTGCTGACGTCTTGGCTCGGAATGTCTGCTGGATCGGGCCGCAGCTCGGGCGCGTGCAGCCGAATGGGGGTGCCGTCGGCATTGCGCCGGACCCGTGGTTCGCGCGGCTCGCGCTCACTGCGGGGGGAACGCTCGTTCACCGCACCGGCCCCGTCGCCGAGCCAGTCCCGATTCGCGGTTCCGCGACCCAATCGATCCCGAAGGTGTCGACGATCCGCGCGTTCACCAAATCGCCGATGGCAGGCAGCGGCGCGCCCTCGGCATAAGTGAGCACCGTTTCGCCGTCGACGTCGGGACCTTGCTGGCCAGCTCGGCCGCGCACCTCGATGTCGCCAGTGTCCTCATCGCGAAGTTGCTCGACAAGCACCTCGACGGTCTCGCCAACGCGCTCGGCGGCGCGCTGCTGGTTGAGCTCCTCGACCAGCGTACGAATGTGGTCGAGGCGGTCGTCGATCTCGGCCTGCGGCAGCTTCGCGGCGTAGGTCTCCGCCTCGGTGCCGTCTTCATCGGAGTAACCGAAGACGCCGACAACGTCGAGTCGCGCTTGCGTCAGGAAGTCGGCCAGCACGCGTACGTCGTCCTCGCTCTCCCCCGGGAACCCGACGATCACGTTGGAGCGAACCCCGGCGTGGGGCGAGCGGGCGCGCACCTGCTCCAACAGCGTCAGGAACGACTCGGCGTCACCGAACCGGCGCATGGTGCGCAGCAGCGGGCCGCTGGCGTGCTGGAAGGAGATGTCGAAGTAGGGCACGACGCCGGGCGTCTGCGTCATGACCTCGATCAGGTCGGGGCGGATCTCGGCCGGCTGCAGGTAGGACACGCGCACCCGCTCGATGCCCTCGACGGCCACCAGCTCCGGCAGCATCGTGTCGAGCAACCGCAGGTCGCCGAGGTCCTTGCCGTAGGAAGTGGAGTTCTCCGACACCAGAAAAATCTCGCGTACGTCGTGTTGGCCAAGCCAGCGCGCCTCGGCCAGCACATCGGCCGGGCGCCGCGAAACGAACGCCCCGCGGAACATCGGGATTGCGCAGAACGCACACCGCCGATCACATCCGGAGGCGATCTTCAACGGCGCCCACGGGCGCCCATCGAGTCGGGCGCGGATGACCCGCGGTGTCGACACCGGCGATTCGATGCTGACATCCGAAGGCTTGGACACGTCGCCGTGGCCGGGGGTGGCGACACCCGAGCCCTGCCGATCGACCGGCGACAGCGGCAGCAGCTTGCGGCGGTCGCCAGGAGTGTGGGAGGCGGGCGCATGGCCGGCCAGGATCGCGTTGAGGTGGCTCGACATGTCCTGGTAGGAGTCGAAGCCCAACACCGCGTCGGCCTCCGGCAACTGCTCGGCCAACTGGTTGCCGTAGCGCTCGGCCAGGCAGCCGACAGCGACCACGGCTTGGGTGCGGCCGGTCTGCTTGAGGTCGTTGGCCTCCAACAGCGCGTCGATCGAGTCCTTTTTGGCCTGCTCCACGAAGCCACAGGTGTTGATCACCGCGACGTCGGCGTCGGCCGCGTCGTCGACGAGCGTCCAGCCCTGCTCAGACAGTCGGCCGGCCAGTTCTTCGGAGTCGACCTCATTGCGAGCACAGCCCAGAGTCACGACGGCCACGCTGCGAGAGGTCAGAGAGGTCATGGCCGCCACTGTAGTTTGTCGCGGTCGCCTGCCCTTACGACGCCACGAGGCCGCCGCGTGATTCGATGGCAAGCATGGCGACCTCACCCGAACGCATCCGAGAACTGCTGGCCCACCACCCAGTGATCGACGGTCATAACGATCTGCCGTGGCAGGCGCGGGCCGAGGCGGCCTACGACTTCGACCGCTACGACCTTGCGACCGACCTGAGCGCGCGCGGCCACACCGATATCGCCCGGTTGCGCCGCGGTGGGGTCGGAGCGCAGTTCTGGTCGGTGTTCGTTCCCTCGAACCTGCCGGAGGGCAAGGCGGTCACCGCGACGTTGGAACAGATCGACGCGGTCCACCAGATGGTGGCGCGCTACAGCGACGACTTCGGGATCGCTCGTACGGCCGATGAGGTCGAGCAGGTCATCGCCTCTGGCCGGATCGCCTCCCTGCTCGGCGCGGAGGGCGGCCAGTCAATCGACAGTTCGCTGGCCGCGCTGCGGATGCTTTACGTGCTTGGGGTCCGCTATATGACCCTCACCCACAACGACAACAACCCCTGGGCCGACTCCGCCACCGATGAGCCGGTCCACCACGGCCTGAGCCCGTTCGGCCATGACGTCGTTCGCGAGATGAACCGCATCGGCATGCTGGTCGACCTTTCCCACGTCTCGGCCGACACGATGCGCGCGGCGCTGGCCACGTCGAAGGCGCCGGTGATCTTCTCCCACTCCAGCTCGTACGCAGTCTGTTCCAGCCCGCGCAATGCGCCCGATGACGTGCTCGCCACGCTGCGCGCTAACCACGGGGTGATCATGGCGACCTTCGTTCCCGATTTCGTCTCGCAAGCCTGCGCGGACTACCGCGCCGAAGCGCGCGAGGAGGCCATGGCTCAGGGCGTCGACCCCAAGGACCACATCGCGTTCACTGCCTTCACCACCGCCCGCCAGGACGACCACCCCAAGCCGGTGGCGACCCTCAGCGACGTGGTCGCCCACTTCGAGCACCTGCGCGAGGTCGTCGGCATCGACCACCTCGGCGTCGGCGGCGACTACGACGGTGTCGACCGTTTGCCCGAGGGCTTGGCGGACGTTTCCTGTTACCCGGCGCTGTTCGCCCAGTTGGCCGACCTCGGGTGGTCCGACGACGACCTCGCCAAGGTCTCCGGAGGGAACATTCTGCGGGTGCTACGCGAGGCCGAAGCGGTTGCGCACGATCTGCAGCAGTCCACCCCGCCGTCGTTGGTGCGAATCGACGACGCCGGCTGAGCCCGCGCGCTTATCCTGCTCGCATGCCTTCCGGTCCCTGGGTTGTTCCGGCCCTCCTGCTAGTCCTTGTGCTGGCGATCAGTGCCGCATTCAAGGTCCGGGATCACGTCTCGACGGCCAGCGCGTTCCGCAATCTGCGACTGCCCGGCTTCCTGGACCGGATCGGCGCGCCGCGCCTGTTGCCCTACGGCGAGTTCCTGCTGGCGCTCGCGCTGCTGGTCGTCCCGCATCCTGCGTACGTCGTGGTCGCGGCGCTCGCCGTGGTGCTGTTCTCGCTCTACCTGGTGGTCGTGTGGCGGGCCCTCGGCTCCGCCGAGGAGATCCACTGCAACTGCTTCGGAACCCTCGGTCTTGGCGAGATCGATCGCCGGACCGTCGTCCGCAATGCGGTGTTGCTGGCGTTAGCTGTCCTGGCCCTCGTCGACGGACTGCGCGGCGGCTCGGTGATCGGGCGATTCACCGACTTCGACGGCGCCTCCTGGGGTTGGCTGGCCGGAGTCATCGGCGGCGTGCTGTTGACCGGTTTGGTGATGTATCGCAGCGAGGCGGTCGCGCCACCGGCCGCTGCGCCGATCGCTACTGAGACCGGTGAGTTGGACTACGTCCGCACCCCGGTGCCCTATGGACAGTTGCTCACCGCCGACGGGGAACTGCAACCCCTGCACCTACTGGCCGCCCAGCGACCGACGCTGCTGGTCTCGCTCAGCCTCACCTGCGGATCCTGCCAACGCACGATGGATGAACTCCCCGACTGGGCCGCGGCGCATCCGATGGTGCGGGTCGTCGCAATACCGGCGAGCAGTGGGCTGGCGGAGGTGCCAGACCTCGGCCCGAGCGTCGAGTGGCTCGAGGACCCCGAGCAACGTGCCACCCGGACGCTGGGGATGCAGTATCCGTCGGCAGTCCTGCTGGCGCCGGACGGACTCCTGGCCGGTGGCCCGGAACAGGGCGCCGAATCCATTGCGCGTTTCCTGGAAGACATCCACGCCGAGTTGGTCGAGGCCGGCGCGCTCGAACCGGCGACTCAGACCGACTGACGGCGCCGGCCAACCCGCAGAACAACCGCGAACAGCGCTGGGATCCAACCGAAGACGACGCCCCAGAGACCGCCATAGGTCGCACCCGCCAGCAGCTCGGAGGCGTGGTAGCGGATGCTGCCGGCAGAGACCCAGGAGCCCGCGAGTGCCGCAGCGGTGGCCGAGATAGCCACGATCCCCCACACCGCAAAGAACAGCAGCCCGCGGGCCGCGACCCGGCGTACTGAAACGGCCGCCAACACCGTCAAGACGAAGCAGCCCACACCAATGACGAGTGCCGCGACGAGTTCGGCGGAGGTGCTCGCTTTCAACGTCGTGGCATAGCCGCGGACGTCATAAAAAACAGCCAGTTCGCGGAGGGCCGAGCCCCACTCTCCGCCACGGGTGTTCATCGAAGAGGCTGTCTGCCCCAGCACCAGGGTCAGCCCAGCCCCCACGAGTCCCGCCGCGAGCGCGGGCAGCAGGGCGCCGTAGTTCTTCTCGCCGGCCAGCGGCGGCGCGTAGGGCCCAAGTGCGCCAACGGGGCCGTCCATGGGGGTGGCCTGCTGCGCCGGGCGCGCGGTCATCGGCGGCGGAAACTCGTTGCGCTCGTGGGAGTGAGTCCGGGCGCCCAGCTCAGGCTCACGCGAAGCCGGCAGTTCCTCGGTGCGGTCGCCCTCGAACGACTGGCTGCTGCGGTACGGGTCGTCGGTGCTCATGCAGGTCCCCTTCCGGAGGATCGTCGCCGCCGGCTCGCGCCGACGGGGTTCATTGTCGTCCGTTTTGGGTGAGCTCCCAGGCGTCCTCGCTGGAACCCTCTTCGATCGGCAGATCATCGTCGCCGGGCACTGCGTTCCCCTGCAGTCGGGCGAGCGTGTCGGGCAGATCGTCCGGCTTCACCAAGACGTCACGCGCCTTCGATCCCTCGGACGGGCCGACGATGCCGCGGGACTCCATCAGGTCCATCAAGCGTCCGGCCTTGGCGAAACCGACGCGCAGCTTGCGCTGCAGCATCGAGGTCGACCCGAACTGCGAGGAAATGACCAGTTCCGCAGCCTGCACCAACAGGTCGAGGTCGTCGCCGATGTCGTCGTCTATGTCCTTCTTCGGGGCAGTGACGGCGACGTCGTCGCGGTAGGACGGCTTGAGCTCGGCGCGGACATGTTCGACGACCGCCTTGACCTCTGTCTCGGTGACCCAGGCACCCTGCACACGCATCGGCTTGCTGACACCCATCGGCAGGAAGAGCGCGTCGCCCTGCCCGATGAGCTTCTCGGCGCCTGGCTGGTCGAGGACCACGCGGCTGTCGGCCAGCGACGAGGTCGCGAACGCCATCCGGGACGGCACGTTGGCCTTGATCAGGCCGGTAACGACGTCGACGGAAGGACGCTGGGTGGCCAGCACCAGGTGGATACCGGCGGCTCGCGCGAGCTGGGTGATCCGGACGATCGACTCTTCGACGTCGCGCGGGGCGACCATCATCAGGTCGGCGAGCTCGTCGACGATCACCAGCAAGTAGGGATAGGGCTGCACGACCCGCTCGGATCCTGCCGGCGGCTGCACCTTCCCGGAGCGAACAGCCTTGTTGAAGTCGTCGATGTGCTTGAAGCCGAAGGCCGCGAGGTCGTCGTAGCGGGTGTCCATCTCGCGTACGACCCACTGCAGCGCTTCCGCTGCCTTCTTCGGGTTGGTGATGATCGGCGTGATGAGGTGCGGGATCCCTTCGTACGCCGTCAGTTCGACGCGCTTGGGGTCGACCAGCACCATCCGGACCTCGTCAGGCGTGGACCGCATCATGATCGAGGTGATCATCGAGTTCACGAAGCTGGACTTACCAGCGCCGGTCGCACCGGCGACCAGGAGGTGCGGCATCTTCGCCAGGTTCGCGATGACATAGCCGCCCTCGACGTCCTTGCCGACACCCATGACCATCGGGTGGTCGTTGCCGCGCGCCGCCTGGCTGCGCAACACGTCGCCGAGGCTGACCTTCTCGCGGTCGGTGTTCGGGATCTCGATGCCGATCGCCGACTTGCCCGGGATCGGGCTGAGGATGCGCACGTCTGCCGACGCCACCGCATAAGCGATGTTCTTGGACAGCGCGGTGACCTTCTCGACCTTGGTGCCCGAGCCGAGTTCGACCTCGTAGCGGGTGACGGTCGGGCCCCGGCTGAATCCGGTGACCTGGGCGTCGATGTCGAACTGGTCGAAGACGCCACCGAGGGCCTCAACGACCCGGTCGTTGGCGGCCGAACGCGTTTTGTGCGGCGGTCCCGGCTCCAGCAGATCGCTGGAGGGAAGGGTGTAGGTGACGTCTCCGGCCAGCAGCAACTGCTCCGTACGCTGCGGCAATGGCTGCGTCGGCGGTGCCTCGATCTTGTGGGCCGGAGCGCCCGGCAGCTGTACCGCACCGCGCGGTTTGTCGGTCGCCCTCTGCGCAGCGGGACGGGCGGGCGCCTCAGCCGGCGCCGCGTCGGAACGCTCCGCAGGCTTGTTGGCGCGGCCACCACGAGTCTTGCCCGGGACGACCTCGGCTGCCTGCTCGAAGGCCTCGTCGCCGACCAACTCCGGGGTGTCATCGTCCTTGCGCCTGCGCGACCGGCGCGGCGGACGCCCCGGTCCGTCGATGGCGTCGCCGTGCAGATCCAGCGCGACCGCATCGACCGGGCCGTCGTGGCTGCCCTCCACCAGGCGCCCATAGAACAGGCGGTCGGTGACGGCGCGGATTCGTTCGCCGATGGCGTGGACGGGGGTGGCCGTGATGACCAGCAAGCTGAAAATACCGAGCAACACCAGCAACGGCACCGCGCCCCAGGTGTGGACCGCGGCGACCAACGGACTCGAGGCCAGGAAACCGATCATGCCGCCGGCCTGCTCGATCGCGGCGCGCGGCTGCGGTTCCGGCAGTCCCTTGGCAAGGCTGGTCAGGCCACAGATGCTGAAGGCCAGCAGCGCCAGCCCGATGCTGATGCGATTGGTGGCGTGATGGCCTTGCGGGGTGCGCAGGACGTGGAGGCCCATCCCGAGCAACACGACCGGCAACGCGAGCGCGACCACGCCGAAGGTGCCGGCGGTGATCGTGTGGACGACCCGTCCGAACATGCCCGACAGCCCCCACCATTCGGTGGTGGCGACGATGATCGCGGCGGCGATGAGGGTGAAGCCGATGCCGTCACGGCGCAGCTCCGGCTCGATGTCGTGGGCCGAGGTTCCGACACGCCGCGCGGTGCCACCGGCAACATGCGCCACGCCCATCCAGGTGCCGCGCAGCGCCCGCAGCGGCAACGGCGCGCCGCCACCGCCCCGGGTCGGTTGCTTCCCTCGGGTCGCCGCCGCCTTCGCGGCGCGGGCCGGGGGTCGCGACTTCGCGGCAGCAGGACGGGTCCGCGCGCTACTGGAGCGGGCGGACGTTTTCGAAGCGGTCTGACGGGTGGCCACGGGCGTGAGCCTAACCGTCAGTCACACCTGTCCCACGGATCACACGCCGCAGGGCTCTCACTTCGCGAGACAGGTCGCGCGCCCGGATGACGCCGACCGCCCGAGTCGCTATCGTCGTCGGCAGGTCAAGAGTCTCAGCGAAAAGCCCTGGCTAGCTGAGCGGCAACCCTCCTTCCGCGGTGGGGTGCTCCAGGTGACGACCTGGCCGTTGGACGACCGTCCGAACGGCAAGCGCGGATCGTCGTCTTGACCCCTATGAGGGGCTTGCTCGGCTGATCCATGGATCTGAGCAGGAGTGCTTCGCCATGTCGATCGCGACCACCAACCCCGCTTCCCAACCCGCTTCGAGTGCGCCGTCTCCACGCCGCCTGAAGCTGGTGCCGGAAGGTTTGACCCCGCTCCCGCGCGCCGTGGCCGACGGGCTGCCGCGCACCGTCCACCACGAACTGGGCGTTCCGACCGTCGATGGCAAGGTCCTTGACTTCGCAAACTTTGATCACGGCGCAACCGCCCCCGCTCTCGTCGCCGTCCAGGAGGCGGTCGCGAAGGTCCAGCGGACGTACGGCTCGGTTCATCGCGGCGCTGGCTACACCAGTCGCACCACCACGGCCTGGTTCGAACAGGCTCGCGAAGAGATCGCCCGCTTCGTCGGTGCCCGAGTCGACGACGAGGTCGTCTTCACCCGCAACACCACGGACGCCCTGAAGCTGCTCGCCCACTGCCTCCCCCGGCGTACGCAGGTGTTCGCTTGGGAGTCGGCGCATCACGCCGCGCTGTTGCCCTGGCCGGCCCGCTCCACCACCCGGCTGCCGATCCCGAACTCCGCCGACGACGCCCTCGACCTGCTGCGCGGTGGCCTGGAGCGCAGCACAGCCGACCACCAACTCGTCGTGATCACCGGCGCCTGCAATGTGTCGGGCGAGGTGTGGCCGATCGCCGAATTAACGGCCGTGGCAAAGGAATTCGGGGCCCGAGTCGTGGTCGATGCCGCCCAGCTCGCACCTCACCGTGAAGTCGACATCGAGGGTTGGGGCGTCGACTGGGTCGCATTCTCCGGCCACAAGGCCTACGCGCCTTATGGGACTGGCGCGCTCGTCGGGCGCAGCGACTGGCTCGACGCCGCCTCGCCTTACCTGCCCGGAGGCGGCGCAACCCGCGCGGTCGGTCCGCGGGCGGTCGAGTGGCAGTCCGGCTCGGCACGCCATGAGGGCGGCACCCCGAACGCCGTCGGCGCGATTGCCCTGGCCGCGGCCTGCGCGACGCTGGCCGCCCATCGCGACCGGATCGAACATCACGAGGCGCTGTTGACCCGCCGATTGCGCGCGGGACTGGCCGCGATTCCCGGCGTCGAACTGATCTCGGTTCTCGCCGATGACCGGCCGAACGTCGGGGTCGTGACCTTCACCATCGACGGGATCGACTGCTCACTGGTCTCGCAGGTACTGGCCGACGAACACGCGATCGCGGTTCGCGACGGCCGGTTCTGCGCGCACCTTCTCTGCGATGCCGTGGTGGGCGGGCGAGGATGCGCGGTCCGCGCCTCCATCGGCCTGGCCACCCAGGACCACCACGTCGAGCGACTCATCACCGGCGTACGCCGCCTGGTTGAGCAGGGCCCTCGGTCAAGGTACGTCCACACCGACCTTGGCTGGGAGGCGCAGGACGACCCGCGCACCCTGGAGGAACCGCGCCCCTGGTGACACGCTGAACGACCAATGGCGAACGGCTGGGGTCTCCCCAGCCGTTCGCCATTGAGATTCGGTCGAGCTGCTCAGGCCTCGATCACGATCGGAATGATCATCGGGCGACGGCGCAGCTTGCCACCGACGAAACCACCGACCGTACGGCGAATGACCTGCTGCAACTGGTGGGCGTCGCCGACGCCCTTGGCGCGCGCCTGTTCGAGGGCTTCCTCGATCTTTGGGACGACCTTGTCGAAGACATCGTCATCCTCGGCGAACCCCCGGGTGCGGATGTCGGGGCCCGAAACGATCTTTCCGGTGGCGGCATCGACGATCACGATGATCGTCACGAAGCCCTCGTCGCGCAGGATGCGGCGGTCCTTGAGCATCGTCTCGTCGGTGGTGCCGACCAGCGAGCCGTCGACGTAGACGTAGCCACACGGAACAACCCCGGTGATCGACGCCTGGCCGTCAACCAGGTCGACCACGACGCCATCCTCGGCGAGCAACACGTTGCGCTCGGGAACACCGGTGGCCTCGGCCAGCTTGCCGTTGGCCACGAGGTGTCGCCACTCACCGTGGATCGGCATGACGTTCTTCGGTTTGACGATGTTGTAGCAATAGAGCAGCTCGCCGGCGCTGGCGTGGCCGGAGACGTGAACCATCGCGTTGCCCTTGTGGACCACGTTCGCACCGAGCCGCATCAGGCCGTTGATCACCCGGTAGATGGCGTTCTCGTTGCCCGGAATCAGCGAACTGGCCATCAGGACCGTGTCGCCGGGACCGATATCGATCTGGTGATCCCGATTCGCCATCCGGGACAAAGCGGCCATCGGCTCGCCCTGCGAACCGGTGCAGATCAGCACCACCTCGTTGTCGGGGAAGTTCGGCAGCTTTTTGGCATCGATCAGGATGCCGTCCGGGACGTGCAGGTAGCCCAGCTCGGCCGCGATACCCATGTTGCGGACCATCGAGCGCCCCACCATGGCGACCTTGCGACCGTGTTGTTGGGCCACGTCGAGCACCTGCTGGACGCGGTGGATGTGGGAAGAAAAACAGGCCACGACAATGCGCCGCTCGGCCTTTTCGAAGACCCGCTCAATCGCCGGGGTGATGTTGCGCTCGGAGGTGGTGAATCCCGGCACCTCGGCGTTGGTCGAGTCGGTCAGGAAGAGGTCGACACCCTCCTCGCCGAGGCGGGCGAAGGCCCGCAGGTCGGTGATCCGACCGTCCAGCGGCAGCTGGTCCATCTTGAAGTCGCCGGTGATCAGCAGGGTGCCGCCCGGGGTTCGTACGCCGACTGCCAGCGCATCCGGAATCGAGTGGTTGACCGCCACGAACTCACAATCGAACGGGCCGATCTGTTCGCGACCGCCCTCCTTCACGGCCAGGGTGTACGGGGTGATGCGGTGCTCCTTGAGCTTCGCCTCGATCAGCGCGAGAGTCAGCGTCGACCCGATCAGCGGGATGTCCCGCTTCAAGCGCAGCAGGTAGGGAACCGCACCGATGTGATCCTCGTGACCGTGGGTCAGCACGATCGCCTCGATGTCGTTCAACCGGTTCTTCAGGTAATCGAAGTCCGGAAGAATCAGGTCGACGCCCGGGTGGTCCTCCGGGAACAACACGCCGCAGTCGACGACCAGCAAGCGGCCGCCGTATTCCAAGACGGTCATGTTTCGCCCGACCTCGCCGAGCCCACCGAGAGCGACGATTCGTACGCCGTTCTTCGGTAGCGCCGGCGGAGCGCCGAGTTCGGGATGCGGATGGCTCATGCAAGACCTGCCTTCGTCAGTGCGTTGCGGACGATGCTGCGTTGCTCGTCCGTAGCCGGCAGCAAGGGCAGCCGGCAGAAGTCTGAGGGGATGACGCCCTGGATCGCCAGGGCGGCCTTGGCCATGATCGCGCCCTGGGTGACCCCCATGATCGCGTCCATGACCGGGATAAGACGGGTGTGAATAGCGCGGGCTTCGGCCAGGTCGCCCCGGTCGAACGCGGCAATCATCGCGGCGAACTCGTTGCCCGCGACGTGGCCGGTGACCGCGACATGGCCAACGGCGCCGAGGGCGAGCCACGAGAAGGCCAGGACGTCGTCGCCGGAGAACCAGAGCAGGTCCAGTTCGGCCATCAGCTTGCTGGAGGCGTAGAGATCGGCCTTCGCGTCCTTGACGGCGCGCACCTGCTCGATCTGCGCAAGTAGTTCGATGGTGCTGCTCTCCAACGGGATCGCGCTGCGCCCGGGAATGTCATAGAGCATCACCGGAACATCGGCCGCCTGGGCGATCGCACGTACGTGTTCCACGACGCCCGCCTGCGGCGGTTTGTTGTAGTACGGGGTCACGACCAACGCGTTGTTCGCACCGGCGGCGACCATCGCCTTCGCCGCGCGCACCGAGTGAGCGGTGTCGTTGGTGCCAACCCCAGCGGTGATCGGAACCCGATCGCCGACGGCTGAGACCACGGCCCTCACGGTCTCGACGTTCTCCTCGTCGGTGGTCGTGGCCGACTCACCGGTGGTGCCGTTGATCACCAATCCGTCATGTCCGTTGTCCACGAGGTGACTGGCGAGCGCCTGAACGGCGTCGTAGTCGATCGACCCGTCGGGACGCATCGGCGTCACCATGGCGGTCAGCATCCGGCCGAAAGGGTTGGAGGTCATACACCTCAGGCTATCGGGTGGCCGCGGCCCGCTCCGCGGTTGTCCGCGCGGCCTCCCACCCTGTCGGTAGCCGCTGCTAGCGTCCAGATCCATGCAGCAATATCTCGACCTGCTCGATCGGGTCCTGTCCGAGGGTGCCCGCAAGGACGACCGCACCGGAACCGGCACCCTTTCGGTGTTTGGCCACCAGATGCGCTTTGACCTGCGGGCCGGTTTCCCGGTGCTCACCACCAAGAAGCTTCACCTCCGCTCGATCTTCGGTGAACTCCTGTGGTTCCTGCGCGGCGACACCAACGTGCAGTGGCTGCACGACCGGCGGATCTCGATCTGGGACGAATGGGCCGACGAGAATGGCGACCTCGGCCCGATCTATGGCCATCAGTGGCGTTCCTGGCCGACCCCCGACGGGCGCCACATCGACCAGTTGGCGAAGGTGATCGGCGCCCTCCAGACCAACCCTGACTCGCGACGCCACATCGTCTCGGCATGGAATGTCGCCGATGTCGACGACATGGCTCTGCCGCCGTGTCACACGATGTTCCAGTTCTACGTAGCTCCGGCCGACGAGACCGGGGTGCGCCGCCTGTCCTGCCAGCTCTACCAACGATCGGCCGACGTATTCCTCGGTGTGCCGTTCAACATCGCGTCCTATGCCTTGCTGACCCACATGGTCGCTCAAGTCAGCGGGCTCGCAGTGGGCGATTTCGTCCACACCCTGGGCGACGCTCACCTTTACCGCAATCATCTCGACCAGGCGCGCGAGCAGCTCACCCGCTCGCCCAAGGCGCTGCCGACGCTGCGGCTCAATCCGGCGATCAGCGAGATCGACGGCTTCGACCTGGCCGACATCACGCTCGACGGCTACGTCGCCGACCCTTCGATCAAGGCGCCGATCGCGATATGACGATCAGCCTGATCGCGGCGCGATCTCGCAACGGCGTCATCGGGCGGGAAGGCGGGATGCCGTGGCACCTTCCGGCCGACCTCAAATTCTTCAAGCGCACCACCATGGGCCACCCGATGATCATGGGTCGCAAGACCTACGACTCGGTCGGCGCTCTGCCCGGGCGCCGGTCGATCGTGATCACCCGCCAGCCGCAGTGGTCAGCCGAGGGGGTCGAGGTCGCTTCCAGCCTCGATCACGCGCTGGCTCTGGTCGGTGACGACGACGTGTTCGTGGTGGGCGGGGCCGAGATCTATCAGCAAGCGCTGCGCTTCGCCGATCAGATCCTGCTCACCGAGATCGATCGCGAGGTCGAGGGCGACACCTTCTTCCCCGAACTAGCTCCGCAGGAGTGGCGCGAGTCCAGCCGGGATCCGCGGGACGGCTTCGCCTGGATCACCTATATCCGCGCGGTTCCACGGGCCACGCTGGTGCTCGGCGACCGGGTCGGTCGCGAGGCCCGCCAGAAGATCGGCGCCTCCGTCGCCGTACTGCGCGACGGATTGCTCTTGGTCACCCGGCGCGAGGACAACTCGTTGTGGTGCATGCCCGGCGGCGGCATCGACCCCGGTGAAACCTTTGCCGAGGCAGCGGTCAGGGAGGCCCGCGAAGAGGTCGGGCTTGAGGTCGAGGTCCGCTCGGTGCTGGCGGTCTACACCGACCCCGACGTTGCGGTCCGTGGCCGCGATGGCGTCACCCTCACCCAGACCTATGGCGTCTGCTTTCGGGCAACCGCCGCGACCGGCGAGGCCGGCTTGTCCGACGAGGTGACCGAGGTGCGGTGGGTGTCAGCGCTCGAGGCCGCCACCTTGCCGTTCATCCCGCTGCACCGCAATCTGGTGCGCGCCGCCTTCGAGGAGGACTCCCCCACGCGCTTCGTGTGAGCGTGTCAAAATGGCGCCATGACCGATCAGGGCTGGCAGGACGACCCGAACGACCCGACGAAACTTCGCTACCGCGATGGCTCGGGCTGGACCGACTTCACCAAACCGAAGCCGAGGGATGAGCCGGCCCCGCCCATCGTCCACGGCGGTGGCCCGGTGCGCCTGCCTGGTTCGGCGCCGACGAGTTCGGCTGCGCCACAACCGGACCCGTACGCACAGCAGGCTCGACCGACCCCCGCCGCGGACCCGTACGCACAGCAGGCTCCACCGGCATCGCCGGCCCACGACCCGTACGCACAGCAGGCTCCGCCGGCTCCGCCGGCACCGCCGGCCCACGACCCGTACGCCCAGCAGGCACCGCCACAGGGCCCGCCGCCCGGCCAACCGAACTACCTGCAGAACCCGCAGGAGCGCCCGGGGTTCACCGGCGACGTCCACCGATTCAACGACGGAATCGCTCAAGGCTACGGAGATCAAAGCTTCGGCGGCCAGATGACAGGACCGGCGGGTGGCCGGGCCGCGGCGCCCGGTCGCAGCATGCTGAACGAGAAGACGCTGATCGTCTCCCAGAAGCGCAAGATCATCGAGGTCACCAACGAGTACGCGATTTACGGTGCGGACGGTGCGCAACTCGGAGTCGTCGCCGAGGTCGGTCAGAGTTCGATGCGCAAGGTGTTGCGCGTGATGACGAACTACGACCAGTTCTTGACCCACCGCCTCGAGGTCCGTGACATCACCGGCCAGATCGTGCTTCAGCTGACCCGTCCGGCGAAGGTGATGAAGTCCTCCGTCATCGTTCAGAACGCCCAGGGCCAGGAGATCGGGCGGCTGGTGCAGCGCAATGTGTTCGGCAAGATCCGGTTCGGCATCGAGGCCGATGGCCAGGAGATCGGCTCGCTCAACGCGGAGAACTGGCGCGCTTGGAACTTCTCGATGCGCGACAGCCAGGGCACCGAAGTCGCTCGCGTGACCAAGACCTGGGAAGGCCTGCTGACCGCGATGTTCACCACCGCCGACAACTACGCGGTCAACATCCATTACGACCTGCCCGAGCCGCTGCGCTCCCTCTGCCTCGCGGCCGCACTCACCATAGACACCGCCCTCAAGCAGGACGACCGCTAACAAAAGGAATCTGGTCGCTATAGCGACCAGATTCCTTTACTACGGACGTAGTGGTCAGGCGTCGTAGTCGAGCTCGACCTCATCGGTGACCGGGTGCGACTGGCAGGCCAGCACGATCCCGGCGGCCACCTCATCGGGTTCGAGGGCGTAGTTGCGGTCCATCGTGACTTCGCCGCGTACGACACGGGCGCGGCAGGTGCCGCACACGCCACCGGTGCAGGAGAACGGGGCGTCGGGGCGGGCGCGGAGCGTGGCGTCCAGGATGGTTTCGGCCTTCGAGGGCATCTCGACCCGCGTCGTACGTCCGTCTAGATTGACCGTGACCACCGCCTCCGCAGGGGCGCTGGTGTCGATCTCCACGCGCTTCGCCGGCGTGGTTCCGTCGTCGACGTGGAAGATCTCGTGGTGCACGTGATCGTCACTGACTCCGTTGTCCGCCAACACCTTTCGCGCGGATTCGACCATCTGGAAGGGCCCGCAGAGGTACCACTCGTCGACCGTTGACACCGGCAACACCGAACCGAGCAGCAGCTTGATTTTCTCCGCATCGATGCGCCCGTTGAGCCACTCGACGTCCTGCGGCTCGCGGGACAGAACGTGGAACAGCTGGAACCGGCTGGGATGCGCGTTCTTGAGGTCGGCGAGTTCCTCCAGGAACATGACCGAGTCCGTACGCCGATTGCCGTAGACCAGCGACGCGGTCGCCGCCGGGTCCTCATCCAGCAGCGAGCCGAGGATCGACAGCACCGGGGTGATGCCTGATCCAGCAGCAAACGCGACGTGATGACGATGCGCGACCTGCGACGGCGGTGTCGTGAACGAACCGAGCGGCGTCATCACCTGCACGACATCGCCAGGCTGCACCTGTTCGTTCAACCAGGTCGACATCAGTCCGCCGTCCACCTTGGACGAACCAACCCGGATGGCACCGCGGCGAAGTGCCTCACTCCGGGTGATACAGATGGAATAGGACCGGCGGGCGTCCTGGCCGTCGATCGTCGCGCGCAGCGTGAGGTGTTGGCCGGGGGTGAACGCGAAGTCGGCTGCCAGTTCTGGCGGCACGGCGAAGGTGACTGCCACCGAGGTCGGGGTCAGGCGCTGCACGTCGACGACACGCAGGTCGTGGAACTGCGAGCGGCGACGCGCGGGGGTGGTGAGCTGGACGGTCATAGCGCTTTGAATTCCTCGAACGGTTCTCGGCATTGGGTGCAGCGGCGCAGCGCCTTGCAGGCGGTCGAGCCGAACTGGGACAGGACCTCGGTCTCCGGGCTTCCGCAGACCGGGCAAGAAACCTGACGCATCCTGAGCGTGATCGCGCGCGGGCCGGCGCCACCAGTGGTGCCGGGTGGCGCAATTCCGAACTCCCGCAGGCGTTCTCGTCCAGCCGCTGACATCCAGTCAGTGGTCCAGGCCGGCTCGAGACGGATCGAGACTTCTGGTCGGAACCCCTGGGCGGCGATCGCGACGCGAACGGAGCGTTCCATGGCTTCCATCGCCGGACAGCCGCTGTACGTGGGCGTCATGACCACGCGTACGACGTCGCCGTCGACCTCCAACGACCTGATCACGCCGAGGTCGTCGAGCGTGATCACCGGGATCTCTGGATCGAGGACAGCGCGGATGGCCCGCTCGACATCGACCGACCGGTCGGCGAGCATCACCATCGCGTCGCCGTCGGATGCGACCGGTGAATGTGTTGCATCTCCGCCAGCAGGTAGCCCATGGTTTGCGAGTGGATCCCGTCGCGACCACCGCGTGCGGCGAACGTGGCACTGTCGACGTAGTCCAGACCCGCTTGGTCGGTGACCGAGCGAACATAGGAGCGCACCTCGTCGGCAAGCGTTGAGGGCAGCGTTCCGACCCCGGCCCGCGCAGCCGCCTGAGCGGCGTCGGTGTCCTCGAACAGTTCGGCGATGTAGGGCGACACATCCGCGAGCGCCTGTTGCATGCGCGCGCGGGACTCAGTGGTTCCGTCGCCCAGCCGCAGCACCCACTGGGTCGCGTGGTCCCGGTGGTAGTCGACCTCCTTGACCGCCTTGCGGGCCACCCCGCGAACCGTCTCATCGCTGCTGTCGGCCAGCCGGGCGTAGAGCGCGCACTGATAGCTCGCAAACCACAGCAACCGCGCCATCTCGAAGCCGAAGTCGCCACGCGGCCGCTCGACCAGGTGGACGTTGCGGAACTCGCGCTCGTCGCGCAGGTAGGCCAGAGCGTCCTCGCCACGGCCACTGCCGTCGAGTTCACCGACGCGGGTCAACAATGCGCGCGCCTGACCGAGTAGGTCGAGTGCAACGTTGCCCAGCGCGAGGTCCTCCTCGATCTGGGGCGCGCGCGATACCCACTCGCCGAGGCGCTGGGTATAGATCAGCGCGTCGTCGGCAAGGCCGAGAACGTAGCTCGAGATCAGGTCGGATGCGTCCCTCATAGATATTCGACATCCTTCGGGACGTCGTAGAACGTCGGGTGCCGGTAGACCTTGTCGGCTGCCGGATCGAAGAAGCTGTCGCGCTCGTCCGGGCTGTTCGCCAGGATGTCGGCCGCGGCGACGACCCACACCGAGACACCTTCCTGGCGTCGGGTGTAAAGATCGCGGGCATTGCGCAACGCCATCTGCGCGTCGGGCGCGTGCAGCGATCCGGCGTGTACGTGGGAAAGGCCACGCTTTCCGCGTACGAACACCTCGAACAGCGGCCATTCGCGCTCAGTCGTTGCTGGCTTGATCATTTCGGGCGCATTCATGCGGCGTCTCCTCGCTGACGTTGCTTGTCGGCGTAGGCCAGCGCGGCCTCACGCACCCAGGCGCCCTCTTCGTGGGCGGTCACCCGGTGGTTGATCCGTTCGGTATTGCAGGGGCCGTCACCCTTGAGAACCCGGTAGAACTCCGACCAGTCGATGGGGCCGAAGTCCCAGTGGCCGCGCTCTTCGTTCCAGGCGAGCTCTGGGTCGGGCAGCGTGATGCCAAGCTTTTGCGCCTGCGGAACGGTCATGTCGATGAACCGCTGACGCAGTTCGTCGTTCGCGAACCGCTTGATCCCCCAGGCCATGGATTGCGCGGTGCGGCCGTCGGCGGCGTTCTCCCCCGTGTCCGGCGGACCGAACATCATCAGGGCCGGCCACCACCAGCGGTTGGCGGCGTCCTGCACCAGCGCCTTCTGCTCCGGGGTGCCGGTCGCCATCGTGTACAGAGACTCAAAGCCCTGGCGCTGATGGAACGACTCCTCCTTGCAGACACGAATCATGGCGCGGGCGTAGGGGCCGTACGAACAACGGCAGAGCGGAACCTGGTTCATGATCGCGGCACCGTCGACCAGCCAGCCGATCGCGCCGACGTCGGCCCAGGTCAGCGTCGGGTAGTTGAAGATCGAGGAGTACTTCTGCTTGCCGGAGTGCAGCTTTTCCAGCAGCTCACCGCGATCGACGCCAAGGGTCTCGGCGGCGGAGTAGAGGTAGAGCCCATGGCCGGCCTCGTCTTGCACCTTCGCGATCAGAATCGCCTTGCGCCGCAACGAGGGCGCACGAGTGATCCAGTTGCCCTCGGGCTGCATACCGATGATCTCGGAGTGGGCGTGTTGGGCGATCTGGCGGATCAGCGTCTGCCGGTATCCGTCGGGCATCGCATCGCGCGGCTCAATCCGCCGATCGGCCTCGATCAGGGCGTCGAAATCACCGCCGTCGCCCCGTTCGGTGGCGGTGTGGAGCACGTCGCGCAGTCCGTCGCCCTCTGCCGCATTGAGCGGTTCGTCGGACGCGTCAAAGTCGTTGCCGTACATGTCACCAGTGTGACCGGCATTACACCAATATGCAATTCTGCATTCTTGTGTCACACGCAGAGCCGGGTGGTTCGGCCCACGGGTGTCGCGACTGGTTCAATCAACCGGTGAGTGATGCGAGCGTGCGTACGGCCCGAAGCAGCGACATCGACCCGGTCGGTCGGGTGCAGGCCGCGGTCTGGCGGGATGCGTACGACGGGATCGTCGACCGCAGCGCCCTCGACCAGTTCGAAGCGGCCAATTTCGCCGCCGCTTGGCGGGCCTCGCTGGCGGCTCCCCCGTCACCGATCCACCGGTTGCTGGTGGCCACCGAACTCGAAGACGTCGTCGGCTTCGTCGCGATCGGCCCAGCCGCCGACGGCGAGGGCGAGATTCTGGCGGGTGGTGTCGATCCCGACCATCGCCACCGCGGTCACGGCTCACGACTGCTCAACGCGGCCATCGACACCCTCGCCGTGAACGACATCAACGCCGTACGCACCCTCGTTCTGGAACGCGACACCTTGCTGGTGCGCTTCTTGGCCGAAGCCGGTTTCGGACTCACCGGGGAGTTCGCCGACCGCGTCGTCTCCGCCGATGGAAGCACCGTTCGCGAGATCGAGTTGCTCACTGGCCTCGGCGAAGAGCCCGCACCGCACGAGCATGAGCACTGAGACGCCCACCCACAGATCTGTCGCCCGACAGGGACTCACGGTGGGCTTCGCCACCGGTCTTTACGGCATCAGCTTCGGCGCGCTCGCCGTCGCCGCTGGCTTGAGCCTGGCTCAGGCGGCGATGTTGTCGGCGTTGCTGTTCAGCGGCGGCTCCCAGTTCGCGGCAGTGGGCGTGATCGCCTCGGGCGGCACCGGATTGGCGGCGGTGACCACCAGCTCACTGCTCGGGCTACGCAACGCGTTCTACGGCCTGCAGGTCTCGCGCCTCCTGCAAGAACGCGGACTACGCAGGGTTCTGGCCGCCCATCTGACCATCGACGAGTCGACCGCAGTGACTGTCGCGCAACCCACCCAGTCGCTGTCGCGCACCGGATTCTGGTGGACCGGCATCGCGGTGTTCGCCTTCTGGAACCTGATGACGATCGTCGGAGCCATCGCCGGCAGCGCTCTTGGCGATCCAAAGCAATGGGGCCTCGACGCGGCAGCCAGCGGTGCCTTCATCGCGCTGTTGTGGCCGCGGCTGTCGACCGGCCGTGCCCGGCTCACCGCTGTCGCCGCAGCGGCCGTCGCACTGCTGGTCTCCCCGCACAGTCCGGCCGGAGTGCCGATCCTGATCGCCGCGCTGACCGCTGTTGTCACGGGTTTGATCCCCGAGCGCGAGGCCGCGAGATGAGCCTGTGGACCACGGTCCTCCTGGCCGGCGCGCTCTCGTTCGCGATCAAACTCTGCGGGTATCTGGTGCCGCAACGGCTGCTCGACGGACCGCTGGTGGGCCGGGTGATGACCTACCTGCCGGTCGCGTTACTGGCCGCCCTTGTCGCGGTGCAGACCGGCACCGGCAACCACGGCGCCGTCGAAATTGACGCCCGCGCGGCCGGCCTTGGCGCGGCGATCGTGGCGCTCCTGCTCCGGGCGCCCTTCCTGGTCGTGATCATCGTTGCCGCTGCCACCGCGGCCGCGCTGCGCGCCCTGGGCTGGGCGGCCTAAACGCAAGGTGTTCGTTCGGTCGCGCAGCATCGCGTCGTACGACGACCAGATGTGTTGCTCGACCAGGTCCGCCGCTTGCCCGGCGTCGCCTGCCTCGATGGCCGCCATGATCGCGTGGTGCTCGGCCCGCAGCACCGCTCGCAGCGTGGGCCACTCGGACAGATCGGCGAACGCCCAACCGAGCGGATTGCGCAGGGATTCCCGGATCGCCACCGTCAGGTCGGTCGCGAGGCGATTCCCGGCACCCCGGGCCATCGCCACGTGGAAGTCGGTGTCGTGGGCGTTGAACCGCGCGCGCGAGAGACTGTCGTCGTCCATTGCCTCCAAGGAGGAACGCATCTGCTGCCGCAGTTCATCATCGGCGTCGGTAGCAGCCAGGGCCGCCGACAATCGCTCGAGGACTGCGCGCACCTGGGTGACGTCGTAGGCGGGGAAGTTCGCCAGCGCGACGTGCATTCGCAGCATCCGAGTGAGCGCAACGTGCGGTTCGCCGTCGACGATGGTGCCGCCGGTTTTCCCGGCCCCGACGCTGGAGCGCAATACCCCGTTGGCCTGCAGCGATCGAACCGCCTCGCGTACGGCCGCTCGGCTCACGCGCAATTGGGCGGCGAGGTCACGCTCAGCCGGCAGCGTCGAGCCGCGCACGAGACGCCCATCGAGGATCCGCTCCTCAACCCACGCGACAACGACTTCCCATGCCTTGGCGGGCGGGCCCTGTTCGGTCACGTCGTCCGGTGATGTCACCCGCCGAGCCTAGACCTGGCATCGAACGGATATGGAACGGATATCGAACGGATCACGAGCGCCCGACATGGCCACGAACTCCCAGCAGATCGCCGGATGTGGCTATGGTGTGCATCACAACTTTGGTCAGACCATTGAGAGGTCCGGATGCTCGCCACGTACACCCCACCGCTGTCGCCGGTTGCCGACAGCCTGTGGATCTCCGCGCTCATCGCCAGCCTTCCGCTGCTCACCGTCTTCGTCACCCTCGGCGCTCTGCGCTGGAAGGCCCACTGGGCCGGCCTCTCGGGTGTCGCTGTCGCGATCATCATCGCGGTCGCCGTCTTCAAGATGCCCGCGAAGCTCGCCGTCCTGTCGGCTAGCGAGGGCGCGGTCTTCGGCCTCTTCCCGATCATGTGGATCGTCTTCACCGCGATCGTGCTCTACCAGATCACCGTGGTCAGCGGCCGCTTCGACGACCTGCGCGCCAGCTTCCACCTGGTCTCTGATGACCCGCGTGTGCAAGCGATCATCATCGCGTTCTGCTTCGGCGGCATGCTCGAGGCACTTGCCGGATTCGGCGCCCCGGTGGCTATCACCGGGGTCATGTTGATGGCCGTTGGTTTCTCCCCGCTGCGCGCGGCGGCGGTGGCCCTGCTGGCCAACACCGCGCCGGTCGCCTTCGGCGCCATCGGCACCCCGATCATCACTGCGGGCGCCCTGACCGGCATTCCGTACGGCGAGATCGGCGCCTATGTCGGTCACCAGACTCCGTTCCTTGCCGCGATCGTGCCGCTGCTGCTCGTCGGCCTGGTCGATGGCAAGCGCGGGGTCAAGCAGACCTGGCCGATCGCGATCGTGGTGGGTGTTTCGTTCGGCCTCGCCCAGTGGGTCTCGGCCACCTGGATCTCGGTCGAGCTGACCGACGTCATCTCCTCGCTCGTTGCGCTGGCCGCCGCGGTCATCATGCTGCGCTTCTGGCAACCCGTCGGCCGCGAAGAAGCGCTCGCCGATCTCGCCATCCTGCGCGAGCGCGAACTGGCCTCGGTCGCCGCCGAGAGCGGGACCAAAGGCAGCGGCAAGGGCACGACCGGCTCCGGCGCGAGCAAGGACGGCCACAGTGAACCGTTGGCGGACTCGGCCAGCTCTGACATGGACATCGAGGAACGCGCTCGTTCGTTGACCCCCGCCCGCATCGGGATGGCGCTCCTGCCCTACCTGTTGGTGATCGTGGTGTTCGCCGTCACGAAACTGATCGACCCGATCAAGAACTGGATGGTCGGCACCGATCAGCCGATCAAGTGGCCCGGACTCAACGGCGAGATCGTCAACGCCAAGGGTGTGGCGACCAAGACCACTGTCTATTCGTTCCAGTGGCTCTCCTCCCCCGGAACCATGCTTTTGCTCTGCTCCCTGATCGTCGCGGTGGCCTACAAGGTCTCCTTGCCGAAGTGGGCGGGTGAGGTCAAGGACACCGCGGTCAAACTGCGCTTCGCGTTTCTGACCGTCGCCTCGGTGCTGGCTCTGGCCTACGTGATGAACCTGAGCGGTCAGACGATCACTATCGGCACCTGGATCGCCGGCAGCGGAACCGCGTTTGCTTTCCTGTCGCCGATTCTCGGCTGGCTGGGCACAGCGGTCACCGGATCCGACACCAGCGCCAACGCGTTGTTTGCAACCCTGCAACAGACGGCCGCGCAGAAGTCCGGGATCGATCCCACCCTGCTCGTCGCGGCGAACTCCGCCGGCGGCGTGGTCGGCAAGATGGTCAGCCCGCAGAACCTCACGATTGCGGCAACCTCGGTCGGCTTGCTCGGCAAGGAATCGGAGATCTTCCGCAAGGTCGTTCTGTGGTCGATAGCTCTGCTCGCTGTCATGTGCCTCCTGGTCGGACTTCAGGCCACCGTCCTGAGTTGGATGCTCCCGTGAGCCCGCGCGTGGCCCTCTTCGCCACCTGCTTCAACGACACGATGTGGCCCGATACGCCGAAGGCGACCGTACGACTGCTGCGGCGGCTCGGCGTCGACGTCGAGTTCCCGCAGCAACAGACCTGTTGCGGTCAGATGTTCACCAACACCGGCTACGCCGACGAGGCCATTCCCCTGGTGCGTTCCTTCGTTGATGTTTTCGGTGCCTACGACGCCGTGGTGTCCGTCTCGGGGTCCTGCACCGGTTCGATCCGGGAGCAATACCCCGACCTGGCCAAGCGGTCCGGCGATGCCGGACTGGGCCGCGAGGTCGAACGGGTCGCGCCCAAGGTTTACGAACTCTCGGAGTTCCTGGTCGACGTGCTGAAGGTGACCGACGTGGGGGCCTACTTCCCCCACCGCGTCACCTACCACCCGACTTGTCACTCGCTGCGGATGCTGCATGTCGGCGACCGGCCGCTGCAACTGCTGCGCGCCGTCCGAGGGATCAACCTGGTCGAGTTGCCCGCGGCAACCGAGTGCTGCGGTTTCGGTGGCACCTTCGCGATGAAGAACGCGGACGTGTCGGTGGCCATGGGCAGCGACAAGGTGCGGCACATCCGCGAGACCGACGCCGAGGTTGTCGTCGCTGGTGACAACTCGTGTCTGGCCCACATCGGCGGCCTGCTCGGCCGCCAGCGAGCCGGCGTAAGAACCATGCACCTCGCCGAGATCCTCGCCTCGACCCAGGAGCAGACGGCATGACGACCACCAATCCGCTGGCCCGCACCACACCCACTTTCGTCGGGATGCCGAAGTTCCCGGTGACGGCTCACGACGCGTTGGCGAACACCCAGCAGCGGCGCAACCTGCATCACGCCACCCACACGATTCGCGACAAGCGAGCGGCAGTCGTGGCCGAGGTCACCGAGTGGGAAGCGTTGCGGCGCAACGGCGCCGACATCAAGGACAAGGTGCTCGCGCACCTCGACGATTACCTCGTGCAGTTGGAGAAGTCGCTCACCGACCGCGGCGTCACCGTCCACTGGGCCCGCGACGCGCAGGAGGCCAACGAGATCGTGGTGGGCTTGGTGAAGGCCAAGCAAGTCGATGAGGTCGTGAAGGTCAAGTCGATGGCCACCCAGGAGATCGAGCTCAACGAGGCGTTGGAAGCGGAGGGCATCCACGCTTGGGAAACCGACCTCGCCGAGCTCATCGTGCAGTTGGGCAACGATCGCCCCTCCCACATCCTGGTGCCGGCGATCCACCGCGGCCGGGCAGAGATCCGGGAGATCTTCGCCCGCCAGATGGGCAAGGTCGGTCGACCAGCTCCGCCGGACATGACCGACGAACCCAAGCAGCTCGCCGAGGCGGCGCGCCTGCACCTGCGCGAGAAGTTCCTGCGCGCGAAGGTCGCGATCTCCGGTGCAAACTTCGCCATCGCCGAGACCGGCACTTTGGTGGTGCTGGAATCCGAGGGCAACGGGCGGATGTGCCTCACCCTGCCCGAGACGCTGATCAGTGTTGTCGGCATCGAGAAGGTGCTGCCTACCTGGGACGACCTCGGAACGTTCATGCAGCTGCTCCCCCGGTCCAGCACCGGCGAGCGGATGAACCCGTACACCACGATGTGGAGCGGTCCGAGCGAAGGCGACGGCCCGCAGGATGTCCACGTCGTGTTGGTCGACAACGGCCGCACCCACGTTCTGGCCGACGAGGTCGGCCGTGAGGCGCTGCGCTGCATCCGCTGCTCGGCCTGTCTGAACGTCTGCCCGGTCTACGAGCGGGCCGGTGGCCACGCCTATGGCTCGGTCTACCCCGGCCCGATCGGCGCGATCCTCACCCCGCAATTGCGCGGCACCAGCAGCGACATCGACAAGTCGTTGCCCTATGCCTCCAGCCTGTGCGGCGCCTGCTTCGAGGTCTGCCCCGTTCGGATCGATATCCCGCGCATCCTGGTGCATCTGCGCACCCAGGTCGTTGACGAGCATCGCGGCAAAGGCCCCAGCGCCGAGAGCGCTTCGATGGCGGCGATGGGCTGGCTGTTCGCCGACCACCGCCGGTTGGAACGGGCGCAGAAGCTGAGCGCGTTCAGCGGCAAGCTGCTCGGATCCCGCACCTCACTGGGTGCGTTGCCGGGTCCGGCCGCGTCGTGGAGCGGGGCGCGCGACATCCCGACGCCCCCCAAGGAAACCTTCCGCCAGTGGTGGAACCGCACCGACGGAGGAACCGATGAACGCTCGTGACGAGATCCTGTCGCGCATCCGCTCGGCGCAGGCCGGCGGCGCCGTCGAGGTGAGTCCGGCGCCGGCCAGCGACGTGCTCGACCACCACGCAATGATCGAACTGTTCGTGCAGAACCTGATCGATTACCGCGCCGTGGTCAGCCGGTGCGGTTCGGGCGAGGTCGCCGAGACGGTTGTCCGGGTCTTGGCCGGGCATGGCGCGCGGCGAGTCGTCCCCGCTCCCGGTCTACCCGACGACTGGCGCCCAGCCGGGTTCGAGTTGGTCACCGACGACGCCCTCTCCGCGCGAGACCTGGATGCTGTCGATGCGGTCGTCACCGCCTCAGCCGTCAGCATCGCCCAGACCGGCACCATCGTGCTCGACCACCAACCCGATCAGGGCCGCCGCGCACTGTCGTTGGTCCCCGACGTCCACGTCTGTGTGGTGCGCGCCGAACAGGTCGTGACCTCGGTCCCCGAGGGAATCACCATGCTGCAGGCCTCGGTCCGCGCCGGTCGACCGCTCACCTGGATCAGTGGTCCGAGCGCCACCTCCGACATCGAGCTCGACCGCGTCGAGGGTGTCCACGGGCCGCGCAACCTGGAGGTTGTGCTCGTCGAGTGACCCCAGCTTGCGGTCAACCACCTTCCAGCGGGCACGCGACCGGCACGCCTACGCTGCACCCGTGACGATCCTCAGCCCCGTGACCAAGGCGGCGCGCTGGGTTGTCCCGACATCCGTGGTCGTGGTGGCCATCGTGTTCACCTGTCAGCTACTGGCGGGGTCGAGCGCAATCTCCGTGACCTCGTACGCCCTCTGGTCGGGCGCGTGGTGGTTGCTCGGCTTCGCGATCCTGCGGCGCCGGTCGGCGCAGAATCAGTTCACCCGGCTGACGCTGGGCGCCGCCGTTGGCGTCGTGGGTCAATTGCTGTGGTGGGCGGTCTGCCAAGCGATCGGGCTACCGCCGCTGACCCCACTTGGCGGTCTCGCCGCCGCGCTGGTCGCGGCCTTCCTGCTGCGCCGACCAGCGCAGCCGGCGGCCGCCGGACCACCGCCTTTCGCAGTTCTTTCCTGGGCCGCTGCCACCGCGTGGGCGGCCGCTCGGGCGGTCGCGTTCTTCGCGCGCCAGGCGCCGCCGCCCGGCCCCTCGACGATGTATCAGGACCTCTACTGGCACCTCGGGCTTGCCGGCGAACTGAAGCATTCGCTGCTCCCGCAGACGCCGCAGGCCCAGGTCGGCCAGCTCAACTACCACTGGCTCAGCGACGCCTACATCGCCGTGGGCTCGCTGGGATCCGGCCGGCCCACCGCGGATATCGCGCTGCGACTGTGGGTCGTTCCCATCGTCGCGGTGATCACCGCACTCTGCCTGGTGGTGGGTCACCGGCTGTCCGGGAACTGGCTGACCGGGAGCATCGGGGCCGCACTCCTGGTGTGGCCGGCCGGCCTGACCGTCGTGCCCTGGTTCGGATCGGCACCGGTCGACGGGTTGGGGTGGCTGAGCCCCTCGCAGATCTTCGGGCTGATGTTCACGTTGCTCGCGCTCTTCCTGATCATTCCGTTGCTGCGCGGCGAACGATTGAGCGGTCGGAAGGTCGTGCTGGTGGCCGCCGTCGCCTTCCTTTGCGCCGGCGCAAAGTCGAGCATCTTGCCGGTCCTGGCCGCCGGTGCGCTCTTTGCTGCCGCGGTTTTCGTTCGCCGGAAGGCAGCACGTCGCGGCGCACTTGTCGTCAGCGCTATCAGTGCCCTCGGAATCGTCGTTGCGCTGCCTCTTTTCGCTGGCGGATCCGCGGGATCGAAACTACGTCTGTTCTCCAGCGCACGACACAGTTGGCCGTACGCCTCGTACGTCCATCAAGGGCGCGGTCCCGGCCACGGGCCGCTGCTTCCACCAGGGCTGCTGTCGACGGGCGCGGTCGTGGTGCTGCTCGGGGTGCTCGTTGCGATGCTGTCGACCTACGCGATTGCGGCCCTCTCGTTGCTGCTGGGTCGACGCTGGCTGCGGGACCCGATGCCGGCGTTCCTGGTGGGCTGCATCCTCGCGTCACTCGCGGCATATCAACTCATCGACCACACCGGCGGGTCGCAGGCTTACTTCCCGTTGGGTGCGCAGCCGATGGTCGGGTTGCTTGCCGGATGGGGCATCAGCGTTGCGGCTGGGCGGTCGCCTCACCCGCGGCGTTGGATTGCCGCCGTCGCCGCCGGAGCCGCGACGACCCTGATCTTGCGGTTGGTCCTGGCAAGGCTGCGCCCTCCGGCCGAGTCCCTGCCCTGGTTGACGGCGTCCGCCGTCATCCTGCTGGTCGTCGGCGGCGCCGCGCTGATCCGACCGGCCAAGAAGCATGTGGCGCTGATCGCTGCGCTCCTGGTGGGCGCCTGCCTGGTGAACCCGGCGGCCGAGCAGAATTTCGGTCGTACGCTCGCGACCCCGTTCGCCGCACCCCTGCGCCAGTTCCCCTGGACCGTCCAACCCGCCGAGTCGGCGGCGGCTCACTGGCTCGGCGATCATTCCGGATCTGCGGATCTGGTGGCGACGAATGTGCACTGTCGCAACCTCCGGACGACGCCCGGCTGCCTCGCGAGCGCCTTCTGGGTCAGCGGTTTCAGCGGCCGCCGGATGCTAGTCGAATCGTGGTCCTACACCGATGGTGCGCAGCGGGCGGCCGGCGACCACGGGCTCCCGGCGGTCCGACAGCCGTTCCCCGACGGCGAACTGTTCACCCTGAACGAGCGCGCGTTCTACGCACCGAATCCTCAGGTTCTGGGCGCTCTGCGCGCGCGGGGGGTGCGGTGGATGTTCGCTGACAACAGGGCCGGCGAGGTCTCCGGGACGCTTGCCTCACTGGCCGACGCGGTCCATCGCAGCGGGCCGGTCACCATCTACCGGTTGCGCTGAGACACGCGCCGCCCGACGGCGCTGCCACCACCAGCGCACCAACTCCATCAGCGCCGAGGCCGCAATGGCCATCGCGAGTCCGAGCAGCAAGCCTTTCTCGGGCTGGTTCTGGAAGGCCGCTCCGCCGATGTAACCCATCAGGGTTCCGTGCAGTGCCCAGACGCTGCAGCCGATCAGATCGAACAGGGTGAAGCGACGCCGTGGGAAACGCATCGCCCCGAAGACGATCGTGGTGGCGACCCGACCCCACGGGATGAACCGGCCGATAACCAGCGCCATCCCACCGCGTGATTGCAGCATCCGTTTCGCGGCGCCGAGGGCGCGGCCGCGGCGGGTGTTTGCGGGTATTCGCTCCAACGGCCCGGCAGCTGCGCGGCCGATGAAATAGGCGATGTGGTCGCCGGTCGAGGCGCCCAGGGCTGCGACCAAAACGACCACCGCCAGCATCGGTTTGGCGGTCGAACCGGCGTAGACCCCCGCCATGATCAACGGGGCCTCACTCGGAAAGAGCGGCACGACCGCGTCGATCAACGAGATGAGCGCGATGATCAGATAGACCCACGGCGACGACATGAGGTCGCCGAGCGCGGTCATGATGCCGTCAAACATGGGCCGCCATGGGTGGACGGTAAGACAACCGAACGACCGGCGGTTGAACTTGGGGTGACGACTGGTGTCAGCTCAGGCCGCTACAGGCCGAGGTAGTGCTCCAGACCCACCGTCAGGCCCGGGTGGGCGGCAACCTCACGCACGCCGGTCAACACACCAGGCATGAAGCTGACCCGGTCGAAAGAGTCGTGGCGGATGGTGAGGGCTTCACCGACGGCGCCGAAAGACACTTCCTGATGCGCGACCCGGCCCCGCAGGCGCAGCGCATGAACCCGTACGCCGTCGGTCTCGGCGCCGCGGGCGCCGTCAGGGTCTTCCTGGGTGGCATCGGGCACCGGCCCCATGCCGGCATCCTTGCGGGCCTGCGCGATGACCGCGGCGGTGCGGGCGGCGGTGCCGGAGGGGGCGTCGACCTTGTCGGGGTGATGAGTCTCGACGATCTCGACCGACTCGTAGAAGCGCGCTGCCTGCTGGGCGAACGACATCATCAGCAAGGCCCCAATCGCAAAGTTGGGAGCGATCAACACACCGACCGCGGGGTGGGAATCAAGCTGTGCCCGAAGGTCTTTCAGCTTCTCGTCGGTCCAACCGGTGGTTCCGACCACCGCATGGACTCCGCGGTCGACGCAGTGGGCGACGTTGCCGGCGGTGGCAGCGGGGATGGTGAGATCGATGGCGACCTGGGCCCCGCCCAGATCACCGAGGTCGTCTTCGTGGTCGTAGGAACCAACCAACTCCAGGTCGTCGGCGGCCTCGACCGCCGCCACCGCCGCGGACCCCATCCGTCCGGAGGAACCGATCACTGCCACCTTGATGCGCTCAGTCACGCGACCATCCTAGGAGCGCCGTCCACGCACCCGGGCGAGGGTGAACGCGGTCGGGGTGACGCCGTTGTAGCGCAGCCCGGTCTCCTTGACGACCTTCAACTGGCGGTCCCGGCGTACGCATTCAGCAAACCGGCGCTTGTCGTCGGTGATCAGAACGGCACGCCCGTCGTCGGCCAGGATCCGGCCGAGCTCGGCGACCAACGCCGGATAGAGGCTGTCGTTGGCCTCGTTCGACCCGATGCGCTTGCCGAACGGCACATCGGAGACGACACGATCGACGCTGCCGGTGGCGAGGTCGATGTCGGTGGCATCGCCAACTTCCGCCGATACCCGCGACTGCTGGCCGAACGATTCGATGTTGCGCTGCGCGAGCTGGATCGATTCCGGGTTGAGGTCGACGACGAGGCCCCGCCCGTCGCGGGTCAGCGCGTCGACGATCGGGATGGTGCCCACACCACCGCACACGTCGACCAGGTTCATTCCGTCGCGCAGCTTCGCCAGGCGCAGCGCTCCCGCCGCGACAGCCGGTGGGGTGGTGGCGGGCAGGCGCTGCATGGTTCCGAACCGCGCAGCCCACGACAGAGGTCCGAGTTCGATGCGCTCCGCGCCGGGAACGAGGTTCAGCTGCCAGTTGCCCGGTTCGTTGCGCCAGCCGGTGTTGTCGACGACCCGCTCGATGAGACGGGCGCGCTCGGCCGCATCGCTGGCATGCACCCGGAAGGTGAGCGCAGCGGAGCCGAGGATCTGCGTCAGTAGATCGACTGCCGGCCGCTGCGCCGGATCCCACGGCACCGCGATCCGGTCGACCATCGGATTCGCGCGTACGGCAACGAGATCCGCGCTGTGAGCGGCGAGAAGTCCCTCGCCGGTCACCCGGGTCGCTGCGGCGTACGGCTGCAGGTCGCCGCGCAGCAGCTCCTCGAGGCCGACGGCGCAGGTGAGCAGCAGGTCAGGAAGCGTGGAATCCATAGTGGCGTCAACCGACCAGCACAGTGGCGACCCGCTCCAACTGCGGGTCGTCGTAGCGATCGTCCTTGACCAGTCCACGCGCCCAGGTGAACAACAGCCGATCGCCCAGCGACTCGACGCGGGCCAGGTTGTTGTCGAACCACGGGCCGTGGGTGGTGCGCCAACCGAAGTCGGGGACCTGCACCCCGGGCAGCCGTGTCACCAAGGCCCGCATCGGACGGGCCATCCATCCGGACAGCTGTCCCTGCAGGGCGCGGACGTAGACCGGCAAGGGGTTGCGGATCGGGGAACAGACCGCCTGGACGATGGTCGATCGGATCGGCTGGGGCGCCGAAGTGACCTCGTTGACGTAGGAGTTATGCACATCGCCGCTGAGGAAACTGATGGTCTCGGGCGCCGCGCCGCGCCGACCGGCGGCGACTTCGAGGACCATCCGCGACACGTCGGCGAACGAACGCTCGAACGCCGCCCAGTGCTCCAGGTCGAGCGCCTGCCGGATTTTCTCCCCGACCCCGGCTAGCCGGGGCCACCGGCCCTGGGCCATCGTCTCGTTCAGCGACTCGAGGTCATGAATGCCGGTCGGCAGCAGGAACGGCAACGAGGTGCCGATGAATAGGTGGCGTACGTCGCCGCGCAACTGGCGGTTCACCCACGCCAGTTCGTCGTCGTCCAGCATCGCGCGGTGGCGGGGGCGCAGGTCGCGCGCGGCGCGCGAGTCGATGACCACGAGCTTGCTGTCGCCCAGGTCTCGCACGAACGAGAAGCGGTAGCTGGTCGGGTCGCGGTCAACCCTCTCTGCGAAGTCGTCCAGCACCTCGGTGAGGTCCAGCTCGGCCGGACCCTCGTGGGCCTCGATCAAGGTCCAGGTCGGGTCGGCGCGCAGGGTTTCGTGATCGAGGTTGCCTGCGTGCTGATAAAGCCAGTACGAACCGAGGGCTCCGACGATCCGGTCGTGCCACCACGGGGTGGCGTTCATTATGTGATGCCAGGACTGCGAGGTGTTCCAGTCGTCGCGCACGTCGTGGTCATCGAAGATCATCGCGCTGGACAGCGTCGACAGCAGCCAGCGGTTGGCCGGATCGGACCAGGCGAGCCGGTAGAGCTCGGCGTACTCGACGAAGTCCTTGATCTCCTCCCCGGGCGCGTCGTCGAGGCCGCGCCGGCGCTCGATGAACTCGCGCATCTCCGGTGACGTCTCGTCGGCGTAGAGCTGATCGCCCAGGAAGAGCACGAAGTCGGGCCAGTGCCGCGGGTTGCGGGCCATGTCGTACGCGTAGGCCCGCAACGCGTCGACGCCGTGCTGCTTGGTGCCCGCCGTGTCGTGAGAGGTCGAGGTTCGGCAGGAACCGAACAGAAAGTCAGGACCCTTACCAGGCTCGCGGGTCGCGATGCGGCTGGGCGGGAACTGCGAGTCCGCCTCCGGCCAGACCTGCTCGCCGTCGACCAGCACCTGGTAGTCGTTCACCGTTCCCGGCTGCAGGTGGTCCAGCAGCACGATCGCGTAATGACCGCCGTGGACGGCGAAGGTCGACACCGTTACGTCCTGGCCAGCGCAGCGCACCGTGACATCGGAAGTGTCAGCCGTACGGACGAAGATCGTCGCGGTGGTCTGGTCGACGTGCCGCAAGACGGGACCGAGCACGAGGGGGTGCATCAGTCCATCCTTGCCGGTGCCGCGCCGTTCCGGGCGTTCGGGGTCACGCGAGCGGCTGACCCTGGACAGGGCCGTCGGTGTTCGGCTTCCAGCCCAAGGCTGGCGCGATATGCGTCGCGAATGCCTCGAGCAGGTGCAGGTTGTAGTCGACACCGAGCTGGGAGGGAATGGTCAGCATGAGGGTGTCGGCGGCCTGCACCGCGGCGTCGTCGCGCAACTGCTCGACCAACTCGTCCGGCTCACCGGTGTAGGTCTTGCCGAAGGTTGAACGGAATCCGTCGATCACCCCGATTTGATCGGACCCAGCGCCGCCGAGCCCATAGCGCAGCAGCTGCCGGTCTTCCTCGGTCACGATCGGAAAAACGCTGCGACTGACCGAGACTCGCGGGGTGCGGGTGTGGCCCGCTTCCTTCCAAGCCTGCCGATATCGGTCGATCTGCTCGGCCTGCAGGTCGCCGAGGCTTTGCCCGGTCGCCTCGGTGAGCAGCGTCGAACTCATCAGATTGACCCCAGCAGAGCCAGCCCACTGCGCCGTGTCTCGCGATCCGGCTCCCCACCAGATGCGATCGGCGAGGCCGGGCGAGTGCGGCTCGACGCGCAGTCGCTGCCCCGGCCCGAACTGATTCGGATCGGCGTCGACCATCGGAACACCGCGTACGGCGTCGAGGAACTGCTCGAATTTAGGTCGCGCAATGTCCGCACCGCGTGGGTCTGCGGAGCCGGTGTAGCCGAAGGCTTCCCAGCCACGCAACGCGGGCTCGGGTGAGCCACGGCTGATGCCGATGGCGATCCGTTGGTCGCTGAGCAGGTCGAGGGCCGCCGTCTCCTCGGCGAGCTGCAGCGGGTTCTCGTAGCGTATGTCGATCACGCCGGTGCCCACCTCGATCCGGCTGGTGCGGGCCGCGATCGCGGCCAAAAGAGGCATCGGCGACGCGGCCTGCCGAGCAAAGTGGTGTACCCGGAAATACGCACCGTTGACGCCGATCTCGTCGGCGCCGACAGCGATGTCGACCGCTTGGTGGAGCATCTCGCGCGCGTCGTAGCCCTCCATTCCGTAGTGACCGAAACTGAGGAATCCAAAGGCATTCATGGACACATCAACTACCTTTGACCACGGATTGTTCCCGCGCCCAATATTTGGACTTCCTTCCCATTATTCGGACCTGCGTCAAAAGTGGACCCATGAGCAACCGCTATACACACGGCCACGAGACCTCCGTCCTGCGATCGCACGCCTGGCGGACCGCGCAGAATTCAGCCGCCTACCTGCTCCCCCACCTCTCCCCCGACGCCGCGTTGCTCGACATCGGGGCCGGGCCTGGGACAATCACCGTCGACCTGGCAAGCCGGGTTCGCGCGGTGACCGCCACCGAGATCGACGAAGGCGCGCTCGACCTCTCCCGGCGTACGGCGCGGCAGTCGGGCGCCGACAACCTGACCTTCGCCGTCGCGGATGTGCACGCTTTGCAGTTCGCTGACGACAGCTTCGATGTCGTGCATGCGCACCAGGTTCTCCAGCACGTCGCCGACCCAGTCGCGGCGTTGCGCGAGATGGCCAGGGTCACCCGACCGGGCGGCATTGTCGCCGTTCGGGATGCTGACTACGCCGCGTTCACCTGGTGGCCGGCCGCGCCGGCCCTGGACCGCTGGCTCGAGCTCTACTCCCAGGCAGCCCGGGCCAACGGCGGCGAACCCGACGCCGGCCGCCGACTGGTCGCCTGGGCCCACGCCGCTGGACTGCACGACCTCGACGCCTCGAGCAGCACCTGGTGTTACTCGACCCCGGTTGAACGGCAGTGGTGGGGCGGACTGTGGGCCGACCGCACGACGGGCACTGCCCTCGGTCGCCAACTGGCCGACTCCGGCTTTGCGACCCCCGACGAACTGGCGAATGTCGCGGCGGCGTGGCGAGCCTGGGCCGACCACGACGATGGCTGGTTCAGCGTGTTGCACGGCGAGATCCTCTGGCACAAACCAGCATGACTCAGCGCGGCAGCAGATAGTCGACATCGGCGCCGATCACCGACGGTTTGCCGCTGTCCGGCACGACCACCACCAGTTGCAGCACCACCGGTCGGTTCATCGAGTGGACCTTCGCCGCCGGCAGCTTCATCAGCTTTGCGATGCCCGGATGAAGCCACATCACCTGCCCGTCGGGCGCAGCTGCCGACCAGTCGCAGTCGAGGGTCACCGCCGCGACGGTCGCTGCCTTGCCCTGCATCAGTCGTACGGCCGGGGTGCCGATGATCGGCGCGGTCTTCGCGTCGGCCCGAGATGTGTCGCCCCAACCGGCACAATCGTAGGTCGACGTGACGTTCTCGGCGGTGTTGAACCCGTAGCTGCGGGCCTCGGTCAGCGGACCGGCAAACGCGAAGTCGGCGGTGTTGCCATTGCCGAGGGCATAAAGCGCGTTGTCGATGGAGTTCGCGACCGCCTGCTTGCGCGGCTGATCGACAGCGCCGGACTCAGCCCCCGACGCCGCGCCCGACAGCCCGGCTGGGAGCCCGGCTGGGAGCCGGGATGCGCCGTAGGCCCCGCTGGAAAGGAACACCTTCCAGCCCGCTGAGCCGCTCCCCGGGACCAGCGCGTGGTAGTCGGTGACGGTGACGATCTTCCCCTTCTCGTCCTTGCTGCTGCGCGTGTGGCTGGTCAACAACCAGCGGCCCTGCCCATCCGCTCCCTCGCGAAACGCATCGGCAACCGACGTCTGCGGTTTGCCTTCAACCTTTTGCGCCATCGCGGCGGCTGCCGCCGTCTGATACCGGTCGGCCGCCAGCACTCCCCCGGAGTCCGCCGCTGCCCATCCCGAGTCGTCCCCCGTCGCCGACCGAGCGATCGCCGGATTGTTGCGTCGGTCATAGTCGGCCAAGATCGCCTTCACCCCACTCGCATTCAGCGCGGCGACCCTAGGCCGAGTCGCTGCCGACCTGGCGATCGCCGTCGACTTCGCCGGTTTCGGCGAGGTCGCACCACCGCACGCGCTCAGACTCACCACACCGACCATCAGGACAGTTCGCTTCAACACCCTCGGTTCCCTTCATCGCCGAAGGCCACACGATGGTGCACGCGCGGCGGCTGTGGGCGAACTCCACAGGCAGCAATCTGCGCGTACGACGAAGGCCGCCGGCCCCTTTCGGGACCAGCGGCCTTCGCTTGACAGCTATCTACTCACTCGGAGTCGGAGAACTCTCGACTCACTCGGAGTCTGAGAACTCTCGACTCACTCGGAGTCGGTGTCAGCACCGTTGTCGGCGCCCTCACCCTCGGCGTCCTTGCGGCCACGACCGCGACCACCGCGACGGCGACGACGGCGCTCGCCGCCCTCACCCTCGGCGTCGGCGTCGTCCGAAGACGGCGTGCTCTGGTCGTCAGCGGACTCGTCGGCAGCAGCCGGAGCCTGCGACGACAAGTCGGTGTCAGCAGGAGCGTCCGTGGAGTCGACGGCAGTCTCCGTCACCTCAGCGTCAGCCTTGCCGGCTTCCTCGACCACGGCCAGCGAGAGCTTGCCGCGCGGGTCGACCTCCTTCAGTTCGACCTGAACCTTCTGGCCGATCTTCAAGACGTCTTCCACAGCGTCGATCCGCTTACCACCGACGAGCTTGCGCACCTCGGAGATGTGCAGCAGACCGTCCTTGCCCGGGAGCAACGAGACGAACGCACCGAAGGTGGTCGTCTTCACAACGGTGCCGAGGAAGCGTTCGCCAACCTCGGGCATCTGCGGGTTGGCGATCGCATTGATCGCCGCGCGCGCAGCCTCCGCCGACGGACCGTCGGTGGCGCCGATGTAAACCGTGCCGTCATCTTCGATCGAGATGTCGGCGCCGGTGTCCTCCTGGATCTGGTTGATCATCTTGCCCTTCGGGCCAATGACCTCACCGATCTTGTCAACCGGGACCTTGACCGCAATGACGCGCGGGGCGTAGGGCGACATCTCGTCAGGAGCGTCGATCGCCTCGTTCATCACATCAAGGATGTGCAGACGAGCGTCGCGGGCCTGGGTCAGCGCGCCGGCCAGCACGTCGGCGGGGATGCCGTCGAGCTTGGTGTCGAGCTGGATGGCCGTGACGAACTCACGGGTTCCGGCAACCTTGAAGTCCATGTCGCCGAACGCGTCCTCGGCGCCGAGGATGTCGGTCATCGCGGCATATTCGGTCTTGCCGTCGACCTGAGCCGAGACCAGACCCATCGCGATGCCGGCGACCGGGGCGCGCAGCGGCACACCGGCGTTCAGCAGGGCGAGGGTGGAGGCGCAGACCGAACCCATCGAGGTCGAACCGTTGGAGCTGAGCGCCTCGGAGACCTGACGGATGGCGTAGGGGAACTCCTCACGCGTCGGCAGCACCGGCATCAACGCACGCTCCGCGAGCGCACCGTGACCGATTTCGCGGCGCTTGGGCGAACCCACGCGGCCGGTCTCACCAGTCGAGTACGGCGGGAAGTTGTAGTTGTGCATGTAGCGCTTGCGGCTCACCGGCGACAGGGTGTCCAGCTGCTGTTCCATGCGCAGCATGTTCAGCGTGGTGACGCCCATGATCTGGGTCTCGCCGCGCTCGAAGATCGCCGAACCGTGAACGCGCGGCAGCACCTCGACCTCGGCCGAGAGCGCACGGATGTCGCGCAGGCCACGGCCGTCGATGCGTACCTGGTCGCGCAGAATGCGCTCGCGAACGAGCTTCTTCTGCAGCGAGCGGTAGGCCGCGGAGATTTCCTTGTCGCGACCCTCGAACTCCTTGCCCGCTCCGGCCAATTGCTCCTTGAGGGCGGCCTTCAGCGCGTCGAGCTTGTCTTCGCGGTCCTGCTTGCCGGCGATGGTCAGCGCGGCAGCAACCTGGTCGTTGGCCTCGGTCTCGACCTTGGCGTAGACGTCGTCCTGGTAGTCCAGGAACAGCGGGAACTCCTGAACTTCCTTGGCAGCCTTGCTCGCCAAGTCAGCCTGCGCCTCACACAGCGCGCGGATGAAGGTCTTCGAGGCCTCCAGGCCCTGCGCGACGACCTCTTCGGTCGGGGCGCCCTGACCCTGGCTGTTGACCAGGTCCCAGGTGGACTCGGTGGACTCGGCCTCGACCATCATGATCGCTACGTCGTCACCGACAACGCGACCGGCGACGACCATGTCGAACACCGAACGCTCGCTGTCGGAGAAGTTCGGGAACGCAACCCACTGACCGTCGATCAGCGAGACGCGGGTGGCGCCGATCGGGCCGGAGAACGGCAGCCCGGAGATCTGGGTGGAAGCCGAAGCACCGTTGATCGCCAGCACGTCGTACTGGTGGTCGGGGTTCAGCGACAGGACGGTGATGACGACCTGGACCTCGTTGCGCAGACCCTTGATGAAGGCCGGACGCAGCGGACGGTCGATCAGTCGGCAGGTGAGGATCGCGTCGGTCGACGGGCGACCTTCGCGGCGGAAAAAGCTACCCGGGATCTTGCCCGCGGCGTACATCCGCTCTTCGACATCCACCGTCAGCGGGAAGAAGTCGAACTGGTCCTTGGGCTGCTTGCCAGCAGCGGTGGTGGACAGCAGGGTGGTCTCGTCGTCGAGGTAGCAGAGCACTGCTCCACCGGCCTGCTTGGCGAGGCGTCCGGTCTCGAACCGAACCGTACGGGTGCCGAACCGACCGTTGTCGATCGTTGCTTCGGCGAACGTGATTTCTGGACCCTCCATTTGGGCCCTCCTGTTCTTTTCAAATCTCGTCGCACATCGTCGTTGTGTGCGAACGGGTTTTTCTTCTTGGGAACCCCGACGAGCGGGGTCCTCCTACGCCGAAAGGCGACCCACCAGGTGGTGGACCGCCTTCGGTCGTAAGTCTTTGATTATCGGCGCAGACCCAGACGCTTGATCAGCGAGCGGTAGCGCTCGATGTCAACGTCCTCGAGGTAACGCAGCAGGCGCTTGCGCTGGCCAACCAGCAACAGCAGGCCACGACGGCTGTGGTGGTCGTGGGGGTGCTGACGCGAGTGCTCGGTCAGGTCCTTGATGCGAGCGGTGAGCATCGCAATCTGCACCTCGGGCGAACCGGTGTCGCCCTTGCTCTGGCCGTATTCGGCCATGATCTCTGCCTTGCGGGCGGTTTCCAACGGCATCTGCTGGCGACTCCTTGATTCGTCTCGTTGCGCGGTGCTCCCGGGCTTGTCCACCGGGGCGCTGTTGATCCGCGGCCGATTCACGGCATCTCCAAGGTTAACAGTGCCCGCCGTTGCGGCCTAATCGCGGGTTCAGCCGTCGTCCAGCAGGCTGGTCAAGACTGAGGGGATGCGCTCTTGGACCATCGACTCAGCGCTCACCGCGTGGCATCTCGACCTAGTCGGTCTCATCCTCGCAGCCGTGCTGTTGCCTGGGCTGAAGTGGTGCAGCACCCGGTGGCGGCAGGCGATCTATCTGCTGGTCGGGATCGGCTCATTGCTCTATGTCACCTGCGGGCCGATTGGAACCTACGACCGGGTGTTGCTGTGGTGTCTCGGCGCGAAGGTGGCGACGTTGACCGCGGTGACTCCGTTCGGGCTCGCGGTGGGTCTTGGTGGGCGGCCGTTGCCTTTCGGCGGTCGGGCCCTTCGGGTGATCTGTTACCCCGGGCTGACGTCCTTGCTGGCCGCCCTCAGCGTCGGCGCGGTGTTCTTCACCGGTTACGGCCAAGCCGCCTCGACGCACCCGCTTGTCGGCGCCCTGCTCGTCGCGCATCTGTTCATCATCGGGCTCATGGTGACCGCCCCGCTGGTGGTCGGAGACCTGCTGCCCGACTGGGCGACTCCGGCCGTACGCACCGTGATTGCGTGTGTGGACGGCCTGTTCGATGCGTTGCCCGGCATCCTGGTGATGACTTCCAACAGCCTGTTGTTGCCGCACTTCCCCGGCTTCGGTGATCCCGCCCGTGGGGCGACGTCCCCTTCCTTGGACCAGAAATGGGCCGGTGGAGCATTGATCGCGGTCGCCGAGGTGGTCGGATTGCCGTTGCTGCTGGCGGTCTTCCTTGACTGGATCCGCCACGACGAGGCGGAAGCGCAGCGAGTCGACGCAGAGTTGGATGCCATCGAGGGCGATGGATTGTGGTGGGTCACCGGCACATCGGACCGCAGTACGCGGTCCGGCTAACCCGGTTCCGCGGAATTGCAGGGTTGTTGAATGAAGGCGACGGCGAACTGCAGTCCGGAGTGCGTCTACAGCTGCGGAAGTTCGCTGCGCTCCGCCGACCCGAAGGCGGCCTTGCGGGAAGCGCGCCGCAGGGTCAGCAGCAGCGGCCGGCCGACGAACAGGATCATCACCGCCGTGGTCAACGCCCGGCCGAGATCCCAGCCCAGCGAGGTGGCCACGTTGAAGGCAAAGAAGTGCTGCAGGTTCACCGCGACGCCTCCCCCGGGAACCACGCTGAGCGCTGCCTCCCCGCTGGTGCCCAGCGGCCAGAACCACAGATTGAGGATCCAGCCGTAGAGGAGACCGGCGAGGGCTCCGTACGCCGCCAGCATCGCCAACTCCAACCGGCCACGCAGCGGTGGCAGCAGCCCCGCGAACAGCGCAACCCAGCCGGCGCCGAGCATCTGAAACGGCAACCACGGGCCGACCCCGGCGGTCAGCACCGCCGACGCGAACATGCTGGTCGAACCGAGCACGAAACCGAAACCCGCCCCGAATACCCGGCCAGCCAGGACCAGCAGGAAGAACATCAGCTCGATGCCCGCGGTGCCGGCACTCAACGGCCGCAAGACGGCATCAACCGCCGAAAGAACCCCGAGCATGGCCACCGCTTTGGAGTCGATGCCACCCTCGCTGATCTCCGATAACACAACCGCGAGCAGCAACGGCAGGAGCAGTCCGAACAAGAGCGGCGCATCGGTGCGGTGCCCCGCCAGAGCGGAATCGGGTGTTACGAAGAACGGCCACAGGAAACCCACCACCCCGACCAGACTGACGAGTCCGATCGCGAGCATGCTGCGCGGTCGCAGCGGAACAGCGCGCTCAGCCATCGGTTGCCCGCCGGACGTCCTCGACAGTGAGCAGCGGCAGCGGAGCCAGGATCTTGGCCACCTGCGGCGCGAAGGCCGGCGACCCGAGCAGCACCTGCGCGGTGGTCCCGCACGCGACGACCTCACCGTCGGCCATGAACAACACCGCGTCGGCCGTCCGCGCGATGAATTCCACGTCGTGACTGGAGACCAGCACCGCGCGTCCCGCGTCGGCAAGCCGCCGGAGCGTACGGTGCAACGCCTCCTTGGCGGTGTAGTCCAGACCGCGGGTCGGCTCGTCGAGCAGCAGCACCTGCGGGCCGGCGGTCAGCTGGATCGCCAACACCAGAGCCAGCCGCTGGCCCTCGGAGAGGTCGCGCGGGTGTCGATCAAGGGCGATGTTCGGAACCAGCTCGCGCAGCAGGCCCTCGCAGGTGCCCGCCGCGGCGTCGGACTCGCGGTCCGCGGTGGCGCACTCCGCGGCGACGGTGTCGAGGTAGAGCAGGTCCGAGGCGTTCTGTGGAACGAGCCCGACGACCGCCCGACGGGCGGCCGGCTTCAACTCCGAGGGGTTCACCCCGGCGGCCGAGACCGTTCCGGCGTCGGGGCGACGAGCGCCCTGCAGGGCCCACAGCAGCGTCGACTTTCCGCAGCCGTTGCGCCCCATCAACGCCGTGACCGCGCCCTCGGCCAGGGTCAGGTCGACGCCGGAGACTGCCTCGAACGCGCCGTACGAAACCCGGACGCCGCGGGCGGTCAGCGCTGCGGGGCCCTGTGGGCGGGGTTGGGGCGCGGCGACCTCGCCGAGCTCGCCGATCAACGCTCGAGCCTTTCGTCGGGCATCACGCACCGACAACGGCAGCGGCGCCCACTCCTGCGCGCGGCCGAGCTCGACGACGGGCGGGGCGACCGTCGCCCTACGCATGATGTCGGCGGGGTCCCCCACCTCGACAGTGCCGGCGGGGGTGACATGGATGAGGGTGTCGGCATAGTGCAGGACCCGTTCGATGCGGTGTTCGGCCATCACAACGGTCACCGACAGGTCGTGGACCAGTCGGGTGATCGTGGCGAGCACGTCCTCCGCGCCGGTCGGGTCGAGCGCCGAGGTCGGCTCGTCGAGTACCAGAATCTGTGGCTGCAGGGTCAACACAGAACCGATGGCAACTCGTTGCTGCTGCCCGCCGGAAAGATCGCGCAGCGGCAGGTTGCGCAGGTCGGCGATCCCCAACAGGTCGAGAGTCTCCTCCACCCGTTTGCGCATGACCGCAGGCGCAATGCCGAACTGCTCCATGCCGTAGGCGAGCTCCTCTTCGACCGTGTCGGTCACGAACCCGGCCAGCGGATCCTGGCCGACATAACCGACCAGATCAGCCAGTTCGCGCGGCAGGTGGTCTCGGGTGTTGCGGCCGTGAACGGTCACCGAGCCGGTCAACCGACCACCGGTGAAATGCGGGACGAGGCCGTTGATGGCGCCAATCAGAGTCGACTTGCCCGACCCCGTACGGCCGATCAGAACGGCCAGTTCGCCTTGCTCGAGTTCGAAACTCACGTCCCGCAGCGCGGGCTCCGACTGGTCGGCGTAGGTGACGCCGACCCGGTCGAACACGATGGCGGCGGTGTTCATGCGGGCTCCGAGGCTGTGCGAATGGTGCGCCGATCGACCGGCGCCGGAAGTTCTGGGGTGACGAAACCGGGCAGCGCTGCAATCAGCAGCGCGCCAGCAACAACGAGGGGAACCTTCGGGATGCCGATGGGATCGACGGGCATCGACGCGGCGGACGGGTCCTGTCGCAGCGCGAAGATCATCGCGGCCAGGCCGATCAGGCCGCAGCAGACCACGACCCACTCGGCGACGGCCCACAGGTCGGGACGGTAGGTCGAGCGCGGCACCTTTCGCCCACCGAGCAACAGCCCGGCAATCCCGAGCACAACTCCGAGAGCGACCATCGGCAACCCGATGACCGCCGGGGTCTGCCCCGAGTCGAGCAGTCCGTAAACGCCCAAACAGACCGCGAACAGACCGACCAAGTCGAACGCGGCGACCATCCGCCGGTCGCGCGCGCTGATCGCATGGCGGGTGCCGAATCCGCGCGAGTCCATCGCCGCGGCCAGCGCAAGTGAGCGGTCGAGGGTGTCCTGCAGCACCGGCAGCCCGATGACCCGCAACGCGTGCAGCCCTCCGGTGGTGGTGCCGCGCAGCTCGCGGGCCCGGCGTACGCGTTGAATGCTTTGTACGAGCTGAGGCACCACAGTCAGCGCCACGACGACCGCTGTTCCGACGTCGCGCAGCGCCGACGGGAGAGCCCGCAGCAGCCGCCGTGGGTTGGCCAAAACGTTGGCCGCGCCGAAGCAGGTCAGCATGGTCGCCAGCCGCAGGCCCTCGCAGGCGGCTGCGGCCAAACCCGCCAACGGAACCGGGCCGAGCAGTTGGATCCCCGCCGCCCAGGAGGGCAGGTTGATGGTCGGCAGCCGGAACAGAACCGTGTCGCCGACCTTCGCCCCTACCAGCACGAACAGGACCACCCGGGTCGCTATCACGAACAGCCCGAGATATGCGTAGAGCCGAAATGACCGAGCCCAGGGCGCGTCCGGGCGCCGAGCCGCGACCACGAGCACCACGACGGCGAGCACAACGGCCAGCAGCACAGGGTTGGTGGTCTGGCTCGCCGCGCCACCCAAACAACAAGCCCAAACCCACCATGCACCGGGGTGTACGAACCGGCGAGCCGCCGGTTTTTGGTCGCTATTGCGACCAAAACCCTTTACTACGGGTGTAGTCACGAAGTGCGGCGGCGCAGCCCGAGGTACGCAGCGCCGGCGAGCAGCAGCGCAACGATTCCGCCCCCGGCGATCAGGCCGGTGGTCGAGCCGCTGCCCGTGTCACCCGACTTGTTGCCGGCGTTCGGAGCGGCAGCAACGTCAGTACCGCCCGAACTGCCGCCCGAGCGGCCGGTCGAGCTGGTCGACGGGTCGCCCGACGTTGCGGACGCGGTCGACGAGGTGGCGGAGGTCGACGAGGAGCCCGAGGCCGTGGTCGCGGTAGCCGCCGAGGATCCTGCGGACGAGCCCGCGGTGGAACCGGCGGCGGTGCTGGCTGCCGATCGCACCGAAGAGCTCGAAGCCGCGGCGGAACTCGCGGCCGACTTCGACGATGCGGCCGCACTGCTCGACTTGGGCGCGGTCGAAGGCTGGGGCGCGATGGTCGGTTTCGCCCTGGTCGTCGGCTTAGGCGCCGTCGTCGGCTCGGGAGCAGTGGTCGGCTTCGGCTTCGGCGGGGTCGTCGGTCTCGACGTCCTGCTGATCGGACCCACTGTCGGCGCGCTGCCGCCGCCCCACCGCAACCCAATGCTGCTGCCCTGGGGCGCGGGCTGCGATGCGATGCCGAGATTCGCGTAGGACCAACCGGTGCCCGAACGACCCGTCCACAACGACCAGTAGGCCGAGCTCGGGGATGCCTGCTGGCAGGGGTCCGAGGCGGGCTGATCGTTGATTCGGCAGAGGAAGTAGCCGGGCGCTCGCGCGGCTCGGGTCGGCTTGAACCCGGCCGCGGTCAGCGCGTCCAGCGCCGTGGCATAGGACCCGCCCGCACACGCGGTCGTCACCGATCCACTCGGGAACTGCACGACGACCGAGACACCCGAACTGGTGGTGCAACCGGCCGCCTCACTCGAGGCGATCGGGCCGAACCCGATGGTGGCAAGGGCTAGACCGAGAACGGCTAGCAGGCGCACCATCGGGCGACGGTGATCAGCGACGACGGCGGCCATACAACACCGTTCCCGCACCCGCCGCGGCCAGTAGACCGGTCGCACCGGCGACCACAGCAAGGCCGCCCGAACCATCATCGGCGGCCGGACCGTCGGTCACGACCGGGGGTCCCGTCACGACCGAGGTGCTCGACGTGCTTGAGGTGGAGGAAGCGCTGGAACTGGACGGCGCGGTGGTCGAGGTAGTCGGCGCCGGGGACGTCGTGGTGGCAGTCGCGGTCGGCGACGAGGTCGAGCAGTTGACCGACGGGATCGCCGACGAACCGCCCGCGGTCACCGTGACATACGAAGCGCCGGTCAGCGCCAGCACAGCCTGCGTGGTGGTGCGGCTTTCCTGCCCGGTGGCGGTGCCCGAGGCGAGGCCGGTGCGGAACGCCGCGGCGTCGTAGGCGACCGCCCCGCGCAGCGCCTTACCGGCGGTGCAGGGGTACTGCAGGGTCTGAACGTACGAAGCAGCCTTGGCCGCGTTCGACGAGCGACCCGCGAGGGTGAAGGCAGCGGCGGCCAGGCCCGAGCTGTTGGCGTTCTCACCCGGCGTGGAAACGCCACCACCGACACCGCCATCGGCGCCCTGCTTCGAAGCGAGGTAGTTCACCGCGGAGGTGACATCGGCGCCCGACGCGGACAATCCCTGGACGGCGAAGGAGGTGACGTCGGTGTCGGCGACGCACGGGCTCTTGCCCAGGTCGAGCCGGAAGCCGCCATTGCTGCACTGCTGAGCCTTCAGGAACGACACCGCCGCGGCCGACGGGGTGACGCCCGCGCGCTTGAGCGCGATGAGCGCCCACGACTGGCTGATCGTGTTGGAGTAATCGCCGTAGGCAGACGCGTCCTTGAAATGACCGTCCGCGCCCTGCAGACCCTGCAGCTTCGCAATGAGGTCGACGCCGCCCTGCGAGCGCGGGTTCTTGCCGGTTGCCTCGAGCATCACGATGTATTTCGCGAGCGATCCGGCATAGGTCTCCCCCGCGGTGCCGACGTAGCTGGCCGCGTTGGCGGTGACATACGACGCGCTCGCGGCGAGCTCGCTCTGGGCCGACTTCGTCGCGGCGAGCGCCAGCACACCGTCGATCGTCAGGCCGAGGTCGTCATAGCTCTGACCGGCATAGGTGGTGACGAAGCGGTGGCCGCTGGCAGCCAGCGAGCTGCCGAGATAGCCAGCCGCTGCGGAAGCCGAGCTGGAGGTCGAGGAGGCGGCCTGGGCCGGCGTCGCGATGAGCAGCGCCAGAACGGACGCGGTTCCCGCGAGACCCGCGCGGGTGAGGGTGGTGGTGGCCATGATTCTTCTTCCAGATCCGGACCACGATGTCGATGCCTCGCCCTGAGACACTCGCCCGCAGTCCTCGACGGGGTTCGAGCCACCGCCTGATGGTGCTCCGGCTCGCCGATTGCTCGGCCTACGGTTGCGGGTCAGCGCCGGAATTTGACCGGCTTCCCCTTCGGGCGGTGTGGCGATCCGATGACCGCCGCGGTGAGTCTACCGCCCTGCCGCTGGGGTCGCTGCCGGTGAGAGGGTCCGCAACACGTCCCAGATCGCTCGCGCTGTGGGGGCGGCGGCGCTCGCTCCCGTTCCGCCCTGCTCAACCATGACTGCGACGACGTACTGCTTGCCGTTCTTGAGTTTCGGGCCATAGGAAACGAACCAGGCGGTGGCGTCCTTGCCGTAGACCTCGCCCGTGCCGGTCTTTCCGGACAGCGGGTAGGTGTCCAGCGGGAACCCGCGGAAGGCGGCGTACGCGGTGCCTTGGCTGCCGGTGACGACTTGCGAAAGTCCCTTGGCCAGAACGGGTTGCGCAGCCGCGGGGATCGCTACCTCGCCGATCCGCTTCGGCGTCACGGGCTGCGTCGTGGAGCCGTCCGGCGCCCGGGTGGCGGCGACCACGCGCGGCTGCCAGAGCGTCCCGCCGTTCGCGATCGCGCCGTACGCGGTCGCCATCTGTAACGGGGTGACCAACACATCGCCCTGGCCGATGGCGAAGTTGACCGCGTCACCGGCCTGCCACTGGTAGCCGACCGCGCAGTTCTCCTTGGCAAGCTGGGTGAAATACGCCGCCTGGGTCTTGTCCTTGACCTCGGGGTAGCCGCTGGTCGCCCGCCGGCAACTGGTCGCCTTCGTGTCGTTCCAGCGCTGCACCTTCCAGGCCCGACTCGGGATCACCCCGGCTGACTCCCCCGGCAGGTCGACCCCGGTCTTCTGCCCGAGGTGGAAGGAGCGCGCGCTATCGACGAACGGACTGTCGGTGGTCGCAGCCGCGTTGATGCCGCCCTCGGCCTGCCATCGCTGAAAGGCCCAGCGGTAAAAGACCGTGTCACACGACACCTCCAGCGCGGTCGTCATATTGATCGGTCCGAAGGCGACGGATTCGAAGTTCTTGAAGGTCCGGGCGCCGACGCGCACCGACGAGGAACAGTCGTAGGTGCCGTTCGGGTCGACGCCCGAACTGATCGCGGCCGGCAGGGTGATCCCCTTGAAAGTCGAAGCCGGCGGTTGCAGTTGGCCGACCACCCGATTCAGCAGCGGGTTGTGCGCGGTCGGCGCGCTCAGCGCCGCGTAGTCCGCCGAGCTGATGCCGCCGGTCCAGACGTTGGGGTCGTACGAAGGATTGCTGGCCATCGCGACGATGCCGCCCGAGGATGCGTCCAGGACCACCGCGGCTGCTCCAGTCACCGGGCTCTTGGCGGCTTTGAGTCGCGCGACCGTGGTGCTCAGGGCGTCTTCCGCGGCCCGTTGGACCGGCACCTCCAGGTTGGTGACGACATCTCGGCCGGCCGTCGGGTCGGTGGTGGAGACCGTACGAACCGGCAGTCCGCGCGCATCCACCGCGAGCACGCTGCTGCCCGGGGTGCCGCGCAGCACGGTGTCGTAGCTGCGTTCGAGTCCGGCCCGTCCGATGAGGTCACTCGCGGTCAGCTGCTTGTTCGCGGCCAGGTCGGCGCCATTGGTCGACCCGAGGTAGCCCAGCAGTTGGGCCGCATTCACGTTGTCCGGCGCCGGATATTGGCGCACCGGCACCTGCACCACCGACACCCCGCGGAACTCTTCGGGTCGCTCGAGCAGCGTCATTGCGCGGCCCGAGTCGACGTTGCGCAGGATCGGGATCGGCTCCACCGGGCTGCCGGCGAAACACACCGGCGGCGTGGGCGCACCCTTGCTGCCACACGGCATCGTGCGCTTCATCATCTCGATCGGATCGCCACCGAGCAGGCCCTGGATGCGGGTGAACAGCGCGCGGCCATGGTCCTTGCTGTCGGCCAGCACCGTGGGGTCGACGGTCAGCATCGTGATGGAGGTGTTGGTGACCAGCGGAGTGCCGTTCACCGCAAGGATGCGTCCGCGTGTGGCGGCTGTGGTGACGGTACGGGTGTTGATCTGTTGCGCGGCGGCGCGCATCTGCGGGCCGTCCACGACCTGAAGTTGGAACAACCGGCCGATCAGAACCCCGAAGACCAACAGCGCCACCATGAACAGCGCACCGATCCGGGCGACGTACGGAGAGCGCCGGGTACCGCGATGGGTGCTGGGATAGGTGATGTCGTCGCGGCGGAGCCTCATGGGTGACTCATGCCATCCCTCGATGGACGAACCACCGCTCCATCCGCAGCAGCGGCGGAACCAGCAGGGCTCCGGCGAGCGCAGTCAGCAAGACGAAGCTCAGCGCGCGCAGCGGTTCGACCGGCATTCCACTGGCCACCAGCGCCGCCGCCCGGCTGGCCTGCAACAGCGTCTCGGCAACGAGGACGACCAGCGCGGGCAGCAGGATGCTGACCCGCAGCGAGCGATGCAGTCCGCCGGCCACGGCGCCGACGGTGGCGTACGACAGCGCGCCGATGCCCAGTGGAGTCGAGCCGGGCGGTGTCAGGTCGACCAAGAGTCCGGTGGCCAGGCCCATCAGCGCGCCCGCTTCGGTCCCGCCGCGGAGCGCGACGGCCACGACCAGCACCGCCGCGATGTCGATCGGCATCCCGAACCGCGGCAGGACGGTGACGGTGAGCAGGGCGGCAAACACCACCAGGATGGCCCGCACCACGGTGAGGCGTTGTGGGATCACTGCGGGCCTCGTACGAGCGGCCGGGAGCCGACCTGCGCGGCCGGAAGCACGATCCCGACGGTGCCAAGACTTCCCATGTCGACCGCCGGACGAACGACCGCGGTGCGGGCGCCCTGTCCCCGGTCCGGGTCGACCGACACGACAGTTCCGACCGGCACACCCGCGACGTACGGGGTGTCGTCGACACTGCCCAGGGTTCGTACGGTGTCGCCCTTGGCCACCGCGTCCAGGCCCGCCACTCGGATCGTCAACGTTCCGGCGGAACGCGCCGGCAGTCCGGCGGGCGCCTTCGAACTCAGTTGCGCCAGAACGCCATTCGCTCCCACCTTTACTCCGACAACGCTGCTCGGGTCGGTGATCAGCTGGACCGTGCAGGACGTCCTGGCCACAGCGGTGACCCGGCCGACGAGCCCGCCCGCGGAGATCACTGTCAGGTCGGTGGTGATCCCGTCCCGGGATCCCGCGTCGAGGGTGACCTGCGCCGGCAGCGACGCGTCGGTGCCGGTCGACCACCCGATCACCTCCGCCGCCACGAAGACGCGCCCGTCGGCCGCCGCCGAGCCACGCAACGCGCGCAGCGCGGTGAGGGTGCGCGCGTTCTGCCCCGCATCGCCCGCCTGACTGCGCGCCGCGTCGCGCTCTCGGGTGAGCCGAGTGATCGTCGCGTCACGATGAGTGATCAAATTCGCGACCGGTGAGACCACGTCGGCCGCCGTGCTGCGCAGTGGCTCGGTGGCTCCCGGCGCGGCGCGATCGACGACGACCAGCAGCAGGCATCCGGCCACCCCGCCGGCGAGCACCCGCCGCCGGACGGAGGGACGGTAGGCCACGCGGCGGTCAGCCCGCCACGGCGGCGTCGCCGACGGTGAGGGCGTTGTCGAGGATCTGCAAGCCCTCGCGCAGCTGGTCGTCCGGGATGTTCAGCGCAGGAACGACGTGGATGCGGTTGTAATTCACGAACGGAAGCAGCCCGTTCTTCGTGCACTCGGCGACCACCGCGCTCATCTGCGAGCTCCCGCCGCCATAGGGCGCGAGCGCCTCGCGGGTCTGCGCATCCTTGACGAGTTCCAGCGCCCAGAAGGCGCCCACGCCACGCACCTCACCAACGCAGGCGTGCTTGGCGGCAATGTCGGCCAGGGCCGGTCCGATGATGTCCTTGCCGATCCGGGCGGCGTTCTCGACCATCCCTTCCTCGCGCATGACGGTCATCGTGGCGATTGCCGTTGCGCAGGCGAGCGGATGACCGGAGTAGGTGAGGCCACCGGGGTAGGGCTTGTCGGCGAAGGTCTCGAAGACCGGGTCGGAGATCATCACCCCGCCCAGCGGCAGGTAGCCGGAGGTGATCCCCTTCGCAAAGGTGATGAGGTCGGGCACCACGTCGTGTTGGTCGAGGGCCAACCACGACCCCGTACGGCCGAATCCGGCCATCACCTCGTCGGCGATGTAGACGATGCCGAACTCGTCGCACAACGCGCGAACGCCCTGCAGGTAGCCCGGCGGCGGCAGCATGATTCCCGCGGTGCCCGGGATGGTCTCCAACAGGATCGCGGCGATCGTCGAGGGCCCCTCGAGCTCGATGGTGCTGCGCAGGTGGGCGAGCGCGCGCTCGCATTCCTCCTGCTCGGTCGTCGCGTGGAACTCACTGCGGTAGAGGAACGGACCGCGGAAATGTACGACACCGGCGTTGCCATAGTCGCTCGCCCACCGGCGCGGGTCGCCGGTCGCGTTCAGCGCCGTCTGGGTTCCCCCGTGGTAGCTGCGGTAGCGGGTCAGCACCTTGATCTTGCCGGTGTGCAGGCGGGCCATCCGGATCGCGTGTTCGATGGCTTCGGCGCCGGCGTTGGTGAAGAAGGTGTAGTCAAAACCCTCCGGCGAAATCTCGGAGATCATCCGAGCCGCCTCGGAGCGTTCGGCGTTGGCGTGGGCCGGGGCGATGGTGCAGAGCTTCGCCGCCTGGTCCTGAATCGCCTTGACCACCTTGGGGTGCTGGTGGCCGATGTTGGTGAAGACCAGTTGACTGGTGAAGTCCAGGAAGCGGTTGCCCTTCTCGTCCCAGACGTAGGAACCCTCGGCGCGATCGACCACCATCGGCGAGATCTTGCGTTGCGCCGACCAGGAGTGGAAGACGTGGGCTCGGTCCAGCTGGTAGGCGCGTGACTCACTCATCTGTGTTTCTCCCTCAGTAGCGTTTGCTGTCGACCAAAACCCGGTGCAGCGTTGCGAACTCCTCCACGCATCGTCCCGAACCGTGCGCCACCGCGCGCAAGGGGGCGTCCGCCACGCGGACCGGAACCCCCAACTCGTGGCGCATCCGGGCGTCGAGGCCGCGCAGCAGGGCTCCCCCACCGGTCAGGACGATCCCGGTGTCGAGAACGTCACCAGCCAGTTCGGGTGGGCAGACATCCAGGGTGCTGCGCACGAGTTCACAAATCTGCAGCAGCGGTCCGTCTGTCGCCCGGCGCACCTCCTGGGAGGTGACGGTGACGGTCTTCGGCAGACCGCTGACCAGGTCACGGCCGCGGACACGCATCGTGCGCTCCTCGCGCAGCGGGAACGCGGATCCGACCTCGACTTTGATCTCCTCACTGCTGCGCTCGCCGAGCAGCAGTGCGTATTCGTTTTTCACGTACGACACGATCGCCTCGTCGATCTCGTCGCCGCCGACCCGGATCGACCGGGCCTGGACGATGCCGCCGAGGCTGATGACCGCGACATCGGTGGTGCCGCCGCCGATATCGACCACCATGCTGGCTGTGGGTTCGTCAACGGGCAGGCCGGCACCGAGCGCGGCCGCCATCGCCTCCTCGATCACGTAGACCCGGCGGGCACCGGCGCGGGTCGCGGCGTCCTCGAGCGCGCGCCGTTCCACCCCGGTGACCTCGCTGGGCACGCAGACGACCATCCGGGGGCGCAGCAACCGCGAGGGCCGCACCTGCGCGATGAAGTAACGCAACATCCGTTCGGCGACGTCGGCGTCGTTGATGACGCCGTCGCGCAACGGACGTACGACGTCGACGTGGCCGGGGGTCCGGCCGAGCATCTCCCGGGCCTGGTGTCCGGCGGCCAGCAGCTTGCCGGTGCCGACCTCGAGGGCCACCATCGACGGCTCGTCCAGCACCACGCCGCGACCCTGCTCGTAGACGATCGTGTTCGCCGTGCCCAGGTCGACCGCGAGGTCGCGCCCGGTGGGCAGCAGTCGACGAGTCACGGCGCGATCCTAGCCGCCTGCCCGACGCTCAGCCCCGACGACCGGCGGGGTCAGGGCGTCTCGTCACGACGGCGGAACAACTCGATCTCCTCCTGCAGTTTCCGGCACTGCTCGTGCGGGAAATCCTCGTCCGGACTCAGGGTCCGCCACTCCTTCTCGCCGATCCTGCCCATCGCAGTCAGGAAGGCCGTCGCGAAGTCCACGACGTCGCAGTCGGCCCGCAGCACGAGACCGGTGTCGGACTCCTGCACTCCGATCGTCCCGCCGCTGCCGACATCGTGTCTGCTGACCACGAGCAGGCAGGCAGCGGGCTCACGGGCCATCCGCGCGGAGCCGATGTTGCACAGCCCGGAGACCACCTCCCGCAGCATGGTCGCGACGTCCGCCGGGAAGGGAAGGATGCAGGAGAAGCTTCCCCGGTACGACCAGGCGCCCGCGTCGAGGCTGAACCGGCCCGTGCCGTAGCCGACCGCGTCGATCTCGACTCTCACCGGCGCAGCGTACCGACTCACCGTGACGCGTGGACCCACTCGCGCAGCAGCCGGGTGAACCGGTCGGGATGTTCCAGCGACGGCAGGTGCGCGGCGTCGGCCCACCGCTCCCGGCGTACGTCGGGCAGCGCCTGCGCCAGCCGCTGCGCCGCATCGTCGGTGGTGTCCAGGTCGTGGTCCCCGGTGAGCAGCAGCACCGGCACGGCGATCTCCCCGGCCCGCTCCTGCGGACCCGGGTCGAGCTCGCCGGGCTCGCGGTCGCCGATCAGCTCTGCGGCTTCGAAGGCGCGCCGCTGCATGGTCCGTACGCGGTCGGCGACGCCCGCTGAGACGACGGACTCCGTACGTCCGGAACCGACCACCCAGGTGGCGACGTTCGCCTCGACCGCGCCGTCGAGATCGCCCGCCTCCAGCGCCGCCCGCTCGGCCGCGAAGAAGGCCTCGAGGTCGTCGGTCAGCGTGACTAGCAGGCTGCCGCCGGGCGGTGCCAGCAGCAGGGAGGCGACCCGGTCCGGCGCGGTCAGGGCCACCTCGACGGCGACGCCCGCGCCGAAGGACGACCCGACGAGGTGCGCCCGCGCGATCCCCGCCTCGTCGAGCACGGCGAGGATGTCGTCGGCGTGACTCCACGCGCCCTCCGCGGGAGTGACGCTGTCGCCGTACCCGCGCAGGTCGAGGCGCAGCAGCGTCGGCTCGCCGCGCAGCGCGGCGACTTGGTCGTCCCACATCCGCCGATCGGCCACGCCGGCGTGGACCAGCACGACCGCGGGCGCGTCGGCGGTGTCGGCGGGCAACAGGTCGTACGCGATCCCGGTGGTGGTCAGCGGCACTGCGGGCTCCTCGGATTCGGCATCCGGCCAGCGTCGCGGAGTGATCGGGTGGGGGCAAGCGAATAAGCGCCGGTTATGAGCGGCCGCGGGGCGCTGGCACACTGGAACCGATATGAGTCCTTCCCGGAAGAAGCTCACCGCGAGTGAGCAGTACGAAGCCGAGGTCGCGGCGTACGTCGCCGCCGGTGGCAACGAGCAGGTGCAGCGGGTCGTGACCGCGCTGCAGAGCCTGACCCGCAAGATGTCGCAGTGGTACGGCTCCAACCTGCAGGACGTCGGGCTCTCCGGCGGCGAGTGGGCCGTCATCTCCCACCTGGCCCGCGCGGCCAAGGACTCCAGCACCACCCCCTCCCATCTGGCCGATGCGGTCTCGGTGGCGCCGTCGTCGATGACCCATCGGTTGGACAAGATGGCCGAGCGCGGGCTGGTGGAGCGCACCCCCGACCCGGACAACCGCACCCGGGTCATCGTGACCCTCACCAAGGACGGCTGGGAGATGTTCCGCCGCGTGGTGCGTGATTCCGACCTGATGGAGTCCGACGTGCTCTCCCGGCTGACCACGGGTCAGCGCGAGCAGTTGGCCAACCTGCTGGAGAAGGCGATCGCCGGACTGGACGACCTGGCTGCGACCCGCGACCAGAGCGTGGCCGGCTGACCGGCACACCACGAACAACGAGCAGCGGGCCCGGACGGAGACGTCCGGGCCCGCTGCTGTTGCGTACGGGGTGTGTCAGCCCTGGGGGAACCAGATGCCGATCTCGCGCTCGGCCGATTCCGGCGAGTCGGAGCCGTGGACGATGTTCTCCTGCACCTTCTTGCCCCAGTCACGGCCCAGATCGCCGCGGATGGTGCCGGGCGCGGCGGCGGTCGGGTCGGTGGCGCCGGCCAGCGACCGGAAGCCCTCGATGCAGCGGTGGCCCTCGACGATCGCGAAGGTGGCGGGGCCGCTGCTCATGAAGTCGACCAGCGGCTGGTAGAACGGCTTGCCCTCGTGTTCGGCGTAGTGCTGGGCGAGGCGCTCGCGGTCCGGGGTCGCGACCTGCAGGGCGACGAGGGTGTAGCCCTTCGCCTCGATCCGGCGCAGCACCTCCCCGCTGAGTCCACGGGCGAAGCCGTCGGGCTTGACGATGACCAGGGTGCGTTCGATCTGCGCGCTCACGTCGTACACCCTAGGCGGTGGGCTGATTCGCGCCGTCGCCGGCCGCGAACTCCCGGGTGAGCCGGTCCATCTTGGCGCCCTGCACCAGCGCAGTCACCCACAACGCCCCGAACACCAGGCCGACCACCAGCATCATGCCGACGATCGCGGTGGCGGCGAGGGTGAGCACCTCGATGATCCAGCCGAGCGTGATGCCCCACGACCGGCGCATCGAGCCGGCCGCGACCACGCACAGCACGGCGAGCACCGACCCCGCCCAGAGGTAGGCGGTGTGGCTGCCGTCGCCGGACGACTTCGCCAGGCTGTACGCGACCAGCGCGCCGAAGAAGAGCACCAGCGACTGCGAGCCGATGACGATGCCGGCGAACCGGCGGGTCATCTTCTCCTGGACGCCGGCAAAGGGAAGGTGCCTCACGTCGGGGCCCCCGCGAAGTATCGGAGCGACGAAGGAGCGGAGAACTTCGTGGGGTGACTCATGTGTCGGTCACCCCGAGTGCGGCGCGGACCTCGGCGGCGGTGACCACCGAACCGGTGGCCAGCACACCGCCGGCGACACCGCCCTGCTCGTCGGCCAACTGACCCGCACGGTCGATCGCGTCGACCAGGTTCGGCTCGACGTGGACCCGGTCCTCGCCGAAGATCTCCACGGCGAGCGCCCCGAGCACGGCCGGGTCGGTGGCGCGGTGGGAGGACGTACGGGTGATGACCACCTCGTCGAGCACCGGCTCCAGCAGTTCGAGCATCTGCTCGGCGTCCTTCTCGGCGAGGATCGCGATGAGTCCGATCAGCCGGGTGAAGGTGAACGAGTCGTTCATCGCCTCACGCAGCGCGCGGACGCCGCCGGGGTTGTGGGCCGCGTCGACCAGGATCGTCGGCGAGCGCCGGACGATCTCCAGCCGTCCGGGCGAGGTGACCTCGGCGAGACCGGCCTGCAGCACGTCACGGTCCAGCGGCTGCTCACCGCCGCCGAGGAAGGCCTCCACCGCAGCGATCGCGATGGCGGTGTTGTGGGCCTGGTGTTCGCCGAACAGCGGCAGGAACAGGTCGGCGTACTCCCCGGCCAGACCGCGCACGGTGATCTGCTGACCACCGACCGCCTCCTGCCGCTCGGTCAGACCGAAGGCCTGGTCCTCGCGCCGCAGATCGGCCTCGACCTGCTGCGCACGCTCGGCGATGATCTCGTCGACCTCAGGCTCCTGGCGGCCGATGATCGCGATCGAACCGGGCTTGATGATGCCCCGCTTCTCCTGCGCGATGTCCTCGATGCTGTTGCCGAGCAACCGCTGGTGGTCGAGTGAGATCGGGGTGATCACGGCCACCGCGCCGTCGGCAACATTGGTCGCGTCCCAGACGCCACCGAGGCCGACCTCGACGATCGCGACATCGACCGGGGCGTCCGAGAACGCCGCGTATGCGAGGACGACCAGCACCTCGAAGTAGGTCATTCGCGGTTCACCGGCGGCCTGCGACTCAGCGTCAACCATTTCGAGATAAGGGAGAACGTCGTCGTAGACCTCGATGAACCGCTCAGCCTCAATCGGCTTGCCATTCAAAGCGATTCGTTCACGCATGTCATGCAGGTGGGGCGAGGTGAACCGCCCCGTAGACAGCCCGGTCTCGCGCAACACGCGCTCGACGATCCGGGTGGTGCTGGTCTTCCCGTTGGTGCCGGTGAGGTGGATCATCCCGAAGTTGCGCTGGGGGTCGCCGAGCAGCTCCATGCACCGCGCGACGCGGTCCAAAGACGGTTCGGGGTTGTTCTCCGGGGTGCGCGCGAGGATGTCAGCCTCGATGTTTGCCATGCGCTTGCGCACGTCGAGTTTGCGTTCCGCCTCGACGGCCCGGGCATCCGGGCGACCGCTCATGAATTTCCTTCCAACGTCTTCTTGATCCAGATGGAGTCCGGAACCCCGGACCCGCCGTGTTCGCGTTCGAACTCGGTGAAGCCGTGGCGCTCGTAGAACCGGCCGGCGTCGACGTTGCCGTCCAGATAGGACAGTTGCGCCTCGGTGAAACCCTCGGCTCGTGCGCGGGCGAGGGCGCCTTCCAGCAGTTGGTGGCCGAGGCCATGACTCTGGAAGTCCGGCAGGACGTAGAGCTTCCAGATGTAGAAGTGGTGGTCGAGCGCGGAGAACGAAGTCATGCCGACGATGTCGCCGTTGACCTCGACCACCAGCACCTGCCGCTTACGGATCGCCGGAATGGTCGCCTCCGGCGTCCACCACTTCGCGAGACCCATCGCGACATAGTCCTTGCCGGCAATGGGGCCGTACGTCGCCGGCCAGGTCTGCTCCCCCACGGCGATGACGGCGTGCAGATCATCGCCGGTCGCTTCCCGCAGCACGACCGTGTGGCTTGCACTCATCGAACTACCCCTCGCCTCGTGGCTGGACCTTCTTCAGAATCACCGAACCGGTGAGTCCGTCGGACAACGTCATCGGCGTTCCCTGGGGCAACGGTTGACCCGCGCCGGCCGCTCCCAGTTGCACAGCCAGCGTCTCACCCATGATCAAACCCTGGTGCTCCAGCACCGCTTGCCAGACCGGTTCGTCACCGACGATGGCCAGGCTGATCCGGTCACTGATGTCGAGACCGGCATCACGGCGGGCCTGTTGCACCGCGCGTACGACATCTCGGGCGATGCCCTCCGAGCGGAGCGCGTCGGTGACTTCGGTGTCGAGAACCACGAAGCCGCCACCGGGCAACATCGCGGGCGCGCTCGATTCCGAGCCATCGGCGGAAACCACTGTCTCCAGGGTGAATTCGCCTTCCTGCAGCGCCAGCCCGCCGCTGGTGACGGTGCCGTCGGCCGCCACCGACCAGTCGCCGGACTTGCTGCCCTTGATCGCCGTCTGCACGTTCTTGCCCAAGCGCGGGCCGGCCGCGCGGGCGTTGACGGTCAGGCGGTGAGTGAGGCCGAAGTCCTCTTCAGACACGGTCGCAAGATCGAGCACCTCGACCGACTTCACGTTGATCTCGTCGGCGATGAGGTCGGCGAACGGCCGGACAACGTCGGGGTCGGAGACAACCACGGTGAGCTTGCTCAGCGGCAGCCGGACCCGCAACTGCTGCGCCTTGCGAACGCTGGAAGTCGTCGAACACACGGCGCGTACGCGGTCGGTCGCCGCGACCAGCGCGGCGTCGACCGGTAGGTCGTCGGGCACGGGCCAGTCGGTCAGGTGCACCGAACGGCCACCGGTCAAGCCTCGCCACACCTGCTCGGACGCGAACGGCAACAGCGGGGCGGCGAGCCGGGTGAACGTCTCGAGCACCGTGTAGAGCGTGTCGAACGCGGCCGTGTCGGTGTCGTCGCCGATCGACCAGAAGCGGTCCCGGCTGCGCCGGATGTACCAGTTGGTCAACACGTCGGCGAACCCGCCGAGCGCATCGCAGGCGCCGGCGATGTCGTAGCCGTCCAGCTGACCGGTAAGGGTCTCGGCCAGGTCATGCAGCTTGGCCAGCAGGTAACGGTCCAGGGTGTCGGTCGATTCGGTCGACCACTTCGCCTGGTAACCGGCGGCATTCGCGTAGAGGCTGAAGAAATACCAGCTGCTCCACAGCGGCAGCATCACCTGCCGTACGCCACCGCGAATGCCCTCTTCGGTGACGACCAGGTTGCCACCGCGCAGGATCGGGCTCGACATCAGGAACCAGCGCATCGCGTCGGCGCCGTCGCGGTCGAAGACCTCGTTGACGTCGGGGTAGTTGCGCAACGACTTGCTCATCTTCTGCCCGTCCGAGCCGAGCACGATGCCGTGGCAGATGACGTTCTCGAACGCCGGCTTGTCGAACAGTGCGGTGGCCAGGACGTGCAGCATGTAGAACCAGCCGCGGGTCTGCCCGATGTATTCGACGATGAAGTCGGCCGGGTAGTGGTGCTCGAACCAGTCAGCGTTCTCAAACGGGTAATGCACCTGGCCATAAGGCATGGAGCCCGAGTCGAACCAGACGTCGAGGACGTCCTCGACGCGGCGCATGGTCGACTGCCCCGTCGGGTCGTCGGGGTTGGGCCGCGTCAACTCATCGACGAACGGGCGGTGCAGGTCGGGGTTGCCATCAGCATCCAGCGGCAGCTTGCCGAAGTCCTTCTCCAACTCGGCGAACGAGCCATAGACGTCGACCCGCGGGTAGGCTGGGTTGTCCGACTTCCACACCGGAATCGGACTGCCCCAGAAGCGATTTCGGGAGATCGACCAGTCGCGGGCATTCTCCAGCCACTTGCCGAACTGGCCGTCCTTGACGTTGCCCGGGATCCAGTTGATCTCCTGGTTGTTGGCCAGCATCCGGTCCTTGAACGTCGTCACTGAGACGAACCAGGAGGAAACGGCCATGTAGATCAGCGGGTTGCGGCAACGCCAGCAGTGCGGGTAGCTGTGGTCGTACGTCTCGCGGCGCAGCAGGACCGTTCCGGGGCTCACACTCCCCGTGTCGCCCTCGCCCTTGGTGGCGGCCTTGAGGTGCTCGATGATGTGCGGGTTCGCGTCGAAGACCTGCATACCCTCGTATTCGGCCACCGGGAAGGTGAAGCGTCCGTCGGGGCCGACCGGGATCACGACCTGGATCCCCTCACGGTCGGTCACCGCCATGTCGTCCTCACCGAAGGCGCCAGCGGTGTGAACCAGCCCGGTGCCGTCGGTGGTCGTCACGAAGTCGGCCGGCACCACGCGGAACGCCTTGTCGTGGCCGGCGTAGTAGGTGAACGGCGGCGTGTACGTCGCGCCGATCAGGTCAGCACCCTTCACCCGGCGCACGACCTTCTGGCTCCAGTCAGCCTTGGCGTCCCCGAACAACTCCTTCGCGCACGCCGACACCCGCGCCTCCGCGAGGACGTACCGCTCGGGCTTGCCGGTGAACTCCGACTCGACGATCACATAGTCGATGTCCGCACCGACCATGACCGCCAGGTTCGCCGGCAGGGTCCACGGCGTTGTGGTCCACACGAGGAAGTGCACGCCTTCGAATTCGCCTGTGTCGCAGCGGTATCCGACGGTCACCGCGGGGTCTTGGCGGTTCTGGTAGACGTCGTCGTCCATCCGCAGTTCATGGTTGCTCAGCGGTGTTTCGTCGTTCCAGCAATAGGGCAGAACCCGGAAACCCTCGTACGCGAGGCCCTTGTCGTAGAGCTGCTTGAAGACCCACAGCACCGACTCCATGAAGGTGGGGTTTAGCGTCTTGTAGTCGTTCTCGAAGTCGACCCAGCGGCCCATCCGGTTGACGTAGGACTCCCACTCGGAGGTGTACTTCAACACCGAGGATCGCGCGGCCGCGTTGAACTGCTCGACCCCCATCTCGAGGATCTCGTCCTTGGTCTTGAGCCCGAGCTGCTTCATCGCCTCGAGCTCGGCCGGCAGCCCGTGGGTGTCCCAACCGAACCTGCGCTCGACCCGCTTTCCGCGCATCGTCTGGTAGCGCGGAACGACGTCCTTGGCGTAGCCGGTGAGCAGGTGGCCGTAGTGCGGCAGCCCGTTGGCGAACGGCGGACCGTCGTAGAAGACGAACTCGTTGGCCCCGTTCTCGCCCGGGTCGCGCTGGTCGATCGAGGCCTGGAAGGTGCCGTCCTCATCCCAATAGCGCAGCACCGCCTGCTCGATCGCCGGGAAGTTCGGGGTCGGCGAGACGCCCTGCTCGGCGGCATTCGGTTCGGCGGTGGGATCACCCTGGGGGTAGGTCATCTCGGTGGCTTCCTTCGCGGTTCGTACGGCTGCATCCTGCTGCCGAGGACGACGACACCGGGACTCGAATCCCGGTGGCACCGCGGTACCACCCCGCTTGTCGCGCCGTGACTGCTCACGGTGCGACCGCTTGTTCCTGAGCTATGACGGGCTCGTCCCGTCCGGGTCTACTGAGGCTCTCGCCCGTTCTTCCGGAAGCTTGCCGCTGATGACGGCTCAAACGCTGTGGTCACCAGTCTACGCACCACGCCGCCGCAAATCTGCGCGGGTTAACCGCATTTGCGCGGCCTATAGGCGCGGCAGATGTCGATAACCCGCGCGGATCTTGCTCGCGCGGCGGGTCAGCCCTGTCGCTGAGCAGCGGTGTCGCGGTGAATCGCCAGCAGCTGCTCGACACCGTTGCCCTTGTCGAGGGTGTCGGGAGCGACCCGGCCACCGAGTGAGAGCGGCGGGGTGAAGTAGTAGATCTCGCCCTCGCTCAGGTCGCCGAGCTTGGTGCGGGCGCCGCCGCGCGGACCCTCCAAGTCGGCCAGGTGGGAGGAGTTGCTGGGCAGGTGGTCGTTGAAGAAGCCGACCACGTCGGGCGCCACGAAGGTGTTGCCCAGGAAGTGCGGGTCGAGGCACTGCACCTGACCGTCGCCCTCGACGTGATAAATGTGACCAAAACTGCTGACTGCGAACGGCACGCTGCGCGAGTCACCCAGCCAGGCCTGCAGCACCGGCGCCCACACGCTCGGGTCAACCAGCGCGATGCGCTGCTCGCCATAGAACCCCAAACCATGCTCGGTCCAGAGCTCCACCAGTTCGTGCGGCGCGTTCTGCCGGGCGTACGACAAGAACGCCTCGCCGGGCTTGGTCACATCGGCGTCGGGGGCGTAAGTGTCGACGAAGCGCTGAACGGTGATCGCAGTCATGCCGACATGCTAACCGGGCACCCCCACAAACCCGGGTGATTGCACCCCGTCCGGGATGGGAACATATGACCCATGACTTTCGCCGCTGCCTCTCCCCGCGCCCTGGGTTCCATTCCGGACAAGCCCACCGTCGACGGCCTCGAGGACAAGTGGGGCCAGGTATGGCGCGAGCAGGACACCTACGCCTTCGACCGCGCCCGCGCGATGGACCTCCCCCGTGAACAGATCTTCGCGGTCGACACTCCCCCGCCGACCGCCAGCGGTTCGCTGCACGTCGGCCACGTCTTCGGCTACACCCAGGCCGATTGCCTGGCGCGCTACCACCGGATGCTCGGCAAAGAGGTCTTCTACCCGATCGGCTGGGACGACAACGGTCTGCCGACCGAGCGGCGCGTGCAGAACTACTACGGCGTACGCGGGGACGCGACCCTCCCGTACGACCCCTCGTTCGTGCCGCCCTTCGAGGGCGCCGATGGCAAGTCGGTCAAGGCGGCCGACCAGAAGCCGGTCGGTCGGGCGAACTTCATCGAACTCTGCGAGAAGCTCACCGCGATCGACGAGGTGTCGTTCGAGGAGACCTTCCGCCGCCTGGGTCTGTCGATCGACTGGAACGTGCAATACCGCACCATCGACGACCGTTCCCGCGCCGTGGCGCAGCAGGCCTTCCTGCACAACCTGCAGCGCGACGAGGCCTACCAGGCCGAGGCGCCCGGCCTGTGGGATGTCACGTTCCAGACCGCTGTGGCCCAGGCCGAACTGGAGGCGCGCGACTACCCCGGCGCCTTCCACAAGATCAGCTTCCACAAGCCCGACGGCTCCACCGTCGAGATCGAGACCACCCGGCCCGAGCTGCTCCCGGCGGTCGTGGCGCTGATCGCCCACCCCGACGACGAGCGCTTCCAGTCGCTGTTCGGTTCGACCGTCACCTCGCCGTTGTTCGGCGTCGAGATCCCGGTCGTGGCCCACGCCGCGGCTGAGCCCGACAAGGGTGCGGGCATCGCGATGTGCTGCACCTTCGGTGACCTGACCGACGTGCAGTGGTGGCGTGAGTTGCAGTTGCCGATCCGTTCGATCATCACCCGCAACGGCCGGTTGACCGGGGAGCTCCCCGAGTGGATCGCCGGCGGTCCGGGCGAGGCGCTCTATGTCGAACAGCTCGCCACCAAGACCGTCCACACCGCGCGCGAAGCCGTCGTGGCCGCGCTGCGCGAGTCCGGCGACCTGGTCGGCGAGCCGGTCAAGACCCAGCGCAAGGCGAACTTCTTCGAGAAGGGCGACAAGCCGCTGGAGATCGTCACCAGCCGGCAGTGGTACATCCGCAACGGTGGCCGCGACCAGGCGCTGCGCGACGCGCTCGTCGCCCGGGGCAGCGAGATCGACTTCCACCCCGACTTCATGAAACACCGCTATGAAAACTGGGTCGGCGGGCTGAACGGCGACTGGCTGGTCAGCCGGCAGCGCTTCTTCGGCGTGCAGTTCCCGGTTTGGTATCGCATCGATGCGGCCGGCGAGGTGCAGCATGACCAGCACCTCCTGCCCGACGAGTCGCGTCTGCCGATCGACCCGGCCAGCGATGTCCCCGACGGCTACGACGAGTCCCAGCGCGATCAGCCGGGCGGCTTCACCGGCGACACCGACATCATGGACACCTGGGCGACCTCATCGCTGTCGCCGCAGATCGCCACCGGGTGGCCGGTCGGCAGCGACCCGCTGGGCAAAAACGACGCCGAGCTGTTCGCCAAGATCTTCCCGATGGACATGCGGCCGCAGGGCCATGACATCATCCGTACGTGGCTGTTCGCCACCGTGGTGCGCTCTCACCACGAGCACGGCAGCATCCCCTGGACCGACGCCTCCATCAACGGCTGGATCCTCGACCCGGACCGCAAGAAGATGAGCAAGTCCAAGGGGAACGCAACCACCCCGATCGGCATGCTCGAAGCGAATGGCACTGACGCAGTGCGTTATTGGGCCGCGATCGCCCGGCCGGGAACCGACACCGTCGATGACCCGCAGCAGGTCAAGATCGGCCGCCGACTTGCCATGAAGCTGCTCAACGCCAGCAAATTCGCGCTCACGATGGGCGCGGAGGATGAGACCGTCGGCGGCGTCGACGCGATCACCGACCCGCTGGACCGGTCGATGATCGCCGGTCTGGCTAAGGTCGTGGAGCAGGCCACCGCGGCGTACGAAGCTTGGGACTACGCCCGCGCCCTCGACGTCACCGAGACCTTCTTCTGGACCTTCTGCGACGACTACATCGAACTGGTGAAGGACCGGGCGTACGGCGGTCGCGACCGCTCGGTCGACGGTTCGGTCAACCCCGCCGCCCCGTCTGCCCGGGCCGCGCTGCGCCTGGCCCTCGACGTACAGCTGCGGTTGTTCGCGCCGGTGCTCTGCTACTCCGCCGAGGAAGTCTGGTCCTGGTTCCAGGAGGGTTCGGTCCACCGCGCCGCCTGGCCGACCGTTGCCGAGCTGACCGATGCTGCGGGCGACGCGAGCGTTCTGCCCGCGGTCGGTGCGGCGCTGGCCGGGGTGCGCAAGGCGAAGTCCGACGCGAAGATGGGCATGCGCGCCGAGGTCGAAACGATCACCTTCGCCGGTCCGACCGAGACCCTCGACGGCGTTCGCGCGGGCGAGAACGACCTGCGCGCGGCCGGCAAGATCCTCGACCTCGCCTACGCCAACGAGGAGACCTTCGTGGTGCGGGATGCGCAACTGATCCCGCCGCCGCCGAAGAACTGACGCAAACAGTGGATCGACCCGGTCGAGGCGCAAACCGAGACCGGGTCGAAACCAGGTAGGAACCTCGCCCCGCGGCTCGAACCCCTCTCCCGGGGTTAAAGTCAGCCGGTGCGCAGGGGGAACGTCATCGCGGTGGCCGCAGCAGCCGGGTTCATCTGTGTCCTCGCTGTTGCGCTAGACCGTCCCGCGCTGGTCACCTATACCGACGTGACGCCGCCGAGCTACCGCTCGCCGACACCGAAGGCTCAGTTCACGCCGCCCTCGGGTGCCAGCAAGACCAATCCGCTGCCTGACATGAGCAGCTACGGGCCCGGCCTGAGCAAGCTGTTCGCCGCCGTGGCCGGCACCATCGTGATCGTCGCCATCTGCTGGCTCGCGATTGCGATCGTCCGGGCCCTGCGCAACCGGCGACGCCGCCTGCACACACCGGCCATCCCACTCGCCGCGCCGCTGGCGGAGATCGTCGCCGACTCGGTCGACCACGCATTGGCCGACCTGTCCCTCGGCAGCCCGGACAACGCGATCATCCGCTGCTGGGTCGGATTGCAGCAGGCCGCGCGTGAGGCCGGGGTCGAACCGCGCGAGAGCGAGACGTCGGCGGAGCTGACCCTGCGTCTGCTGGACGACCTCACGGTCGACCAAGCCGCCGTACGCCGACTGGCCGCGCTCTACCGCGAGGCCAGGTTCTCCTCCCACGCACTCACCGAGGACGACCGCGATGCGGCGCGCGAAGCGCTGACCGTCATCCGCCGTACGCTCGCAGACTCGGCGGTGGTCCATGGCTGATCTCCTTCGCGTCTGGTGGAAGAGAGCCGTCGCAGCGATCGTCATTGCGGTCGCGACGTGGTGGATCGCCGGGTTGGTCGGCTATCACTCCCGGCTGGCGGTCGACATCGCTCTCGCGCTGCTCATCGCTGCAGGCATCGGACTGACCCACCTCACGGGGCCGGCGTGGGCGGTCTCGATGCCCACCGCGCCGACGACCCGCACCCGCGCCGCGCTGACTCAGGACGCCCGGCTGTCCTACCTGCGCCGAACCCTGCAGGACACCGCGGCCAAGGAGACCCGAGCTGACACCCACCGAACATCGCCGATGGGCTTGCAACGCAGCCTGCGCGCCGTGGCTGCCCACCGCGCAAGCCAGCGGCTCGCTCGGCCGTTAGACCCGGAAGACCGCGAGACACTGGCCCACCATCTCGACCCTGTTTTGGCCGAATACCTCTGCCCGACAACGCCACCCCCCGTCGACGAACACCGACTCGACGACTTGATCCGACGAATCGAGAACCTGTGACCGACATCAGAAGCACTACCGAGCTCGCCACCAGTGTGTTGGATCAGGTGGAACAGATTGTGGTGGGCAAGCGGGCATCCTTGGAGATCGTCCTGGCCGCAATCCTCGCCGGCGGCCATGTCTTGCTCGAGGACAATCCGGGGCTGGGCAAGACCCTCGCCGCCCGGTCGTTGGCGCAGTCGTTGGGGCTTGAATTCAAGCGCGCCCAGTTCACCCCGGACCTGTTGCCCGCCGACCTCACCGGCGCCTACATCTACGACCAAGCGGCCAGCGAGTTCTCCTTCCGGCCCGGTCCGGTGTTCACCGGCTTGTTGCTCGCCGACGAAATCAACCGCACCCCGCCCAAGACCCAGGCCGCCCTGTTGGAAGCCATGCAAGAGCAACAGGTGACGATCGAAGGTCACACCTTCGCCCTCCCCCAGCCCTTCCACGTCATCGCCACCGCCAACCCGGTCGAATACGAAGGCACCTACCCGCTGCCCGAGGCCCAACTCGACCGATTCTTGGCGCGCGTGTCGTTCGGCTACCCGACGCCGGCCGAGGAAGTCGACGTGTTGCAGCGCCGCGTGGCCCGCCGCCAGGAATCGACCGAACTCGCCCCGCTGACCGATGCCGCCGGGCTGCGGCAGATGCAGCAAGTCGTGGAAGACGTCGAGGTCGAACCAACCGTCCAGAAATACTGCGTCGATCTGACCGCTGCCACCCGCAACCACCCACAGCTCATGCTCGGTGCGTCACCGCGTGGGTCGCTGGCGCTAATGCTCGTCGCCCGCGCGGTGGCGGTAGTCCGCGGCCGGGACTATGTCACCCCCGAGGACGTCAAGCGGATCGCCGTGGCGGTTCTCGGCCACCGCGTCACCGTCAAGCCGGAGTTGTGGATGGCGAACATCGCCGGGGCGAGCGTCGTACGAACCCTGCTCGACTCCGTGCCGGCGCCGCAGGCCGTCCATGAGCACTGAGGTCCGCGGATCCTGGGTTCCCGGCCCCACGTTTCTGGCCGGCACCCTCGCCGCGATCGGTTTCGCCGCTTTGGCGGTCTTGACCGGGCGGGCCGATCTATTGGTGCTCGCCATGCCGCTGATCGTCGTCGCCACCTGGTCCTACGCGCAGCGGCCCAGCGGCAAGCCGTCGGCGATGACCCAGATCGCCAACCGCACGCCGGCCGAGCAGGAGTCCGTCCGCTGGTCCGCCGACCTGAGCGACGCCGCTGGAGCCGAACAGTGGCACGTCGTCGTCGAGGACACACCCGGCGTGGTGTGGGACTCCGACCGACGCACCGCAACCTCCCTGCCCTCCAGCGGCGACGACACCATCGATCTGACCTTCGCGCTGCGCCGATGGGGTCCGGCCGAAGTCGGCTCCGCCGAGGCCGTCGCAACCTCGCCCTGGGCGGCGTACGTGTGGGGCCCGGCGCATCTGCCGGGGTCCGACCTGCGCGGACTGCCGCGCAAGGAGCCCTTCACCGGGCGGGCGCCCATCCCGCACCCGCTGGGCCTGGTCGGGCCGAACCGCAGCGCGCGCTTCGGCGACGGCGCCGAGTTCGCCGACATCCGACCCTTTCGCCCGGGTGACAAACTGCGCACCATCCACTGGCCGGTGACCACCCGCACCGGCGAACTGCACGTCCGAACCAGTTATGCCGAGCAGGACGCCGAGGTGGTGTTGGTGCTCGACGGCTCGATCGACATCGGCGGCCTCGGCGACACCGACAGCTCACTCGATCTGGGACTGCGCGCCTGCGCCTCCCTGTCGGCCTACTTCCTCGGGCGCGGCGATCGGGTTGGGCTCGACGTGATCGGAACAGGCGCCGTTCGGCACGTTCCCGTTTCGCTGGGCAGCCGGCAACAGCATCGGGTGCTCGACACCCTCAGCCGGGTGCGGGTCGGCCGGTTCACCGACTCCCGACCGGAGCTCGTACGCCTGCGGGTCTCCCCCGGCGCGACCGTCTTCCTGGTCTCCTCACTGCTCACTGCGCTGGGTGCGGCGATCGCGGCCGACCTCGCGCGCCGCGGCCTGCAGGTGATCGTGATCGACTGTCTCCCAACGGATCTCACCAGACCTGACGATGACATTTGGGATCAGCTGGCGCTGCGAGTCCGAACCCTCGAGCGACAGGCCGAGATCGACGGCCTGGCCCTGCACGGCGTGCCGATCACCCCATGGCGTGGCCCGGGCAGTCTCGATGCCGCCCTGCAGGTGCTCAGCCGACGGCCCCCGGCGAGAGTGCGGGCGCGATGATCCCCCGCCTCGACCGACTCGTACGGATGGATCCGGCAAGGGTGCGTGCGCTGGCCGCGATGCTCGTGGCCGCCGTCGCCTTCCACCTCTGCGCCATGGCCGCCGGTCACCCGTCGACATTCCTGTTGATTCTGCTGCTGCTCTGCGCGCTGGCCGTGGGCATCCGCACCGACGGCGCCACGGAGTCGCTGCTTTTCACGGTGCTCGGAGTGGACTGGTGGCTCTCGACCGATGGCCTCAGTTGGTGGAGCCTGCCGGCGGCGACCTGCCTGCTGGTCGTCCACAGCGCGGTCACGCTGGTCGCCTCTGGCCCCGACACCGCGCCCGTAGCGCGCGAGTTGGTGCTGCGCTGGGTGCGTCGTACGGCGACGGTCGCCGTGGGCTGCGCGGTCGGCGGGGCGATGTTGTTAGCCGCTCGCTCGGTCGGCGTTATCGGCAGTTGGTGGATCGTGCCGCTGGCCCTAGGGGTGCTGGCCGTGGTGACGGTCGCGTTCGCCGAGTCCGTTCGCGGTTCCGAGTAAAGGAAAAAGTGGTCGCTATTGCGACCACTTTCCTTTACTACGGATGTAGGGGGTCAGGCAGATTCCTTGCGGGAGGGGCGCTTGCGGCCCTCCCGGCGTACGACGGTCGGCAGCACGTTGTCGAGCACGACCTCGCGAGTGACCACGACACGAGCGATGTCGTCGTCGCTCGGAACATCGAACATCACCGGCAGCAGCACCTCTTCCATGATCGCGCGCAGGCCGCGGGCACCGGTTCCGCGCAGGGTTGCCTGCTCGGCCATCGCCTCGATCGCGTCCGGGGTGAACTCCAGTTCGACACCGTCGATCTCGAACATCTTCTGGTATTGCTTCACCAGCGCGTTGCGCGGCTCGGTGAGGATCGAGACCAGGGCGTCACGGTCGATCGGTTCGACGGTGGTGATCACCGGCAGTCGACCGATGAACTCCGGAATCAGACCGAACTTCATCAGGTCTTCCGGCAACACGTCGGCAAAGCTGGCCATCGGACCGCTGGACTTGCGCAGTTCAGAGCCGAAGCCCAGACCCTGGCGGCCGGCGCGGGACTCGATGATCTTCTCCAGTCCAGCAAAGGCGCCACCAACGATGAACAGAATGTTCGTGGTGTCGATCTGGATGAATTCCTGGTGGGGATGCTTGCGACCACCCTGCGGCGGCACCGACGCGCTGGTGCCTTCCAGAATCTTCAGCAGAGCTTGCTGGACGCCTTCGCCCGACACATCACGCGTGATCGAGGGGTTCTCGCTCTTGCGGGCGACCTTGTCGATCTCGTCGATGTAGATGATGCCGGTCTCGGCCTTCTTCACATCGAAGTCGGCGGCCTGGATCAGCTTGAGCAGGATGTTCTCGACGTCTTCACCGACATAGCCGGCCTCGGTCAGCGCGGTGGCATCCGCGATCGCGAACGGCACGTTGAGCATCCGCGCGAGGGTCTGCGCGAGATAGGTCTTCCCGCAACCGGTCGGGCCGATCATCAGGATGTTGGACTTGGCGATCTCCACCGACTCGGCATCACGCTTCGGCGCCTGCTCGGCGGCCTGGATGCGCTTGTAGTGGTTGTAGACCGCAACGGCGAGCGAGCGCTTGGCGTCGCCCTGACCGATGACGTATTGGTCGAGGAACTCGAAGATCTCGCGCGGCTTGGGCAGCTTTTCCAGCCCCAGCTCACTGGTCTCAGCGAGCTCCTCCTCGATGATCTCGTTGCACAGATCGATGCACTCGTCGCAGATGTAAACGCCAGGACCGGCGATCAGCTTCTTGACCTGCTTCTGGCTCTTGCCACAGAACGAGCACTTCAGCAGATCGCTGCTCTCTGTCATGCGTGCCACGAACGAACCTCTCTGGCTGCTACTTCGATGCGGTGATCCGATGGCACTTCGCCGTCGAACCTTCGGGCGAGGCTACCCCGCGGCACCGTCATCCCCTCTTATTGAATCCCGGTGTCGGCCGATTCGTCACGCTTGTCCGCTCAGGGCGCAATGCCGTGTCGTACGCAGGGCGTCGCCGCAGGCAACGAGCCCCCGGAACCGGGAGGTTCCAGGGGCTCGTTCAGCCATCACCGCAGCGTCAGACTCACGGCTGCAAGCTGGCCTTGCGCGAGGCAAGCACCTCGTCGATGAGGCCATATTCCTTGGCCTCGGCGGTGGTCAGAATCTTGTCGCGCTCGATGTCCTTCTCCACCTGTTCCTTGGTCCGGCCGGTGTGGTGGGCCAAGGTGTCTTCCAGCCAGTCACGCATCCGGAAGATCTCGTTTGCGGTGATCTCGAGGTCGGAGGCGGTTCCGCCCGAGCCCTCCATCGACGGCTGGTGGATCAAGATGCGCGCGTTCGGCAGAGCAAAACGCTTGCCCGGCGCACCAGCGCCCAACAGCACCGCCGCGGCCGATGCAGCCTGACCGACGACGAAGGTCTGCACGTCGGGCTGGATGTATTGCATCGTGTCGTAAATCGCGGTCAGCGCGGTGAAGGAGCCACCGGGACTGTTGATGTACATCAGGATGTCGCGGTCGGGGTCTTGCGACTCCAACACGATCAGCTGGGCGATGATGTCGTCGGCCGAGGCATCGTCGACCTGGACACCCAGGAAGATGATGCGGTCCTCGAACAACTTGTTGTAGGGGTCGGACCGCTTCATGCCGTATGAGGTGCGTTCCTCAAACTGCGGCAGGATGTAGCGGTTGCTCGGCGGCACATAGAGGCCGCCCTGCTGACTGGTGTTCATCTGGGCTCCCAGCGGGTTGAACGCGGTGGTCATGCCTGCACCTCTCCCGGTGCGTCAACCGAGCGCTCGAAGACGTGGTCCACGAAGCCGTATTCCTTGGCCTGAACGGCGGAGAACCACCGGTCGCGGTCGGAGTCCAGTTCGATCTGCTCGGGGGTCTGACCGGTGTGCTCGGCGATCAGACCGGCGAGCTCCTTCTTCATCCCCAGCAGCAGCTCTGCCTGCGTCTTGATGTCGGACGCCGTTCCGCCGATGCCGCCGGAGGGCTGGTGCATCATGATCCGCGCGTGGGGGGTGGCGTAGCGCTTGCCCTTCGCACCTGCGGAGAGCAGGAACTGGCCCATCGAGGCCGCGAGCCCCATCGCCACAGTGGCGACGTCGGGGGCAACCCAGTTCATCGTGTCGTAGATCGCCATGCCGGCGGTCACCGATCCACCCGGGCTGTTGATGTAGAGCCAGATGTCCTTGTCGGGATCTTCCGCGGCCAGCAGCAGCAGCTGCGCACAGATGGCGTTCGCGTTGTCGTCGCGGACGTCAGAGCCGAGGAAGATGATGCGTTCCTTGAGCAGTCGGTTATAGATCTGGTCGTCGAGGCCGCCCACCGGTTGGGTGGCCATCGCGACCGGCGCGTTCGTGCGCTCCGTCATCTCACTCCATCTTTCTTGTCGACGACTGGCCGACCGTCCATCAGGATCGATCGCCTGTCCGTGCTTCCACTGGACCCTAACGTCCGCCACCTCGGGTTTCGTCCCGGATCAGGGCGTTGTTCGCCCACAGCGCAATCGGGCTCGGCCCCCACCACTACGCCGGCGTCGCGCACCACAAACACGGCAGGGCGCGGGCCCCCTGTCGGGTGCCCGCGCCCTGTGCGCGTCGGGTGAACTATTCGGTCAGGCGTCGGTCTTGTCGGCGTCGTCGACCTCGACGTTTTCGACAGCGTCGGCGTCGGCGTCATCGTCGTCCTCGACCGCGTCCTCATCGGTGTTCAGCGCGTTCAGGTCGACCGCGTTGCCGTCAGTGTCGACGACCTGGGCCTTCTCCAGGATGGAGGCCAGCGCCTTGCGACGGGCAACCTCACCCAGCACCTGAGGAACCTGGCCCTGCTGGTCCAGCGCCTGCGCGAACTGGTTGGGGTCCATGCCGTACTGCTGGGCGGACATGATCAGGTATTCGATCAGTTCCTCCTGCGAGACCTGAACCTCGTCGTCCTCGACGATGCGGTCCAGCAGCAGCTGGGTCTTCAGGCCCTTGCGGGTCGACTCGTCGACCTCGGCGCGGTGCTCGTCGTCCTCGAGGCGGTCTTCGCCCTCAAGGTGGCTGGTGATCTCGGCCTCGATGATGTTCTCCGGCAGCGGGATCTCGACGGTCTCGAGCAACTGCTCGAGGACCTTGTCGCGAGCCTGCACACCCTGCTCGAAGCGCTTGGCGTTCTCGGCCTGCTTGGTCAGGTCTGCGCGCAGCTCCTCGACCGTGTCGTGCTCGGAGGCCAGCTGGGCGAAGTCGTCGTCGACCTCGGGCAGCTCGCGCTCCTTGACACCCTGCAGGGTGACGACGCAGTCGGCGTCTTCGCCCTCGTGGTCGCCACCGGCCAGCGGCGCGGAGAAGGTCTTGGACTCACCGACGGGCAGACCCTCAAGGGCCTCGTCCATGCCGGGGAGCATGTTGCCCGAACCAATTTCGTACGAGATGCCCTCGACGGCGTCGATCTCCTCGTCGCCGATTCCGGCCTTGAGGTCGATCGTGACGAAGTCGCCGGACTTGGCGGCGCGCTCGACCGGCTTGAGGGTGCCGAAGCGCTCACGCAGCTTCTCCACCTCAGCGTCGACGTCGGCGTCGGAGACGGCCAGCGGGTCGACCTCGACCTTGAGGGTCGAGAAGTCGGGCAGATCGAAGGCCGGGCGAACGTCGACCTCGGCGGTGAACACCAGGGGCTCGTCGTCGGTGGCCGGGATGCTGGTCACGTCGACCTCGGGCTGGCTCAGCGGACGCAGATCGTTCTCGTCGACGGCCTTGCCGTAGAACTCCGGCAGCGCCTCGTTGATGGCCTCCTGCAGCACCGCGCCGCGGCCGAACCGCTGCTCGATGATGCGCGCGGGGACCTTGCCCTTGCGGAAGCCGGGGATCTGCACCGAGTTGCCGATGGAGGCGTAGGCCGCATCCATGCTCGGCTTGAGCTCCTCGTACGGCACCTCGACGGTCAGCTTCACGCGGGTGGGGTTGAGGGTCTCGACAGCGCTCTTCACGTTCAGGCACTCCAAAGGTTGTGGATCAGGGACTTCGTGCAGAGCGGGCGACGAGAATCGAACTCGCGTAATCAGTTTGGAAGACTGAGGCTCTACCATTGAGCTACGCCCGCATTGTTGAACTCCGGCTCAGTTCCGCCCCGCGCATCCGCGGACCCGGGCTGTGGCGTTGCTCACCGAGGGGTTAGCCTACCTACTCGACGGACCGCTTCCCAAACCGGTCACATCACGGGGTATGGCGCAGCTTGGTAGCGCGTCCGCTTTGGGAGCGGAAGGCCGCCGGTTCGAATCCGGCTACCCCGACCACCGTCCTGGGCTGATTTGCCTTGCCCTTCGACCCGTCGGCAGGCGACCTCGCCGGCGGGCTCCGCATTGATCGCCGCATCACTCCCGCAGATCCCCCAACCGCCCTGAGCCGTGCGCTCCGTTGTGGTCGGCCCACAACACCATCCGCTGAACTCTGTGACCCAACCCGGGGCCCTGTCGAGCCCACCCCGCGCAGACTCGTGTGACCACGATCACATCGGATCAATTCACGTTTGCGAGGCAGCACATGACAACAGACGACCCGGCAACCGCGCCCGAGACTCAGCCGTACGACTATGTGGTCGTCGGCGCCGGCTCAGCAGGCTGCGTGCTCGCGGCCCGCCTCACCGAGGACCCGAACGTACGAGTCGCCCTCATCGAAGCCGGCGCCGCCGATACCGCCGACGAAATTCACATCCCGGCGGCCTTCGGTTCGTTGTTCAAGAGCGAGTGGGATTTGGGACCTGGACACCGAGCCTGAACCGGAGTTGAACGGGCGCCGCGCCTACCTTCCGCGCGGCAAGATGCTCGGCGGCTGCAGCTCGATGAACGCGATGATCTACATCCGGGGCAACCGAGCCGACTACGACCAGTGGGCAACCGACGGCGCCACCGGGTGGTCCTACGACGAGGTGCTCCCCTACTTCAAGCGCGCCGAAGCCAATGAGCTGCACCACGACGACTTCCACGGGACCGACGGTCCGCTCACCGTTTCCGAGAGCCGGTCGATGAACCCGTTGTGCGACGCCTGGGTCGAAGCCGCGATCGACGCTGGTTTCACCCACAACCAGGACTTCAACGGCGCCGACCAACTGGGCGTCGGCCGCTTCCAGGTCACCCAGCGCGGCGGCATGCGCTGCAGCACCGCAGTCGCCTACCTGCACCCGGTGATGGACCGACCAAACCTCACCGTGTTGACCAACGCCCACACCAACAGGGTGTTGCTGGAAGGGACCCGCGCGGTCGGCGTGGAGATCAGCCAGGGCGGCGAACTGAAGCAGATCAAGGCCGAGCGCGAGGTCATCCTTTCTGCCGGCGCGTACGGCTCGCCCCACCTGCTGCTGCTATCCGGGATCGGACCGGCGGAGCAACTCACTGCCTTCGGCATCCCGGTGGTGGCCGATCTGCCAGTCGGCGAACGGCTCCAGGACCACTACATGGTGATCCTCAACTACCTGACCGACCGCGAGACCTTGATGACGGCCGCGAGCGCCGAGAATGTCGAGTTGCTGCAGACCTCGGGCAAGGGTCCGTTGACCTCCAACGTCGGCGAGGCCGGTGGCTTCTTCGAGACCCGCGAGGGCTTGTCCGGACCCGATGTCCAGTTCCACTCCACGCCTTGCCTGTTCATGCAGGAAGGCTTGGGCGCGCAGGTGGTCCAAGGCTTCGGCGCCGGGCCATGTGTGTTGAAGCCGACCAGCTCCGGAACGCTCACCTTGCGGTCGGCCAACCCGCTGGTCGCCCCGCGGATCCAGCACAACTACCTCGGCAGTCAGGAGGACCGCGACAGCATCGTGGCTGGCCTGCGCATCGCCCTCGACATCGCCGCCCGACCGGCGATGAAGGAGGTCATCACCGGCGACTACGTGGTGCCCGCCGGCTCCACCGACGAGGAACTGCTCGAGTTTGCCCGCCGCGCCGGCCAGACGCTCTACCACCCGACATCCACCTGCAGCATCGGCCACGTCGTCGACGAGCAGTTGCGGGTTCTGGGCATCGACGCCCTCCGCGTCGCCGACGCCTCGGTGATGCCCACCGTGGTCCGCGGAAACACCAATGCTCCGACCATCATGATCGGCGAGAAGGCCGCCGATCTCCTGCAGAACAGGTGAACCAGATGAGTGACTACCAGATGTACATCGGCGGCGAATGGGTCGACACCCAGGACAGTTACGCCGTACGTGCCCCGGCCACGGGCGAGGTGACTGCGACGGTCGCCTTCGGTGACGTCAGCCATGCCGACGCGGCCGTGGCCGCTGCCAAGGCCGCCCACCAGGACGGCACCTGGCGCCGGATGACCGGCGAGCAGCGCGCCGATGTCCTCGACCGAATCGCCGACAGCATGGCGGCGAAGGCCGACCACCTGGCGACCCTGGCGACCGGCGAGAACGGGGTGACCGTCCGGACCGCTGGTGCCTTCCATATCGGTTTGGGCATCGCCAACCTGCGGGTCTTCGCCAACCTCGCTCGCGGGTTTGAGGTGGAGACCGTCAACCCGATGGCACCGGAGAGTGACGATGCGAAGTCGATGATTCGCCGCGAGCCCATGGGGGTTTGTGCCGGGATCGTGCCGTTCAACTTCCCCTTGGTGTTGGCCGGTTGGAAGATCGGTCCGGCGCTAGCTGCAGGCAACCCGTTCGTCCTCAAGTGTGACGAGAACACCCCGCTCACCTTGCTGGAGCTGGCGAAGTCGGCGCAGGAAGCCGGCCTCCCGCCAGGGGTCCTGAATGTCATCACCGGGCCGGGCGAGACGGTCGGGTCGCATTTGGCCCGCCATCCGGACGTCCGCAAGATCGGCTTCACCGGATCGACCGAGGTGGGCAAGCTGGTGCAGACCGCAGCGGCCGACAACCTCAAGCGAGTCACCCTCGAGCTGGGCGGAAAGGGCCCCAACATCATCCTGGACGATGCTGATCTCGACCTGGCGATCGACGCCGCGATCTACGCCTTCCTGATGTATTCGGGCCAGGTCTGCGAGTCCGGCACCCGACTGCTGGTGCCGGCTGGCCGACACGACGACATCGTCGACCGGTTGATCCGCCGTGTGAAGGACGTACGGATCGGCGATCCGAGTGACCCGGCGACAGATATGGGCCCCGTGGCATCGCTGGACCAGAAGAAGCGGGTTGAGTCCTACCTCAAGATCGGCGTCGAGGAAGGAGCCACCATCGCCTACCAGGGCGCACTGCCCGATACGCCGATGTTCCGCGACGGAGCTTGGGCGGCGCCGACGATCTTCACCGGTGTCACCAACAGCATGCGGATCGCCCGCGAGGAGGTATTCGGACCGGTGCTGGTGGTCATTCCGTACGCCACCGACGAGGAAGCCATCGCCATCGCGAACGACAGCGAATACGGATTAGCCGCAGGCGTTTTCGGTTCACCTGAGCGCGCGCAGGAGGTGGCTCGGCAGCTCGAGGCCGGCACCGTTTGGGTCAACGACTGGCATGCCGGATTCCCGTTCAGTCCGTTCGGCGGCTACAAGCAGAGCGGCATCGGTCGCGAGCTAGGACCGGATGCATTGAACGAATACACCCAGGTCAAGACCATGCATGTCAGCAAGGACCCCGCCTGGTCCAAGCACGGTTTCGCGCTGGTCCTGCCGCCGCCCGCCTGAGTTGTTACCCCGACCGATACAAACCGGCGGTCCGTCCACGATTCGTGGTTGGGCTGCCGGTTTGTCTGGCCCGGTCTAGCCGGCTGGGTCAGGCCCCCGGTTGCTGCACCTCGCGACGCAAAATCTTGCCGGTCGGGCCCTTGGGCAGGGAGTCCAGGATCCACACCTCGCGCGGGTATTTGTACGCGGCGACGCGCTCCTTGACGAAGGCGCGAATCTCCTCGGGGCTGGCCGATGCACCTGCCTTGAGCGACACCGCAGCGGCCACCTCTTCACCCAACGTGGGGTGTGGAATGCCGACCACCGCCACCTCGATGACCGCCGGGTGTTCGTAGATCACCTCTTCGATCTCCCGCGGGTAGACGTTGTAGCCACCCCGGATGATCAGGCTCTTCTTGCGATCGACGATCGTGTAATAGCCGTCATCGTCCCGGGTGGCGAGGTCACCGGTGCGCAGCCAGCCGTCGACGATGGTCTCTGCGGTCGCCTCGGGCAGCCCCCAATAGCCCTTCATCACGTTCGGCCCCTTGATGAGAATCTCGCCGACCTCGCCGGGCGCTGAGTCGACCACCTTGCCGTCGACGTCGTCCGCGACCAGGCGCAATGACACGTCCTCGACCGGCACCCCGATCGTGCCGGCTTTGCGCTCCAGCTGCGGATGGTTGAAGCAGGCAACCGGCGAACTCTCGGACAGTCCGTAGCCCTCCAGGATCTTCGCCTGGAACGTCTCCTCGAACGATCGCAACACCTCCACCGGTAGGGGCGCTCCCCCAGAGATGCAGGTGCGCAGCGTTTTCAAGGGCTGCCCGTCGTTGGCTTGCAGCAGGGCCGAATACATCGTCGGCACCCCGATGAACACCGTCACCTCATCGCGACGGATCACTTCCAACGCGCGAGCGCCGTCGAACCGGGAAATCAGCGTGAGGCAGGCACCCACCGCGACCCCCGCATTCAAGCCACAGGTGAGGCCGAAGACGTGGAAGAGCGGCAGACACCCCATCACCACATCAGCGGGGCCGATCTCGGTCAACGTACGGGCGGTCACCGAGGCGTTGCGGGCGATGTTGTCGTGGGTCAGTTCCGCGCCCTTGGGCTTACCGGTGGTTCCCGAGGTGTAGAGGATCACCGCGGTGTCCTGGTCGTCGCGGGGCACGACGTCCTGCGCTCCGGGCGGCAGGTCGGTGCCTTCGGCCACCACCACGACGTCGCGGGTTCCGGTGACCGCGCAGGCGGCGGCCGCGTCAGCAGCCGTCGCGGCAACGGTGAACAGGAAGGTGGCGCCGGAGTCTCGCAAGTAGAACTCGATCTCGGCAGCCTTGAGCAGCGGGTTCATCGGCACCACGGTGCCGCCAGCAAGTTCGACGCCGTAGAAATGCACCGCGTACGCCGGGACGTTGGGCAACAAGAGCCCCACCCGGTCGCCGGGACGCAGCCCAGCCTCGACCAACCAATGGCCCACTGCTTGAGCTTGCGCGAGCAGTTCGGCATACGTCAGCACGGTGTCGTCGAGTCGTACGGCCGGGCGGTCGCCATAACGCTCGGCAGCGTTGACGAGGTTGGTTGCGAGGTTCATCGCCCTAGCCTGCCGTTGTTCAGCCGACCGGGCACGATGGGTCAGACACAGAACCACCTGGAGTCGACTGTGGTCGAACCACAAGCGGCGTACGCTGCCAGCCATGACCGCGAGGACCGCCCGGACCGCCCGCCCAGCGGCAGAAGCGACCCCGCTGCAACGGATCGTCGATCACGTTGAGGAGCGGTTGCCCGAGATTGTGGCGACCTCGGTAGAGCGCTACTTCGAGCAGGTTCCGGCCTACGCCGCCAGTCCCGACCCACAGTTGCGAGCCAACGCAACGGTTCACACCCAGGCGGTGTTCGAGGCCGTCTTGCGCACCCTGCGCGAAGAGCGAGCCGCCGAACCAGCCGACTTCCCGGTGACCGGGCAGCAGGCGCTGCGCCGGCTACGCGCCGGACTGACGGTTGCGGATTTCCTGGCTGGTTTCCGCATCGGTCAGGTCACGTTGTGGGAAGGGATCGTCGCCGCTGCTGGCGAGTCCCCGACGGCCCGGGCGCTGGCCATCGACGCGGCCGCTCATGTGATGCGGGTGATCGAGGTTGGCAGTTCGGTGGCTGCCACCGCGTTCGTGGCCGCGCAGCAGTCCGAACTGGCCGAGGACGACCGGATCCGCCGGGACCTGATCGAGGACCTCCTGGTCGGCCACACACCCAGCCCCGGCCCGCGGGCGGCCTTGGCCAAGGCAACCGGTCTCACCCCAGATGTTCCGGTGATGGTGGTGGTGGCCGAGTCGGCTGCCCCACTACGGGTCGGCCACAGCTTGCGCTCCGTGCTGACCACCGTGCGCGCGACGCTCGGCTCAGGCGCTCAGGGTGTTGCTGCTATCCGCCAAGACCAGATCGTCGGCATCCTGCCGGTGACCCGGGAAGCCACCGCACTACTTGAGGGCCTCAACCGGGCCCACCGGCTGGTCGCTCGGCAAGGCATCCAGTTGATGGTTGGGGCCAGCACCATCCACCCCCAGCTGAGCGGGGCGCCCGCCGGATTCCGGGAGGCGCTCCTGGCTAGCCAGTCGCTGCGCGGAGAACCAGGGGTGCGAGCCCTCTGGGCGCTTTCCACGCTGGACTATTTGGTAATCCAGGCGGACGACACCGCGCACCGGTTGATTCGGCCCGAGTTGCGGCGATTCATCGAAGAGGACGCGGAGCGCGATGCTGGCCTCGTTGACACCCTGTTGGCCTATATCGCCCACGATCTCAACGCCAAGACGGCCGCCGAGCAGTTACACGTCCACGTCAACACGGCCTACTACCGCCTCGACCGAATCGCCGAACGAACCGGCTGCGATCTGCGCAGCTTTGCTGATCTGCAAGAAATGCTGATCGCCATCCGGCTGCTGCGGGCGGACGGCGCCGACCCACTGGCCGGCCGCTAGCCCCGATAGATGATCAGGACCGTACGGTCGTCGGCTTCGCCCGAGCGCGCCTCGTCACAGATCCGAGTTGCAAGACCCTGCACGGCTCCACCGGTGAACTCCCGCTCAGCAATCCCGAGCAGACGGTCCAAGCCCTGACTGACGTCGGTATTCGGATCTTCAACGAGTCCGTCGCTGTAGAGCAGGATCGCGTCGCCGCGCTCCAAGACGCCGTGATAGCGCGGGTAGTCATCGTCGTGCTGGTCTTCCAGGATGCCCAGCACCACGCCGGGATGAACGTCCATCGCACACCAGCGGCCCGCGCCGCTGTGATACCGAACAGCCGCCGGGTGGCCCGCCGAGCCGAGACTGAACTCACCGGAATCCAGGTCGACGGACAGGTGGGTGGCGGTCGCGAAACCGTCGTTCCAGCCCTGTCGGACCAGGTAGTCGTTCACCGCGGGAAGGACAGCTGAGGCTTCCAGGGCGCCGACGAGACCAGATACCGCTCCACCCAGGAGCACCGCTCGGCTGCCTGCGGTCGACCCCTTCCCCGACACATCGAGAACCGCGGCGTTGAACCGATCACCTTGTCGGCAGCCGACAACAACGTCGCCACAGAAGGAGTCGCCGTAGGCCGGTTCGACCTTCGCATCGACCGTCCAGCCCGGGGGCATCGGTGGCATGTGGCTCTGCACCTCATGGCGACGACGCAGATCTGTCAGCAGGGTGCTTGCGGTCTGTTGTGGCAGACCGGCGCGGTCCCACACCCGGTCGAGCAACACCACGACGCCCATGGTGACGATCAATGCAACGGCGCCTGTGAGCGGTCGGCCGGACACCTTGCCTGGCTCGACAAACGCGACGTAACAGTAGACAGCCGTGGTGATTCCGAAGGATGTGAGCAACCAGCGCCCACTGAGCAACAACCCGCCCAGCAGAACGGCCGGGGCGAACACCAGGTAACTGGTCGGCATGCTCCGGAAGAGGAACACCAGACCAATAGTGGCCGCTCCAATCGCGCCGGTGACGGTGCGGTCGGTCACTCGCACTCGTTCTGCCCGAGTCGCGACGCGATGGTCCCCCACCCATGACAACGGCCTCGCAAACCAGGCCGGTGCTATCGGCTGTTGGGTCCCCATAAGCACAAACGGTACGGCGTGGTGCTGCTCACACCTAATGACTTGACCAAGGCTTTACCAAGTGGCCGGGATTGAAATCTCAATCACTTCGATTCTGGCGGTATCGTGCCAGTTTTTTCGTATTCGGTGACCATGTCGAGCCGCCGCTGATGGCGCTCGGCCCCGGTGAAGGTGGTCTCCAGGAACACCTTCACCATCGCTTGGGCCTGCTCTTGGGTGTGGAACCTACCGCCCAGCGAAATGATCTGAGCGTCGTTGTGTTCACGGGCCAATTGCGCCAACTCGGTGGTGTAACACAACGCCGCGCGGATGCCCCTCACCTTGTTGGCGGCCATCTGCTCACCATTACCGGATCCGCCCAGCACCACACCGAGGGAGCCCGGGTCGGCTGCGACGCCCTCGGCCGCTCGCAGGACGAACACCGGGTAGTCGTCTTGGTCGTCATATTCGGCCGCGCCGTGATCCACGACCTCGTAGCCCTGCTCAGTCAGCCACTTCACGAGGCCGCGCTGCATGTCGTAAGCGGCGTGGTCGCCACCGATGTGAACTCGCATGTGTTCCAGTGCCTTTCAGCTGAAGTCGGGCTCAGCGGTGCGGCTGCGCTTGAGCTCGAAGAAGCCCGGGGTCGATGCGACCAGCACGCAGCCGTCAAAGAGTTTGCCGGCAGCCTCGCCCTTGGGCGCAGGGGTGACGACGGGACCGAAGAATGCGACGCCCTCAACGCTGATCACCGGAGTGCCGACGTCGTCGCCGACAAGGCTGATCCCGCGTTCGTGCGAAGCGCGCAGCAACGTGTCGATCTCATCGCCGGGCGCGTTCTCACCGAGCTCGATCAGCTCTGGCGGAAGGCCGACCTCCGCCAGCGACTCGACGACGACCGCACGCATGTCGGCGACGTCTTTCCCGCGCTGGCCGAGGTGCAAGCGGGTGCCGATCGCGTCGTACAGCTTCTTCTTGACGTCGTCGCCGTGATCACGCGCCGCGGCAATGACGGTGCGGACCGGGAGCCAGCCGCGGTCCAACATCGCGCGGTAACCGTCGGGCAGATCCCGTCCTTCGTTCAGGACGCTGAGGCTCATCACCGACCAGGTGATCTCGACGTCTCGCACTTGCTCAACCTGCATCAGCCAGCGGGAGGTCATCCACGCCCACGGGCACAGCGGGTCGAACCACATCTCCACCGGAGCTTTCGAGGCTTGTGTGTTCTCAGTCACGACCGCCATCCTGCCAGTCGCACCTGGATGACACGATGAGGGCTGTGTCACCCCTCGAAACAAGGAGCCCACAGGTGTCAACGACGAACCTCACGCGCGCCGAGGCCACCGCCCGCGCCGCTGCCGTTTCCGTGCAGTCCTACGAGGTCGAGCTCGACCTCACCACCAGCGCCGAGACCTTCGGTTCGCGCACCACCATCCGCTTCACGGCCGAGCCCGGCGCCCAGACCTTCCTTGACTTCGTGGGTGGCAACGTCACCTCGCTGGTCGTCAACGGCACGACGGTCGACGCGGCTGCGAGCTACGACGGCGCCCGCATTTCGCTGCCGGCGCTCGCCGCCGAGAACGAGGTCGTCGTTAACGGCAGTGGCCGCTACATGAACACCGGCGAGGGCCTGCACCGCTTCGTCGACCCGGTCGACCAAGAGGTCTACCTCTACTCGCAGTTCGAGGTGGCTGACTGCCGCCGGATGTTCGCGGTCTACGACCAGCCAGACCTGAAGGCGACGTTCCAGTTCACCGTGACCGCTCCGGCCCACTGGCAGATCGTGTCGAACCAGCCCACCCCGGAACCGACCCCGTCGGCCGCGCTCTGGACAGACCCAACCGGCGCCCAACGCGCTACGGCCGTCTGGGCGTTCTCCCCCACCCCGGTCATGTCGTCCTACATCACCGCTCTGATCGCCGGTCCGTACGACGTTGTGCGCGACAGTGTCGCCACCCGCGGCGGCGAGATTCCGCTGGCGATCTACTGCCGGCGCTCGCTGCGCGAATTCCTCGACGCCGACAACCTGTTCGACTGCACCAAACGCGGATTCGACTTCTTTGAAAAGGAATTCGACTGCGCTTACCCGTTCGAGAAGTACGACCAGATCTTCACCCCGGAATACAACATGGGCGCGATGGAGAACGCCGGCTGCGTGACCATCACCGAGACCTACGTCTTCCGCTCGAAGGTTCCCGACGCTTTGGTCGAGCGCCGCGCGCTGACCGTCCTGCACGAGCTGGCCCACATGTGGTTCGGCGACCTGGTCACCATGAAGTGGTGGAACGACCTGTGGCTCAACGAGTCGTTCGCCGAGTGGGCCTCGACGGTCTGCCAAGCCGAGGCGACACAGTGGACCGACGCCTGGACGACGTTCTCGATCTTGGAGAAGACCTGGGCCTACGACCAGGACCAGCTCTCCTCGACCCACCCGATCGTCGCCGAGATCAGCGACCTGGAAGATGTCGAATCCAACTTCGACGGCATCACCTACGCCAAGGGCGCCTCGGTGCTCAAGCAGTTGGTCGCGTTCGTCGGTCGCGATGAATTCGTTCAGGGGCTGCGGTCCTACTTTGCGAAATACGCGTGGGGCAACACGACCCTCGCCGACCTGCTCGCCGAACTGGCCGCCGCGTCCGGCCGTGACCTCGATCAGTGGTCGCAGCAGTGGCTCTCTACCGCTGGCGTCAACACCCTGAGCCCGAAGGTCGAGGTCGACGAATCCGGAACCATCACCTCGTTCACGATCGAGCAGACCGCGATCGACGCGCAGCCGACGCTGCGCGCGCACCGCCTGGCGATTGGTTCGTACGAACGCCAAGGCAACGCGTGGGTCCGCACCAACCGCGTCGAGGTCGACGTCGACGGTCCGTCGACGCAGGTGCCGGCGCTCGTCGGCAGCCGCCACCCAGGCGTCTTGCTGGTCAACGATGATGACCTCGCCTACGCCAAGATCCGTCTCGACGAGACCTCGCAGGCCAACATCATCGAGGCCCCGACCGGCTTCGACTCGCTGCCGCGGGCGCTCGTCGTCGGCGCTCTGTGGGACATGACTCGCGACGCCCAGTTGCGGGCCCGCGACATGGTCGGTGTTCTGCAGTCGTTGGCCGGAACCGAGGACAACTCGGGTCTGCTGCGGATGTACCTCGGGTCCCTGCGCCAGCTGACCGAGCTCTACGTCGCCCCGGATGCTCAGGACGACGTCCGCGCTCATGTCACCGCGACCTTGCGCACCCTTTCGGAGCAGTCGGCCGGTGGCAGCGATGCCCAGCTGCAACTGCTGCAGGCCTTCGCGGCCTACGCGAAGTCGCCCGACGACGTCGCGTTCGTGCAGTCCTTGTTCGACGGCTCCGCGACCCTTGACGGTCTCGCGGTCGATCAGGACCTTCGGTGGAGCCTGCTCACGTCGCTGGCCACTGCCGGCGCGGCGGGTGAGGAAGAGATCGCCGCGGAAGAACAGCGCGACGCCACCGCCACCGGCAAGGAACGGGCGGCCACCGCGCGCGCTGCGATCCCAACGACCGAGGCCAAGGAAGCTGCCTGGCAGCGACTGGTCGAGGACCCCACCGTTCCGAACCAGACCATCGCGGCCTTGGCTCGCGGTCTACAGCGCACCCACGACCGGTCCGCCTTGCAGCCGTTCGTCGAGAAGTACTTCGCGATGCTGACCGACCTGTGGACCTCGCGCACCTTCCACATCGCCTCGACGATCGCCGAGCTGGCCTACCCGGTGGCCTTGGCCTCGCCGGAGCTGTTGGCCCGCACCCAGCAGTGGATCGACGACAACCCGAAGGCCCAGTCGGGCCTGGCACGCGTTGTGGCCGAACACCGCGACGGCGTTCAGCGGGCGGTGAACGTGCAGGCGTACGACGCGCAGGGCTGATCCCCCCGCGGCGCGCCAACTAACGACAAACCCTGCAGGGAAACCTGCAGGGTTTGTCGTCGTTAGTGCAGCGTTTGCGAGGAGGGGTCGCGAGTCAGTCGCGGGTCTCGCGCTGGTTCACGCAGCGGATCAGGCGCTTGGCGCGGCGGCTGATCATCAGTTCGTCCAGGGTGACCAGGCGATGGTTGCCATCGGCCAGCGGCAGTCGCCAGTTCGGATACTCCTCGTCGGTGCCCGGCTGGTTGATGGTGCGCACGTCGCCGACAAGGTCGTTGACCGAGACACCGAGCATCTTGCTGGGCGCCCAGGCGAGGTATTTGTGCAGCGCGTCGACCTGGTCCTCGATCGACCCGCCCTTCTTCAACAGCCCCCGCTCGCGCAACTCGGCCAAGACGGCCTCGCGCTGGGCGTCGTCTTCGGCGATCTCTTCATCCAGCGGACGGGTGAGCAGGTCGAGCTCATGGCGTACGGCGATGTGTTCGCCCTGCAGATATCCCGCGGTCGGCGGCAGATCATGGGTGGTCACGCTGGCCAGGCAGAGCGACCGGTAGGTCTCGGGGTCCTTCGGCGCGATGCCGTCCTTGCGTTCGAACCACAGGATCGAGGTACCGAGCAGGCCGCGTTCGAGCAGGTAGTCACGAACCCAGTCCTCGACGGTGCCGAGGTCTTCACCGATCACCACGGCGCCGGCGCGCTGCGCCTCCAAGGCCAGGATGCCGACCAGCGCCTCGTGGTCGTAGCGGACGTATGTTCCCTGCGTCGGCAGTTCGCCGCGCGGAACCCACCACAGGCGGAAGAGGCCGAGGATGTGGTCGACCCGCAGGCCGCCGGACATCGAGAACGAGGTGCGCAGCATGTCGCGGAACGGGACATAGCCCAGTTCGGCGAGCCGATCGGGGCGCCACGGCGGCTGGCTCCAGTCCTGACCGAGCTGGTTGTAGTCGTCCGGCGGTGCGCCGACGCTGACTTCGTGAGCGAGCACGTCGCCGAGCGCCCACGAGTCGGCGCCGCCCGGGTGGACCCCGACGGCAAGGTCGTGAACCACACCGACGCCCATCCCGGCCGCGACGACCTCACGCTGCGCGTCGGCAAGCTGCGACTGAACGATCCACTGCAACCAGCACTGGAACTCGACCTCTTCGGCGAGGCGCTCACGTTCCTTGGCGACGGCCTCGCTGCGCGGGTCGCGCAGCTCCAGCGGCCATGTCTCCCAAGGCAGCCCACGGTCGACGACGATGGCCGACCAGGTGGCGAAGTCGAGCAGGCCTTGCCCCTCGCGCTCGGTGAACTCCTCGAAGTCGCGGGTGCGCCGGTGGGTGCGCTCGCTGCGGAACAGCATCCGCAGGGCAGCGCGTTTGGCCTCCCACGAACCGTCACGGTCCAGCTGGGAGAGTTTGTTCAATCGGCGGGCGTCGTCGCTGTGCCACTCGATGAGCTGGTGTTCGGCGGCCGAAAGGTAGCCGATCTCCGGCACCTCTTCGACGCGGATATACATCGGGTTCACGAATCGGCGCGAGGTGGGCAGGTAGGGCGAGGGCTCCATCGTGGCCACCGGCTCCGCGGCGTGCACCGGGTTGATCAGAACGAAGTCGGCCCCCTGTCGAGCACCCCAGGTTCCCAGCTCGGCGAGGTCGGCCGAATCACCGATGCCCCAGGACCGCTCGGAACGCACCGCGTAAAGCTGCGTCATCAGACCCCACACCCGGTCGTTCGCCAGTGCCGCCGGCAGGCTGACGGTTTCCGGCGTCACGATGACCGAGGTCGCATGGGTTTTGCCGCCGAGGTCGACCTCGAGGGCGTGGTAGCCCAGCGGCAGATCCCCGGGAATCTCAAGCGTCGCCTCGGCGAGGGTGACCCCGTCGATCTCGCGCGGCTCGACCCACTTCTCAACGGTCGCGAGGTCGCGGACCCGGCCGTCCTCCGTACGCAGTCGGGCCTCGAAGTCGGCGCCCTGCGGGGCGTGGACCGGAACCCACGGCGTCCAACCCTGACGCAGCACCACGACGCGCGGGAGAACTCGGCGCCATCCATCAAGCGCCTTGTCCTGCAACGCCTCCCGGGCACTTTCCTCGGTCGACGCGTCGACACCGAAGGCGGCCAGCACGGTCACGATCGTCTCGCTGGAGACCTGGATGTGGTTGCCCTTCCAGTCCCAGTAGTCGGTGGCAATCGCGTAGGCGCGGGCGAGGTCGACCAGGGTCGTGGAGGGGGCTTCCGGCATGCGCGCAAGTCTCGCACGCCGACGCTCGTCGTGCGGCGGCTGGCACCGGCCCTGCGAAGATGGCGGCATGCACGCCTTCCGAGCCGCCGACACAAGCAACACGACCTTCTGGGATCACGTCGTTGGCACCCCCCTGATGATCGCCGGAATCGTCATCGTCGCCGTCTTGGTGCGCTGGATCGTGCACCGTGCGATCGGCAAGGTCACCCGAATGATGGAGGACCGCAGCCGCGACCACGTCACCGCGACCGGCCGCGCGACCCGGGTCATCCGGCAGGCCACCGGCCTCGACAGCGAGCGCCGCCGACAGCGCGCCGCGACAGTGGGTTCCCTGCTGCGCTCGATCTCAACCGTGGTGATCTTCGGGATCGGCGCGCTGACGATCATGGCCCAACTCGGAGTCCCGCTCGCGCCGTTGCTGGCGTCGGCCGGCGTGGGCGGTGTCGCCCTCGGTTTCGGCGCGCAGAGCCTGGTGAAGGACTTCCTGTCCGGGATCTTCATGATCATGGAGGACCAGTACGGCGTCGGCGACGTCATCGACACCGGCGAGGCGATCGGGACGGTCGAGGAGGTCACGCTGCGCGTCACCCGGCTGCGCGATGCCAGCGGAGTGGTTTGGTACGTCCGCAACGGCGAGATCGTCCGGATCGGCAACCGCTCGCAGGGCTGGTCGGTGGCCACCATCGACATCCCGATCGGCTACAACCAACCGGTCGAAAAGGCGCTGGTGGTGCTGCGTGAGGTGTGTCGCACGATCGATGACCAGGAGCCTTGGAAGAGCGCACTGCTCGAGGAACCAACGGTCGCGGGGGTCGAGTCGGTCACCGGCGGAACCATCACGTTGCGGATCCTGGCCAAGACCGTTCCGGGCGAGCAGTACGCCCTCTCCCGCGAGGTCCGCGAACGATGCAAGGTGGCGCTCGATGCGGCCGGGGTGCACGGCCCCCAAATGCCGTTTGGGAGGATGACCCCGTGACCGAGCAGAGCACGTACTACGAGTTGTTCGGCGGAGAACCCACCTTCACCCGGTTGGTGCACCAGTTCTACCGCGGCGTTGCCGACGACCCCGAACTGCGCGCGATGTATCCCGAGGAAGACCTCGGGCCGGCGGAGGTGCGGCTGCGGATGTTCCTGGAGCAGTACTGGGGCGGCCCGACCACCTATTCGCAGGAACGTGGCCACCCGCGGCTGCGGATGCGACACGTGCCGTTCGTGATCACCCCCACCCAGCGCGACCGCTGGCTGCTGCACATGATGAATGCCGTCGACACCCTCCACCTGGAGAAACCGCTCGACGACCTGTTGCGCGACTACCTGACCCGGGCGGCCTATTCGATGGTGAACGCCCCTGAGCCGGACAGTCGCGAACTCCCCCGCGCCTGAACGCAGTCGGCTGTTTTGCCACACCCGGGTCGGACAGTCAGAATCGTCGACGTGTCAACCAACCTCGACCTCACCCTGACCGGCCGCGAGATCCACTCCGCGGCACCCGATAACGCCTGGTGGCGCACCGCGGTGATCTATCAGATCTACCCGCGGTCCTGGGCCGATGCGAATGGTGACGGCGTCGGCGACCTGCCCGGCATCACGGCTCGGCTGCCCTACCTACGCGACCTGGGCGTCGACGCGATCTGGCTTTCGCCGTTCTACACCTCACCGCAGGCCGACGCCGGCTACGACGTCGCCGACTACCGCAACGTCGATCCGCTCTTCGGCAACCTCGAGGACGCCGAGAAGCTGGTGAAGCGCGCCCACACCCTCGACCTGCGCGTCATCGTCGACCTGGTGCCGAATCACACCTCCGATGAGCACGTCTGGTTCCAGGCGGCGCTGCAGGCCGGCCCGGGCTCCGCCGAGCGGGAGCGTTACGTGTTCCGCGAGGGCAAGGGCGTCGACGGCAACGAGCCGCCGAACAACTGGGAGAGCGTCTTCGGCGGTCGGGCGTGGACCCGGGTGACCGAGCCCGATGGCAGCAAGGGCCAGTGGTATCTGCACCTCTTCGACCCCAAGCAGCCCGACCTCAACTGGGACAACCCGGTCGTCCGCGAGGAGTTCGAGTCGATCCTGCGATTCTGGCTCGACCGCGGCGTCGACGGCTTCCGGGTCGACGTGGCCCACGGCCTGATCAAGGCCGAGGGGCTGCCTGACTGGGCGGGTCCGATGAACATGCTCGACCTGAACGACGCCACCAAACAGCACCCGCCCATGTGGGATCAGGATGGCGTCCACCCGATCTACCAGGACTGGCGCTCGATCCTCAACGGTTACAACACGACCGCCGACCACAGCCTCGACCGCATCCTCTGCGCTGAGGCCTGGGTTGACCCGCCGTCGCGCGCCGCGTTGTTCGTGCGCCCCGACGAGTTCCACCAGGCGTTCAACTTCGACTTCCTGCAAGCCCCTTGGCGCGCAACGGATCTCGCGACGATCGTGGCGCAGTCGTACGAAGCGAACGACTCCGTCGGCGCGCCGACCACGTGGGTCTTGAGCAACCACGACGTCGTACGCCACGCCAGCCGGCTCGGTCTGCCCATCGGCACCCCCCGCCCCAACGGCATTGGCGCCGACGACCCGCAGCCCGACGGCGTGGTTGGTCTGCGACGCGCCCGCGCGGCCACGACGTTGATGCTCGCCTTGCCCGGTGGTTCCTACCTTTACCAAGGCGAAGAACTCGGTCTGCCCGACCACCTCGCCATGCCGAACGACCAGCGCCAGGACCCCGCGTTCTTCCGCACGAAGGGCAAGGAGAAGGGCCGCGACGGCTGCCGGGTGCCGATGGCGTGGGAGGCCGACGCCCCGGCCCTTGGGTTCAACACGACCGGTGAGTCCTGGCTTCCGCAGCCGAGCAGCTACCGCGACCTCGCCGTCGATCAGCAGGTGGGTGTCAAGGGCTCGACACTGGAGCTCTACCGGACCCTGCTGGGGCTGCGTCGCGAGCTCGGTTTGGGCGACGGCAGCATCGAGCAGCTCGAGTCGCCGGCCGACGTGCTGGCCTACCGGGTGACCAGCGGCGAGCGCGTCGTCAGTGTGGTCCTGAACCTGGGCGCCGAGCCGCTGGCGCTGCCGGCCGACGCGACGGTGCTGGTGGCAAGTGAGCCGAACGTGGTCGACTCGCTGCCGACCGACACCGCGGTGTGGCTCGGCTGATCGAGCCGGTTACACCTTCGCCAGCACGTGACCCGTGGGGGTGCTCAGGCGCCCCCACGGTCCGGCGCGGTGCCAGGTGATGGTGCCCTCCCCCAGGAAACCGAGGGCCTCGGCGCCGAACGCGACGCCTGCGGGCATCCCTGCTTCGTTCGTACGACCCCAGACCCGCGCGCGCAGCGTCGCCACCGCGGCGGCTCCGGCGCCGTCGGGTGTTCCCGCGGCCACCTCATCGATACCGGCGCGAGCTGTCGCCGCCACGCTCTCCCGATCGAGGACACCGATCGTCTCCCAGCCCGTACGAGGTGGGGTGATGGCCACCCACGGGGGCCGAACCTCGTTGGGCGGCAACGAGATCCGCACGCCAGCATCGCGCGCGAAGCGATCTCGCAGCGCGACAAGGGGCACCGTCACATCAACCGAGGCGGCCTCAGCGAGTTGCCCAACACGCAGCCCCAGAACGGTCCCGCTGCGGGTCAACCCCTGGCCGGGCAACACCTGAACCCACGTGGCCAAAACCTGGCCACCGGCCTGCAATCGGGCGGCGCCATCGGCGTCGAGCCGCAAACCGCGGCGTACGAAGGTCGCCAGGTCTGCCGCAGCGCGGTCGTCTTCGAGCAGCAGCTCGGTCATCGCGAACGCCGCTTCATCGCAACCTGCGGGCCGGCGTAGCGCGCGAGATCGTTGCGCATCTCGGGAGTGAGCCGCGCGGGGCGACCGGAGGCGAGATCAACCGCGACCAGCGTGGTTTCCGAGCGCGCGTAGAGCTCACTGCCGTCCGCGGCGCGCATCTCATAACCCAGATCGAACGAGGCGCCGGCGACTCGGGTCACCCACATCGCGACGCTGATCGTCGGGCGATAAGGCATCTGCCGCAGGTAGTCGATCTCGGTGCGGGCCACCATCAGCGGCTGTTTGTCATGGCCCAGATCGCCGAACCATTCCCGCATGCCGATAACGCGGGCCTCCTCCAGCAACCGGACAAACTGCACATTGTTGACGTGTCGGTTGGCGTCCATATCGGACCACCGCAGCGGCACATCGACGGAGTAGGGGCGGGTTGAGTCGTCGGACATGTGGCCATCATCGCAAGACCGCGATCGGCGCCTCGCTAGAGTCTGGCGCGTGAGCAGCGCACAGACCCCCGAACTCGACCCGGTCGCCGATCTGTTGGACGTCCTGGACCTCAAGCCCGTCGGTTCGACCCGGTTCGGCCCGGTCGATACCGCCGACGACCCCGATGCCGACCTGCACGTCCGAGAGTTGGAGATCTTCGTCGGCCGCAGCCAGACGACCCCGCAGGGCCGGGCGTTCGGTGGGCAGGTTTTGGCCCAGTCGCTGATCGCCGCCGGTCGCTCCGTGCAGGCCGTCGAGGGACTCGGCGACCGCGCGGTGCACTCGCTGCATGCCTATTTCATCCGGCCGGGTGACTCCCACGAGCCGATCCGGTTCGCGGTCGAGAACCTGCGCGACGGCAACTCCTTCTCGGTGCGCCGGGTCTATGCGATGCAGAACGGCGAAACGCTGCTGTCGGCCACTTTGTCGTTCCAGGCCCCCGCCGGAGGTTTGGACCACCAGGCGCCGATGCCGTCGGTGCCCGACCCGGACCGGGTTCGTACGACCGCCGAGGAACTCGAAGGGATCGACCACCCGGTCGCCGACCACTGGCGTAGCCGCGCGGTCGACGTACGCACGGTCGAAGGTGCCTTGTTCTTCAAGCCGGGGCGCCAGCAGAACGCGGCGCAGAACGTGTGGATGAAGACCACCGGCGCGCTGCCGGACGACGCGCTGATCCACGCCGCGGTCATGGCCTACTCCTCGGACTACACGCTGCTGGAGTCGGTCCTGCGCCGTCACGGGCTGGTCTGGAGCGACCGGCGGCTGCGCCCTGCGAGCCTGGACCACTCGATGTGGTTCCACCGCCCCGGCCGGGTCGACGAATGGCTGCTCTACCAGCAGGAGTCGCCGTCGGCCTCGGGCGGTCGCGGGCTCGGCATGGGCAAGATGTTCAGTCTCGACGGAACGCTGCTGTGCACCGTCGCTCAAGAGGGCATGGTCCGGGTCAAGGAAAACGGCTGACCCACAGGGAATCCACTGCCTGCGAGACTTCCGGTATGCGCCTGGAACCCATCACCCTTTCCGGTCGACTGGTGCGGCTCGAGCCGCTCTCGATCGACCATCACGACGGCCTGGTCGAGGCCACCTCCGACGGTCGGATGTGGGATCGCTGGTACACCTCCGCGCCGACCGTCGAGGGCGTACGAACACAGATTGAGCAGCGCTTGGAGCTGCAACAGCGCGGCGAGATGCTGGCATTCGTGGCCGTACGACAAGCTGATGACGCGGTCTTGGGCATGACCAGCTTCTACGACATCCAGCCCGCAGTTCCTCGCCTGTCGATCGGCTACACCTGGAACCGCGAGTCGACCCACGCCACCGGGACCAACCCTGAGTCCAAGTTGCTGCTGATGACGCACGCCTTCGAAACGCTCGGCTACACCGCGGTTCGTTACGAGACGAGTTGGTCCAATCAGCAGTCGCGCGCCGCGATCGAGCGGTTGGGAGCGCGACTGGACGGTGTCCTGCGCGCCGATCGGCTGGAGTCGAACGGAGCCCTGCGCGACACGGTCGTCTATTCGGTTCTTGCCCATGAATGGCCGGCAGTGAAGTCCGGTTTGCTGCATCGTTTGCGTCGTCGCTGACCCGATCGCGAGCATGACGAAGGGTCCCGGGTGGGTCCCGTTGCCGGACAGCCTGGATCCGGTCATTGGTCGCATGGCCGCGAACTCCCTGTCTGCCTAACGTCGTTGACAGCCCCGCAACTGCGGGCGCCGGACAGAAATGCCATGTATGCCAAGGGAGTTCGTCATGCGTTCTATTACTCGTGTTGCCACCATCGGTCTGATCGGTCTGGGGTCGGTCGGCGCTGCCGCCCCTTCGTACGCCTCCGGTTCCACCGGCACCGGAACGGCCACGGTGGCGATGACCGCCGCCGCGACCACCGGCTGTGACGGCTTCTCCAGCAACACCACCGCGCCCAGCACCATTCGGGTTCTGCGCACCTCGACCGGCACGGTTCAGACGGTGAGCTTCCGCAGCTACGTCGCCGACGTGCTCGCCAAGGAGTGGTATCCCTCCTGGAACAGCGCGTCGTTGCGAGCCGGGGCAATGGCCATCAAGACCTACGCCTGGTATTTCGCCAATCACTCCGGCGCCAACCGCCACAACGGAGTTTGTTACGACGTTGACGACTCCCCTGCGCACTACCAGATCTACGTTCCCGGCTCCGCGACCGCATCGACGACCGCTGCGGTCAGCGCGACCTGGTCGACCCGGATGACCAAGAGCAACACCATTTTTGCGGCCTACTACTGCTCAACCGCCAACCCGTGTCCGACACCGGGCTACCTCGGCGGCAGCATGTCGCAGTGGGGCTCGAAGTCGTTGGGCGACAAGGGATACACCTGGCAGAACATCGTGAAGTACTACTACGGCTCGACGGTGCAGCTCACCGGCTCGTCGACGACCACCATCAGCAACCTCGCCGATGCCGCCTGCCCGTCGTGGATCCAGCAGGGGCAAACCAGCGCTTGCGTCGTCCGGTTGCAGAAGTTGCTGAACTCCAAGCAGGGCTCCGGTCTTGTTGCCGACGGAATCTTCGGCGCCCAGACGGCGACCGCGGTCAAGAGGTGGCAATCAGCCCATCACCTGGTGGCTGACGCCATCGTCGGCGCCGCAACGAAGGCCAGCATCGACCCGCGGTGAACCCTGCGCGAGCAGTGGTGCTGTCAAGGGGCGGCACCACTGCTCGGAATACCTCCCCGCACGTCCGGTTGAACCGAGGGCATCATCCGACGACCGAAGGACTGTCATGGCACGCATTGCATTGATTGGTGGCCACGGAAAGATCGCCCTGCTGGCCGAGCCACTGCTGGCCGCCGGCGGGCACGCGGTGAGCGCGATTATCCGCAACCCCGACCATGCCGACGACGTACGATCCGCTGGCGCTGAGCCCGTCGTGGCCGACGTCGAGTCGATGGACACGGCCGCCCTGACCGAGTTGCTGCGCGGCCACGACGTTGTGGTCTGGTCTGCCGGGGCCGGCGGCGGAAGCCAGGACCGCACCTACGCGGTCGATCGTGACGCCGCGATCCGTTCGATGGACGCCGCGAAGGCGGCTGGCGCCACGCGCTACGTCATGGTCTCCTACCTCGGCGCTAAGGCTGACCACGGTGTGCCCCAAGACAATTCATTCTTTGCGTACGCCGAAGCGAAGGCCGCTGCCGACGTCCACCTGCGCGCGAGCGACCTGGACTGGACAGTGCTCATGCCGAGCGCGCTGACCGGCGAACCGGCGACCGGTGTCGACCTCAACCCGGCGACCGGCGGCCACGTTTCCCGCGAGACCGTCGCTCAGGTGATTGCGAGCGTCGTCGACAACCCAGCAACCGCGGGGAAGGACCTTCCGTTCAACGACGGGGACGTGCCAGTAGCTGAGGCGCTGCGCGCCTGACCCGGTCGTCCGTCAATTCGCTGGCGTGGCGCGGCGCGGTTGACGGACAAAGTGGTTCTCCCGGACGTTGCCCCGATACGGCGCTACCTTCCCCGAGGATCCGCGGATCGGTCGCGGAGAAATCGGGGGGTTTCACAGATGTCCATGCAGCGACCTGACCGGCGAGTTCGGGCGACTCACGCCGAAGTCGGTCGCCTCCAACGCGTACGGTCTGGGTCGCCTGCTATTCGGGTAGCCTGCTGGTTTTCGCCGACTCCGAATAGCGCCGGAACCAGTTAACGCTCCGGGTTTGGCGCGCCGAACCGCAGCCCGTCGTAGACGAGATCGACCAATGCCAGCGTCGTCTCTTGCCCTTCGGGTGTCGTGGACGCCAGGCAAATTCCACCGAGTGCGCGCAGGAGTTCCTGGCCGGTGGCATCGGGGCGTACGGCGCCCGCTTCGACGGCCGCGGTGAGCACCCTCGCGGCCGAGTCCAGCAGACTCTCGCGGGTTCCCCGGAAGGTGTCCTGGTTGCCGTCCATCATCGAGCGCAACAGATTGATCATGCCCATCTTGAGGGCGTAGTAATCGGCGAACGAACGCATCCACTCACGAAGCGCCGCGCCCGGCGGCAGTTCTAGGGGCAACGCCCGCGCCTGCTGCGCCAATTCCTGCACTTGATGGCCGTAGACGGCCAAGACCAGGTCACATCGGGTGGGGAAATGTCGGTAGAGGGTGCCGATTCCCACCCCGGCGGACTTGGCAATGTCCTCCAGCGGAACATCGACGCCGCGGTCGGCGTAGACCGTCGTGGCCACCTCGATCAGCTTTGCCCGATTGCGAGCAGCGTCCGCTCGCAACGGTTTTGCCGCTGGCGGCTGCGCCGCAACAGCCGTCGCGGCCGGCTGGGTCGCCTTCGACATCTCACACCTTCTTGCACAAACGGAGGGCTCCTCCGTATAGTTCTCTAAGTGGAGGATCTCTCCACTTCACCCAATGGTACGCCGCATCTCGCGAAGGACCTATATCCATGACTTCAACCATTATCTCCCGCCCCGACGTGGCCGGGCCTACCCGGCAAGCCGGCCGGCGGACCTCCAACCCGGCGCCCACCTCGTCGCTACGCGTCGGCTTCATCCTGACCGCGGTCCTGGTCACCCAACTGATGATCGTGCTCGACGCAGCGATCGTAAACATCGCGCTGCCCGACATCGCCAAGGACATGTCGATGACCTCGACCGGGCTGTCCTGGGTGGTCAACTCCTACACCCTTGCGTTCGGCGGCCTGCTGCTGCTCGGCGCTCGCGCCGGCGACATCATCGGTCGGCGACTGACCTTCTTGATCGGCATGACGATCTTCGTCGGGTCCTCCCTGCTGGGCGGGTTCGCCAGCGATGCCAGCCTGCTGCTGGCCTCCCGCGCTGCGCAGGGCGTCGGTGCTGCACTGGTCGCGCCCTCCGCGCTCACCTTGCTGATGTCGCTCTATCGGCCCGGCCCGGAACAGACCCGAGCCATCGGTTGGTACACCGTCGTGTCCGCATCGGGCGCCGCCATCGGCCTTATTGCCGGCGGCGTCTTGACCTCGATTGCCAGTTGGCGCTGGGTGTTCTTCGTGAACGTCCCGATCGGCGCGGCCGTGATCGCGCTAGCCGCAGCAGTCCTCCCCCGCACTATGTTGCAGCGTGGTCCGGTCGACGTAGTGGGCGCACTGCTGGCCACCATCGGTATGACGTCCCTGGTGTACGGCTTCATCCGGGCCGCTTCGGACGGCTGGACGGACGCGGGAACCGCCATCGCATTCGTCCTGGGCACGTTGCTGATGATCGGCTTCGTCAAGCAAGAGCGCCGAGTCGCTGTGCCGCTGGTGCCGCTGCGCCTGTTCGCGGACCGGGACCGCGTGTCCGCCTACGTCGCGCGGTTGCTGCTGGTCGCCGGCTCCATGGGCACCTTCTTCTTCATGAGCCAATACATGCAGTTGGTTCTGCACTGGACGCCCTGGCAGTCCGGTTTGGCCTTCCTGCCGATTCCGGTATCGGTCTTCACCGCCTCCAACCTGGTCTCCAGGGTCCTGGCGCGCCGTTATTCGACCCGGACCATCGCCGTCGGCGGACTGCTGTTGTCCGGTCTCGGGCTGTTCTTGATGTCCCGGTTCGATGCGCACACCAGCTATCCGGCGATGATTCCGGCACTGGTTGCCTTCGGTCTCGGAAACGGCAGCGCGTTCGTGCCGCTCACCGCGGGCGGACTGGCGAAGGTGAAGCCGCAGGACACCGGCGTGGCGTCGGGGCTGGTGAACGTCACCCAACAGTTGGGTGGTGCGGTCGGCCTCGCCGTGTTGGTCACCGTCTTCGCCAGCGCCGGTCAGGTGACCCCGGGTGCCGCGGGTCTGCAAACCTTCGTCACCGGAGCCGAACGAGGCACCGAGGTTGCGTCGGCGATGTTGTTCGGCGCCGCGCTCCTGGTCGGCTTGTTGATGCGCCGGCCGTACGACGATGACGCCCTTCCGCAGATCGACAGCCCGCGGGTGAAGGTCGCCGAAGCGGTCGCGGTCGAGGCCTGAGCACCTCGACAAAACGCCCCGGGGTTCACCGATTCGTCGGTGAACCCCGGGGCGTTTTGTACGCGGACCGACGTCAGTCGCGGGTCAGCTTGCGGTAGGTCACGCGGTGCGGGCGTGCCGCATCCGGACCGAGGCGCTCGATCTTGTTCTCTTCGTACGAGTCGAAGTTGCCCTCGAACCAGTACCAAGCGGACGGGTTCTCCTCGGTGCCCTCGTAGGCCAGGATGTGGGTCGCGACCCGGTCGAGGAACCATCGGTCGTGACTGATGACCACAGCGCAACCCGGGAAGTCCAGCAGCGCGTTCTCCAGCGAACCCAGCGTTTCCACGTCAAGGTCGTTGGTCGGTTCGTCGAGCAGCAACAAGTTGCCGCCCTGCTTGAGGGTCAACGCCAGGTTGAGGCGGTTGCGCTCACCACCGGAGAGCACCCCGGCCTTCTTCTGCTGGTCGGGACCCTTGAAGCCGAACTGCGAGACGTAGGCGCGCGAAGGGATCTCGACGTTGCCGACCTGGATGTAGTCGAGGCCATCGGAGACGACCTCCCACAGCGTCTTCTCCGAGTCGATGCCGCCGCGGTTCTGGTCAACGTACGAGACCTTGACAGTGTCGCCGACCTTGACCGAGCCGTCGTCGGGTTCCTCGAAGCCGACGATGGTCTTGAACAGCGTCGTCTTGCCGACACCGTTCGGGCCGATGACGCCGACAATTCCGTTGCGCGGGAGGGTGAACGACAGGTCCTCGATCAGGACGCGGTCTCCGAAGCCCTTCTTCAGGCCGGCGACCTCGATCACCTGAGCGCCCAGACGCGGGCCCGCCGGGATCGCGATCTCGTCGAAGTCCAGCTTGCGGGTGCGCTCGGCCTCAGTGGCCATCTCTTCGTAGCGCGCCAGGCGGGCCTTGCTCTTGGTCTGGCGGGCCTTGGCGTTGGAGCGCACCCACTCGAGTTCGGTGGCCAAGCGCTTGGCGAGCTTGGCGTCCTTCTTGCCCTGGACTATGAGGCGCTCGCGCTTCTTCTCCAGGTAGGTCGAGTAGTTGCCCTCGTAGGGATAAAGGCGGCCGCGGTCGACCTCACAGATCCACTGTGCGACGTTGTCGAGGAAGTAGCGATCGTGGGTCACGGCAAGGACTGCGCCCGGGTAGGCAGCGAGGTGCTGCTCCAACCAGGTCACCGACTCGGCGTCGAGGTGGTTGGTCGGCTCATCGAGCAACAGCAGGTCGGGCTTGCTGAGCAGCAGTTTGCAGAGCGCGACGCGGCGGCGCTCACCACCGGAGAGGACGGTCACGTCAGCGTCAGCCGGCGGACAGCGCAGCGCATCCATCGCCTGCTCGATCTGGGAGTCGAGATCCCACGCATCGGCGTTGTCGATCTTCTCCTGGAGCTTGCCCATCTCCTCCATCAGAGCGTCGAAGTCGGCGCCCTCCTGGGACATCTCCTCGGAGATCTCGTTGAAGCGGTCGAGATCCTTCTTGATCTGGCCCATGCCTTCTTCGACGTTGCCGCGAACATCCTTCTCCTCGTTCAGCGGCGGCTCCTGCAACAAGATTCCGACGGAGTAGCCGGGCGAGAGGCGGGCCTCTCCGTTGCTCGGCTGGTCGAGCCCAGCCATGATCTTCAGGATCGTCGACTTACCGGCACCGTTCGGACCGACAACGCCGATCTTGGCGCCGGGGAAGAACGACATGCTCACGTCGTCGAGGATGACCTTGTCGCCGACAGCCTTGCGCGTCTTGGTCATGGTGTAGATGAACTCAGCCATGCGCGCCAGGCTATCGGTGATGAGGCCTGCCTCCCAATCGCAATCAGGCGACCGCGGGCACCTCCTCGGGCTGCGCTACCTGGACCCGATCCGGCTTGAAGTACTGCGAGCGCCCGAAGTTCAGGTCGTGTCCGATGGCGTCGGCAGCAAGCGCCACCGAGTAGCGCGTCTCCCCCTCGGTGGAGGTGTACGAGTCGATCGTCAGCCGGCCGGTGACGATGACCGGCTGACCCTTGGCCAGGCTGCCGGCTGCGTTCTCGGCCAACCGGCGCCACGCGGTGACTCGATAGAACGTGGTGGTGCCGTCGCGGTATTCGCCGCTCAGCGCATCTTTGACCCGCGGGGTGCTGGCCACGGAGAACCGGATGTAACTGCCGCCGTCGGTGTTGAACACCTGCGGGTCGGCCGTCAGGTTCCCGGCGATGGTGACGTAGGTCTGGTGCATGGGTGGACTCCCTCCTGATGTTGGCCACGGGTTTCCGTGACTGGAAGGAGTCCACTGCAGGTCGACTGTCACCGACAGACGCATCAGGTCGCCTGTGGACAACCGTCAATCACGAGCCGCCTTGTGCAAAGGCGTCAGGAGATCGCCTGGTCCAAGGCCTCCCGAGTCTGGCGGTGCTCGCTCAACACAGCGCGGACGGGGGTGATGACCCGCTCGACGCCGACTTCACCGACCGCAGCGCGCAGCCGCTTCTCCACCGCACGACCTCGCGCCTTCGCGGCCTTGCCGGCGATCGCATGGGTGAGGCCGGCCACCAGCAGGCCGCCGACGATGCCAATTACGAGCAACGACAAGGGTGCCGGCAGGAAACCCCAGGTCGGCGCCTCCGCGTGGATCTGGGCGAAACCGAGACCGGCCAACACAAGAAGCCAGACAAGTCCGGCGACGACGGCCGCCGCGAAGAGCCACTGCAGACCGGACACCACGGCCCACCACCACGGGTTGCGTTCTCGCAACGGGGTGCCGAGCACTGCCTGGTCAAGGGCATCCCGCAGGTCGGGGCCGGCCGGCTGCGCGGCATCGTGAACGGCATCGGCCCACGGCGCCGGAAGCCCGGTCGAGGCCTCCTCGCCGACCTTGCGGGTGGCGAGGTCGACCGCGGCCAGCGCCGCCGGGCTCGGGTGCGGCAGGGACGACTTGCCGAGGGCGACGCGCGCCTCGGAGCGGTTCAACGAGGACGCCACCTTGTCCAGGCCGAGTCGGGACAGGGGCGCGGGCCGCAGCTTGCTCGCCCATCGGGTGAACGGCCATCCGCCACGGGCGGTCGCGCCACGGACGTAGTCGCGCTCGACGGCCTGTCGTACGACCGGAACGGCGGCTGCGCGGGCGAGGGCGTCGGTCAGCTCGGCGCCAACCGCTCGCGCGGGGTCGGCCTCGGAGTCGGCGACGTGCTGGCGCAACTGGCCGGCGACCGTTCGAAGATCGGCGGCGAGCCGCTGCTCGGCGGCGTTTCGGCCGCGCACGACATTGCCGACGGCCTCGACCAGTTCGGGCAGACCCTGCCCGCGGACCGCGGACGTCGTCAGCACTCGTACGTCGGACAGCCCGTCCTGGGCGATCAGGCGCTTGAGGTCGGCGAGGCACTCCTGCACCGCAGCGGCGCTGAGCCGGTCGACCTGATTGAGCACCACCAGCGTCACCGCGGTGTGACTGGCCATCCGGCGGATGTAGTCGTCGTGCATGATCGCGTCGGCGTATTTCTGCGGGTCCGTGACCCACACGAAGACATCCGCCAACCCGATGACCCGGTCGGCCTCCGCACGGTGCGCGGCCACGCGCGAGTCGAAGTCGGGCAGGTCAAGCAGAACCAGTCCGTCAAGTTCGGTCGCGGACCGACTGGTGGCCGGAACCTGGTGTCGCGCACCCACTTTCAGCCAGTCCAACAGAGGGCCTGCCGGGTCTTCGCCCCAGACAGCGGCAGCCGCCTGGGAGGTGGTCGGCCGGCGCGCGCCAATCCGGGAGACCGGTTCGCCGACCAGTGCATTGAACAGGCTCGACTTCCCGCTGCCGGTCGCTCCGGCGAAGGCGACGACGGTTCGACCGCCGACGATCGCGGTGCGTTCGGTGACCTTCGCGTCGACTTCACGGGCGGTCGCGACCAGAGCGTCCGGGAGCTTCCCCGATCCGATCTGCAACGCGGTGTCGAGGGCTCGGCCGCGTTCGGCAAGCGCTTCACGCGACACGGTCGAGTTGACCTTCTTGCGCTTGAACAGATCGGGGCTCATCGGGCTGCCTTTACGTCCGCAAGAGCTCGGGTGATGGTGTCTTTCCCCTCAGGTTCGCCGACCGTCTGATCCAGCACCTGGTGGAAGCGTGCTTCTTCGCCGGTGAGCAGTTCGGTGGTGTGGACGAGCAGCTGCTTGCGCGCCTTCACCGCGAGCGTACGCACCGCCTGGTCGCCGAAGATCGCCTCCAGTAGTCGCTGGGCGAGAACAGCGGAACCACCGGCAATGCCAACCTCGGCACCGACCAGACCGCCGGTCGCGGAGAAGGTGATCAACATCAGCATCACTGCGATGCCGTTGACCCCGAACGCCAAGAAGCGCGCGGTGGTGCGCCGGCCGCCGGCTTCGTCGCGGACCATCTGCAGGACCTCGCCCTGCCAGTCACGCACCAGGCGCTCGACATCGTCGTGGAACTGCGGTGAGACAGTCGCGAGTTCCGGGTGAGCCTGCACCAGCGGGGCTCCCCCGGCCAACGAGCGCCACGAGCGCACCGAGGCCAAGGCCGCGGTCTCAGCGTGTGCCGTCACCAACTGGGCGATGCCGGTGTGGAGGGCCTCCCCCAGGTTGTCGGCGGTGTCAGCCCGACCGCGACCGCGAACGACGGCGGTGAGGCGGTCACGCATCCGACCGACGCCCGCCTCAAGCTGACGCAGCAACTCGCCGGTTCCGACGAACTCCTGCCATCGGGCCAGGACCTCACCGCGCAGCAGGGATCCGTCCTGGACGCCGTCCTCGACTCCGCTGAGCGCGGTCGCATAAGCCTGCGCCGGAGCCTTGTGCAGATCGACCGCGGCCTGCCGCTGTTCGCCAACGAAGACGCTGAGAGCTTCGGTGCGCTCGTCAAGCGAATCGAGGGCACCGTCGAGGGTGCGGCGGATCACGATCGAGCGAGCGTGGGCGTCGTCGGCCAGCGAGCCGAGCCAGCCACGGATCCGACTGACTTCACTCACCGGCAACAGGCCGTCGTTGGACAGTTTGGCTTCGGCCACGGCGAAGACGGGCGACTGGCCAAGGCCCTGCTCGCGCAGCATCGTGGCGAGGTCGGCGCGGACCTCCTCCATGGCATCCATCGGCACCCGGTCGAGCACAACGGCGACCGAGGTTCCGCGTTTGACCGCTTGGTGCAGCAGGTCCCACGGCACCGCGTCGGCATAACGAGTCGCGGTCGTGACGAAGATCCACAAGTCGGCGGCTGACAGCAGTTGCCGAGCCAGGCCGCGGTTCGCAGCCACCACGGAGTCGATGTCGGGCGCATCGAGCAGCGCCAGACCACGCGGCACTGAACTGCTGGCGGTCAGCCGCAACGTGTTCGGGTCTTGATCGGCGCTCGCGGCGCCGGTGAGGCGGGCCAGTTCGGGCAAGATCCGGTCGCCGGTGAACCAGCGGGCGTCGTCGGGGTGGTGGATGAGCGTCGAGGCACGGGTCGTCGGGCGCAGGACGCCCGGCGTCGTGACGATCTCGCCGACGATCGAGTTGACCAGGGTCGATTTCCCGGCGCCGGTCGATCCCCCGACCACCGCCAGCAGCGGCGCATCTAGGGAGTTCGCGCGCGGAATGATGTAGTCGCGCAGCTGCGCGAGCAGTTCCGCGCGCTGCGAGCGAGCCTGGTCAGCGGCCGGAAAGTCGAGCGAGAACGAGGTCGTTCCGACGGCGCGCCGTAGGCCCTCGAGGGCGGTGGGCAGGCGGGTGGAGTCGGAGCCGGAAGTCACAGCCCGGAGTTTAGTGGTCAGCGGCTACGCGAAGAGCGATGCTCCGACGTACGCATTCTTGGCGGCCCCCGGTGGCACCGCGAACAAGGCGGACCCGGTGTGCTGGATGTACTCCATCATCCGGTCGTTCTTGCTCAGCTGCTGCTGCATCGGGATGTAGTGGGTGTCGGGGTTGCGAACGTAGGCGATGAAGAACAACCCGGCATCGATTCGGCCAAGAGCGTTCGATCCGTCGGTGTAGTTGTAGCCACGACGGAGCATCTGAACGCCCTTATTGGTCGACGAATGAGCAAGTCGCACATGGGAATCCATCCCGATCAGCGGTTTGCCGTCGTTGCCTTTGACGTTGAACTTCGGATCGCTGAACTCGGTTCCGCCCGATAGCGGAGCGCCTTCCTTGCGGTCGCGGCCGATGACGTTTTCCTGCTCGCGCAGCGAGGTTCGGTCCCAGGGCTCGATGTGCATGCTGATCCGGCGAGCCACCAGATAACTGCCGCCGGTGAGCCAATCAGCCTGCGCGTCGTCGCCCGCACCCACCCACACGTGCTTGTCGAGCAGGGCAGCGTTCTCGGCCTTGAGGTTGGCGGTGCCGTCTTTGAACCCGAACAGGTTGCGGGGCGTCGCCTGCGTCGTCGAGGTGGACGAGGTGCGGCCGAATCCGAGTTGGGACCAGCGCAAGGCGACGGTGCCAAACCCGATCCTGGCCAGGTTGCGGATGGCGTGGACCGCCACCTGCGGGTCGTCGGCGCACGCTTGAACACACAAATCCCCGCCCGAGCGGTCGGCTTCGAGGTTGTCCCCCGGGAAGTGTGGCAACTCGCGCAGCGCCTTCGGAGTCTTGGCGGCGATCCCGAACCGGTCCTTGCCTGAGGCGTCCCGGAACAACGTCGGACCGAACCCAAAGGTCAGCGTGAGCCCCGACGCGGAGAGCCCGTCGGCCTCGCCGGTGTCGGCCGGCGGCGCGTCGTACGACGTGTCTTCAGTGTCGGCGGGCAGCCCTTGAGTCATCCGCGCCGCTGCGTCGGACCACGCCCGGAGCAGGGTGATGAGCTCCTGCCGATCGGTGGTCGTGACGTCGAAGGCTGCGAAGTGCAAGCGGTCCTGGGCCGGGGTGGCGATCCCGGCCTGGTGGCGCCCGTAGAACTCGTAAACCTTCGCCGGCGCTGGTTTGTCTTGCGCTTGTGCTTCACGGGTGACGAAACCTCCGGCGAATCCGGCAGCGCCGAGGGTTGCCCCGGCGCCGGCCAGACCGAACATCCGGCGGCGACTGAGTCCGTCCTTCGCCTCCGAGGAGCGCTCCTGCTGATCGGTCACTTGACCACCGCTGCGGTCATCTTCGACAACGGCTCGGACAGCGCGTTGACCGCGTCGGAGAGTTCCTTGACCTCGGCCGGGCTCAGCTCGTTGTAGAGCTTGAAGCCGCTGCCTACCTTGTGCTTGTTCAGCAGTGCCTGCAGGGCCGTGAACTTGGTGGCGATCGAGGTCTCCAACTTCGGATCCTTCTTGGCCAGCAGTGGCCGCAGGTCGGCGAAGGCCACCTTGGCGCCGTCGACGTTGCCCTGGAAGTCCCACAGGTCGGTGTGCGACCAGGTTTCCTCCTCGCCGGTGACCTTGCCGGTCGCGACCTCGTCCATCAACGACTTCGAACCGTTGGACATCCCGTCAGCAGTGAACTTCATCGTGCGCGTACGAGTGAAGAGGGTCTGCGTATCGGTCACCAACTTGTCGGCCAACGCGGTGCGCTCCGCCGAGGTCTTGGCGGTGTAGCCGGTCTTCGGCGGCCACAGATCCTTCTCCATCGCGTGCCAGCCGGTCCACTTCTGGCCCGGCGCGAGGTCGGCCTCGCGCAGGTCCATGCTCGGGTCGAGGTCACCGAACGAGGTCGCGACCGGCTCGATGCGCTCCCAGTGGATGCGGGCGTCGGCGTACATTGCCTTCGCTTCGGAGTCCTTGCCGGCTTTGTAGAGCGCGGCGAACTTCTTCGTCTTGATCAGCAGTTGATCGGTCTGGTCGCGCACGTAGGAGCCGTATTGGCTGGTCGCGGTGTCGATCAGCACCTTGTCGTCACCGGTCGCTTCCAACTTCGCGCCCGACTCAGTCACGGTGAACTTGGTGCGGATGCCCTTGCCGACCATGCCCGGCTTGCAGGCGGCGAAGTAGGTTCCGGCGGGGGCCCGCACCACCAAGTCACGTGAGATGCCAGGGGCAATGTTCTCGACTTCACCGATGATCTGCAGGCCGTCCTTGGCCAGCAGGTAGAACTCGGTGACCTCGGATCCGGTGTTGCTGACGTGGAACACGACGTTGCCGCTCGGCGCCTTGGTGGAACTGAGCTGGCACTCCTTGGCGGTCGAGGTCACGGTGATGTTGCCGCCACTGGCCGAGTCGGACGGCGAGTTCTTGGTGCAACCGGTGAGGGCGAGTCCTGCGACGGACGAGAGAGCGAGGACGCGGGTCGTAGCGCGGATCATGCGTGGGCCTTCTGGCTGGAGGCCGGGGCCGCTGCGGCCTTCGGCGAACGGGGGCGACGGACCTTGCTGATGAACAAGGCCATGACCGGGACGACGTAAGCGACCCAGACAACCGCTTCCAGAACGGTCGTCCTGGGCGAGAAATTGAAGGTGCCCTTGAGCAGCTCACCGATCACCGACGTGGGACGGATGGTGCCGCTCACGTCGAAGAAAACGGTGTTGAGCCCGGGCAAAATGCCTGCTTCTTGCAGGTCGTGGACGCCGTAGGCGAGAACGCCCGCCGCGACGATGATCAGGAAGCCACCGGTCCACTTGAAGAATTTGGCGAGGTCGAGGGTGAGGCTGCCACGGTAGATCAGGTAGCCCAACACCACGGCCGTTCCCAGGCCCAGCACCGCACCGAGCAGGGGCTGGGTGGTCGAGGCGCCTTCACTGCTGGCGGCTTTGCTCGCCGCCCACAAGAACAGGGCGGTCTCCAGACCTTCACGACCGACCGCGAGCATCGCCACGATCACCATGCTCGCCCGTGAAGCTTCGGCGGCGCGGTCGACCGCGCCGCGCAGTTCGCCGGACAGGCCACGTGCGGAGCGGGCCATCCAGAAGATCATCCAGGTGACGAACGCGACGGCGACGATTGAGAGGGTGCCGCCAATGGCTTCTTGGGCCTCGAAGGTGAGTCCGTTCGGACCCCAGGTCAGCAGCGCACCGAACGCCAGCGACACGGCAATTGCGGCGCCAACGCCGGCCCAGATACGGGGTAACAGGTGGCGGCGATCCGACTTGACCAAATAGGCGACCAGGATGACGACAACGAGGGTCGCTTCCAGGCCTTCTCGCAGGCCGATGAGGTAGTTGCCGAGCACTGGTCTTCCTTCGTCGAGTGAGGCTAGGTTCCCCTAACAAAGGTGAACCTAGCCTTTGCCCCGACGACAATGCAAAGTGGGTCCGTCACTCGGGCAGGACCCGGGCAGCCGAACAAACAGGCGCGAGCGCCCCGTGCAGGACTCGAACCTGCGACCTAGGGATTAGAAGGCCCTTGCTCTATCCAACTGAGCTAACGGGGCATAGCGCCGACAAGTCTACGGGCGTCAGCGCCAGAGTCGACCGGGTGTTCGGGCGGGTGGCCGCTGCCCGCGGTAGAGCGGGGTGCCCAAGAACGGTTGGCGCAGAAACCACAGCTCTTCGAGCATCTGCTGCTCGCGATCACGGGAGTCCTCGACGATGTCGCCCTTGGTCATCCGCGAGCGCAGCATCGCCAGTTCGCTGCCGATGTCTTGAAGTTGCACCATCTGCCGCAGCAGCGCGCGTCCACCGTGGGACTTCGCCCAGGCGCGCGCGTACCGACGCTCGGGCATGGTGGACATCATGTGAACCTCCGCGGCCGAGAGCCAGCCGCTGTCGACGTACGCAGACAACTGGGTGCCGACTTTCGCCGCCTCGCGGCTTCGGGCGAACCACAGCAGGGCGAGGAAGGAACAGAACAGCGGCAACTGCACCAGGACATACGTCACAAGCCAGCCGTTCTGGGAAAGGACCGCCAGCGCGTTCCACCCCATGTGCAGCAGCACAGCGCAGACCCAGCCGATCAACGGCGGCAACGTGCGCAGCAACCATCCGCGGGAAGTGGCCGCGATGCCGACACCGATCCCGGTGCAGATGGTGAACATCGGGTGGGCGAACGGACTCATGACCACCCGTACCAAGAAGGTGCCGACCAGCCCCCGCTCCCCCGAGTTCGCGTAGCCACTGGCGAGATAGATGACGTCTTCGACGAACGCGAAACCGGCTGCGCACAATCCGGCGTAGACCATGCCGTCGACGATTCCGTCGATCTCCTTGCGCCGGAAGACCAACAGGATCAGCGGGGCGAGAGCCTTCAGCGACTCCTCCACCGGGGGCGCGACGAACATCGCCGTGATCGGGTTCTGGTCACCGCTGGCGCCGATGAGATCGCTGCCGACTTGATTCAGGACGGCCGCGGCGAAGGTGGCCACGCAGGCTCCCCAGAGGAAAGCGAACAGCTGCATCCCCACCGGCTCGGGTTCGAACCGGTCGAGCCAGAGAAAGACCGGAACAACAATGCCCAGGACGACCAACGACATCAGGACACCGAGCACCGTCGCGGTGATCCCGGACCGAGCACCGACCGCACCGAGCACCGCCAGCAGGCAGATCCCGAAGGCGATTCCGCCGAGCGTCCAGCCCACGACACGACGCGTCGTGAAGCGGGGGTGCCGCCCGGCGGAAGGGACCGGTTGCGGCGGCGCTGCGGGTGCCGGGATCGCCATGGGCCCAGACCCTACCGATTCCGGCGAGGACGGCGATCTACTGTTGTGGGCGTGAGTGACGACAAGGCGAAGAACGACCGAATCATCTGGATCGACTGCGAGATGACCGGCCTCGACCTCGGGGCCGATGCCCTCATCGAGGTCGCAGTGCTGGTGACCGACTTCGAGTTGACCCAACTCGGCGACGGTGTCGACGTGTTGATCAAGCCCGAGGCGGCTGCCCTGGAGCAGATGAACGACTTCGTACGAGACATGCACACCCGCAGCGGGCTGCTCGACGAACTCGATCACGGCGTGACGATGGAAGCTGCCGAGCAGCAGGTGATGGACTACATCACCCAGCATGCCCCCGACGCGGGCAAATGGCCGCTCGGTGGCAACTCGGTCGCGACGGACCGCGCGTTCCTCGACCGCGACATGCCGATTCTCAGCAACCACCTGCACTACCGGCTCATCGATGTCTCCTCGATCAAGGAGTTGTCCCGCCGCTGGTATCCGCGCGCCTACTTCAACGCCCCCAAGAAGCAGGGCGGTCACCGGGCGCTGGCCGACATCACCGAATCGATCGCTGAATTGCGTTACTACCGCGAAGCGGTCTTCGTTGCTGAGCCCGGCCCGTCGTCGGCAGATGCGAAGCGGATTGCCCAGAAGCACGGCACGGCGTGATGACCCAGGGGTGGTCATGACCACCCCTGCTCAGCCTGTACGATGGACCGCGCTGCTTCGGCCGGGTCACCCGGTGGAATGCGCATGGTGGGTGTAGCTCAGCAGGTAGAGCGTCGCGTTGTGGTCGCGGATGTCGCGGGTTCAAACCCCGTCACTCACCCCACGAAGAAACCCCGGCCTTTCGGCCGGGGTTTCTTGCGTTTCAATCTGTTTCGATCACAGCCCGTGATCGGAGTACCACTGATCGCGGCGCTGGTCGCGCTCGCTTTCCACCAGCCTGCGCAGCGGGCGGGAGTCCATCCGTGCAGCCCGCGTGGAGCCGTCGCCCTCGGTCGGGTCGGCCTTCTTCTTGGCCGGCTTGGGTGCGTGTTTCGGGGCCGGGCGAGCGGCCTTCTCCTGCTGCGCCTGATGGAAGGCTTCTCGTCGCTGCGAACGCTCGGCGAGCAGCGCTTCGCGGGCGTCGGTGGACGCCGGACGGTACTGCGCTCGTACGGCGTCTGCGGCCTCCCAGCGCTGCTGAACGGTGATTGCCTGCTCGCGGGCCTTCTCCTGGGCGGCTCGCTCCTTCTCCTTGGCCGCCTGGCGCTTGGCGATCTTCGCCTGTTGCGCCGCTCGGCGGGCTGCCGCCTTGCGCTGGGCTTCGGCAGCGATCAACGCCTGGTCGCGGCGCTGCGCTCGAGCCTGCGCGACATCGACCTGCACATCACCGGTCGAACCCGCCGAGCCCGTCGTACTGGCTGGCGTCGTGCTGCCGAGCTGCGACGGCTCCCGGGTGACCGGCGCCGAACCGTTGCCAGTGCGGCCGTGGGCGGAGGGCCCAACGGCCAGACCGAACTCGCGGGCGGTGTCGTGTGAGCCGCTGCTGGAACGGGTCAGCGCGTCTGTCGCGGGGGTGGATCCGACCCGCAGCTCGATGGCGCGCTCGACCTGCGTCTCGTCCTTGTCGGCCTTCTTTTCGATACCGGTGTCGTCACGCGCCGGCAGCAGGATCAGCCGCTCGGCCGGCAGCCCGGATTTCAACTGCCGGGTCCGCAACAGTTCCGCGTCGAGCTCAGCGCCGAAGAGCATCGCGATATTGGTGATCCACAGCCACAACAGGAAGATGATCACACCAGCAAGCGCGCCATAGGTCTTCTGGTAGCTCGCGCCCTTGGTGAAGCCGACGTAGACGACCAGCGCGATCGAGGCGACAACCCAGATCACGAAGCCGACCATCGCGCCCGAGGAAAACAGCTTGTTCTTGGCGCGGCGCACGTTCGGGGTGAGCTGGTAGAGCATCGAGATGATCCCGATGATCACCAGGGCGACGAAGGGCCACTTCGCCAGGTCCCAGACCTGCACCGCGGTGCCGCCAAGGCCGATCTTGGAGCCGATCTCCTTTGCCACCGAACCACTCAGCACCAACGAGAGCATGACAAGCACGATCAACACGATTTCGATCGCGGTGATCAGCAGCAGGCTCCCCTTGAGCTTGACGAAACCGCGCCCCTCTTCGACCGCATAAATCTTGTTCACGGCGCGACCGAAGGCGCCGACATAGCCAGAGGCCGACCACAGCGCACCGGCGAGACCGAGGAACAGGGCGACTCCCCCACCAGGTGTGGCCTGCACGTTGTTGATGAAGGACGTGATCGCCGACAAGTCCTCCGGCTTCTTGCCGACGATGTTGCCGACCGACTTCACCAGGCTGGTGGTGGTGCTCTTTCCGTTGCCGAAGATGTTCAGCAGCGAGATCACGGCAATCAAGCCTGGGAACAGCGACTGCACCGAGAAGTAGGTCAGTGCGGCGGCCATGTCGGTGCCGCCGTCCTGGGAGAACTTGGCCCGCGCCCGGCCGAAGGCAACCTTCCAATCAGGCTTGGCCGGTGAGTCCGGGGCGTCGTCGAAGGGTCTGTCGATGACCTCGTCGTGCAGCACAGTCATGCGGATTCGTGTCCTCCGTGGCAGGGATCTGGTCGGTCCTAAAACCTATCCAACCCCACCGCGCCACGGGGCGGAGGGCACAGCACGAAGGGCCGGGAAACATTTCCCGGCCCTTCGTTTGATGGGTGCGCCATCAGGGACTCGAACCCCAAACCCGCTGATTAAGAGTCAGCTGCTCTGCCAATTGAGCTAATGGCGCAACGAGGAAGAACGTTATCACCAGGCTCGCCGGAAGACGAAATCGCCAGAACGAGGTGCCCCGGGCCACAACCGCGCGTCGGACGAGGCAGGATGGATGCTCGTGCGAGCACTTGCGAAGACCCGACGCGGGCCGGGCCTAGAACTGATTGATGCCCCCGAACCGACCCCTGGTCCCGACGAGGTGAAGATCCGCGTTTTGCGGGCCGGCCTTTGCGGAACCGACCTGCATCTGGAGCAGTGGGACGACTGGGCAGCCGGCACCGTTAATCCGCCGCTGATCATCGGCCACGAGTTCTACGGCGAGGTCGTTGAGATCGGCTCGTCGGTGACGAGCGTCAAGGTCGGCCAGCGCGCCTCGGGTGAAGGGCACGTGGTCTGCGGTGAATGCCGCAACTGCCGCGCTGGTCGACGCCAGGTGTGCATCCGAACCAGCAGCGTCGGCGTGAACCGCGACGGCGCGTTCGCCGACTATGTGGTGATCCCGGCCTCGAACGTGTGGGTGCAGCCCGACGACATCAGCCCCGACCTGGGCGCGGTGTTCGATCCGCTGGGCAACGCGACCCACACCGCCCTGTCATTCCCGATGGTCGGCGAGGACGTTCTGATCACCGGCGCCGGACCGATTGGGGTGATGGCGGCCGCGATCGCTCACCACGTTGGCGCCCGGCACATCGTGGTCACCGACGTTTCCGACGAACGCCTGGAGCTGGCCCGAGCGGCCGGTGCCGACCGAGTGATCAACGTCGCGAACGAGCGCATCGCCGACGTTCAACGCGACCTGGGTATGCGCGAGGGCTTCGACGTGGCGTTGGAGATGTCAGGAAATCCCTCCGCCGTCGCCGAACTGATCGACAACATGAACCACGGCGGGCGGATCGCGATGCTCGGCCTACCGAAGGACCCGTTCCCGATCGACTGGGGCCGGGTGATCACCCACATGCTCACCATCAAAGGGATCTACGGCCGGGAGATGTACGACACCTGGTACGCCATGAGCGCCATGCTGTCGACATCACCGACCCTCAAGAGCGCCATCGAGTCGGTCATCACCGACCGTTTCCCTGCCGAACAGTGGGTCGACGCATTCGCCGCCGCCCGATCGGGTCAGGGCGGCAAAGTCATCATGGATTGGAGCTAGCGGATGTACGCCTTCAAGGACCAGTTGCGAACGGCACTGGACGACATCGACGACGCCGGACTCACCAAGCGTGAGCGCGAACTCACCACGCCCCAAGCGGCCCACGTGGCGACCGTTGCGGGCGACGCGCTGAACTTCTGCGCGAACAACTACCTGGGCCTCGCCGACCACCCAGAGGTCGTTGCGGCGGCGCGGGATGCGTTGCAGGAGTGGGGTTTTGGCATGGCGAGTGTGCGCTTCATCTGTGGCACGCAGACCCAGCATCGGGAGCTCGAGAAGGAGTTGGCTGACTTCACCGGCACCGAGGACGCGATCTTGTTCTCGTCATGCTTCGACGCCAACGGTGGGCTGTTCGAGGTGCTCTTCGAGGCCTCAGATGCGATCATCTCAGACGAGCTCAACCACGCCTCACTCATCGACGGCATCCGCCTGTCGAAGGCGCAGCGGTTCCGCTATCGCAACGCGGACATGGACGACCTGCGCGCACAGTTGGAGGCCGCCAAGGGCGCTCGCCGGAAGGTGATCGTCACCGACGGCGTCTTCTCGATGGATGGCTATTACGCCCCGCTGGAGCAGATCTGCGACCTCGCCGAGGAATACGGCGCGATGGTGATGGTCGACGACTCCCACGCCGTTGGCTTCGTCGGCGAAAACGGTCGCGGAACGCACGAGCACTGCGGGGTGCTGGATCGGGTCGACATCGTCACCGGGACGCTCGGCAAGGCGCTGGGTGGCGCCTCCGGCGGCTATGTCGCCGCCCATCAGGAGATCGTCGACCTGTTGCGCCAGCGCGCGAGGCCCTACCTCTTCTCCAACGCTGTCGCCCCGTCGGTCGTCGCCGGGTCGCGCAAGGCGCTGGAGTTGGCGCGCACCTCGGGTGAGGGTCGGGCGAACCTACGCGCGAACTCCGAACTCTTCCGGTCGTTGATGTCGGGGGCCGGCTTCGAATTGTTGCCCGGCTCCCATGCGATCACGCCGGTGATGTTCCCGGGCGACGACGGAGCGCGGAAGGCGGCTCAGGTTGCCGACGCCATGCTGACCCGCGGCGTTTACGTGATCGCGTTCTCGTTCCCGGTCGTGCCGAAGGGCAAGGCACGAATCAGAGTCCAACTGTCGGCGGCGCATTCCGCAGACGACGTACGGGCCTGCGTACAAGCGTTCATCGACGCCCGCGACGAGGTCGACGCTTAGAGATAGAGGCCGGTGGCGCCGTCGTCGACCCGTTCGGCGGCGACGGCGTGCAGGTCGCGCTCACGCAGCAACGTGTAGGTGCTGCCTTGGAGCTCAACTTCGGCTTTGTCCTCGGGGTCGAACAGGACGCGATCGCTCAGCTGCACTTGTCGTACGTGCTGACCGATCGCGACCACCTGCGCCCAACACAATCGCTTGCCCATCGCGGCGGTCGCCGGGATGACAATGCCGCCACCCGAGCGCCGCTCGCCGAGCTCACCGTCCGTCTTGACCAACAGACGGTCATGCAGCATCCGGATCGGGAGGTGTGGCTCCTCAGCCACGCGCCCGCTTCACCAGGCCCAGCAACAGAGCCGCAGCGCCCGCGCCGCCGACGATCTTGCCGAGCTTGTCGCCATTGACCGCGCCGTCGGGGGTGCGAGTGATCTGGTCGGCTTTGAGCTTCACCGACTCGACCTGGCGCTTGGCCACCTCACGGGGCTGGGTGCGGAAAGCGAGTTCGTCGATGGTGCCTGCGAGGCGCTGACGCGAGGCCTGCAGCTCCGCCTCGATCTCCTTGGCGGACTTGGGTGCCGGCTTGTCGGCCATGGGGTCACTCCTTGAGGTTTGTGGACTGCCTGAGACGATAACGCAGACAGCCAGTCCCACCCGCCCCCACCATGCAGGAGAATCATGAGCCGCCTTTCCGCCGGAGAGATTGCACCGGAGTTCAGCCTCACCTCGCAGGACGGAAAGACGGTGTCGTTGACCGATTTCCGCGGGCGCCACTTGGTGATGTTCTTCTACCCCGCAGCGATGACGCCCGGCTGCACCACCGAGGCATGCGACTTCCGCGACAGCCTCGCTGGCCTGGCCGAAGCCGGCTACGACGTCGTCGGCATCTCCCCCGACACCCCCGAGAAGCTCAAGAAGTTCGAGGCCAAAGAGTCCCTCACCTACCCGCTGCTGTCGGACGAGGACAAGTCGACGCTGGCGGCCTACGGCGCCTACGGCGAGAAGAACCTCTACGGCAAGAAGGTCGTCGGCGTCATCCGCTCGACGATCGTCGTCGACCCGGAGGGGAAGGTCGAGCTGGCGAAGTACAACATCAAGGCCACCGGCCACGTCGCGGCTTTGAAGAAGGCGCTCGGCCTGGCCTGAGCGGCAACATCCACCTGCCCCCACCACTGCGCCGCCCCCGCGCAGCCCAGCGCACGGTCGTCCTATGCTGGTGCGCACGCGCGGGTGGCGGAATTGGCAGACGCACCAGGTTTAGGTCCTGGCGCCTTCGGGTGTAGGGGTTCGAGTCCCCTCTCGCGCACTCCTTTGGTAGTTCAGCCGAGCAGCTGCAGGTCCGGCAGCAGCGCCTCGAAGGCCAGCGCTCGATGCGAGATCTGGTTCTTCTCGTCCGCGCCAAGTTCGGCGAGCGTACGGCCGTCGGGCAGTTCGAAGATCGGGTCGTAACCGAAGCCGTTCTCACCGCGACGCTCCCGGACGATTCGCCCGGGAAGCTCGCCCCTGCGTACGACCACCGTTCCGTCGGGTTGCGCAAGCGCCACGCAGCAGACGAAGCGGGCGGTCAGCTTTTCCGCCGGAACATCGCCGGTCTGCGCGAGCAACAGGTCAATGTTCGCGTCGTCGGCGCCGTGACTGCCCGACCACCGGGCGCTGAAAGCGCCCGGGCATCCACCGAGCACATCAACAGACAGACCCGAATCGTCAGCAACCGCAGGCAAGTTCGTCGCCGCCGCGACCTCCCGCGCCTTGAGCGTGGCATTCTCCTCGAAAGTCACCCCCGACTCGACGACATCCTCGACGTCGGCGAATTCAGCTACCGAGACGACGTCGAGCTGCAGCTGCGCGACCAGAGCCTGGAGTTCGCGCAGCTTGCCGGCGTTGCGAGTGGCCAGGACGAGTCGGCTCATCGGTCACGTTCCCGCGCCGGGGCGTCCAGCGCCTCCTGCTGCAGCCGCGTGAGGTCGCCGATTCCCTTGGCCGCAAGGTCGAGCAGCGCGTTCAATTCGTCGCGATCGAAGGGCGCACCCTCCGCGGTGCCCTGCACCTCGACGAAGCCACCAGCACCGGTCATCACCACATTCATATCGGTCTCGGCGGTGGAGTCCTCCGGGTAGTCGAGGTCGAGGACCGGGCTGCCCTTCACGACCCCGACGCTCACCGCGGCAATCGACCCGGTCAGCGGCTGCGCGTTCTTGGCGATCAGACCGCGTGCACGCGCGTCTTCGATCGCGTCGACCAGCGCGACGTAGGCGCCGGTGATGGACGCCGTGCGGGTTCCCCCGTCTGCCTGCAACACGTCGCAGTCGAGAACCAGGGTGTTCTCCCCCAGCGCCTTGGTGTCGATGATCGCGCGCAGACTGCGACCGATCAGGCGGGAGATCTCGTGAGTGCGGCCGCCGACCTTGCCCTTGCGGGACTCGCGGTCGGAGCGGGTGTTGGTGGCGCGCGGCAGCATCTCGTATTCGGCGGTGACCCAGCCGGTGCCCTTGCCCTTCAGCCAGCGCGGCACACCCTCGGTGAAGGAGGCGGCGCAGAGCACCCGGGTCTTACCGAATTCGACCAACACGCTGCCCTCGGCGTGGTCGAGCCAGTTGCGGGTGATCCGAATGTCGCGGAGTTGGTCAGCGGCGCGGCCGTCGTGGCGAGGGGTCTCAGTCATGAGTCCACCCTAGGGACGCCACGGCGGCCGAGTCGCCCCGCCTAGCTGCGAGCGGGGTCTCCGGCTGCGCTGACGAAGCCAGCCAGGAACCGGGCGAAGGTGTCGGTGTGGCAGGTCATGCTTCGATTCTGCCCACCGGTCGGCTCGCCCACTTGATCGTGCTTGCCCACTGTTCTCAGGCCAGCGTCTGGCTAATTTCGCCGCGGCCGTCTGCGACCTGCACCGAGGCGAGCGCCCCGTTGACAAAGGACAGGCTGGGCGGCGCGTGCCCGAAGTCGACTCCCGCGACAATCGGCAGATCCAGCCGGGCGAGCGCGTCGATCACCGCGCCGTCCTGGGTGAGATATTCCGAGTCCGGCGCTCGGGTGCGGCCGATCAACACTCCGTTCGCGCGCTCGAACCAGCCCGCCAGGCGCAGCGCATGCAGGTGGCGACAGACGTCATAGGCGTCGGTTCCAGCTACCTCGAGGTAGACGATCGTGCCCTCTGTCTGATGGCCCGCCCAGCTGCGGACATCTGCGTACGGCGTTCCGGCGAGCGGACCGAGCACCTCGACACACCCGCCGATCAGCCGGCCGCCGAACGAAACTGACGACTCACCATGCAGAACCCGCCACTGCGTCGGTTCAGTCAGCGGCATCGTGATCGGGGTGGGATCTTCCTCCCATTTGTCCCAGCCCGGGGTCCGGTGGTGGGTGGTGGCGCGCTGGGCGAACGTCGCGCCGACGTCCAGGGCCGCCACCTCTAGCCAGTGCGCCAAACCCGTGGGCAGTTCGTACGGGGTGTCCATCAGATTGCTGCCGTGCAGCGTCGCGAGCCCTGTGCGCAGGGTCAGCGGCAACATCAGGGTCGTGAGGTCGCTGAACCCGACCAACCAGGTCGGCGCGGCGCGGCGGATCGCATCTTCGTCGAGCAGATCGACTAGGTCGATCCCCGTCTCCCCGCCCCACGGCGGAATGACCGCGCGAATCTGGCTGTCTGTCAGGAAGGCATTCAGTTCGGCCGCCCGATCGGCGACCGGCGCACTCACCTGGGTTCCGCCGCGCAGGCAGTTGCCCTCGACAACGTCAAAGCCCCTCTCCCGCAGCCACCCCACCGCGAAGTCAAGGCGTCCTTCGTGGCGTGGTTCGACTCCTGCGGAGGGCGCGGTCACCGCGATGGTGTCGCCGGCGCGTAGCGGCCGGGGGTAGCGAAGGGTCATGCCTCATTGCATCAGACAGACCCGCCCACGTCATTCGAGATGTTGAATCGCCTTGCGCAGCAAGACGTTCAGCGCCACCATCTCCTTGGCTGACAGCCCGCCGAGCAGTTCCTGCTCGCGCCGCATCCCTTCGTGAACCTTCGACTCCCAGACGCGGCGACCCTGCCGAGTCGGTCGCACGATGACCCTGCGCCGGTTCGCGCCGTCGGTTTCGCGGGTCACCAACCCAGCCTTCTCGAGGCGGTCGAGCCGACCGGTCATCGCGGCCTTCGTGATCCCCGATGCCTCGGCCAGCTGGGTTGGGGTGGCCTCGCCGGGATAGGGCTGAATCATCAGGTTGTGCAGCGTATTGACGTCTTCAGCCGTGAGGTCGGAGTCGGCGTAGGCGGCTGCATCCACTCGCCGCAGCCGGCGCATCAGCGTCTGCATCCGAGTGATCGCGCCCTCCACCTCGGGGTCGAAGTCCGGGTTGTCCTCCCAGAGCGCGGCCCATCGAGCGACGTGATGATCGACGGAGTCCTGAGGCGCGGTCATGTCTCAGAGATTAGTACGTTCATTAATTGTTCGTTGACGAACAGTTAACTGCCAAACTATATTCGGGTCGTGTCCATCCTTCCTCGCACCCCTCTTGGCCGCGACTTCAACCTGGTTGCCGGCGGCCTCGGTCTGTCGATGGTCGGCGACTTCTTCCAACCCATCGCGCTGACGGTGGCGTTGGTGCACGACGGCCGATCGACTACCGAACTCGGCACCCTGATGGCGACGCTGATGGTCGCCCGGGTCACCTTCACTCTGATCGGCGGCGTCTGGGCTGACCGCCTCTCGCCCCGCTTGGTGATGGTCGCCTCGGACGGCGTTCGGCTGATGACCGCCGCGACGATCGGTGTCCTGTTCGCCACCGATCACGCCTCGCTCGGCGCGTTGTTGCTGCTGATGATCATCACCGGCGCCGCGAGCGCCTTTTTCGGCCCGGCCGCGATGTCCTTGCGGCCAAACCTGGTGGAGCCCGACCAGCGCAAGGACGCGAACGCCGCGCTCAGCATCGTCCAGGGGACGGCTGCCGTCGTCGGGCCCGCGCTCGGCGGCCTCGTCGTAGCGGCAACTGGGGGCGCGGTCGGTTTCTACGTCAACGCCACGAGCTACCTTTGCTCGATGAGCGCCGTGCTGCTGGTTCGCCGGCGCATCACCCGCACCCCCTCGACCGCGACCTTCTTCACCGACTTGCGCGAAGGGTGGACCACCCTCCGCGAACGGGACTGGCTTTTCTGGGGAGTCATCGCCGCCGGTGTCTACCACCTCGCGAACGGCGTGATCCTGGTCGTCGTGCCGGTGTTCATCCTGCGTCACCTCGGCGGGGCTCACGCGCTCGGCTGGATCTCGGCTGCAGAGGGGGCCGGCGGCCTGGTCGGCAGCGCCATCGCGATGCGTACCAACCCACGATTCCCGCTGCGCGCCGGCTTCCTGGCTCTCGGCCTGATGCCGCTGTGGGTGGCCGGCTACGTCTGGCCAGGGCTGCTGCTGACCGTGATCCTCACCGGGTTCATCGGCTACGCCGGGCTGATGTTCTTCGACGTCCACTGGGGCACAGCGGTGCAGGACAACGTCCCGAATCACCTTCTGGCGCGGGTCAGTTCGTGGGACATGCTGATGTCCTTCGTCGCGATGCCGGTCGGCATGGCGCTCGCCGGACCGCTGGTTGATGCCACGGGCGAGAAGCCGCTGCTGTTGCTCTGCGCGGCAATCCTGCTGGTGGCCGGGCTAGCCCCACTCGCGCTGCGCAGCACCCGCCGACTCACGACCCTGCCGGAACTGCAACCGGCTGCTCCTACGATGGCCCGATGATTGCCGACGAAATCCGCGCCGAGTTGCGAGCCGCCCTAGCCGAGGCGATGCGCGAGCAGGACCGCGACGCCGTCACAGCGTTGCGCGCGGGGATCGCCCGCCTCGACAACGCCGAGGCGACGGGCGAGGACGAGCCGGCCGGTTCGACCGAGGACTCCCCCACCGGTCGTGGCGCGGATGACGTTCCGCGCCACGAGTTGTCCGAACACGAGGTGCAGTTCCTGCTGGCCGCCGAGGTCGACGAGCGCGAGATCGCGGCTGCGCACTACGACCGTTTGGGAGAGCCCGAGCGCGCCGAACACCTTCGCGCGCAGGCGGACGCCCTGGCGCCCTGGACGACCTGAGCTCTTAGATTTCGTACGTCGCCCGCGGGTCCGCGAGTTCGACTTCTCCCGGCCAGACGGCGGCCGCCTGAGCCCGACACGATTCCCGATCGTTCCAGGACGGGATGTGCGTGAGCATCAACCGGCGTACGCCGCCGGCATCGAGCGCCGCCTGCGCGGCGCGCGATCCGGTCAGGTGAATGTCGCGCACCTCGTCGCGGATGTCGCAGAACGCCGAGTCGGCAAGCAGCAGATCCGCACCAGTCATCAGCGGACTCAGGGCCGGCGTGGAATCGGTGTCGCCGGTGTAGACCAGCAACTTCCCGTCGGCCTCCACTCGGAAGCCGTAGGCCTCAACGGGGTGGTTCACGCGGTGGGGAGTCACGGTGAACGGACCGACCTGGAACGAGCGCTGCGAAACGATCGTGCGGAAGTTGAACTCGGTGTCCATCCCGTGCGGGTCGGAGGCTTCCGAGAGCGTCACACCGTTCGCTCGCGACATCCGCGCGCCGGTGTCCTGCGGGCCGTAGACCGGAATTGCCGGCAGCGGTCCGCGGGTCGGGTGGTATTTGGTGACGACGAAGAGCCCGGTGAGGTCGAGACAGTGGTCGGGGTGCAGGTGGCTGATCACGATCGCGTCGATGTCAGCCAGGTCGACGTGTCGCTGCAGTTCGCCAAGCGACCCCGGACCCATGTCGAGCACCAGGTTCCAGGTGCGGCCCTGATGGTCGGCCTGCAGCAGATAACTCGAGGCGGGTGAATCGGGTCCGGCGAACGAACCGGAGCACCCCAGGATGGTTAGGCGCACGGCAGGCTCACCCCATGGAAGTTGCTGGCGAACACGTGGTCGAACTCCGGTCCGAGGCCCAGGAATCGCTTCGCTAGGCGGCGGAAAGTCTCCGGGTCACCGGTCGTGGTGAACGACAAACCGGCCTCCTGATCTGTTGGTGCCAACGCGTCGGCGTCGGCCAACACGCGGTAGATGTCCTTGGCCGTCTCCTCCGCGGAGGAGACGAGGGTGACGTCGTCGCCCATGACGTACGAAATGACGCCGGTCAGCAGCGGGTAGTGGGTGCACCCGAGCACGACCGTGTCGACTCCCTTGTCCCGCAACGGGTTCAGATATCCGCGGGCGACCTCGAGTAGTTCGGGGCCACCGGTCACTCCGGACTCGACGAACTCGACGAACCGCGGACAGGGTTGCGAGGTCACGCTGAGGTCGGGCGCGGCGGCGAACGCATCGATGTAGGCCCCGGACTGGTGGGTTCCGGCCGTCGAGATGACGCCGACCCGTCCGTTGCGAGTGGCCCGAACGGCACGACGTACGGCGGGGCGAATGACCTCCACCAACGGCACGTCATAGCGTTCACGGGCGTCATGCAACACGGCCGCGCTGGCGGTGTTGCAGGCGATGATGAGCGCCTTGACCCCGTGATCGACGAGGCGATCGAGGCACTCCAGCGCGTATTGCCGGGTCTGCGCGATCGGGCGCGGACCGTATGGCGCCCGGGCTGTGTCGCCGAGATAAGCGACGGATTCGTGCGGCAACTGATCGAGCACAGCGCGCGCGACGGTCAAACCGCCGTAGCCGCTGTCGAAGATCCCGATTGGTGCATCAGACACCCAAACAGGTTAGAGCCCGCAACCCACTGCACCGGATCGTTTCGACGTGCAACTGCTCACATTGGTAGATCAGCGGCGCAAAAAGGGGTTCCCGAGCGTTCCGATGCCCTCGATCTCGACCTCGACGCGCTGCCCCGGTTGTACTGGTCCGACTCCCTCAGGGGTTCCGGTGAGGATCACGTCGCCGGGCAGCAGGGTGAAGGCCTGGGAAGCGTAGGAAATCAGCGCCGGGATGTCGTGGATCATGTCGGCGGTGCGGCCGTCCTGCACGATCTCGCCGTTCAGCCGGGTTTGCACGCGCAGATCGGAGACGTCCAAGTCGGTTTCGATCCACGGGCCGAGCGGGCAGAAGGTGTCGAACCCCTTGGCCCGCGCCCACTGGCCGTCGGCCTTCTGCAGGTCGCGCGCAGTGACATCGTTGCTGACGGTGTAGCCGAAGATCGACTCCGCGGCTTCCTTCGGCGACACGTCGCGACACATCCGGCCGATGATGACAGCCAGTTCACCTTCGTAGTCGACTCGCTGCGACTGCGGCGGCATGACCACCGGGTCGTCGGGTCCGATCACCGCGGTGTTGGGGATGAGGAACATCAACGGCTCAGCCGGAACCTCGTGGCCCAACTCCGCGGCGTGAGCGGCGTAGTTGCGCCCGATGCCGATCACCTTCGAGCGCGGGATCACCGGCGCGAGCAGGCGAACGTCGTCGACGGTGGTCGTGACTCCGGTCAGCTCGATCTTGGTGAACAACGGGTCGCCGGTGATCTGGGCGATCTTCTCGCCCGCGCCGTCTACCAGTCCGTAAGAGGGATCTTCGCCATCGGTGTATCGACAAATTCGCACCCGCACACCTTACTTGTGTGCACGAGTCGGCCCTGCCACCAGCGGGGATACCGTGTTCGCCATCAACGTGTAGCCGGCGTCGTTGGCGTGGATGTCGGTCTTGCTGCACATCCAGGTGTAGCCGCAGATCATCGCGACGTTGGTGGGCACGTTGCCCAGCGCAGTCGGCGTGAGGGTCCAGTCCGTGCTCTTGAAGGTGGTCGCGATGTCGGCCACCTGCGCGTCGCCGGAGGCCGCAGCCGCCGCGATCGAGTCGTTTAGCGTCTTCTGCAAGCCCTGCGAATACTGCGCGAGAGCGGGGTTGCCGGCGACCCAGAAAACCAAGAACGGGTTGTAGTAGTTCAACACCACAATCTGGGCATCGGGCCCGGCGGCGGCGCGGACCTTCTTGACGATCGTCGGCAGGTTGGTCGCCACGTTGATCAGGCCCTGCTGCAGGCAGGGCAGGTCGATGCTGCCGGTGCGCGCGACGCAGGTCTGCACGTCGTTCGCGCCCACGTCGAGGGTTACCAGCTTCGTCTTGCCGCTGCTGCGCATCAGGTTGATGGCGGTATCCAGCTGGCTGCGGGAGCCACCGGCATAGGTGCACTTGCTGTTCGCGATCAAGCTCGAAGTGGTTTCCCCGCTGCAGGCGAGGTTCGTCATTTTGAGTCCGTGGAACTGACTGCGCGCGGACGAATACACCTGTCCGACATAGCCTCCCGCTTTGTCATCACCCTGACCGGGCTGATAGCCAGCCGCCAGGGAATCACCCATCGCGACGTACAGCCCTGATTCAGCCTTCGGGTTGGTTCCCGCGGGAGTGGCGTAGGCCGGCGCGCTGGTGGCGACGAGGGCCGCAGCGGCCGTGATGAGTCCGAATGTTCGCTTCATGCCAATTGCACCCTTCGCGGTGATGTGATCCACCTCACTCTCGCATGATCGCGGCGGATGTGCGGTCGCTTCGGCGAGCATTTATCGTCTGCGGGTGACGTCCGTCCTGACCGGCCCCTCGTGGCGCGCGCTCGAAGCCACCCATCAGCAGCGGGTCGACCGCGCGGTCAGCGACCACATCTACCGGCGCGATCGCGGGATGAGACACCCGATCGACGACTTCCTGTTCAGCTACTACCACTACAAACCAGCACAGCTGCGGGTGTGGCATCCGGGCGTCGGGGTCGTTCTACAGGACGCCGACGAGCGCGCGAACAGGACCGGATACCACCGCGTTTCAGGCGGCGTCGCCTTTGATGACGGCTCCTTCCGGGCCTCGAAATCTGTTCTTGTTCGCTCGACACAAATGGTCTTGCGCGCAACGCTCAACCGACCGCTTCACCTCGCCTGCTTCGGGATGCACGAATGGGCGATGGCTTATCGGACCACCCCGTCGCAGATCCGCCACACCCGACTACCGCTGCGACTCGGCCACGACGGCACCGATTCGGTGGTGGAGTCCCACGATCTGCGCTGCACCCATTTCGATGCCTATCGGTTCTTCACCGCGCCAGCCACCCCGCGCAACGCCCACGAGCTGAGCCGGGCGAGCCAGCCCGAGTTCGAGCAACCCGGCTGCCTGCACGCGGGGATGGACCTCTACAAATGGGCTCACAAGCTCGAAGGCTTGATTTCCAGCGACCTGATCATGGATTGCTTCGACCTCGCCCGCGAGATTCGGATCGTCGACATGCGGGCCTCCCCGTACGACGTCAGCTCGTTTGGTCATCCGGCCATCCCGGTCGAGACGACCGAAGGGAAGGCGGACTACGTACGCCGCCAGCGGGAGTTCGCGGGGCGGGCGGATGTCCTGCGGCGGAGGCTGTTGGCGGCGTTGGAAGCCGACACCTGCTCACTGTCGAGCTGACGGTCCTGTTCGTCGTCGGTTGTCGTCAAGCGCGAGTCGATGCGTGAGTCGATACCTGAGTCGATGCGTGATCTACCAAGTCCACGGGCGCAGGGTGAGGGCTAGGACCACGACAGAGATGATCGCGATCAACACCATCATCATTCGGGCCGCCCGGCGACCGCGGTCGCGCCCGCCTAGCCGGCTGAGGAGCCGATCTGTCTCGTAGGTGCTGGCGACCGCTATCGAGTCGCCCACCGAGGTGAGCCGAGGGGCGCCGTCACTGTTCCGGGCGACGCTGCCGACGCCCGTGATCTCGGCGCCGATCGGGATGATCCACTCGGTGTGGAGTTCCTGGTCGCTGAAGCCGGTCCAGCCGACGAGCCAGCCGAAGACGCGCCAAGACAGCGCGCGACGGCGTTGACGGCTGTCGACGTCCACCACTTTGTTGATGCTCATGAATTCGGTCATCACGTCGGTGGAGGTGGGGTCGATGCTGATGGTGTGCGGCCAGGAGCCGATGGTGAAGGGCGTGGTCGAGGTCCGGTCGGTGCCGAGACTCGGCTGGAACGGTCTGCGCTTCACCATCATTTGCCAGGCGCCGTCGGAGGAGGCGAGCCCAGCGAACGGTGTCGGGGCCAGACCGGAGCGGGTCAGGCTCGGTAGCACACCGCGGAGCACGAAGCTGCGGTACCAGACGCACTCCTTGCCGGACAGGGGCGCACGCAGAGGTCCGGCCGGACCGGGCTGGGCCTTGCCGATGACCTTCACAACCCTGCCGTCGCTTGCTCCACCGGCCTCGGCCGGTCGGTAGGAATGCGCCTGTTCCAGCATCGCCGCGAAGGCGTCGCGGCGAATGTTCAATGGTCGCGACGCAGCGTCGACGTTTCCGGAGTCGGTCACGGGCCTCAGGTTACTGCGTTCGGCAAGCCGGGCGGCTCGGTCAACTACCGCGGAAACCTGCTGACTGTCGGCCCGCTAACGGGCCACGACCCCCGCCTTCAGCAACCCGTACGTGACCGCATCGGTCAGCGCGATCCAACTCGCGTGCACCATGTTCGGCGCCACTCCGAGCGTGGTCCACGTGCGCTCGCCGTCGGTCGTCACGATCAACACCCGGGTCGTCGCGTCCGTGCCCTTATGGGCGTCGAGAATCCGCACCTTGAAGTCGATGAGCTCGAAACGGTCCAGTTGCGGGTAGGTCTCGCGCAGCGCCTGCCGCAGCGCGGTGTCAAGGGCGTCCACCGGGCCGTTCCCCTCCCCCGTTGCCACCCGGCGCAGACCGGCCGCTTCCAGCTTGACCGTCGCCTCGGCAAGTGAGGGACGCTCGGTCGACCAGGAGTCGGTGATGCACCGCCACGACTCCTGCCGGAAGAAGGTCGGGCGCTCCCCCGACACCTCTTCGCGCAGAAGCAGCTCGAACGAGGCATCGGCGGCGTCGAAGGTCCACCCCTCTTGTTCCAGACCCTTGACCCGGGCGACCACCGCCGACAACACCTCCGGTCGCTGCGCGAGGTCGTAACCCAGCTCGGCACCCTTCAACTCGATGCTCGCCCGCCCGGCCATGTCGGAAACGAGCGTGCGCATCGAGTTGCCGACCGCGGCCGGATCGATGTGTTGGTAGAGGTCCGGGTCGATCCGCAGGGCGCTGGCATGCAAACCGGCCTTGTGGGCGAAGGCCGACCCACCGACGTACGGGGTCCGGGAATGCGGCGCGATGTTGGTGATCTCGCTGATCGCGTGGCTGAGGTGAAGCGCGTTGCGCAACCGTTCAGGATCGATGACGTCCATCCCGAGCTTCAACTGCAGATTGCTGATGACCGAGACCAGGTCAGCATTGCCAGTGCGCTCGCCGTAGCCGTTGACCGTTCCCTGCACGTGCATCGCTCCGGCCAATACAGCGGCAACCGAGTTAGCAACCGCGCAGCCGGTGTCGTTGTGGCAGTGGATCCCGAGGTTCGCCTCTGTCGTCGCACCGATCTTGGTGACAATGTCGGCGATTTGATGGGGCAGCATCCCGCCGTTGGTGTCGCAGAGGGCTACGACCGAGGCGCCCGCACCGGTGGCCGCCTCGACCACCGACTGTGCGTACGCCGGGTCGAGGAGGAACCCGTCGAAGAAGTGCTCGGCGTCGACAAAGACCGTACGGCCTTGCGCCACAAGCGTTTCCACCGTGTCGGCGATCATGGCGAGGTTCTCGTCAGCAGTCGTACGCAGCGCGTCGGTGACGTGACGGATGTGCGACTTAGCGACCAGGGTCACTACCGGGGCGCCCGAATCCAAGAGAGCGACGACCTGTGGGTCGTCGGCCGCCCCCGTATGAGCCCGACGAGTCGACCCGAACGCTGCGAGGGTGGCATTTTGCAGGTCGAGTTCGCTCCGGGCGCGCTGAAAGAACTCGGTGTCCTTCGGGTTGGCGCCTGGCCACCCACCCTCGATGAAGCCAACGCCCAAGTCGTCCAGGTAGCCGGCAATCGTCAGCTTGTCACTGACGCTGAGATTGAGCCCCTCCTGCTGAGCGCCATCGCGCAGGGTCGTGTCGTAGACGTGGAACGTGCTCATCGGAGGACCTCGCAATGCAGGGGCACGGGTGTTTGTCCGTCGCGCCCGACCTGGTGCGTGTCGCCGGGTGAGGGTGGCCCGGCCAACAAAAAACCTCCCGGGGTAACGGGAGGTTGCGCGTCAGGCCGGGCCCGACGCGCTAGCAAATAATGAGTCCGGTGGTGACCGGTGCCATCCTCTTCGCCATGCGGCCATCGTGGCCCAGCGCGGGCAGACCTGTCCACCCCATGAGCTCGGGATCTCACATCCCGGGCCGTTTTCACCGGCAGACCCCGGCCCTCCGCGTGGGCCGCGCTGCAAATGCGAAGACGCGCAGAACCAGGTCGCGGTGGTGCGGGTGACCCGCACCACCGCGACCTCGTACGCGTGTCCTGCCTAGGCCAGCTGCTTCATCCAGCCGCGGGTGTCCGTTGCCCGGCCGTACTGAATGTCCAGCAGGGTCTTGCGGATCTTGAGCGCGATCTCGTCGGTGTGACCTTCACGGCGGTGATCGCAGGACCCGCCGTTCCACTTCAGTTCGCCGACGGGCGTGATCACCGCAGCGGTGCCACAGGCGAAGACCTCGGCGATCTCACCTGACTCGGCGCCGTCCTTCCATTCCTGGATCGGGATGCGGCGCTCCTCCGGGGTGAGGTCGAGGTCCTTGGCCAGTTCCAGGATCGAGGAGCGCGTGACACCTTCGAGGATGGAGCCGGTGAGCGCCGGGGTGACGATCCGACCGTCCTTGTAGACGATGAACAGGTTCATCCCGCCGAGCTCTTCGATGTAGGTGTGCGTCGAGGAGTCCAGGAACACCGCCTGGTCACAGCCGGCCGCGGCGCCCTCCAGCTGTCCGGCGAGCGACGAGGCATAGTTGCCACCGCATTTCGCTGCACCGGTTCCTCCGTCGCCGGCGCGGGCGAAGTCGGTGGAGATCCACAGCGAGACCGGCTTCACGCCACCCGAGAAGTAGGCACCCGCCGGAGAAGCGATGACGCAGAAGGTGACCTCCGCTGCGGGCCGCACCCCCAGGAATGCTTCCGAGGCGAACATGAACGGGCGCAGGTAAAGCGAGGTTTCGGCGCCATCGGCTGCCTCGGGAACCCACATCTTGTCGACGCCGACCAGCGTCCGCAGGGACTCCAGGAAGTCGCTCTCGCTGATCTCCGGCAACGCCATCCGACGGGCGCTGCGAGCGAATCGGGCAGCATTCGCCTCTGGGCGGAAGGTCCAGACACTGCCATCGGCATGCCGGTAGACCTTCATGCCCTCGAAGATCTCCTGCGCGTAATGCAGCACCGCTGCCGCCGGGCTCAACGAGAGATTTCCGTAGGGCACGACACGGCCGTCATGCCAACCGCCGTCCTTGGTCCACGTGGCGAGCGCCATGTGGTCGCTGAAGTGATTGCCGAAACCGGGGTTCGCCAGAATCGTGGCGCGGTCGGCGTCACTGACGCGATCGGCTCGTTCGGTGATCTCGAACTGCAGGGACATCGATGCCTCCAAGAAGCGCAAGGGACCGGCGCGCAGGATGGGGCGCACGCGGTGTCGGACAGCGGTGTGAGCCAGGTTACGCCCGGCGTACGGGCGCCACGACCCACGGGTGGGGCGTGCGGGTCGAAGCGAAGCCGACCTCAGTCCAGGGCTGCGACGATCGCGTCGCCTACCTCGGAGGTGCTGCGAGTGACGGACCCGCGGGTGGCGAGGTCATTCGCCACGGCCTGCTCAATGCGGCGCGCCTCGTCGGCGCGACCCAAGTGGTCCAGCAGCAAGGCAACGGACAGCACGGTGGCCGTGGGGTCGGCCTTGCCCTGCCCGGCAATGTCAGGGGCTGAGCCATGGACGGGCTCGAACATGCTCGGCGTCGTGCGGTCCGGGTTGATGTTGCCGGACGCGGCCAGGCCGATGCCGCCGCAGATGGCGGCCGCGAGGTCGGTGACGATGTCGCCGAACAGGTTGTCGGTGACGATCACATCGAACCGGCTCGGGTCCTGCACCAGGTAGATGGTGGCAGCGTCGATGTGGGCGTAGTCGTGGGTGACGTCGGGGAATTCGACACCGACCTCCTCGACCGTACGGCGCCACAGGTGTCCTGCGTAGGACAGCACGTTGTGCTTGTGCAAAAGAGTCAGTTTCTTGCGGTCGCGCGCCTGCGCGCGGGTGAAGGCGTCGCGAACTGCGCGCTCGACCCCGAAGCGAGTGTTGACGCTGACCTCGGTGGCCAGCTCCTGCGGGGTTCCGGAGCGTAGCGCCCCGCCGTTGCCTGTGTAGGGTCCCTCGGTGCCCTCGCGCACCACGACAAAGTCGATGCCGTTCGGCGCGACCTTTGCAACATCAAGCGGGCTGGCGACGCCGGGGAAAAGCTTGGCCGGACGCAGGTTGATGTAGTGGTCGAGTTCGAAGCGGATGCGCAGCAGCAACTGACGCTCGAGCAGCCCGCTCGGCACGCTCGGGTCGCCGATGGCGCCCAGCAGGATCGCGTCGTGGTCGCGCAACTCGGAAAGGACCGAGTCGGGCAGCACTTCACCGGTGGCATGCCAGCGCTTCGCGCCGAGGTCGTATTCGGTCGGAACGACCTTCGCGCTGCTGACCGCATCGAGCACCTTGAGACCCTCGGCAACGACCTCCGGGCCGATGCCGTCGCCGGGGAGGACGGCCAGGTTGATGGTGTCGTTCGCAGCTGCATCACTCATACATCGAGGCTAGCCAAACGCGTCCGCATGATGGTCTTCGATCTCAAAATGCGGCCAGCCGAGGGAAACGACGAGGGGCACCGGAATCCGGTGCCCCTCGATCTTGGTCGTGGCTGCGTCAGTCGCGCAGGTCCATCGACTCCTGTATCGCTCGGTGCAGAGCCCGGCGCGCTTCCTGCTGTTCCTCGCTCATCGCGATTCACCTTCCCTCGCATTTTCGGTGACGCCCCAGGTGATTCGCGCCGAGGTGGGGCCGGCGAACACTGACCGTGGGCTAGACCGCGTCGCGGGTGGGCGATCTGCGGAACCACACGAGGCTAACCCTCGAGGCCTACCCGCCGGTAGGGGTGGATCACCATGTGGTCCACCACGAACGTAAAAGGGGCCGGCCCGTTTCCGGACCGGCCCCTCCCCCTGTATCCCCGAAGCTTCAGGAACGTGCCGCCGAACCCTCGACATAGTCGGCGTCGGTGGCCCCGTCCTTGATCCAGCTCATCAGACCGCGCAATTCCTTGCCGGTCTTCTCGATCGGGTGCTGAGCACCCTTCTCGCGCAACGCCTTGAACTCCGGACCGCCGGCGTCCTGGTCGTCGATGAAGTGCTGGGCGAACACGCCGTTCTGGATGTCCTTCAGGACAGCCTGCATGTTCTCCTTCACGTGCGGGTCGATCACTCGCGGGCCCGAGACATAGTCGCCGAACTCGGCGGTGTCGGAGATCGACCAGCGCTGCTTGGCGATGCCGCCCTCGATCATCAGGTCGACGATCAACTTCAGCTCGTGCAGGCACTCGAAGTAGGCGACCTCGGGCTGGTAGCCCGCCTCGGTCAGCACCTCGAAGCCGTACATCACCAGCTGGGAGGCGCCACCACAGAGCACCGCCTGCTCGCCGAAGAGGTCGGTCTCGGTCTCCTCGGTGAAGGTGGTCTTGATGCCGCCGGCACGCAAGCCACCGATCGCCGAGGCGTAGGCCTTCGCGAGGTCCCAAGCCTTGCCCGACGGGTCCTTTTCGACCGCGAGGAGCACCGGCACACCACGACCGTCGACGTATTCACGACGGACGAGGTGACCCGGACCCTTCGGCGCCACCATCGCGACGTCGACGTTCGCCGGCGCCTCGATGTAGCCGAACCGGATGTTAAAGCCGTGGCTGAAGAACAGCGCGTCGCCATCCTTCAAGTTCGGCTGAATCTCCTGCGCGTAAACGGTGCGCTGCACCTGGTCGGGCGCAAGCACCATGATCAGGTCGGAAGCCTTCACGGCCTCGGCAACCGACAACACGGTGAGGCCCTCGGCCTCGGCCTTGGCTCGGCTGCTCGAACCTTCGCGCAGACCGACGGTGACCTGCACCCCGGAGTCACGCAGGTTGAGCGCGTGGGCGTGGCCCTGGCTGCCGTAGCCGATGATTGCGACCTTGCGGCCCTGAATCACCGACAGGTCGGCATCTTCGTCATAGAACATCTCAGCCACTTCGTACTACTCCTTGAATGGATTTCGTTGCGGTTCTTGAAGGTTGAAAGTTCAGCCGGCTTTGCGAGCGCGGTCGGTGATCGACCGTGAACCACGCCCAACGGCAACCATGCCGGACTGCACCAATTCGCGGACGCCGTAGGGTTCCAGCACCTCGAGCAACGCCTCCAGCTTGCTGCGGGTGCCTGTCGCCTCGATGATCACCGCGTCAGCGGTCACATCAACGACATTGCAGCGGAACATCTGGGTGACGTCGATGATCTGACCGCGGGTGGTGGCATCGGCTCGGACCTTGATCAGGACCAGTTGCCGGTGCACCGAGGCCTCGGGGTCGAGTTCAACGACCTTGAGGACCTCCACCAGTTTGTTCAACTGCTTGGTGACCTGCTCCAACGGGGTGCCCTCCACGCTGACCGCGATGGTCATCCGGGAGATCTCCTCGTGCTCGGTCTCCCCCACCGCGAGCGAGTCAATGTTGAACCCACGTCGGGAGATCAGGCCGGCGATGCGCGCGAGCACGCCCGGCTTGTTCTCGACCAGGACGGACAGAATGTGACGGGTCATCGGTGGCCTCCAGAAGGCTGATTCATGGGCAGGTTCACTCGCCCTCGAGGTCTCGGTCGAAGACCGGCGCCATGCTGCGCGCGACGGTCACCCTGTCGTTGCTGACCCCGGCCGGCACCATCGGCCACACCATCGCGTCGCGCTCGACGACGAAGTCGATCACCACCGGAACGTCGTTGATCTCCATCGCCTGACGGATCGTGTCGTCGACATCTTCCGGACGCTCGCAGCGCAAGCCCACGCAGCCGTACGCGTCGGCGAGCTTCACGAAGTCCGGAACCCGGGCGCCGACCGCGGTGTGCAGGTCGGTGTTGGAGTAGCGCTCGCCGTAGAAGAGCGTCTGCCACTGGCGGACCATGCCGAGCGAGCTGTTGTTGATGATCGCGACCTTGATCGGGATCTTGTTGATCACGCAGGTGGCCAGTTCCTGGTTGGTCATTTGGAAGCAACCGTCACCATCGATGGCCCAGACGACGCGGTCCGGCTCGGCGGCCTTGGCGCCCATCGCGGCCGGCACCGAGAAGCCCATTGTTCCCAAGCCACCGGAGTTGATCCAGGAGTTGGGCCGCTCATATCGGACGAACTGCGCGGCCCACATCTGGTGTTGGCCGACACCCGAGACATACGTCGCTTCCGGACCCGCAATCGCCCCGAGGCGCTCCAGCACGTATTGCGGCTGGATCGCCTGGGCGTCGGCGTTCTCGGCATAACCCAGCGGGAACTCGGCCTTCCAGGTGGCGGTGGTCTCGCGCCACGCGGCGTAGTCGCCCACCTCGCCGCCGGTCTCGTGGATCAGCGCGATCAGGTCGGTTATGACCTCCTGGCAGTCACCCACGATCGGAACGTCGGCGATTCGATTCTTGGAGATCTCGGCCGGGTCGATGTCGGCGTGAATCACCTTGGCGTCGGGGGCGAATGACGACAACTGACCGGTGACCCGGTCGTCGAACCGCGCACCCAGGGTGATCAACAGGTCGGACTTCTGCAGCGCGGTCACGGCCGACACCGAGCCGTGCATGCCCGGCATTCCGAGGTGCAGCTCGTGGCTGTCCGGCAGCGCGCCGCGTGCCATCAGGGTGGTGACCACCGGAATCTGAGTCAGCTCGACCAACTCGCGCAGCTCGGCTGCGGCCTTTGCCCGGATCACCCCGCCACCGACGTACAGGACGGGTCGTTTCGCTTCGCGGATCAGTTCAACGGCCGCGCGAATCTGCTTGTGGTGCGGCTTGGTAACCGGGCGATATCCCGGCAGCTCGAAGGTCGGCGGCCAGCGGAAAGTGGTCGAGCCGGTCAGCGCGTTCTTGGCGATGTCGACCAACACCGGACCAGGGCGGCCGGTGGAAGCGACGTGGAACGCCTCAGCGACGGCTCGCGCAATGTCATCAGGGCTGGTGACGAGGTAGCTGTGCTTGCTGATCGGCATCGTGATGCCGCGGATGTCGGCCTCCTGGAACGCGTCGGTCCCGATCACACGGGAGTCGACCTGGCCGGTGATCGCGACGATCGGCACCGAGTCCATGTGAGCGTCGGCGATCGGGGTGACCAGGTTGGTTGCGCCCGGCCCGCTGGTCGCCATGCAGACGCCCACCTTGCCGGTGGCGGCCGCATAGCCCTGCGCGGCGTGGCCGGCGCCCTGCTCGTGGCGGACCAAGATGTGGCGCACCTTGACCGAGTCCAACAGGGGGTCGTACGCCGGCAGGATCGCGCCGCCGGGGATGCCGAAGACCGTGTCGACGCCGAGGGCCTCAAGAGTGAGCACCAGCGCCTGCGCACCGGTAACACCCGGGATCTCCTGCGCGCTCTGGGGCACGCGGGCCGCTACCTGCGCCGGGGTCGGCACCGGGGCGGTCGGGCGGATCGTGGTGTCTGTCACTGCCATCACCTTCATCGTCATCTGCGGGACCTGCACAGTCTCGAACTTCGTCTCGAACATGAAAAAACCCTCCGGCTCCATCGGAGCAGTGAGGGTCAGCGCGCCTGGTGTGGAACAGGCGCGCTAGGGAAGTACGAGGATCCGTGACATGCGTCGATCATGTCCGTATCGTCGCGGAGCGTCAATATACTGAGACGGTCGTTCCACTATGTGGTCACCCGCGTCCGACAAACAACTCCCGTACGGAGGCGGCGCCGGGCGCGAGGTCCGGCCACCCTGCCGGGATCTCCAACACGGCAACACCGCTGGTGCGGAAGTGTTCGTGGAAGTCGATCTGGGAGCCACTGCCCTCGGTCAGAGCCGCGGCAATTGCCGGCACACCGGGGGCGTGACCAACCAGCGCGACAATCCTTGCCCGCTCCGGGCTCTCGCGCAGCACGTCGAGCAGCGCCCCGGGGGCGGCGTCGTAGATGCGTTGGTCGTGATCGACCAGCGACCCGTTACCGGATCGCTCAACGATCGCGGCCCAGGTCTCGCGGGTGCGCGCGGCGGTCGAACACCACACGGCGTCGGGTTGCAGACCCTTCTCCTTGAGCCAGTTGCCGACCGCGGCGGCATCGGACAGGCCCCGATCGGTGAGCACCCGGTCGTGATCGGGTTTGTTGCCCGGGGTCTCGGCTTTGGCGTGACGGATCAGGACCAAGAGTCGCTGCTCGCTCATGGGATCAAGTATCCCGGTCGTCTTCGGGCGGCGTCGACGCGCCCCGGTTCACCCGCGTCAGGCCGACGATCGCAGCCGCGGCCAGCGACCACCACCCGAGCACCACCGCATGTCCTAAGGACGGTCTCACTTCTAGTTCGACCAGTTCCCGCACCGCCGAGACCGCGGCTCCGACGGGAGTCAGTGGCCCGAGTGGCTGCCAGAGAGCACCCGCGCGACCAAAGCCAAACGCCCCGGCAGCCCCGGCGTCCGCGCCGATGAGTAGGAGCGAGATGACCACGAACGTGGCTCCGCCGCGACCGGCGATCGATGCCCCGGCGCGTACCAACAACGTCGCGGTGGCCATCGCCGCCGCGCCGATCCACCAGAGGCCCAGCGCATGATCGGTCCACGACGGGACGATCCAGCAGGTGACCCCCACCCCGACCGCGGCGGTCGCTGCAGACGCACCGATCGCGCTCAGCAGCCAGCGCAGAATGCCGCCACGGCCGGAGAACGCGCTGGTACGCAGCGCACCGGTCGCGAACGCGATCCCGGCCACGATCAGCGACAGGACAAACCAGTAGCCGACGCGCCCTGCTCCGTCTCCGACGGCGTACGGGGTCAGGTCGGTGGTGTCGACCTCTCGCCCGGCCGCGCTCGAGGCTCGGGCGACCACCTGCTGGATGACGGTGGGGTCGCCTTGGGCGCTGGAAATCGTGAGCGCGTCTGCGCGGACCGTCGGGTCGACCACGACGTAGCCCTGCACGGTGTCTGCGCGCAGGTCGTCGGCCGCGGACGCCTCCGAACCGCCGACGTACGCCCGAACCGGGTGGCCGTCGACAGCGTTGATCCGGTTGGCGACAAGGCCCGCCCAGTCCGTCCGCGAGGAAACCACCAGGATCGCGGGGGTCCTGGGGGCGCCCGCGCCGATGAGCGCGAGGCCGCCGAGTAGCAGCGCTTGGAGCACCATGACAACGGCGACCAGGCGCGCCACGCGCAACGCAGCGACGCCGGGCGCGGCCGTCACCTCAGCCCTCGGCAACCTGGTGAGACAGCTTTCCGGTCGCGGCAAACTGCGGCAACTGCTCCCGCAACAACCGCAGCAACCGCGGGTCGAAGGCGGTTGAAGCGCCGCCGATGTGGGGCGTGATCAAGACCCCGGGAGTGGTCCACAGCGGGTGGTCTTGCGGCAACGGTTCCGGGTCGGTGACGTCAAGCGCGGCTCGGATGCGTCCGCTCGCGCAGGCGCGAACCAGCGCGTCGGTGTCCACGACGCCTCCGCGCGCGACGTTGACGATCAGTGCGTCATCGGGCAGGGCAGCCAGGAAGGTGTCGTCCACGAGATGCCGGCTCGCGTCGGTCAACGGGAGGATCAGCACGACCACTTCGGCCGCCGGCAGCAGGTCAGGCAATTCGTCGATGCCATGGACCGTGTCGACGAGGTCGTCACCGGCGCGGGCTCTCGAAGCCACGACCGTGCAGTGCGCCTCAAGCACGTCCATCCGGCGGACGATCTCCCGGCCGATCGAGCCGTAGCCGACAACCAGAACCTCTCGGTCGGCCAACGACGGACGCCCCGCCATCCGCAGCCACTCACCCTTTTCGGCGGCACGCACAGACTCCGCAATCCCCCGCTGTGCGGCGATCGCCAACCCAATCGCCAGCTCGGCGGTGGAGGTGTCATGGACCCCGCGCCCGTTGGCGAGGGCCACCCCGGACGGGAGGTAGGGCAGCGCGTGTTCGTAGCCAGCCGTAGCCAGTTGGACCGCACGCAGCGACCCCACCTCGGCCAACCGGGCCAGGCGCCGCGGGTCGCTCAAGTAGGGCGGCACCACCAGCTCGATGTCGTCTCGCGGGGCCGGACCGGTCATGTCCCACTCGACCAGTTCGATACCGGGCAGATCACCCAATGCCTCGATGAAATTCGCTTGCGGGAGGCTCACCACGGTCACCGCGGAGGTCATGACACCAACTTGGCCAAGATCAATTCGCGCGCCTTGGCGGCGTCGGCCTGACCCTTCATCTCCTTCATGACCTGGCCGATGAGGGCGCCGGCCGCCGACAGCTTGCCGTCGCGCACCTTCTGGGCCACACCCTCGTTTGCCGCGATCACCTGGTCGACGGCCGCTTCGAGAGCACCGTCGTCCTGCACGAGTTCGAGGCCGCGAGCATCGGCGACCTGGGTGGGGCCACCCTCGCCAGCGATGACGCCGTCCATGACCTGGCGGGCCATCGCATCGTTCAACCGGCCCGACTGCACCAACCCGTCGAGCTCGGCGACGTGGGCGGGGGTGACGCCGAACTCATCGACGCCCTTGCCCGCCTTGTTCGCGCGACGGGCAAGGTCACCGGTCCACCACTTGCGGGCGGCGGCCGGGCTCGCACCCGCCGAAACCGTCTCCTGGATCAATTCGATGGCGCCCGCGTTGAGGACGTCACGCATCTCCAGATCGCTGTAGCCCCAGTCGGACTGCAACCGCTTGCGGCGCAGGTCGGGGTGCTCGGGGAGGGTGGCGCGCAACTGTTCGACCACTTCCCGGGTCGGCGCGACCGGAACAAGGTCGGGCTCGGGGAAGTAGCGGTAGTCGTCGGCGTCGGACTTCGGGCGACCGGAGGTGGTGACCCCGGTGTCCTCGTGCCAGTGACGGGTCTCCTGGGTGATCGAACCACCATCATCGAGAACAGCGGCCTGACGGCAGATCTCGTAACGGATGGCTCGCTCGACGGAGCGCAGCGAGTTGACGTTCTTGGTCTCAGTTCGGGTGCCGAACTTCTCGGCGCCCTTCTTCATCAGCGACAGGTTGGCGTCGCAGCGCATCGAGCCCTGCTCCATCCGTACGTCGCTGACGCCCAGCGCCTTGATCAGTTCGCGCAGCGTTGCGACGTAGGCCCGTGCAATCTCGGGCGCGCGCGCACCTGCGCCGGTGAGCGGCTTGGTGACGATCTCGATCAGCGGGATCCCGGCACGGTTGTAGTCGATCAGCGAGTATTCGGCGCCCTGGATGCGACCGGTGGACCCACCGACGTGAGTCGCCTTGCCGGTGTCCTCCTCCATGTGGGCGCGCTCGATCTCGACCCGGAAGGTTTCGGTTCCGTCACCGGCAGCGTTCGGGACCTCGACGTCTAGGTAGCCCTCGAACGCGATCGGCTCGTCGTACTGCGACGTCTGGAAGTTCTTCGGCATGTCCGGGTAGAAGTAGTTCTTCCGGGCGAACCGGCACCATTGCGCGATCTCGCAGTTCAACGCGAGACCGATCCGCATGGCCGACTCGACGGCCTTGGCGTTCACCACGGGCAGGGCGCCGGGCAGACCGAGGCAAACCGGACAGACCTGGGTGTTCGGCTCAGCGCCGAACTCCGTGGCACAACCGCAGAACATCTTGGTCTTGGTGTTCAGCTCGACGTGGACCTCCAGGCCCATCACCGGGTCGTAGCCGGCGAGCGCCTCGTCGTAGTCGACGACGGCGTCGGTGGTGCTCACTTGGCGGCCTCCTTCGTGGTCAGGGTGGGAGCGTTGCTCAGGATCGGCGCGCCCCACTTCTCGTGCAGCAATCGCTCAAGGGCCGCACCGACTTCGTACAACCGCTCGTCCTTCGTGGCGGGGGCCAAGACCTGGAAGCCGGACGGCAGGCCGTCCTCGGCCAGGCCGTTGGGCAGCGACAGGCCGGGGACGCCAGCGAGGTTGGCCGGGATGGTGGCGACATCGTTGAGGTACATCGACATCGGGTCGTCGAGCTTCTCGCCGAGCTTGAAGGCCACGGTCGGCGCGGTCGGGGTGACGAGAACGTCGGCCTTTTCGTAGGCGGCTGCAAAGTCGCGCGCGATCAGGGTGCGGACCTTCTGCGCCTGGCCGTAGTAGGCGTCGTAGTAGCCCGAGGACAACGCGTAAGTTCCCAGGATGATGCGGCGCTTGACCTCGTCACCGAATCCAGCGTCGCGGCTGGCCGCCATGACCTGCTCGGCGGACGGGCTGTCGACTCCTTGCGGGCCAACGCGCATGCCGTAACGCATGGCGTCGAACTTGGCGAGGTTGGAGCTCGCCTCGCTCGGCAGGATGAGGTAGTAGGCAGCCAGACCCTTCTCGAACGACGGGCAGCTGACCTGGACGATCTCTGCGCCAGCCTGTTCCAGCAGCGCGAGGGACTCCTCGAAGCGGGCCTTCACCTGCGGTGCGAAGCCCTCCCCCGAGATCTCCTTGACGATGCCGATCCGCATGCCCTTGACGTCGCCGCGACGAGCCGCTTCGACGATCGGCGGAACGGGCGCATCGATGGAGGTGGAGTCCATCGGATCGTGGCCGCCGATGACGTCGTGCAGCAGCGCCGCGTCGAGCACGCTGCGGGTGCACGGGCCGGCCTGATCGAGGGAGCTCGCCAAGGCGATGAGGCCATAACGGGAGACACCGCCGTACGTCGGTTTGGTGCCGACGGTTCCAGTCACCGAGGCGGGCTGCCGGATGGAGCCACCGGTGTCTGTGCCGATCGCAAGCGGCGCCTCGAAGGCGGCCACGGCGGCGGCGGACCCACCGCCGGATCCGCCCGGGATCCGGTCGAGGTCCCACGGATTGCGGGTCGGGCCATAGGCGGAGTGCTCGGTGGAGGAACCCATCGCGAACTCGTCCATGTTGGTCTTGCCCAGGATCGGCAGTCCAGCCGCGCGCAACCGGGTGACGATCGTGGCGTCGTACGGCGGGATCCAGCCCTCGAGGATCTTCGATCCCGCGGTGGTCGGCTGACCCTTGGTGGCGACGATGTCCTTGACCGCGATCGGCACGCCCGCGAGGGGGTGCATCGACTCGCCGGCCGCGCGCCGGGTGTCGACGTCGTGGGCTGCGGCGAGCGCGCCCTCGGTGTCGACGTGCAGGAACGCGTGGATGTCACCGTCGACGGCAGCGATGCGGTCGAGATGCGCCTGGGTGACCTCGACGGCGCTCAGGTCGCCGGCCGCGAGGGACTGCGCCAGTTGCGCAGCAGTGGAGGTGATGATGTCAGTCACAGCAGGGTCCTTCAGTCTTCGTCGAGGATGCGCGGAACTTCGAACCGGCCGATGTCGCTGGAGGGGGCTGCGGCCAGCGCCTCCTGCTGGGTCAGGCTCGGGCGCACCTCGTCGGCGCGGGTCACGTTGGTCAGCGGTAGCGGGTGAGACATCGGCGGGACGTCATCGGCCGCGATCTCGTTCACCTGCCCCACAAATCCGACGATCTGGTCGAGCTGACCGGCGAGCTTGTCGAGCTCGGTATCGGACAACTGGATTCGGGCGAGCATGGCGACGTGGGCGACCTCGTCGCGGGACAGCGAAGACATGCTGGCCAGTCTAGGGCGCGATTCAGACAGCCTCAGCCGGTGGGCTCGCCCATGGCGGCGAGCACCTGCGGGTTCTCTTCATCAACTCACGATCACCAGTCGTACGGCCGGAAGTCCTTCAGGAACACGCCGAACAGGTCCGTGCCGCGCTCGCCTTGGACGATCGGGTCGTAGACCCGCGCAGCACCATCGACCAGGTCGAGCGGGGCATGCCACCCCTCGCCGGCGATGCGCAGCTTCTCCTGATGCGGACGTTCGTCGGTGATCCAGCCGGTGTCGACCGAGGTCATCAGGATGCGGTCGGTGTCGAACATCTCCTGCGCACTGGTGCGGGTGAGCATGTTCAGCGCGGCCTTGGCCATGTTGGTGTGGGGATGGCCGGCGCCCTTGTAGCGACGACCGAACTGGCCCTCCATCGCGGAGACGTTGACGACGTACGCCCGACCGGCTTGCGCCGTTTGTGCCGCTTGCGCCAATACAGGGCGCAAGCGGGAGACGAGGATGAACGGCGCGACCGAGTTGCAGAGTTGGACTTCGAGGAGCTCTAGCGGGTCGACTTCGTCGACGGTGTGGGTCCAGGAGTTGGTCGCGGCGACGTCTGGCAACAGGCCCCCGGCGTCGACTGCGGTGCCGGCCAGATGCGCTTCGAGGCTGGCGCTGCCGGCCTGCAGCACTCGTACGGAGTTCTCCGCGGCCAGCGCCGCTGCGTGCCGCTGGTCGTGGTCGCCGTGGTGGGCGATCTGGTCGGCGTCGAGGCTGCCCACGAGTCGGGCCGGATGCGCCTCGCTGATGCGGTCGAAGGTGATGACGGCCGGCAGCGCGGAATCGGTTGGCAGCGGCGCGGATTCGGCATCGACGAGGTGCGCATAGGCACCCTTGCTGCGGCGTACGGTCTGGGCGGCGTTGTTGATCAGAATGTCCAGCGGACCACCCGCCGCGACCTCCTCGGCGAGCGCCGTGACCTGGTTGGGGTCGCGCAGGTCTATGCCAACCACGGTGAGGTGGTGGATCCAATCGTCGGCGTCAGGCATCGCCCGGAAGCGACGTACGGCGTCCTTCGGGAAACGGGTGGTGATCGTCAGATCGGCGCCGTCGCGCAGCAGCATCAGCGCGATGTACATGCCGATCTTCGCCCGGCCACCAGTCAGCAGCGCCCGCCGCCCGGAGAGGTCGACGTGTTGGTCGCGGCGGGCGTGATTGAACGCCGCGCACTCCGGACACAGCCAGTGGTAGAAGGCGTCAACCGTGGTGTAGTTGGCATGACAGATGTAGCAGCCCCGGGGGTAGTTCAACTCCCCCGCCGTCGGCCGCTCGCTCGGTGCGTGCAGCAGGATCCCTTGCGTTTCGTCGTCGATCCGCAACGGCGATCCGGTGGCCGTCGCCGCCAACACCGCATCGTCCGCCTCGCGCAGGGGCCCCTCCCGTTCCTGGCGGGCAGCGGCACGGCGAGCTTTTCGGACCCGGTTGAACATCCGCTGCGAGGCACGCTTCACCGTCTCGATGTCGGGATGGCCGGGTTCGAGGTGTGGGAGTTGTTCGAGCACCCGCAGAGTCGCGGCGAGATCGGCGGGGTCGATCGCGCCGTGGTCTTCGGTGATGGCGTCTGACCCGTCGGTCGAGTCCTCCGACCCGTCGGTCGAGCCGTGCGACGAAGGGGCGCGTGTCGAAACCATTGCAGCTGAGTCTACGAAGTCGGGGCGTCGCGCAACGCCGCGGTTACCGCGTCGACCAGCCCCGTGCGTTCGAGGCCGGCCACGTCGGCCAGCGGGATCCAGCGCGCCTCGTCGGTGCTGCCATCAACCTCGGTCGTCCCGAGGGTCCCGCCGACGATCGTCGCCCGGTGAACCACCCGTACGGCTTTGAAGGGCCTTGTCCCACTCTCGGATTCGCGGAACCAGGAGTCGACCAACAACAGCGGACCGAGCTCAATGTGGAAGCCGGTCTCCTCGTAGACCTCGCGGACCAGGCCCTCCGCAATCGTCTCCTCGAACTCCACTCCGCCGCCGGGCATCGTCCACGCCGGCGTGAACCGGCCCTCGCCGTTCCAATAGCTGAGGAGGATCCGATCGGAGTCGTCGATGATGGCGGCGTACGCGGCCAGTCGGGTGTCGTAGTCGGTGAAGTTCAGCATCGGTCGATCATGGACCGTACGGCTCCACCGCTGCCGGTCAGCCCGCGCGGCGCGCTTGAGCCGCCGAGGCGCGCTGCGTTGGTTGAGCCGCCGCGAGGAACGAGCGGCGTGTCGAAACCTCCGCGGCACCGGCACCCACCCGATCGACCGCCTCGGCCCGTGTTTCCACAGGCCGACCTTCGACCCACCGATGTTGTCGGTGGTCGCAACTAGGCTCATTTCATGGGGACAGAAACATCCTTCGCAGCAGCCACTACGGCCGCTGACCCCGGCCTGCCCCACCCCGATCTGACAGATGTTGCCGACCCCGAGTCATCGATGATGGACACCCTCTCGATCCTGCTCGGCCAAGCCAACGATCCAGCCGACCTCCTCACGTTGGCGAAGTGTTTGCTGCAAGAAGCAGCCGCAACGATCGCCGCCGATGCCTGCCCAACCGACCGGCCCACCGGTATTCCGCGAACCACCCGACAGGTATGGGCCTTAGAAAGCCTGATCCGAGAGACCGAACAAATCACCTGGATCGCGCAGGCCACCCAAGCCCACGCCTTGGCCCGTTACGCCGCGACCGGACAAGAAACCGTCAACAACGACCTGGGATGGCGCGCCAGGGTCGAATACCCGATCGGACACCACAACGACGACGCCGACCTGGACATCGCCCCCGTCTGCGGTTGGTCAACCCGCTCCGCCGCCGGCCGCCTCGCCGACGGGCTCGACCTCGTCATCAAAACTCCCATCCTGCACCGCCTGGCCACCGGCGCCCGCGTCGCGACGTGGCGGGCCAGGGCCGTGGCCACCGAACTGTGCAACACCACCCCCGAAGTGGCCGCCCGGATCGAGGCCCAAATCCTCGCCAGCCGCGGCTGGGACACCTGGTCACTGGGGAAACTCCAACGCACCACCCGCGCCCTTGTCCAGCAATGGGAACCCGCCGCTGCCAAGAAAACGCGGCAAGACAGCGAACGGCAGGCCACGAACGTGGCCGTCCAGGACTCGGTGATGTTCCCCGGGCTCGCCGAGATGATCATCACCGGCCCCAAAGAAGAACTCGCCACCCTGTTTCGTGCGATCAACGAACTGGCGCATCACCGGCACGCCGCCGGAGACCGGATCGACACCGGCACCTTCCGGTTCGACCCCGACAACCCCGACCAAGAGCAACTCCTCATGGGCCAGCAACGCTTCCGAGCCTTCCGTGACCTGATCACCGCCAACACGACCGTCTCTTACGAGTTGATCCTGCAAATCCCCGTCGTGCCAACCCCACGCGGGGCACCCGCAACGGCAGGAGCCGCCACTTTCGTGGGACACGGGACTGCCTCACCCGCCGGGCAAGCCGGACCCACCGCCTCACCTGGAGCAGCCCGCGGACCGGATAACCCCACCGACATTGGCACCGACGGTGACACCGAGATCACGAACGCGACTACGACCGACGTTGGCACCGAGATCACGAACGCGACTACGACTGAGACTGGATTCGAGCCCGAGACTGAGACTGGTTCGAACCCGGAGCGTGGCTCCGCGCCTGAGAGTGCGCCTGAGTCCGATCCCGCGACTGGCTCCGAACCTGCCTCGGAGACTGGCTCCGCGCCCGAGCCTGCCTACCGGGTTGGCTGGGGACGCCTACCCGGCGTCGGACTCATTGACCCCGACGTCACCCTCGCGATGCTCAACGCTTTCGGGTGGAACATCACCCGCGCCGCCCTCGACGCGAAAACCGGCGTGACCATCGAGACAGCCAAAGCCGGCTACACGCCCTCGACGCGGATGCGGGACTACCTGCAACAACGCGACGGCACCTGCCGGGCCGCCGGCTGCGAGCGACCGATCGACAAATGCGACCTCGACCATGTCACCCCCTGGCCGACCGGAACCACCGCCACCGACAATCTCGCTGGCCTGTGTCGACGCAACCACGGCAGCAAAACCCGCAATCGCTGGACCTACACCCTGAGCAACGACGGAACCTGCCATTGGACCTCACCCACCGGGCGCACCTTCACCACCTATCCCGCCAGCGCCACCGACGACCAAGCCAGCTAGCAGGCAGGCCCAGCCAGCCGGCCAGCCAGATAACTGCAGCCGGCCAGCCAGCCAGATAACTGCAGCCGGCCAGCCAGCCAGATAACTGCAGCCGGCCAGCCAGCCAGATAACTGCAGCCGGCCACCACGAAACGACAGCCGGCCAGCCAGGTGACGGGGCAGCCGGCAGCGCCCTCCGTCCGAGATCGGCTCTAGGTGAACAGTTCGTACGACCACCTAGATGGCTCCATCCCGGTCATGCCAAGTCAGGATTGGTCCGGCTTGCCCGTTCGTTGCGCCGCAGTGAGTTCGTATGTCACCTCACCGAGCTCCCATCCTTCGATCGGGTCGGCCCACTGTCGAACGTCAGTGGCGACGTGCCGCATCCCAATCGACCGCATCACCCCGCGCGAGGCCGCGTTCACCGCCATCGTCTCCGCAGTCACCCGTAGCAACCCGACGGTGTCGAAGCCGTGTCGCAAGACCTCGCGAGCGCCTTCGGACGCGAACCCCTGCTTCCAATGGCGCGGTTCGAGCCGCCAGCCAGCGGATGCTTCACGGACCGGTCCGGTGGCCGTGAATGGGACCCGGGCCCCGAGGTCCCACCATCCGAGGAACTCGTCGGTGTCCCGCCGAAATCCCACCCACCAGCCCAGCCCGAGCGCGTCGAGTGACCGGTCGGCACAGCGGGGCTCCCAGAACTCGTCAATCTCCACGGCGGTGCGCGGACGAGGGAGCAGATGGGCGGTCACCGCCGGATTCGTATCGAGGTGGTGCAGCAGCGGCAAGTGCTCGGGTCGCATCGGTCGCAGCTCGATGCGCGGTGTCACCAACACGGGCCGCGTCATCCCAAAATGCTCGCACAGACAACGACCCGCCGCTGCTGCTCATCGCGTCAGGCGCCATCGTCACCAGCAGGCGCCATCGTCACGATGAGGCGCCGTCTCCGCCATCAGGCACCGTCGTCGCCATCAGGCGCCGTCTTCGCCGTCGGCCTCCGCAACCGCATCGGTCTCCTCGGCCGCCTCAGCCTCCGCAACCGCATCGCTCTCCTCGGCCGCCTCAGCCTCCGCAACCGGTACGTCCGCCGGCACGTCCGCCGGCACGTCCGCCGGCCCATTCGCCAGCAGCTCCTTGAACCCCGCTTCATCGAGCGTGGGCACCCCGAGCGACTCCGCCTTGTCGGCCTTCGACCCGGCATTGGCCCCGAGCACGACGTAGTCAGTTTTCTTCGACACCGACCCAGCGGCCTTCCCGCCCCGAGCGATGATCGCTTCCTTCGCGCCATCGCGAGTGAAGTCCTCCAGCGACCCAGTCACCACGACTGTGAGGCCCTCCAGCGTGCGTTCGACCGAGTCGTCGCGCTCATCGGCCATCCGCACACCGGCCGCGGCCCAGCGCTCGACGATCTCGAGGTGCCACTGTGATTGCTCACCGTCGAACCAATCACGGACCGCTTCGGCGATGACTGGTCCGACCCCCTCGGTGGCCGAGAGGGCTTCGACATCGGCCTGCCGGATCGCTTCGACCGAACCGAACTCCGTGGCGAGCGCCCGAGCAGCGGTCGGTCCGACGTGGCGGATGGATAGCGCAACCAGGACCCGCCACAGCGCCTGACTCTTCGCCTTCTCAAGTTCGACGAACAGCTTGTCGGTGGTCGCCCGCGGCACCGCCGGCTTGGTCTTGGTCGCCTTGGTGAAGAAGAAAGGCTCCTTCGCCGCCGGCTGCTCGACCCCATTGCGCTTGCGTCGACGCCACACCATGACGTCGGCAAGGTCCTCGGCGCGCAAGTCGAACAAGCCCGCCTCCGAACTCAGCACCGGCGCCTGCAGCTCGCCGGTCGCATCGTCCGGGCGGCCATATTCAGGATCGGTGAGGGCGATTGCCGCTTCCCACCCCATCGCCTCGATGTCGAAACCGCCTCGGGATCCCAGCGAGAACATTCGTTCCCGCAACTGCGAGGGGCAGGTTCGTGAGTTCGGGCAACGGATGTCCTTGTCGCCCTCCTTCTCGTAGGCGAGCCGCGTTCCACACGAGGGACATTCGGTCGGCATCACGAATTCGCGCTCGGACCCGTCGCGCAGGTCGACCACCGGTCCGACGATCTCCGGAATGACGTCGCCGGCCTTGCGCAACACGATCGTGTCGCCGATCAACACGCCCTTGCGCTTCACCTCGAACGCGTTGTGAAGCGTGGCCATCTCGACCGTCGAGCCAGCCACCTTCACCGGTTCCATTACCCCGTACGGCGTCACTCGACCGGTGCGCCCGACGTTGACCCGGATGTCGAGCAGCGTGGTGTTGACCTCCTCCGGCGGGTACTTATAGGCGATCGCCCATCGGGGTGCGCGCGAGGTGTTGCCGAGCGCCCGCTGCGCCGCGATCTCGTCGATCTTGACCACGATCCCGTCGAGCTCGTGCTCGACGTCGTGGCGGTGGTCGCCGTAATAAACGACGTAGTCGAGCACTTCCTTCGGGTCGGACACGACCTTCGAGCGCTGCGTGACCGGCAGGCCCCAGGTGCGGAGCAGTTCGTAGGCCTCGCTCTGGCGCAGCATCGTGAAACCTTCGCGGAAGCCGATGCCGTGGACCAGCATTCGCAGCGGACGCGCGGCAGTGATCCGCGGATCCTTCTGCCGCAACGAACCCGCCGCGGTGTTGCGCGGGTTGGCGTAGGGCGGCTTGCCCTGCTCGACCAGCGCCGCGTTCAACTCTTCGAACGCCTCGACCGGGAGGAACACCTCGCCGCGGATCTCGACGACCTGCGGGATCGGTACGCCGTCGGTTGCGGTCAGCCGGTGTGGGATATCGGCGATGGTGCGGGCGTTGAGCGTGACGTCCTCGCCGGTACGACCATCGCCGCGCGTCGCCGCCCGGACCAGCAGACCGTCTTCGTAGAGGAGGTTGATCGCAAGCCCATCGATCTTCAGCTCACACAGGAAGTGGATGTTGCCGCCGGCCTCCCGCTGCGCGCGCGCCAACCACTCCGACAGTTCCTCGGCACTGAACACGTTGTCGAGACTGAGCATCCGCTCCCGGTGTTCGGCGGGCGCGAAGTCGGTGCTGTAGCTTCCGCCGACCTGCTGGGAAGGACTGTCCGGCGACCGCAGTGCCGGAACCTGCTCCTCCAGCTCGACCAGCCGCCGCATCATCGCGTCATAATCGCCGTCACTGATCGTCGGCGAGTCCTTGACGTGATAGGCGAACTGCGCGTCGGAGATCTGCTCGGCGAGCTCTTTCCACTCGTGTCGCGCGTCCTGCGGGATGTCGTCGGTGTCCACCCGACACATCCTGCCTCAGGGGACCGACAACCCCTGGGCGGCTTCACCGAGGATCTCGGCAGCCTCGACCGTCGTACGCAGGGCGTTGCGGGCCACGACCGGCGCGGCTGCCGCGAGTCCACACGCCGGGGTCACGACGACCTGCTCAAGCAACTTCGCCTCGAGACCCACCTCCCGCCAGGGCTTCAAGACAGCCTCAGCAACAACTCGCGGATGGTTCAGCGGGCCGGTCGTCGGCAACGCCCCGGCCCACAACCGGCGACCCGATTCGACGAGTTCGGCCACGCCGTCCCACTGCCGCGCGCTCACCAAAGACAGGTCGACGGCCAGGCCAATATCGGGCACCTGCCGGATCAACGGCACCGGCACCGACGGCGCGCAACAGTGGATCAGCTGCTCGGTGACCAACGGTCGCAACGCGTCGGCCAGATAGGCCAAACCGTCTCGTACGACCGCAGGATCGACCGGTCGCACCCGGCCATAACCCGACGCCGTCGGCAAACTGCCGGCCAGCACCGCCGGCAAGCTCGGTTCGTCCCATTGCAGGATCAGCAGCGCGCCGGGCACCAGGCCCTGCACGGTTCGTACGTGGTCGCGCGCCGCTTCGGCGACCGACTGCAGCAGGTCTCGCGCCGCGCCGGTATCGGAGAGAACCCGCTCACCGCGGGGCAACCACACACTGGCGCCGAGGGTCCACGGCCCGCACCACTGCAGTTTGAGCGGCCCGGTCCATCCGTCGTAGGCCTCGGCGAGTTCGTCGAGGTCCTGCCGCAGGAATGCCTGCCCGCGCCGCGCATCGCGGCCGGCGGCATCGGTCAGTCGCCACCCGGACGGCTGCAGATCCACTGCCATGCCCACCAACACCGCCGCGGAGCGACCGATCAGGTCAGCCCCCGGACCTCGCCCAGGAAGTTCCGACAGGAACGGAATTCCCTTGTCGCCCAACAGATCTCGGGTAACACGCAAGGCCTCGCGCGGGTCTTCGCCCGGCATGCTGCCCATACCGCTCGCGGTCATCTGAACCTCACGCCCATAGAAAAATCACTTGAACTGCGCCAAGGGTTTGCTTCCGGCGTTCCGCAGAGACTTCGTGACCTTGGTTCCGTCGGTCTGCACGAAGCAGCCGGTGATGTGCGTGCCGCGCGCCCACGACGCCGATCCGGCACTGTTCTGCGACACCACGATGTCGCTGCGGTTCACATTCCCCAGGTAGGCCTTGCCGAGCGGGCGGCAACGCTCCAGCGCCGCCTTCTTCAGGGCGTCGTCTCCGGGATAGGCCTTCTCGAACGGACCATCGTTGAATCCGGTGACCGCTTCGGCCAGGTGCGGCTGGTCACACGAGATCAGATCCATCTTGGCCGAGCTGGGCAGCGTGGAGGTGCACAGCTTCCACTTGTCCCACCCTTGCGTCTTCACGATGTTGTGCATCGAGAAGTCGACCTTCTCGCCACTGGTGTTGTAGAAGCTCTGCACCAAGCAGACGAACCGGCTATCCGCAAGCGGGTCGACCGAGGAACTCACCTCGGCATCGATCGTACGGGCGCCGACCGGCGGTCCCCCAATGTATTTGCCTGACTCGGTCAGGCAGGTGAACGCACGCAACGCGGCCCGTTTGACCGGATCGTCGCGGTACTGGGTGTTGGGCAGAACGGCCGTCACCTCGTACAAGTGCAGGGTGCTGCAACTGACTTTGGCGAAGTTGTCACCGTCCAGGCATTCCCCGACCGCGTACGAGGGTGCCGACGACGCCGACGATGCAGACGAAGACGAAGACGAAGACGACGAGGTCGATGCCCCGGACGATGAACCACCAACGGCCGTCGGCGAACTCGTGCCACCGGTGGTGCTCGACTGCGTCACCCCGGAAACCGACGGTCCACCGCCACCGCAGCCGGCCAGCGCCAACGCCAACGCCAACGCCAACGGCATGCTGGCCAGGACAAGCTCCCGTCGCATCACTGGACCGACGACAGCGGCTTGCTGCCGATGCCCTTCAACGACTTGGTGATCTTGGTGCCGTTGGTCTGCACGAAGCAGGCGGTCAGCTGGTTTCCGCGAACCCAGTTCGATTCCGGCGCACTGTTCTGCGAAGGCACCACATCGGAGCGGGTGGCGCCGAGGTACTTGGTCGCGTACGGCGTGCAGGCCTTCATCGCTCGCGCTGCCTGCTGCGCGGTGCCCGGGAACTTGGCCCCGAACGGTCCCCAGGTGTAACCCCACACGGTCTCGGCGACGTGTGGCCCCGAGCAGGTGGTCAGCTTCACGTTAGGCCCGCTGGGCAACTCGCTGGTGCAGAACTTGTATTTGTCGAACCCGTTGGTCTTGATTGCGTTCTTCAGCGTGGTGGTCTGCATCTGCACCCCGCTGTCGTCGTCCTTGTATTCGCGAACGGTGCAGACGATCCGCGAGTCGGCCTTCTTATCGACCGAGGAGGTGACGTAGTTGCCGACCAGCAGGGTGCCGTAGCCCGGGCCGCCGATGTATTTTCCGGCCTGCTCCAAGCAGGTGAAGTTGCGGAACGAGGCGCGCTTGACCGGGTCGTCGGCGAAGGCGGTGCTGGCCAGCACGGCGGTCACCTCGGAGTCATGGCTCTGACTGCAGTCGATCTTGGTGGAGGAAGCGCCGGTCACGCAGTCACCGACCTGGAAGTCACCAGCCGGACTCGAGGTCGACGAGGAGGTTGTCGAGCTGGAGGACGTCGTCGATTCAGTCGACGTCGAGGACGTTGATGCCGATGATGACGAGTTGGTGGTCGACGACGACGCACCAGTGGTCGACGCCGGTCCGGAGACCGTCGGACCGCTGCTGCCGCATCCCGCAAGGCTCGTTGCTGCCACGAGCGCCGTTGCCAAACCGATAGCCGTTTGTTTTCCCATGAGCGTCCTCCCAGATGTGCCCGTGACTGCGGGCCAAGGATACCGACGCGTCACGGGCGGGATCGGCTCCCACCGCGCAGCTGAAGTTTGGGCCTCTTAACGGCCGGTGCGCGACGTACGGCTGATCGTCGCCGATCCGACGACACGAGTTCCGTCGTAGAGCACGACGGACTGGCCCGGTGAGACACCGCGGGTGCGCTCGTCGAGGGTCACGATGACCCGATCCCCCTCGGCGCGAACGGTCGCGGGGAACTCCTCGCCATGGGCCCGCAGCTGCGCACCCAGTCGCACCTCGCCGGTGGGTGCAGGGCCAGGCCAACGGGCGTGGTCGCCCTCGATCAGGTCGACGCCGAGCAGGTCGGCCACACCGACCACGACGGTGTTGGAGGTCGGCCGTACCTCGGTCACGTAGCGCTTGGCGCCATCCTCGCGGGGCACCTTCAGGCCGAGGCCGCGGCGCTGACCGACGGTGAAGGCGTACGCCCCGTCGTGTTCGCCGACGACCGCACCGTTTTCGTCGACGATCGGTCCGGCCTCGGCGCCGAGGCGGGAGGTGAGCCAGCCGTGGGTGTCACCGTCGGCGATGAAACAAATGTCGTGACTGTCCGGCTTGTTCGCGACGTAGAACCCGCGCTCGGCGGCCTCTTTGCGAATATCGGGCTTGATCGTGTCGCCCAATGGGAAGAACGAGTGGGCCAACTGGTCCGCGTCGAGCACCCCGAGAACGTAGGACTGGTCCTTCGCGTGGTCGACCGCCCGATGCAACTCACGCCCGGCGGGACCGTCGACAATCTGCGCGTAGTGCCCGGTGGCGACGGCATCGAAACCGAGCGCGAGCGCCTTGTCGAGCAACGCGGCGAACTTGATCCGCTCGTTGCAGCGCAGGCAGGGATTGGGGGTGCGGCCGGCGGCGTACTCGGCGATGAAATCCTCGACGACGTCTTCCTTGAACCGCTGCGCCATGTCCCACACATAGAACGGGATGCCGAGCTTGTCGGCGACGCGTCGCGCGTCACCTGCGTCTTCGATCGTGCAGCAGCCACGGGCAGATTCGCGCAGGGTCGCCGCCGATTGCGACAGCGCAAGGTGAACCCCAACCACTTCGTGGCCAGCTTCCATCATCCGTGAAGCGGCCACCGCGGAGTCGACTCCGCCACTCATTGCGGCAACAACCCTCATCGGCGCCGCCCTCCTGCGTCGTGGGCCCGTCGAGCCCGATCGACGGCTCCCGGGATGGCTGCCAACGCCGCGTCGACGTCGGCTTCGCTGCTGGTGTAGCCGAGGGTGAGCCGGATGGCGCCGCGCGCCTGCTGCTCGGAAAGACCCATCGCCAACAGCACGTGACTCGGCTGTGGAACACCGGCCTGACAAGCCGACCCGGTGGAGCATTCGACTCCGGCCGCGTCGAGCAGGTAGAGCAGCGAGTCGCCGTCGCAGCCAGGAATGCGCAGATGGGCGTTGCCGGGCAGCCGGTGGTCCAGATCGCCGGGCGCGTGAGGGCCGGTGACCGCAATACCGAGATCCAAACCCAACGCCCCCTCGATCAGCCGGTCGCGCAACTCGCCGATCCGCTTTCGCTCGGTGTCGAGGTCGGCGACGGCGAGAGTTAAGGCCACAGCGAGCCCGCGGATCCCGGCAACGTCGAGCGTGCCCGATCGAAGCTGTCGCTCCTGGCCACCACCGTGGGTCAACGGAACCAGCTTCACATCGCGTCGGACGAGCAATGCGCCGACGCCGGTCGGTCCGCCGAACTTGTGGGCGCTGAGGCTGAGCAGGTGGGCACCGCACGCGCCGAAATCGATCGGGAGGTGGCCCACGGCCTGCACGGCGTCGGTGTGGAATAACACGCCGGCGTCGCGAGCGACAGCGGCCAATTGCCCGATCGGCGAGATTGCGCCCACCTCGTTGTTGGCCCACATCACCGACGCGATCACCGTGTCGTCTCCGTGTTCGGCCACCAGCGCCGCGAGCGTCTCCGGGTGGACGATGCCCTCGGCGTCAGGCTCGATCCAATCGACCGTGGCGCCTTCCTGAGCAACGAGGTAGTCGACCGGATCGATCGATGCGTGGTGTTCGGTCGCGCCCACCAGAAGGCGGCGTCGACCCGCGCCATCCTCGACGGCCTTGCGGTAGGCGCCCTTGAGCGCGAGGTTGTTGCTCTCGGTTCCCCCGGAGGTAAAAATCACCTCGGACGGGGTCGCGCCGAGCGCTTCGGCGATCTGCTCGCGGGACTCTTCGACGACTCGGCGGGCCGCACGGCCGGAGGTGTGCAGCGAGGAGGCGTTGCCGACCGTACGCATCGACTCGGACATCGCCTCGATGACCTCCGGGCGGACGGGGGTCGTCGCGGCGTGGTCGAGATATACGGGCACAGTCACCGGAAAAGCTTACGCGCCTCATCGCGATGCGCCGCACCGCACGCGGTTGTGCCCGAAGCGGCGAGAGTTTGCCACACTTGGGCGGTGCACTTCACCGTCTCGAGCCGCAGTAACCGACAGTTTGTCGCATTGACCCTGGCCGGCCTCTGCGCCCTCACCGCAGGCTGCACGGCGGGGGCAACATCGCCGACACGCTCGACCTCGACGGTGGCCAAGGTGTCAGAGGCCCACTGCGACTCCGGCAAGCAACCGGCCTTCTCGGGCAAGACCACCGCCTTCGACGCGCCGGCGTCGGTGGAGCACACCGACGCTCTGTCCACCCAGGCCTCCGCGCCGCAGCTGACCAACGAGGCCGCTCCCGCGGCAGGTTTCAAAATCGCGCGAGTCCGGGTCAACGCGCGAGTGTTGACCAACGGGGTTTTCGCGGTTCATCCCGAGTCGTTCGTCCTGGTCGACGCCGACGGTGACCGCTGCGGGCAGCCCGCGACCAACGGCCTGACCGACGCGCTGCGGGTCAGCCAGGTCGACGAGGCGACACCGGCAGCCGGCTCGGTGGCCTTCGTCGTTCCTGCCGAAGCCAACCTGTCGGACTACACCGTCTATTACCTGGGACAACCTGGCACCAACGATGCCGTCGCTGCCTGGTCGGGGGCAGGAGTGGCGCCGGTCGTGGATCAGCTGACCACCTGCACCGACAGCAAGAGTGGCTACTCCCTCAAGGGCGTCCCCGACCACCCCTTCGGCGCCGCGGTCACCACCGGCGACTCGCAGGTCTCCCTCGACATCACCGCGGCCACACCGGCGATGCGCGAGCTGCCACCCGGCCCCGACCAGCCGAACGACGTCAGCGGTCTCGCGATCACCATCCAAGCCAAGGCGACCGGCTCCGAGGGATTCATCGAGCGCAACCAGTTCCAGTTGCTCGACAGCACCGGCCACCTCTGCCAATACAACGAGCTCGGCAGCGTCGGCGAAACCCTGACCAGTGCGTTGGTGCCGGTCGGGTCGCCGAAGTTTTACACGGTGATCTTCTGGGTCCCCCGCGGCGCGCAGATCCCGGGCTGGAAGATGCTCTACGTGCCCGACCCCACGGCGAACAAGGTCACCGCGACCTGGACGTCAGCGGCAAGCAAAGTGTCAACTGCAGCGACCAGCCCGAGCAGTACGACCAGCCTCAGCACGAAGAAGTAAGACTCCCCGTACGAAGCGGCGCCCCTCCCGATCGGGAGGGGCGCCGCTTTCGCTACGTGGAGCAGCCGATCAGGCCTTGGCCTGCTTGACCGCCTCGGTGGCCTGCGGCAACACCTCGAACAGGTCGCCGACGACACCGAAGTCGACGAGTTCGAAGATCGGCGCCTCCTCGTCCTTGTTCACGGCGACGATGGTCTTCGAGGTCTGCATGCCGGCGCGGTGCTGAATCGCACCCGAGATGCCCGCCGCGACGTAAAGCTGCGGCGAGACCTGCTTGCCGGTCTGACCGACCTGGTTGGAGTGCGGGTACCAACCGGCGTCGACAGCGGCGCGCGAGGCACCGACGGCAGCGCCGAGGGTGTCAGCGAACGCCTCGACCGGCGAGAAGTCTCCGGCGGTTCCGCGGCCACCGGAGACCACGATGGCGGCCTCGGTGAGCTCCGGGCGACCGGACTTCTGCTTCGGCTGACGGTCAGTGATCTTCGCGCCCTTGGCGGCGTCGGAGATCTGTACGTCGACCGGCACCACCGTGGCGCTCGCCTGCGACGCGCTCGGCGGTACCACATTGGGCTTCACGGTGATGATCGGGAAGCCCTTGGTGACCTGCGAGTTGGTCGTGTACGAACCGGCGAAAACCGACTGCGTCGTGGTGACAGTGTCGCCTTCGACCTGGACCGCGGTCGCGTCGGTGATCAGACCGGCCTCGGCCTTGATCGCCAGCCGCGCTGCCGCTTCCTTGGTGTGCGCGTTCGACGGCAACAGCACAGCTGCCGGCGACGCCTGCTGAACGACGGCGAACAGCGCCTCGGCCAGCGGAGCGACGAGATAGTCCTGAACATCGGCGTTGTCGATGACGTAGACCTTCTCGGCGCCGAACTGGGCCAGGCGCGGACGCGCGGCCTCGACGTTGCTGCCGACGAAGACCGCCGACGGGGTGCCGATCTGACGGGCGATGGTCAACAGTTCCGCGGTCGTCTTCTTGACGGTTCCGTCGGTGTGGTCGACCAGAACGAGTACTTCAGCCATGGTGTCTTCTCCCTCTCGCTCGATCAGACGAACTTCTGCGCGGCCAGGAACTCGGCGAGCTTCTTGCCGCCGTCGCCCTCGTCGGTGACGACCTGACCCTTTTCCCGCGGCGGGCGCTGGGTGAACGCGGTGACCTTGGTCCACGAGTTCTCCAGGCCGACCTGGCCGGCGTCGACGCCGAGGTCCGCCAGGGACCAGGTCTCAACCGGCTTCTTCTTGGCGGCCATGATCCCCTTGAACGAGGGGTACCGAGCCTCGTCGGTCTGGTCGGTGACCGAGACGACGGCCGGCAGCGTGGCCTCCAGCGACTCCGAGGCGACGTCGCCGTCGCGGCGGCCGGTGACCACGCCGTTGGCGACCTCGATCTGGGACAGCTGGGTGATCTGCGGCAGACCCAGCCGCTCGGCGAGCATCGCCGGGACAACACCCATCACACCGTCGGTGGAGGAGGTTCCCATCATGACGATGTCGACCTTGCCCAACTTCTCGACGGCCTTCGCCAGCACCAGCGAGGTGGCGACGGCGTCGGAGCCGTGGATGGCGTCGTCCTGCACGTGCACGGCCTTGTCGACGCCCATCTGCAGCGCCTTCTTGATCGCGTCGGCGGCCTCGGCGGGGCCGACGGTCAATGCGGTGACCTCGCCCTCGCCGGCCTCGACGATGCGCAGCGCTTGTTCGATGGCGTACTCGTCCATTTCGGAGAGCAGCCCGTCAACGCCTTCGCGGTCGGTGGTGTTGTCGTCCTTGAACGTCCGGTCGCCCTGTGCGTCCGGGACGTACTTGACGCATACGACGATGTTCATGCGCGTCCTTCTGTCGTGTCGGACGGGCCCGGCAGCGCCGAACCCGTAGTGGACTGGACCCAGCCTAACGCGCGGGTTACCCGGGGGTAACGAAGAGCCGACTGCGGTCCGCTGAGGAGGTCAGCGATCAGCGGTAGCGCAACCAGATGATCAGCATGCCGATCAGGGTCAATGCCACGATGATCCAGGGCGCGAGCCGGTTGACCAGCAGCGCCCGGCCGGACTGTTGGGTGCCCGGGGTCGAGGTGGAGAAGTCGGCTCGGTTTCCGAGCGCGAGGTCGGCGATCGCGGCCCCGACGCAGAGCACTAGGCCGATGACGACGACGATCCACGGGTTCATGCCGAGCACCGAGTCGGACGAACGGACGTGACCCGTCCAGCCCCACAGCGCCACGAACATGCCGATCAGCCCGAGCACCGCCAGCCCGATCGCGCGCAGCTGGGACTCCTTGGCCGCTTCGGTGTTCGGCAGAATCACGTTCTGCGCATACTCAGTCGGTTCGCCGAACAGTTCCAGCGCCGCCTTGCCTGTCGCGGTGCAGCGATCGTCGATCGCACTCAGCGCCGCGTCGACGACGTGCGGGGTCGCACCTCGGTCGGTCAGCTTTGCGACGAACGGCTCTTGCCACTCGTGCTCGATGTTCCACGCCTTGATGGTCACGGGGTGCCCTTTCCTGCCGGTCAGTCACCGAAACAGTAGTGCCGAACCCCGCTGCGCAGGGTCCGGCACCACAAGAATCGGCGTGTGTCTGCTCAAAGTGGCTGAGCAGGAGGCCGCGCGCGGGGTGATCACTCGCCGCTGAACTGCGCCTTGCCCGGGCCGTTCTCGACGAACGAGTCCATCCCGATCTGGCGATCCTTGGTGGCGAACAGCCCTGCGAACTGGGCTGATTCGATCTTGAGCGCGGTGTTCAGGTCGACCTCCAGGCCCTGATCGATGGCGGCCTTCGCCGCTCGCAGCGCCAGCCGCGGACCGGACACGAACGGGGCGACCTTCGCTGTGGCCGCTTCCAGAACGGCGCCCGGCTCACAGAGCTCGTCGACCAGACCGATCGCCAGCGCCTCCTGCGCGTCGATCATCCGACCGGTGAAGACGAGGTCCTTCGCCTTCGCGGGGCCGACCAATCGGGTCAGCCGCTGGGTGCCACCGGCGCCGGGGATGAGCCCGAGCAGGATCTCCGGCTGACCGAGCTTGGCGTCATGAGCGACCAACCGGAAGTCACACGCCATTGACAACTCGCAGCCGCCGCCGAGCGCGTAGCCGGCAATGGCTGCCACGGTCGGCACAGGGATCGCAGCGACGGCCGCGAAGCAGTCCTGCAACCGGCCCGCGCGGGCGACCATGTCGGCGTACGAAGCGGTCCGCATTTCCTTGATGTCGGCACCGGCGGCGAAGACCCTCTCACCGCCGTAGACGATCACCGCGCGCACCGAGCTGTCGGCAGACAGCGCCAGCGACGCCGCGGCGAGGCCCTCCTGGATCTCGGCGTTCAGCGCATTCATCTTCGGACGATCGATGCGCAACACCGCAACGCCGCCGTCGATGCTCGTCGAGACGAACTCTCCGTACGCGGTCATGCGTCAGGCCTGGACGGGAGCGGCCGAGGCGTGCGGGCCGTCGGAGGTTGCCGCTTGGTGCCACAGCTGGACGGCCTGCAGGATCATCGCCGAGGTCGACTGCAAGACCATCACAAGGTCGGTGTCGGCGGTGACGATGTGCTCACCGCTGACGACCAGGTTGCCGCCCGCGATGCCGACCTTGATGATGTTCAGGCTCAGCGTGATGTCGTTGGCGGCGTTGAGGCGCTTGAGCAGGTCGGCCTCGAGATCGGCAACCTGCCACTGCCCGAAGACGCGCAGCAACGAGGGCTCGCCGTCCATGCAGCGGATGAACAGCTGCTGGCCCTCGACCTTGAAGGAGACGTCGCCGTCGGTGTCAACCTCGGGACGGAAGCCTTCGCCCTCAAGGACCTGCACGACGTTGTCGCGCAACGGTGACTCGTCGTCGGGGCCAGCGAACGTGGCGATGGCCTGTTCGGGCTCCGGCTGGGGCTGCGACGGCTGGCCGCCCGGGGTGAGGTTCGGCAGTGCGGTGGGATCAGTCATGGGCGCCACGGTAGTCGACCGTAGGCTGACCGGCATGCCCACCCAGCCGCCGATCCGCAGGGTCCGTTCGCTCGACGCGCCTCCCTCCCCCGGGGTGCTGCTGCGCGCCGACGGGGCCGAGTTCACCGTCGTCGCGCGCGAGGCCGACGCGGTCCACCTGTGTCTTTTCGATGACTCCGGCCATGAAGCGCAGCTGCCGTTGGTGCAACACACCGGCGGCGTGTGGAGCGGGTTCGTGCCCGGCATCGCGGTGGGTCAGCGCTACGCCTACCGGGTCCACGGACGCTGGGCGCCGACCACGGGGCTGCGTCACAACCCCGCCAAGCTGCTGCTGGATCCCTACGGTCGAGCGGTCGAGGGCGAAGTCGACTGGAATCCCAGCGTGTTCGGCCATGTGGTGGACGACCAGTTCGCCGGCGACGGATCGCTGCGCGACCCGCGCGACAGTGCGGCCGCCATGCCGCGCAATGTCATCATCCGCGACGGCTTCGACTGGGAGGGCGACGTCCGACCACAGATCCCGTGGGACGAAACGGTGATCTACGAGACCCACACGCGCGGTTTGTCGATGCGCAACCCGGCGGTGCCGGAGGCGCTGCGGGGAACGTACGCGGGGGTGGCCCACCCGGCCACCATCGCCCACCTGCAACAGGTGGGAGTGACCACCGTCGAACTGCTGCCGGTTCAGTCGTTCACCTCCGAACCGCATCTGGTGCAACTCGGACTGTCGAACTACTGGGGCTACAACACCCTCGGTTTCTTTGCGCCGCAGGCCGATTACGCCGCGGCCACCGATCCCCAGGGCGCGATCGACGAGTTCAAGGGCATGGTGAAGTTGCTCCATCGGGCGGGCCTGGAGGTGGTGCTCGACGTCGTTTACAACCACACCAGTGAGCAGGGCGCGGGGTCAGGGGCGACGCTGTCGTGGCGCGGCATCGATCAACGCGGTTACTACCGGATGGACGATCAGGGACGCGATGTCGATGTCACCGGCTGTGGCAACACCCTCGACCTCAGCGACCCGGTCACGCTGCGAATGACCCTGGACTCCCTGCGCTATTGGGTCACCGAAATGCACGTCGACGGATTCCGCTTCGACCTGGCCGTCGCGCTGGCTCGCGGCACCGACGACTCCTTCCATCCCGACCACCCGTTCTTGATGGCGCTGCGCACCGACCCGGTTTTGTCCCGGGTGAAGCTGATCAACGAGCCGTGGGACATCGGCCCTCACGGCTGGCGCACCGGCCAGTTCCCCGCGCCCACCGCCGACTGGAACGACAAGTTCCGCGACGCGGTGCGCACCTTCTGGCTGAGCGATCTGGGCAGCGAGGGCGGCCGTGGTCACGGCGTCGCCGAACTCGCCACCCGCATCGCCGGCTCGCGCGACGTCTTCGGTTCGCGCTCGCCCCTGGCATCGATCAACTTCGTCACCGCCCACGACGGTTTCCCGCTGGCCGATCTGACGGCGTACGCAGCCAAACACAATGAGGCCAACGGCGAGGACAACCGCGACGGGTCGACCAACAACCTGTCGTGGAACTTCGGCGTCGAGGGTCACGATCACGCGAGCGACGACGTCGAGACGCTGCGGCGACGGGTCGTACGAAGCATGCTCGGCACCCTCCTGATCTCCTCCGGGGTTCCGATGCTGCTGGGCGGTGACGAGTTCGGCCGAACTCAAGGCGGAAACAACAACGCCTACTGCCAGGACAACGAGATCAGCTGGTACGACTGGGAATTCAAGCCGTGGCAACGCGACCTCACCGACACCACCGCATTCCTGACGCGGTTCCGAGCGGCCCACCCGGTCTTGCGCCAGCGAGACTTCTTCCCCGGCGACCCGATCAGTGGAGATGCCCTCGCCGCGCTGCATTGGCACGGCCGCAGTGGCGCGATCATGACCGCTCATGAGTGGTCTGACGGCGGCACCCGCACGGTTCAGGCCGTCTTCGACGGCACCGACGTCGGCGACGACCAGGTCTTGGTGGTCCTCCACGGCGGCACCGACCCGGTCGAGGTGAAATTGCCCGACTCGCTGACCGGCGCCGCGTGGGCTCTGGTGTGGGACAGCGCGATGGATAACCCGTCGCTGGTTCCGTCGCGCACCATCGCCGGCGGCGCGACCTATGAGATGCACGGCGCGTCGATGGCGCTTTTCTGTTCTCCGCGTGCCGCTTCGCCTCGGGCCGACGAACCGCTGGTGCCCGGAGGTTCCTGATGACAACACCAGGACCACCCCACGATGCGGGAGTGCCCGCCTACCTGGAGCGATTAGGGGTTCCCGGGCTGGCAGACATTCACGTGCACTTCATGCCGGACACCGTCCTGGCCAAAGTGTGGGACTACTTCGACCACGCCGGTGACAACTACGGACTGGCTTGGCCGATCACCTATCGCACCGACGAGGCCGCTCGCATCGCGACACTGCGAGACCTCGGCGTTCGCGCCATCCCGAGCCTGAACTACGCCCACAAACCCGGCATGGCCGCTTGGCTGAACCAGTGGAACGCCGACTTCGCGGCGCGGGTCGACGGCGCCGTTCACAGCGCCACGTTCTATCCCGAGCCCGGGGTGACCGACGTCGTCGCCGATGCCCTGGCCGCTGGCGCCCGCTTGTGGAAGCTGCACGTGCAGGTGGGTGAATTCGCCCCCGACAACCCGCTCCTGGATGACGCCTGGCGGCTCATCGATGAGGCGGGCACCCCGGTCGTCGTCCACGCCGGATCCGGTCCGCGCCCGGGCAACCACACCGGACCCGACCCGGTGGCTGCGCTACTGGCTCGATTCCCCAGACTGCCGTTGGTGATCGCCCACCTCGGCATGCCGGAGTACGACCTCTTCGCCGATCTCGCCGAGCGCTACGAGCGGGTCCACCTCGACACCACGATGGCCGCGACCGACTTCACCGACCGGCTCGCTCCGATGCCGCCGGCTTACGTCGATCGACTGGCGACGCTGGGCGACAAGGTTGTCTTGGGGTCGGACTTCCCCAACATTCCGTACGCCTACGCTCATCAACTTCAGGCGCTCGCCCGACTCGATCTTGGCGATGAGTGGATGCGGAAAGTGTTGTGGGAGAACGGCGCCCGGCTAATGAGCCTGTCGAACCCGACGTAGCCACCACAGCCCGATGACCGGCAGGACCAACGGCACAAAGCCGTAGCCCTGCCCGAAGTGGGACCAGACCGTTTTGTCGTGGAATCGCGCGCTGTCCAGCAAGCTCCACGTCCCCACCGCCAGCACTCCGACCAACTCGATGGTGATGGTCACCAAAGCCACGCGGGCTGAGCTGCGGTCGCCGCGGCCCAGCGCGACGGTGGCGATCAGATAGATGACTGCGGCGAGCGCCGACAACAGGTAGGGCAGCGGGGGGTGCGGCCAGCTCTGAACGATCTGCAGGATCGACCGGCCCGTCGCGGCGAGCGCGAACAGTCCGTAGACCGCGACCAGGATCCGGCCCGGGCCCTTGTTGCTGCGTTCGTCGATCACCGAATCGGTCTCAGACATGCCCACTCCACAGTTGCACCAGACGCACCGTCATCACCAGTAGGCCGAGGCCGGCGACCGCGAGAACGCCTGTTCCCCAACGGGTTTCGCGATCGGCGAAGGCCCAGACCGTGGCAACCGGCAGCGCGATCACCATGCCGATCAGATAGGCGATGAAGATGCCCTTGCTCATCCCCGACGTCGCATCCGTCCAGGTCATCACCCCGGCCACCAGGGCGACCAGCATTGCCAACTCAACGGCGGCGGTGAGGTAGAACAACGCGTTGTCGATGGCGCGCCCGCGGGCGGTGGCGATCACGGCGTAGACACTGAAAAAGGCCAGGAGCGCGACGAGCAGCCAGCAGACGGTCAGGAACACCGCGCAATCATACGGTCCCTGCCGTGACCGCCCGTACGGGTGATTTCAGCCAACTCACAGCCGGCGTGGACGCTGCGCCGCAGCCGGACGGCGCAGACTGCGAGGAGCAACGGTTCGCAACGAAAGGTCCATCCAGTGGGCAGCAGGCAGATCTTCGGCGCCGTGGGCGCTGCGACGGCGGCGCTGGTTGCGCGCGACCTCCTCCAAAAGAAGCACTCGGTGCTGCGCAACTATCCGGTGGTGGGTCATCTGCGGTACTTGCTGGAGGACATCCGTCCGGAGCTGCAGCAGTACTTCATCGAACGCAACTGGGACGGCCGCCCGTTCGACCGTGACACCCGCACGATCGTCTACGAGCGCGCCAAGGGCATCCACGGCGAGCAGGCATTCGGCACCGAGCGGGACGTGAACCTACCCGGCTACGAGTACCTCGTGCACTCCACCGCCCCGCACGAGCCGGCGAAGGACGAGCACCGCGTGATGGTCGGTGGCCCGGACTGCACGAAGCCCTACAGCATGTCGTTGCTCAACGTGTCCGCGATGAGCTTCGGGGCGTTGAGCGCGAACGCGATCCGGGCACTCAACAAGGGTGCCGCGATGGGCGGTTTCGCTCACGACACCGGTGAGGGCGGGCTGTCGGATTACCACCGGGAGAACGGCGGGGACCTGATCTGGGAGGTCGGTTCGGGCTACTTCGGGACCCGCACCAAGGACGGACGGTTCGACCCGCACGAGTTCGCCGAGAAGTCCCAGCTCGACCAGGTGAAGTGCGTCTCGCTCAAACTCAGTCAGGGCGCCAAGCCCGGCGTCGGCGGGGTGCTCCCGGCCGCGAAGGTGACCGCGGAGATCGCCAAGATCCGCGAGGTGCCCCAGGGCGAGAAGTGCGTCAGCCCAGCGGCGCACAGCGTCTTCCACACCCCCGCTGAGCTGATCGAGTTCATCGCCAAGATGCGCGATCTCTCGGGCGGCAAACCGGCCGGGTTCAAGCTGTGCATCGGCTCCCGCACCGACGTTCTGGCTATCTGCAAGGCGATCATCGAGGTCGGCACCGCCCCGGACTTCATCGTCGTCGACGGGTCCGAGGGAGGCACCGCCGCCGCCCCGCAGGAGTACGAGGACCACGTCGGCATGCCGCTGACGTACGGGCTGATGGAACTGCACAACGCACTGGTCGGCGCCGGACTGCGCGACCGGATCAAGATCGGCGCCAGCGGCAAGGTCGCGACCGGCAGCGACATCGTCAAGCGCCTGATCCAAGGCGCCGACTACACCAACTCCGCCCGCGCGATGATGATGGCGGTCGGCTGCATCCAGGCGCAGATGTGTCACACCGACAAGTGCCCGGTGGGTGTCGCCACCCAGAACCATCGCCGCGCCCGCGCGCTGGACGTCGGCGACAAGAGCATCCGCGTGAAGCAGTTCCACGAGGCGACCGTGCAGCAGGCTGCTCAGATGATCGCCTCGATGGGTTGCACCGATCCTTCGCAGCTGAGTCCGCACCAATTGCGGATCAACACCTCGCATACCGAGAGTCGTTCGTACGCCGAGAAGTTCGAGTGGCTCTCCCCTGGGGAACTGCTCGCCGACCCACCCCGTACGTGGGCCGCTGACTGGGCGGCCGCGAGTGCGCACGCGTTCCGACCGGCTGTGGCGCACCACTGACGTACGTTTCGAAGACACCCGATCGACCGCACCGCAGGAGAGATCCACATGGCCAACACCGTTGCCCAACTCGTCGTCGATTCCCTTGGTTCGCACGGCGTTCGGACCGTCTGGGGAGTGGTCGGCGACGCCCTCAACCCGGTGACGGACGCGATCCGGCGCGACGACAGGATCGAGTGGATCGGCGTCCGACACGAGGAAGCCGGCGCCTTCGCGGCCGGCGCCCAGGCGCAACTGACCGGCGATCTCGCGGTCTGCATGGGCACCGTCGGCCCGGGATCGCTACACCTACTCAACGGGTTGTACGACGCCAAGAAGTCGCACGCGCCGGTGCTGGCGATCTGCGGCCAGGTGCCGCTGGAGGAGATGGGCAGCAGTTTCTTCCAGGAGGTCGACAACGACGCCGTCTTCCGCGACGTCGCCGTCTACTGCCACACCGTCACCTCCGCCTCGCAGATGCCGGCCGTGCTGGAGCAGGCTGTGAACGCGGCGATCACCCGGCGCGGGGTCGCGGTGCTGACGCTGCCCGGTGACGTGGCCGGGGCGGAGCTGCCCGACGACGTACGGCTGCCGGTGTTCGCCACCGCTCCGTCCGCCCACGCCGCTGCGGCAGACCAGATCGACGCCGCGGCAGCCGCGATCGCCGAGGCCGGCAAGGTCACCTTGCTGGTCGGCCACGGCGCGCTGCCAGCCCGCAGAGAGGTGCTGGCCCTGGCCGAGCGGCTGCAGGCGCCGATGGTGCTGACGCTGAAGGCGAAGGAGGCACTGGAGCAGGACAACCCGTACGAGGTGGGCCAGAGCGGCCTCATCGGCAACCGCGCCGCGGCGCAGGCGCTGCACGACGCCGACCTGCTGGTCATGGCCGGCACCGACTTCCCCTACCGGGAGTTCCTGCCGCAGGGAACGCCGGTGGTGCAGATTGACACCCGCGCCGAACACATCGGCCGCCGGATCGCGGTGTCCCACCCGGTGGTGGGCGACGCTCGCGCCAGCATCACGGCCCTGCTCGACCGGCTGCCCCAGAAGCAGAAGAAGGGCTCCCACCTGACGTCTTGCCGGTCCACCTACGACAGCTGGCGCGAGAGCCAGCAGGAGCTCACCGTCCCCAAGAAGAAGTCAGGCCTGCTGGGCAAGCTGCGCCAGAGCGTCGAGAACCCCGACGACCTGATCCGCCCGGAAGCGCTCGCCGCCGTCGTGGACCGGTTGGCCGCGGACGACGCGATCTTCACCAGCGACACCGGCATGTCGACGGTATGGCTGTCCCGCTTCGTCCGGATGCGCGGGACCCGCCGGTTGCTCGGGTCGTACAACCTGGGTTCGATGGCGAACGCCATGCCCCAGGCGCTCGGCGCCAGCGCGCTGGACCGGCGGCGGCAGGTCGTCGCGTTCTGCGGTGACGGCGGTCTCATGATGCTGTTGGGCGACCTGCGAACCGCCGTGTCGTACGACCTTCCGGTCACCTTCGTAGTGTTCGACAACGGCCGGCTCGGCATGGTGAAGCTGGAGCAGGAACAGGGCGGCCTGCCCGAATTTGGCACCCAACTCGACAACCCGGACATCGCTGCGGTGGCGACCGCTATGGGCCTGCAGGCGGTTCGCGTCACCGATCACGACCAGCTCGAGGAGGCCGTCCGTACGGCCCTGGCCAGCGGCCGACCCGCCTTGTTGGACGTGCTGACCAACCCCGACGAGGTGTCGGTCCCGGCCCAGGTGGAACTCTCCCAGGCGTGGGGCTTCGCGATCGCGAAGTCCAAGGAGGCGCTGGAGAGCCGCTGAGATCGTTCTCGGTCCGAGACCGAACTCACTGCGCCTGGACTTTCTTCCGGAGGCCGAACACGGCAGGCTGGTTCCCGCGTTGCGGCCGGACTGCTCCGGCGACGGCGCGCCACACCCATCGGGGTGGGCGACACCGCCCACCCGAGCCCACCAGCTGAGCACGGAGCCTGAGCCACCCATGACCGACGAGCACCAGACGGACCTCACCAGCGACGAACTGCAGTCGACCGACATCCACCGGATCGGCCCCACGCTGCCGGTCAGCAGTTCCCGCGCGGCTGGTCCCGTGGAGGCACCCGCGGCCGACGTCAACGGCTTTGTCGAGGCGTTCCTGAAGGAATTGAACTTCGGCCAAGGCGTCCTGCTCTCCCGCTCGACGATCAATGACCAGTACCTCGCGCTGGCCCGCACCGTCCGGCAATACCTGATGGCCGGTTGGCTCGAGACCGGCGCGAAGCGTCGGGAGGGCAACCGCAAGACGATCGGCTATCTGTCGGCGGAATATCTGCTCGGCCGCCAGCTGGGCAACGCGCTGCTCGCCACCAACCTGCAGAACGTCGCCGAGCAGGCGATGCAGGAGTGCGGGATCGACATCGCGCAGTTGCGCGCGCAAGAGGTCGAGCCGGGTCTCGGCAACGGCGGCCTGGGCCGGTTGGCTGCCTGTTTCGTCGACTCGCTGGCCACCATGGATGTGCCGTGCATCGGCTATGGCATCCGTTACGAATACGGCATCTTCCGCCAGACCTTCGAAAACGACCGTCAGGTCGAGGTGCCCGACAGCTGGCTGTCGCTGGGCAGCCCGTGGGAGTTCCCGCACCCCGAGCGCCAGGTGCGGGTCGACTTCGGCGGCCACACCGAGACGTACGTCGATGATCAAGGTCGCGAACGCAGCCGCTGGATCGCCGGCTGGAACGTGTTGGGGATCCCCTATCACCACATGGTTCCGGGCTTCCGCAACGGCACCGTCAACACCCTCCGGTTGTGGAGCGCCAAGGCAACCCAGGCGTTCGACCTGCAGATCTTCAACTCCGGTGACTACGAGGATGCAGTTCGCGCGCAGACCTTCGCCGAGAACATTTCCAAGGTGCTCTACCCCGAGGACTCGACCCCGCAGGGCAAGGAACTGCGCCTGCAGCAGCAGTACTTCTTCGTGGCCTGTTCGCTGCACGACTTCATCTCGAACACGCTGCCCAAGGACTTCGACCTGCGCCGGTTGCCCGAGCGGATCATCTTCCAGCTCAACGACACCCACCCGGTGATCGCGATCCCGGAGCTGATGCGAATCCTGGTGGACCTCAAGGGATTCGACTGGGAAGAGGCCTGGGCGATCACCCGCCAGTGCTTCGCCTACACCTGCCACACCTTGCTGCCTGAGGCCCTCGAGGTCTGGTCGGTCGAACTGCTCGGCAAGCTGCTGCCGCGCCACCTGGAGATCATCTATCGGATCAACACGGACTTCTTGGCGCAGGTTCGCCAAGCGTTCCCCGGTGACGAAATGCGCGTACGCCGGATGTCGATCATCGCCGAACACCCGCAGCGAGCGGTCCAGATGGCCTACCTGGCCACCGTCGGCAGCTCGAAGGTGAACGGCGTCGCCGAACTGCACTCGCAGTTGCTGCGCGACAAGGTGTTGCCCGACTTCTCCGATTACGAGCCGGACAAGTTCACCAACGTCACCAACGGCATCACCCCGCGCCGCTTCGTGCACCTCGCCAACCGTCGCCTTTCAACCCTGATCACCGACGCGATCGGCGCCGGCTGGGTGACCGATCTGGACCGCTTGCGCGAGCTGGAACCGCTCGCCGACGACGCTGGCTTCCGCGCGCAGTTCGCCGCGGTCAAGCAGGCCAACAAGGAGCGCCTCTACAACCAGCTGCAGGTGCGCGATGGGCTCGACCTCCCCCAGAACGCGATGCTCGATGTGATGGTCAAGCGGCTGCACGAATACAAGCGGCAGAGCCTGAAGCTGCTGCACATCGTGTCGCTCTACGACGACATCGTCTCCGGCGTCGTGGCTCCCGACCAGGTCGTCCCCCGCACCTTCGTCTTCGGCGCGAAGGCGGCTCCGGGCTACCACCTCGCCAAGGAGACGATCTTCCTGATCAACTCGGTCGCCCGAACCCTGGCGACCGACGAGCGGGTCAACGGTCTGCTGTCGATCGCGTTCCCCGCGAACTACAACGTCACCCTGGCCGAGAAGATCATCCCGGCCGCCGACTTGTCCGAGCAGATCTCGTTGGCCGGCAAGGAAGCCTCCGGCACCGGAAACATGAAGTTCGCCCTGAACGGTGCGCTGACCATCGGCACCGACGATGGCGCGAACGTCGAGATCCGCAAGTTGGTCGGCGACGACAACTTCTTCCTGTTCGGGCTGTCCGAACCGGAGGTCGAGGACCTGCGCGAGAGCGGCTACCACCCGGGGTCGTACTACGAGTCGAACGACAAGCTGCGTCGCACCATCGACCTGTTGGCCAGCGGTCACTTCACCGGAGGCGATCGTCAGCTGTCGGCGCCGGTCGTCGACAACCTGGTCTGGCAGGACCCGTTCATGGTGTTGGCCGACTTCCAGGCCTACCTCGACGCTCAAGCACGCGTGGATGCGGCCTACCGGGACACCGAGGGGTGGACCCGTTCGGCGATTCTCAACGTCGCTCGTTCCGGCTTCTTCTCCAGCGACCGCTCGATGCGCGACTACCTCGAACGCATCTGGCACGCCTGAACCGACACAGCCCGCCACGGGAGCAGGATCAACTCGTGGCGGGCTGCCCATGCGGCACCCCCCGCGCGTGTAGCGTCGTCTCCGTGACTTCGGCACCGACAACAACACAGCCCCAGTCCCCCATCGGCCGGATTCCGGTCCAGGACGTCAGGCCCACCGTCGACGGTGGCAGACGTCCCACCGCCAGCGTGGTGGACGAGCAATTCGACGTGGAGGCAACGGTCTTCCGGGAGGGTCACGACGCGGTCAACGCGACGGTCGTCCTGACCGACCCCGATGGCCGCGAGACCCACCTGCCCATGACCTGCACCAATCCCGGCCTGGATCACTGGGTGCGTACGATCTCGGCCGACCGCCCGGGGCGGTGGAGCTACCGGGTGGAGGGGTGGAGCGACCCCTACGGCACCTGGACCCACGACGCGACGATCAAGGTCCGCGCGAACGTCGACGTCGAGGTGATGCTCGAAGAGGGTGCCCGGTTGCTGGACCGCGCGGCGCAGACCGCCGATTACGACGCTGATGCCCGCGCCGCTCTCGCCGACGGCGCCAAGACCCTGCGCGATCAGTCTCTTGACCCGGCGACTCGCTTGGCCGGTGGCACCGGCGAGAGCGTTGCCACCGCTCTGCTCGGGAACCCGTTGCGCGATGCGGTTTCCCCCGGCCCTGAGATCCCCTGGCTGGTCGAGCGCGAACGCGCCTTGGCGGGTGCTTGGTACGAAATCTTCCCGCGCTCCGAGGGCGCGACCTACGACGAGGCGACCGGTCTGTGGACCTCGGGCACCTTCGCCACCGCCGCGCAGCGGCTGCCGGCGATTGCCGCGATGGGCTTCGACGTCGTCTACCTCACCCCCATCCACCCGATCGGCGAGGTGAACCGCAAGGGCCCGAACAACACCCTCACCGCCGGCCCCCACGACCCCGGCTCGCCGTACGCGATCGGCAGCAAGGACGGCGGCCACGACGCGCTGAACCCCCAGTTGGGTGATTGGAACGACTTCGACGCTTTTGTGGAGCGCGCCCAGAGCCTCGATTTGGAGGTCGCCCTCGACCTCGCGTTGCAGTGCGCGCCCGACCACCCTTGGGTCGAGCAGCACCCGGAGTGGTTCACCACCCGGGCCGACGGCACCATCGCCTACGCCGAGAACCCGCCGAAGAAATACCAGGACATCTACCCGGTCAACTTCGACAACGACCCCGCCGGTATCTACGCGGAAGTCCGGCGCGTGGTCCAGGTCTGGATCGACCACGGCGTGAAGATCTTCCGCGTCGACAACCCGCACACCAAGCCGGTCGAGTTCTGGCAGTGGCTGATCGACGATGTTGCCGCCACTCACCCCGAGGTCATCTGGCTCGCTGAGGCGTTCACCCGCCCGGCGATGATGCACACCCTCGGGAAGGTCGGCTTCCAGCAGAGCTACACCTACTACGCATGGCGCAACGAGGCCGCAGAGCTGCAGGAGTACGTCGAGGAACTCGCCGGCGAGTCCGCGTCGTACATGCGCCCGTCGTTCTGGCCCACCACCCACGACATCCTCACCCCGTTCATGCAGTACGGCGGTCCGACCGCTTGGAAGCTGCGCGCGGCGCTGGCCGCGACTCTGGTTCCGACGTACGGCATCTATGCCGGTTATGAACTGGTCGAACACGTCGCGCGCCCGGGCGCCGAGGAACAGATCGACAACGAGAAGTACGAGTTCAAGGATCGGCGCTGGGCCGACTACGAGCCGGGTGGTCCCAAGGAGGGCCAGTCCCTGGCTCCCTATCTGACCCGGCTCAACGCCATCCGGCGGGCCCACCCGAGCCTGCTGTGGTTGCGCAACATCACCTTCCACAAGGTCGACGACCCGACCATGTTGGTGTTCTCCAAGAAGCGCGGCGACGACGTGATCATCGTGGTCGCGGCGCTTGACCCGCATTCGACCCGACAGTCCTGGATGCACCTCGACCTTGAGGCTCTCGGGCTGCGTTCGGGCGACATGTTCACCGCGCACGACCTGATCACCGACGCGCAGTGGCATTGGGGCGAGCACAACTGGCTTCGACTCGGCGTCGATGCAGAACCAGTGCACATCGTCGAAGTCCGACGCCACTAACAGCCCGACGCCACCGAAAGGAGGACACTGATGAACAGCTTCAACTTGAACCAGCCCGGTCTCAAACATGACACCCAGTGGTTCCGCAAGGCGGTCTTCTACGAAGTTCTGGTGCGCGCCTTCGGCGACTCCACCGGGAATGGTTCGGGTGACTTCAGCGGCCTGATCAACCGGCTCGATTATCTGCAGTGGCTCGGTGTCGACTGTCTCTGGTTGCCGCCGTTCTATGCATCGCCGCTGCGCGACGGTGGCTACGACATTGCCGACTACAAAGCCGTGTTGCCCGAGTTCGGCACCCTTCCGGAGTTCACCGAACTGGTCTCGCAGGCGCACGCCCGCGGCATCCGGGTCATCACCGACTTCGTGATGAACCACACCAGCGACGCCCACCCGTGGTTCCAGGCTTCGCGCAGCGACCCGGAGGGGCCTTACGCGGACTACTACGTCTGGTCTGACTCCGACGACAAGTACACCGAAGCGCGCATCATCTTCGTCGACACCGAGGTGTCGAACTGGACGTTCGACCCCGTACGCCGTCAGTTCTTCTGGCATCGCTTCTTCTCCCACCAACCGGATCTCAACTTCGAGAACCCGAAGGTGCAGGAGGAGATGTTCGACATCGTCCGCTTCTGGATGGACCTCGGCATCGACGGATTCCGGCTCGACGCCGTCCCGTATCTCTTCGTGGAAGAGGGACACAACGGCGAGAACCACCCCAAGACCCACGATTTCCTGGTCGAACTGCGCGCGATGGTCGACCGCGAATATCCCGGGCGGGTGCTGCTGGCCGAGGCGAACCAGATGCCGCATGAGGTGGTCGACTATTTCGGCAGCGAAGAGGCGCCGGAATGCCACATGTGCTTCCACTTCCCGGTCATGCCACGGCTCTACTACGCGCTGCGTGAGGAGACGGCCACCTCGATCGTCGACGTCCTGAACGAGACGCCGGCCATCCCGAAGGGCACCCAGTGGGGCACCTTCCTACGCAACCACGACGAGCTCACGCTCGAGATGGTCACGCCGGAGGAACGCGCCGCGATGTACGGCTGGTACGCCCCGGACTCTCGGATGCGGGCCAACGTCGGGATCCGCCGCAGGCTCGCGCCGCTGCTGGACAACTCGCGCGCTGAGATCGAACTGATCCACGCGTTGCTGCTGTCGCTGCCGGGTTCGCCCTGCCTCTACTACGGCGACGAGATCGGCATGGGCGACAACATCTGGCTCAACGACCGCGACGCGGTTCGCACCCCGATGCAGTGGACCCCCGACCGCAACGCCGGGTTCTCCACCGCCGATCCGGGCAAGCTCTACCTGCCGGTGATCTCCAGCCTCGTCTACCACCACAACAACGTGAATGTGGAGGCCCAGATGGCCTCCTCCGCCTCGTTGCTGCACTGGGTTCGCGAGATGCTGCTGGTCCGCGCGTCCTACCCGGCCTTCGGCTTGGGCGACTTCCAATTGCACCAGAGTGACAACGACGCTGTTCTGGCCTTCACCCGCACCGTCGACCCGCAAGAGGCGCAGGATCACGAGGTAGAGGTGCCTCAGGTGTTCTGCCTGAACAACCTGTCCTCCCGGCCGCAGGCGGTCACCGTTCAGCTCCCGGCGGAGTTGGCCGGGGCGCGGTTGCGCGATGTCTTCGGTGGCAGCCACTTCCCCGCTGTCGGCGACGACGGCGCGGTGACCCTCACCCTCGGCTCGCGCGACTTCTTCTGGCTGGCTGTGCGTCCGGCAGGAGTTGAGTAGTGGCCATCCTTAACGCGGCGACTTTGACGCCCACCAAGCTCGAGCTGCTCACCGCCTGGATCGGTGAACAGCGTTGGTACACCGGCAAATCCGGCATCCCATCGTTGACGTCGGTAGGCGGCTACCGCTTCGACGACCCCGAGGGTGAGGTCGGTGTCGAGGTCCTGCTGGTGCGCGATGAATCCGTCAGCCCACCCACCGTCTACCAGGTGCCGCTCACCTATCGCGGCGCGCCGCTGGAAGGCGGCGAGCGGGCGTACGTCGGCACCACCGAGCACTCCGCACTCGGCACCCGCTATGTCTACGACGGCTGCCACGACCCGGTGTTCGTGCAGACCGTTCTGTGGGCAATTCTGACTGGCGGCCGACAGGCCGAGGTCGAGTACGCGCCGGGCACAACCGGCCGACCGGCCGGACCACTGCCGGCGAGCGTGCGGGTGCAGGGCAGTGGGTCTCGCGAGCAGCAGCTGCCGCAGATCGAGAGCGCGCGCGTGTTGTCCGGCGAGCAGTCGAACACCTCGATCATCATCGACACCCGCAGCGCTGACGGTGTGGCAAAGCCGTTGATCCTCAAGGTGTTCCGAGTTCTGCAGGACGGGCTCAACCCCGACGTGCAATTGCAGTCGGCGATCTCGGCCACCGGCTCCATCCGGGTGCCGGCGACAGTTGGCTACCTCACCGGCATGTGGCCCGATGCTGAGGTTCCAACCGGCAACGCGGCCGGCCACCTTGCCTTCTTGCAGGAGTTCCTGCCCGGCGTTCAGGATGCATGGCGCGAAGCCCTCGTCGCAGCCGAGGCCGGGATCGACTGGAGCGACCACGCCCGAGCGTTGGGTGTGGCCACGGCGGAGGTCCACGAGATCCTCGCGTCGGCGATGCCGAACGCGACGGTCACCCCGGCCCGGGCCGAGTCGGTGGTCGCCGAGATGCGCCGCCGGTTCGACACCGCGGCGCGTATTCATCCGCCGCTGGAGCGGCACCGTCCGGCGTACGAAGCCCTGCTGCAGCAGGCGCTCACCGCGAATTGGCCTGACCTACAACGCATTCACGGTGACTACCACCTCGGCCAGGTGCTCGACGCGCCCGACCGGGGCTGGGTGCTGTTGGACTTCGAGGGCGAGCCGCTGCGACCGTTGTCTCAACGGAACATGCTCGACTGTCCGCTGCGCGATATCGCCGGCATGCTGCGGTCGTTCGACTACGCCGCGGCCTCCGTCGATGCCGATCGTGCCGACTGGGCCACCGCCGCGCGGAACGCGTTCGTGGCCGGTTACGAGCAGGCCGGCGGACTCTCGCCGGCCGACCACCCACCGCTGCTGCAGGTCTTCGAGGCCGACAAGGCCGCGTACGAAGTCCTGTACGAAGCACAAAACCGACCCACCTGGCTGCCGATCCCCCTCGGCGCGCTCGAGCGTTTGCTCGGCGACAAATCCAGTGGGCCGAACCAGGAGGACGACATGACCGGCTCCCCCACCACTACCCCGGCCCCGCGGTTGAGCGCGGAAGCCGCCAGCGCAGTTCTGCGCGGCACCCACTCCGATCCGCACAGCGTGTTGGGTGGGCAGGTCGACGACCAGGGCCCGTACGTTCGGGTCTTGCGGCCGCTGGCGAAGACGGTCTCGGTGCGGCTGGCCGACGGCTCCATGGTTCCGCTCGACCACGACACCAGTGGAATCTGGGCAGCGCGGGTGCCCGGCGAGAGCGTGCCCGACTACCGCGTCGTGGCGACCTATGAGGACGGTGTCGACCACGTCGCTGACGACCCGTTCCGGTTCCTGCCGACGCTGGGCGAGATGGACCTGCACCTGCACGGCGAGGGCCGCCACGAACAGTTGTGGGAGATCCTCGGCGCGCGGGTCCACACCTACTCCGGCCCCACCGGCGATGTGCGCGGCACCTCCTTCGCGGTCTGGGCGCCGAATGCGCTCGGCGTGCGGGTGATCGGTGACTTCAACCAGTGGGATGGTTACGCCCACCCGATGCGGCGCCTGGGCACCACGGGGGTCTGGGAGATCTTCGTGCCGGATGTCGGCGCGGGCACCCGTTACAAGTTCTCGGTGCTCTGCGCCGACCGGGTCTGGCGCAGCAAGGCCGACCCGATGGCGCGGCAGTCCGAGGTCGCTCCGGCGACGGCCTCGATCGTGGAGGAATCCACCTACGAATGGGGTGACGACCAGTGGATCGCTGATCGGCTGGCGCGCGACCCGCACTCCGGCCCGATGAGCGTTTACGAGGTCCACCCGGGCTCGTGGCGCCAGGGGTCGACCTACCGCGACATGGCCGAGCACCTGGTCAACTACGTGAAGGACCTGGGCTTCACCCACGTCGAGTTCATGCCGGTGATGGAACACCCGTATCCGCCGTCCTGGGGCTACCACGTGACCGGCTACTACGCCGTGAACTCCCGATTCGGTTCGCCCGATGACTTCCGATTCCTGGTCGACATGTTGCACCGCAACGGAATTGGCGTTCTTCTCGACTGGGTTCCGGGTCACTTCGCCACCGACGAATGGGCTCTAGCTAAGTTCGACGGCACTGCCCTCTACGAGCACCCCGACCCGCGCAAGGGATGGCACAACGAGTGGGGCAGCTACATCTTCGACTTCGGTCGGCCGCAGGTCCGCAACTTCCTGGTCGCCAACGCGGTCTATTGGCTGCAGGAGTTCCACGCCGACGGGCTGCGCGTCGACGGTGTCGCCTCGATGCTCTATCTCGACTACTCGCGCAACGAGGGTGAGTGGATCCCGAACGAGTTCGGCGGCCGCGAGAACCTCGACGCAATGCAGTTGCTGCAGGAGACGAACGCCACGACCTACCGGCGCGTGCCCGGCACCGTGATGATCGCTGAGGAGTCGACCTCCTGGCCGGGCGTCACCAAGCCGACCAGCGCTGGCGGTCTCGGCTTCGGTTTCAAATGGAACATGGGCTGGATGCACGACACGCTCGACTACTTCCACGAGCGCCCCGAGCACCGGATGTATCACCACCACAAGCTGACCTTCGGCCTGACCTACGCGTTCAGCGAACAGTTCATGCTGCCGATCAGCCACGACGAGGTCGTCCACGGCAAGGGCTCGCTGCTGCGCAAGATGCCCGGCGACCGTTGGCAGCAGCTCGCGAATCTGCGCGCGCTGCTCGGCCACATGTGGTCCCACCCAGGCAAGCAATTGCTTTTCATGGGAACCGAATTCGCCCAGGAGTCGGAGTGGGCCGACGGCCGCAGCCTCGACTGGTGGCTGCTGGACCAGCCATCGCACTGGGGCGTTCACGCGTTGGTCAAGGACCTCAACCGGGTCTACACAGCACACCCGGCGCTATGGGAGCTGGACAACTCCGAAGCGGGGTTCCGGTGGATCGACGCCGACGATGCTTCGGGCAACACCTACTCCTACCTGCGCCTCGGGGCCAATGGTGATGTGATCGCCGCTGTGTCGAACCTGAGCGGCGTCGAACACTCCGACGTACGCATTGGGTTGCCGCGCGCGGGTGTCTGGCAGGAGGTGCTCAACACCGACGCGGAGAACTACGGCGGTAGCGGTCGCGGGAACCTCGGCGCGATCGAGGCGACCGACGAGCCGTGCGACGGTCAGCCGTTCTCGGCGCGGGTCACCCTCCCGCCGCTGTCGACGCTGTGGTTCGCGGGCCCGGCTGAGACCCCGACCACGTTGGTTGAGCCGTCGCGAGGAACGAGCGACGTGTCGAAACCTCCCGCCACGCCCACCGCCACCCCCGGGACCGAGGAACTCTGATGAGCAGTGACCGCGCCGGCCAGCTCGCCCGACCCAGCGACCTGGTGGACATTCCACACCTGCTCACCTCCTATTACGCGATCGAGCCCGACCCGGAGAACCTCGACCAACAGGTCGTGTTCGGCACCTCCGGTCACCGTGGCTCCTCGCTGAAGGGTGCGTTCAACGAGGCCCACATCCTGGCCACGACCCAGGCGATCGTCGACTACCGGCGCGAGCAGGGTTACGACGGGCCGCTGTTCATCGGTCGCGACACCCACGGGCTCTCCGAACCGGCGTGGGTCTCGGCGCTGGAGGTGCTGGTCGCCAACGACGTTGAGGTGCTGGTCGATTCGCGGGACGGCTACACCCCCACGCCCGCGGTGTCCCACGCGATCCTGCGCGCCAACCGGGGTCGTACGACGGGCTCCGGCCTCGCCGACGGCATCGTCGTCACCCCATCGCACAACCCGCCGTACGACGGCGGTTTCAAGTACAACCCGCCCCACGGCGGTCCGGCGGACAGTGACGCGACGAAGGTCATCGCGGCCGCCGCGAACGACTACTTGAGGGCTGGGCTCGAGGGGGTGAAGCGCGCTCCGTTCGCTCGGGCGCGCGCGGCTGCGAAGCCGTACGACTTCCTCGGGACCTACGTCGACGACCTGCCGAACGTGGTTGATCTGGCGAAGATCAAGGCGGCTGGCATTCGCATTGGTGCCGACCCGTTGGGCGGCGCCGCCGTGGCCTACTGGGGCGAGATCGCCGACCGGCACGGCCTCGACCTGACCGTGGTCAACCCGCTGGTCGACCCGACGTGGCGGTTCATGACGCTGGACTGGGACGGCAAGATCCGGATGGACTGCTCGTCGCCGTCGGCGATGGCCTCGCTGATCGCGCAACGTGAAAAGTTCGACATCGCGACCGGCAACGACGCCGACTCCGACCGCCACGGCATCGTCACACCCGACGCCGGGCTGATGAACCCGAATCACTACCTCGCGGTCGCGATCCAGTATTTGTACGGCGGTGCGCGGCCGAACTGGAAGAGCGACCGGGTCGGCAAGACCCTGGTGTCCAGCTCGATGATCGACCGGGTGGTCGCCTCCATCGGCGCGACCCTCTGGGAGGTCCCGGTTGGGTTCAAGTGGTTCGTGCCCGGGCTGCTCGACGGTTCGGTCGGGTTCGGCGGCGAGGAGTCCGCGGGCGCCTCGTTCCTGCGGATGGATGGTTCGGTCTGGTCGACCGACAAGGACGGCATCCTGCTCGCGCTGCTCGCCTCGGAGATCCAGGCGGCCACCGGGAAGTCGCCGAGTAAGCACTACGCCGACCTGGTCGAACAGTTCGGTGCACCCGCGTACGAACGCATTGACGCCCCCGCCGACCGAACGCAGAAGGCGAAGCTTGCCGCCCTCTCCCCCGACGACGTCCCGGCCGATTCCCTTGCCGGAGAACCGATCACGGCGAAGCTGACCAAGGCGCCGGGCAACGATGCGGCAGTTGGCGGCCTGAAAGTGACCACCGAGAGCGCCTGGTTCGCCGCGCGCCCCTCGGGCACCGAGGACGTCTACAAGATCTACGCCGAGTCGTTCAAGGGTGCGGCCCATCTGAAGCAGGTGCAGGCCGAGGCCAAGCAGATCGTCGACGCGGCGCTGAGCTGACAGCGGATCGGCGGGTCAGCCGAGGATTTTCTCCTCGTCCTTCGCCCACAACCCGGTCAGCCCCCGGAAGTGCGCCAGGAAGCGTTCGTGTTCGTGTTCGGGATAGGTGGATTTCACCGTCTCGACCAGCAGCCGGTCGAACTCGTCGGAGAGCACCCAGTCGAGCACCATCTCATCGACGTCGCCGAGCGAGCTCTCGACGAAGTCGCGGTACTTCTCGGTCTCGAAGTGGTCGTCGGACAGCTTTTGATAGGCGACCAACTTGTCTTCGTACGGCGTATCGGCGTCAGCAATCTTGAACCACGGGTCGACGTCGACCAGGGTCTTCGCCTTGCGTCCGGAAACCATGCAGAACACCGACCACTTCAGCAGCGACTTGATTGCCCACGGGAAGTAGTAGTGCAGTGAGGTGATCGCGACGTCGGGGCAGGCATTGGCGTAGTCGATCGGGTAGACGACGCCATCCTTGACCAACATCTCGCAGCTGTTGAACTCCCAGCGGAAGAATGCGTTGACCGTTTGCGCGATGGTGCGGGTCTCCGCGCCGATTTCCGGGGTCAGGAAGTCGTAGGCCACCTCGTAGCGGTCGTGCATCGGCTCGTCGGGGCGGAACTTCATCACCATCGTCTCCGGGCCGATGGTCAGGGCCCGGGCGAAGACCTCGAAGCCGTCGACCGCCTTCTGCAGGTGCATCAGCATCTCGCCGGACTCGTCGTAGGCGGCGTGCAGGTCACGCTCGTTGCGGATCTGGGAGACCCCACGCCAGGCACCGCCGTCGAAGGGTTTCATGAACATCGGGTAGCCAAGCTCTGCGGCGACCGAGTCCAGATCGAACGACCGGTTGTATTTGCTCGAGGTATAGGCCCAGCGCGAGTTGTCGACCGGGTTTTTGTAGGGAACCAGAACGGTCTCGGGGACGTGCATCCCCATCCGCATCAGCGCGCAATAGGCGGCGTGCTTCTCCATCGCCTGGAAGGTGAACGGGCTGTTGAGCAGATAGACGTCGTCCATGAGCGCGACCTTCTTCAGCCACTCACGCGGGTGGTAATACCAATGGGCGAGTCGGTCGATCACCAGGTCGGTGCGTGGTTTGTCGCGCAGGTTGAACGGCTCGATGGTCATCCGCTCAGAGCGGATTTCGTGGCTGGATCCGTCGAGGCCCTTCACCGGCCCCATGCGCCGCAGCAACTCTTCGAACGCCTGCGGCCAGTCCTCTTCGGCACCCAGCAGTAGCCCGATCAGGTGTTCGCTCATCTGTTCCTCCTCAGGAATAACAGTTGTTCAGCAGAAACGCGGAAGGTGGTAGGCGAGTTGCTTTTGCCACCACGGCCAGTCGTGTGCGCTGTCGGTGCCCCACTCGTCGAGTTCGTGGGGAATTCCCTTTTGCTGCAGCACGTTTGCGAAGCCACGGGTCGATGGCAGGGAACGCGTCGGCTCCCACTCGAACGGCCCTTGCCCGACCACGAGCAATACAGATGCCGTCTGCCGCACCCAGTCGAGGTGGGCGCCCTCCATGCCCGCGACGTAGGACATCGGGTTCGCGAAGTAGGTCGCGTCACCGATGTCACCCCAGCCATGCCAGGTGGTCGGATCGTAGTTGCCGGAGAGCCCAATTCCCAGTGGCGAAAGATGCGGATTGGTAAGCGTGAAATGGACCGCGTGGTAGGCGCCCATCGAGACCCCCACCGAGATAGCGGACAACACTCCGCCGGTCTGTTCGGCGATGTAGGGCGCGACGGCGTCGGTGAGCCACCGCGTGTAGAACTGGTGGCCGCGAGCCCGGGATTCGGTCGGTTGGCTGTTGTCCGACCAGGTCCACTGATCGGCCGAGTCGACGCAGAAGAAGGACACTCGCCCTTCGTCGACGAGGTTCTGCACCGCGTCGACCATGCCGTTGTTTGCGAAGTCCTCGGCTCTGCCGGCTTCACTAGGGAACACGATCACCGGGCGCCCCCAGTGGCCATGTCGAATGACCCCGAGCCCCTGGTCGGTGCCGGGGACGGTCAGTTCTACTCGCTCGCCTTGCACCCGTTCATCCAACCGCACTCCACGCCCGTTGCAACAGGTTCGGCAGGATCGGATCCAGACAGTCGCGCCAGCCGACCCAGTTGTGCAGGTCCGGATTTGCTTCGTACGACGCATCCCAGCCGCCCGCGCGCAGGTGACGCCACAGCGCGGCGTTGATGTTCTCGTTCTCTTCCTTCGCCCCGCAAGTCATCCCGATGAGCAACTCGGCCCTCGTGGGCGTGGCGCGGATCCCGTCGACCGCGACTGCGATCCGGTCGAACCACCGAAACACGTTGTCGCTGGTGTCGATTCGCGGATCGAAGAAGGACCCGGACTGGCTGAAGACCGCACCCACCCGGGGATCGCTCATTCCAATCAGCAGCGAGGTCAGGCCGCCGAGGCTGGCCCCGATGACCGCGACGGGAGCGTTGATCGCGTATCGCTGGTGCAGATCGTCCAGCGCTCGCCGTACGCTGCGCAGATAGCGCGGAGAGCCGGAATACCACTGCATCCGGCGCGGCGCATCGGACAGCGCGATGCGCATGGGCGGCAACTCCCCCGCGGCGATCTTCGACCCGGCCCACTGGTCGATGCGCGCGCGTTTCAGGTAGCCCGAGCCGTCGTGACACCACATCAGCGGCGCCGGGCTGTCACCCAAGCCCTCCGGTTGCCAAACCTGCACCGACAGAGGCTTCGCCAACGCGCTGGGCAGTTCCAAGGTGGTCAGGGTGCCCGGCGTCGCCGGGGCGGAGAGCCAAGCGGGTTCCACGTACGACGCGGCCCGCCACTCGCTGCGCGGACCGAAATCGGTCTGCACCACCAGGGGGTTCGCCGGATCGAGGTAGGCCCGGCGGCCCGCGACGAACTGGTATTCCAGTCGATCGAAACCGTTCGCCCGCACCGCGCGCTCCCAACCGCCTGCGCGATATTCGCACGGCCCGCCGGTCGGTGCGTCGAGCCGCACCGACCGAAAGCGGCGATCAGGATCGGGAAACCGCAGGCGGGGCACGGGTCAGTAGAGAGCCGACATCAGGGCCGTACGCGCCTTCTTGACCCGCGGGTCAGAGACACCGACGACGTCGAACAAGCCGATCAGGTGTTCGCGCGCCTGGTTGCGCTCGTCGCCGCTCGTCGCCTTGACCAGCTCGATCAGTCGCAGGAACGCATCCTCGATGTGTCCGCCGAGGGTGTCGAGATCGGCCACCATCGTCTGCTTGGCGACGTCGGTCGGATTGGCTGCGGCCTCCGCGCGGGCGGTCTGCAGGTCGATGCCGTCGGTGCGCTTGAGCAGGGTGACCTGGCCGAGACCGAGGCGAGCGTCTTCGTCCTCGGGATCCGACTGCAGCGCAGCGTTGTACGCACCGATCGCGGCGTCGTAGTCGCCCGCTTCGATCGCGGCGAACGCGGCCTCGTGATGCGGCGAAAGGGGCAGCTCTTCCTCCCCCGCGGCGGACTGGTCGTCGACGGCAGGAGCGCCCTCGACCCGGCCAGTGACTCCAGCCTCGGCCGCCGCTTGGAGCACCTGGTCAAGCACCGGCCGCACCTGATCCATGGGCTGATCGCCGACATAGAGCGGCATCGGGCGGCCACCGATGATCGCGAGCACCATCGGGATCTGTTGCACCTGCAGCGCCTGCCTGATCTGCAGCGCCTTGGTGATGTCGGCGACGGCCAGCAGGAAGCGTCCGCCGTAGCTGTTCACCAGATCGGCGAGATCGTCGATATGTGGACGGCTGTCCGGCTGGCTGGATGACCACAGCGCGAACAACACCGGAACCTGCATCGACTGAGCGGCGGCGTCGTTGAACGAGTGGTCGTCGACCTCAACGACGTAGGACCCACCGGAAGCACCACCGGTGGCCGGGGCGCCTGCAGCGGCGGGGCTTGCGGGACGGGAGAGGGCTGACAAGTCGACGGCACCGCGCAGGGCGGCAGCGTTGATCGGGTTGTTGGACATGCCTCCATTGTGGCTGATCGCGTCGGCGGCGTCGGGGTCACCCGGTTCCCCGGTTCGGACCGTACGATGCGCGCAATGACTACGAAGACAGACGTCGGCCACCGTTGGGAGCTGCGCTCGTGCGGCCGCCACGGTCATCTCACGTATGCCCCGACCGACACACCTGACCTCGCCGATCGGCTGCGTGTGACCACTGCGCAAGGCGAGGCGTGGCGCTGCTTGCGTTGCGGGTCGTACGTCGTCGGCGCCCCAGTGGGGCAAGGACCAGAGGACGATGCACCGATCCCGTTGCGCGGCAAAGCTCTTCGCGATGCATTCATCATGCGGTTCCTGGCGATTGAGCGCTTCGGGCGAGGCCTGCTGCTCTTCCTGCTCGCGTACGGCGTCTGGAAGTTCAACGGAGCGCGCGACTCGCTGCACCGCGTTTTCAACGACTATCTGCCTGCGGTGAAGCAGGTCACGGACAAACTCGGGATCGACCTCTACGACTCCTTCCCGGTCCGAATGGCCAACAAGGCATTCTCGACCGGGCATCACACCCTGCAGCTGGTGGTCTTCGGTGTCATTGCGTATGGCCTGATCGAATGCCTGGAGGGCGTCGGGCTGTGGGTCATGAAGCGCTGGGGCGAATATGTGGCGGTCATCGGCACCTCGATCTTCCTGCCGTACGAGATCTACGACCTGATCGAGAAGTTCACCGTGTTGCGGGTCGGGACCTTCCTGCTGAACCTCGCCGCGGTCGTCTGGCTGGTCTGGAGCAAGCGCCTGTTCGGAGTGCGCGGCGGCAAGGAGGCCTACGAGGCGCAGCGCCACTCGGCGTCGATCCTGGAGATCGAACGGGCTGCGTTGCAGCAGGGCTGAGCGGCTACTTCACCTTCTCCGCGTCATTCGCAACTCGTCGACCTCGAGTTCTTCGTCGCGTTTGGTGCCGCCGTCGAGCGCAAACCCATTGCGCCGGTAGAAGCTCTGGGCCCGCTCGTTCCCCTCAACCACCCAGAGGTAGGCGTCATCATCCCCGAGGGCTTGGTCGACCAACGCCTGCGCGAGGCCGGTGCCGTGGTGGGCGGCCAGCAGATTGATCGCCCAGAGTTCGAGCGGGGTTGCGGGATCCTCGTCGCGCGCGACATCGACGGTGATGAATCCGACCGCCTCGCCCGACTCCCGCTCGATCGCAATCAACGTTCGGCGGCCAGCTGGCATCGTCGCGATGATGGTGTCCCAGCGCGCCTCACGCTGCTTCGGGTCGAGGTCGGCGAGGTAGTCGGCATCCATCAACCCGGCGTACGCCTCCTGCCAGATCCGAACGTGGGCGCGGCCGAGGCTAGGAGCATCTTCGGGCCGCGGTCGGCGGATTTCGTAGCGCTCCAAAGACATTCAGGCCTGCTTGAGGTGCTCGTTAACCCGCGCGACTTTCGCCGTGATCTGTCCGTCGTAGCCCGGACGGATATCGGCCTTGACCACGAGACTGACCCGCGGGCTGTGCTGACCGACGGTCTCGGTCGCCGCCTTGATGACCGCCATGCACTCGTCCCACTCACCCTCGATCGTGGTGAACATCGAGCCGAGTTCGTAGGGCAGACCCGAATCCTGCACGACCTTCAGCGCGGCCGCGACGGCCTTGCTGACCGAGCCGGTCGGGTCGTCGGTGGTGGAGGGTGCAACAGAGAAGGCGAAGAGCATGTCGCCACTCTAAGTGTTGTCAGCGCGGCAACCACGCGTCATCGGCTTCCCCGAGCCGACGCACCGAGGGTGGGAACTTCCCTGCTGCCAACTGCTGCAGGGTCACCACGTCGAGCACCGCCCGCATGCTGGAGCGCAGTGCAACCCACAGGAGCGGCAGATTCTCGGCAACGCCGTCGTAGCGAAGCTCATGCGGCCGTACGCCGTGAATCTCCGCCAACGGTCCATCGACGCTGCGGATGATGTCACCAACGGTGATCTCGTTCGGCGAGCGGGCGAGCGCATAGCCGCCGGCGCTCCCCCGTTGCGTCTGCACCAAGCCGCTGCGGCGCAACTGGCTCAGAATGGCCTCGACGAACTTGCGGGGCATGTCCTGCTCGGCCACGATCCGATCGACGGTCAGTCGATCGGGGTAGACGACAGCCATCTCGAGCGCCGCTCGGACGGCGTAGTCGCTACGCGCCGTGATCTGCACAGGTGACCTCCTGCGGTCGTACGGTGACTCCTGAACGATAGCCGCCCACTGGTGCCCTAAATCCCACCAATTAGATAGACCATGCTCAGGCGGTGGCCGAGGCGTCCACGGATGCGTCGGCGGAGGCATCCGCAATCGCGGCCAGGTACTCGTGCACCAATGGCACCGCGGCAGCTCCCTCGCCGCTGGCCGACGCCACACGCTTCATCGAGCCGGCGCGGATGTCGCCGACCGCGTAGACACCGGCCACGGTGGTCTCCAGAGCAGCCGGCGGACAGCCCGCTCGCCAGGTGTCCATCGGCACATCCCGACCGGTCACCACGTAGCCGGCGCCATCGCGTGCGACTTGAGCCGGCAGGAACTCGGTGCAAGGGTGGGCGCCGATCAACAGGAACAACCCGCTGGCTTCCTTGGTGAACTCTTCGCCGGTCGCATTGTTGCGGATTCGGACCCATTCGAGGTGGCCAGAGCCACCCGCGTCAATGACCTCCGCGTTGCCGACAACCTTGATCCGCGGGTTGCCTTCGATCTCCCGGATGAGGTAGTCCGACATCGTTTCGCTCAGATCCGGACGGCGTACGACCACAGAGACGATGCGGGCGAACTTCGCTAGGTGCACCGCGGCTTGGCCGGCCGAGTTCCCGCCACCCACCACGATCGCGTGGCCGCCGATGCACTCCCGAGCGGCCGACGTCGCGGCGCCGTAGTAGACCCCGAGACCCACCAGCGCATCGATCGATTCGACACCGATCCGGCGGTATTTCACCCCGGTCGCGACCAGCAACGCACGGGTTCGGACATCGCCCTGCGGCGTGTGCAGCAGGTGCGGTTCGCCGTCGCTGCCGAACTCGACGCCGGACACTCGGCAGCCCGAGCGGAGGTCGGCGCCGAAGCGCGCCGCCTGGGTGCGGGCCCGTTGGGCCAGCCGCATCCCGGAGATGCCCCGCGGGAAGCCGAGGTAGTTGCGAATCATCGAACTCGAGCCCGCCTGCCCGCCGATCGCGTCGGCGTCCAAGACGACGGTACGAAGACCCTCGGACGCGCCGTAGACCGATGCCGCCAGGCCGGCTGGACCGCCGCCGACAATCACGAGATCGAAGACCTCGGCGGTCAGATCGGCAGACGTGTCGGAGAGGTAGGACGACACCTGCTCAATGCTCGGATTCTGCAGCAGACCACCGAACGCGGAGCTGACCAGGGGGAACTCGATCTCACCGTCGTGGCCTCCCGCCCGCAGTTGCTCGATCAACTCGCGACCGACCTCGCTCTCGGGCGCGGAGGTGCGGGTCGGCACCCCCTGGCGATCGAAGTAGTCGCGTAACCGGCCGAGCGCCGCGACTCCCGCAGGCGCCACCAACTCGACGGCTGCAATGACCGGCCCGGTCGAGGTCCAAGCCCAGTCGGACAACATCTCGGTGATCGCGGTGTGGAACTCTTCGTCGCGCGCCCCCCGCGGAATGGTGAGCGGCGCATCGAGGCGACCCAGCTGCATCGCTTCGCGCACGACAACACGGGTGGAACGGAACTCGCCCCAGCCGAGCAGCAACAGTCGCTTCACCGTTGGGCTCAGCGCGTGGATGCAGTCCAGCGCCACCAGCCCGGGGGTGTCGGCGAGCGAGAACTCCGCGGCCACCAGCGCGAGCTGGCCGCCAAAGGCAATCACCCGCTGCGCGGCCCGCAACCCATCGGCCAGTGTCGGAACGCAGACCACCTCGTAGTCGCGCTCGTAGCGCCGGAACTCACCGCAGAGGACCTCTTCGTGGGCTGCGCTGATCAACAGGATCATCGGCTTGATCACCATGCGGGTCTCCCAGGTGGATCGGACTGGTCGGACAAAACGAAACGTGAACCTGGCTGTGGGTCAAAGGCTTTCGAGCAGTTGTGCGGCAGCGGAGTAGGGGTCGCTGCGCCCGGAAACCACCGCAGCGGCGAGGTCATCCACCTCACGACCCGAACCCAGATCACCCATTCTGCCGCGCAGGGTGCGCAACGCGATCTGTTCAATCTCACCGCGGGCCCGCGCCCGGCGACGACGATCGACCTCACCGTTGCTGGCGGCCCACTCACGATGCTTGTCGAGGGCAGCGACGACCTCGTCCAGACCGGTTCCGCGCGAGGCGATCAACTTCTCCACCGGCGGCCGCCAGGATCCCGGCTCCGACGCCTGCCCCAGGCTGATCATGTGGCGCAGGTCGCGCACCGTGGCGTCGACCCCATCGCGGTCGGCCTTATTCACCACGAACACGTCACCGACCTCGAGGATTCCGGCCTTTGCCGCCTGAATGCCGTCGCCCATCCCGGGCGCCAACAACACGACGGTGGTGTCAGCAAGGCCGGCGATCTCGACCTCGCTCTGCCCGACACCGACGGTCTCGACCAAGATCACTTCGCAGCCAGCCGCATCGAGGACTCGCAGCGCCTGTGGAGCGGCCCAGGACAACCCACCCAGGTGGCCGCGCGACGCCATCGAGCGGACGTAGACCTCCGGGTCGGCGCCGTGATCGAGCAATCGGATCCGGTCCCCCAACAACGCCCCGCCAGAGAACGGGGAACTCGGGTCGACGGCCAACACACCGATGCGGAGCCCCCGCGAGCGGAACGCTCCGACCAGCGCACTGGTGGTCGTGGACTTGCCGACGCCCGGCGATCCAGTCAGGCCAATGATCCAGGCGCCGCCGGTGTGCGGCGCGAGCGCCGTCATCACCTCTTGCAATCGCGGATCGCCGTTCTCGACCAGACTGATGAGACGAGCGACGGCCCGGGGATTCCCCTCCCGGGCCGCCACCACAAGCGTCGGCACATCGGCCGTACGCATGCTCATGAGCTGCTCGTCATGCCTTCGGCACGCGGACGATCAGCGCATCGCCCTGCCCGCCGCCACCACACAACGCCGCCGCGCCGACGCCGCCGCCCCGACGCGCCAGTTCGAGCGCGAGGTGAAGGGTGATGCGGGCGCCGGACATCCCGATCGGGTGGCCCAAGGCGATCGCGCCACCGTTGACGTTGACCTTGTCGGCGTCTACGCCGAGCTGCTTGGTCGAGGCCAGGCCGACTGCCGCGAACGCTTCGTTGATTTCGATCAGGTCGAGGTCGGCCGGAGTGATGCCTTCCTTCTCGCAGGCACGGGCGATCGCATTCGCCGGCTGCGACTGCAGCGAGGAGTCCGGGCCGGCGACAACTCCGTGGGCACCGATTTCGGCGATCCAGGTCAGACCCTTCTCCTGGGCCTTCTCCTTGCTCATCACCACCACCGCGCAAGCGCCGTCGGAGATCTGCGAGGCGGAACCGGCGGTAATCGTTCCGTCCTTACTGAACGCCGGACGCAGTTTGCCGAGCGAATCGCTCGTGGTGTCAGCGCGAATGCCCTCGTCCTTCTTGAACTCGATCGGGTCGCCCTTGCGCTGCGGGATCGAGACGGTGACGACCTCGTCGTCGAACAGACCGTCCTTCCAAGCCTTCGCCGCAAGCTGGTGGCTGCGGGCCGAGAATTCATCCTGCTGCGCGCGGCTGAACTCCTGGTCACCCTTGTTGGCGTCCTCGGTGAGGTTGCCCATCGCCTGATCGGTCAGTGCATCCCACAGACCGTCGTAGGCCATGTGGTCCTTCATCGTCACGTCGCCATACTTGAAGCCCTCGCGGCTCTTGGCCAACAAGTGCGGCGCTTGGCTCATCGACTCCTGGCCACCGGCCACCACGGTGTCGAACTCGCCGGCGCGGATCAGCTGCGCGGCCAAAGCGATCGCATCGACGCCAGAGAGGCAGACCTTGTTGACGGTCAGAGCGGGGACGGTCATCGGGATGCCGCCCTTCACGGCAGCCTGGCGGGCCGGGATCTGGCCGGCGCCGGCGGTGAGCACCTGACCCATGATCACGTAGTCCACGTCGTCGCCGGAGATGCCCGACTTCTCCAGGGCACCCTTGATCGCAAGACCGCCCAGGTCGGTGCCCGAGAAATCCTTCAGCGAGCCGAGCAAACGGCCCATCGGGGTGCGGGCGCCAGCCACCAGCACAGGGGTGCGCGCGTCGTTGTCAGCCATCGAAGTGTCCTCCAGCTTGGGAATGTGATCTGCCTCCCAGCCTAGTCTTGGGCAATGACTGCTGCCGTTCCCACCCATCTGTTCGAAGCCCTCGACCACGTGGGCATCGCCGTTGTCGACCTCGACGCAGCGATTGCGTTCTACCGCGACACCTACGGTATGACTCTGGCTCACGAGGAAACCAACACCGAACAGGGCGTCCGTGAGGCGATGATGACCGTCGGCGATCCGGCCGCCCCGCATGCCCACATCCAGTTGCTCGCCCCGCTGACCCCCGAGTCGTCCATCGGCAAGTTCCTGGACCGCTCCGGGCCGGGCATCCAGCAGATGGCCTATCGCGTCACCGACGTCGCAGCGGTCTCGGCGACTCTGCGCGAGCGAGGTCTACGGCTGCTCTACGACGAGCCGCGCCGCGGCACCGCCGGCAGCCGGATCAACTTCATCCACCCCAAGGACGCGGGCGGAGTGCTGGTCGAGTTGGTGGAGCCGAGCGCCCACTAACGCCACGACCCGCGCGGCGGACGACGGTCGCGCGCGGTCCAGCACGGGGTGTGCCAATGCCGGCGATCAGACAAGTCGCCCAACCCCTCGGCCGGCCAGGCGACCACGTGTGGCTCGCCGGAGGTGACGACCTGCTGACAGCCCGGGCAGGTGTAGGACCGCCCGGCGCTGTTCGCTCGTACGGACCGTGCATTCCAGCGCTGGCCCGCGTAGGACTCCACTCGCACCCCCACCTCGAGCATCCGCGAGAGGTCCCGCGGCGGCTGCGACGAGCCGGGCGTACGGCGGTTGCGCCGGGGCACGATCAGCCTTCGAGGAACGATCGGTCGGCCGCGAGGTGGTCGACGAACAGCGGCGACGGGGCCAGAGCCGGCTCCGGGTTCTCGTCGTAGAGCGCCGCGATCCCCATCAGCGTCTCCTCGACACCGATCTGATCGATGTACGCGAACGGCCCCTGCGGGTAGCCACAACCGGCAGTCATCGCGGTGTCGATGTCGCTCGTCGTTGCGTAGCCGGAGTCGAGCATCTTCACCGCGTCGTTCAGATGCGGCAGCAACAGGGCGTCGACGATTCGGCCAGCCCGGTCGCGGGAGTGCAGGGTTCGCAGGCCGGCAGCGCGCAAGGTCGCGTGGACGGTGTCGACCGCCGCGTCGTCACTGTGCAGGGCTCGTACGACCTCCGCCACCTGGCCGGCCTTCGTCGCAGCGTGGATGTCGATCTCGACGATCTCAACGTCATCGTCGAGGTCGACGGTGGCGGCGTAACGGGAGAAGGGGTCGGTGGCGGCGACAACCGTCGAGCCGTCGAGCTGGCGAATGGCCGGTGTGATCCAGGACTCGGCCTCGACGTCGCCGTCGGGCTCGCCCAGCGCGACCACGACCAGGTCGGCACCCTTGAGGGTCACCGCCGCGGCCTGGTCGGCACCGAACCGGGTGACCGGACCGAGCGCCTGCGCGGCGGCATCGGCCACCGGACCGTCGCCCAACAGAACGACATTGGCGGCAGCCGAACCGAAGTCCCGCTCGGCGGCCGGGTCGGCGACAGCGCCCGAACCGGGCTTTTCGTACGCGTAGAAACCATGGCCGGTCTTGCGACCGAGGCGACCGGCGGCCACCATCTGCTCGAGCAGCGCCGGCGGCGCGGCCGAGGGGTCCTTGGTTGCGGCGTAGAGAACGTCGCAGACCTCCTTGACCACGTCGAGGCCGATGAGGTCACTCAGGGTGAGCGGGCCCATGGGGAAACCGATGCCGATGCGGCCAGCGTCGTCGAGGTCTTCTCGGCTCACGTGGCCCGTCTCGTACGTTCGGATCGCCCGGGCGAGATAGGTGATCAAAAGCGCGTTGGCCACGAATCCGGCGCGGTCGCGCACGACTACGGGCTTCTTGCCGAGCTTCAGCGACAGGTCGCGGACGGCCGTCACGAGCGACTCGTCGACCAGCAGGGTGGTGATGACCTCGACCAAGGCCAAGATCGGCGCCGGGTTGAAGAAGTGCATCCCGATGACGCGCTGCGGGTGCTTGGTCGCCGCTGCGATCGCGGTGATCGACAAGCTCGAAGTATTGGTAGCCAACACGCAGTCCTCGCGGACGATCCCGTCGAGCTGGGTGAAGATCGAGGTTTTGATCTCCATCCGCTCCGGGACGGCCTCGATGACCAGGTCAACGTCCTTCAGATCCGTCAGCGAAGCGCTGAAGGTGGCGCGGCCGACGATCTCGTCGCGCTGCGTTTGTTCCAACCGACCCTTGCTGACCTGGCGGTCCAGCGACCCGGTCAGAAAGCCGCGACCGCGCTCGGCGAGCTCCACGGTTCCGTCAACGGCAACCACCGCGACTCCGGCTCGAGCGAACACTTCGACGATCCCGGCTCCCATGGTTCCGAGCCCGATCACACCCACCGACTTGATCTCACGCGTCATGGCGCCAGTCTCCCAGACCGTCCCGCGCCACTAGGCTGCCACCCGTGCGAGTAGTGATTGCCCGGTGCAGTGTCGACTACGGCGGCCGCCTGACGGCGCATCTGCCGGAGGCCAAACGACTATTGATGGTGAAGGCCGACGGCTCTGTGTTGGTCCACAGCGACGGCGGGTCCTACAAACCGTTGAACTGGATGACTCCGCCCTGCAGTTTCACCGAGCTCGAGCCCAGCGAGGCCGAGCGCGAAGAGGGCGTCGAGACAGTCTGGTTCGTGCAGCACAGCAAGTCCGAGGACAACCTGCGGGTGCGGATCTATTCGGTCGACCACGACAGCGCTCACGACCTCGGTGTAGACCCCGGTCTGATCAAGGACGGCGTGGAGGCCCAGCTTCAGGCGCTGCTGGCAGAACACATCACCACGCTCGGTGAGGGCTATTCGCTGATTCGGCGCGAATACATGACCGCCATCGGACCGGTCGACATCATGTGTCGTGACGCGGATGGGCAGACCGTCGCGGTGGAGATCAAGCGCCGCGGCGACATCGACGGCGTCGAGCAGCTGACCCGTTATCTCGAGTTGCTCAACCGCGATCCGGTGTTGGCTCCGGTGCAGGGCGTCTTCGCCGCGCAGCTGATCAAACCGCAGGCTCGCACCCTCGCAACAGATCGCGGAATCCGTTGCGTCACACTCGATTACGACGCCCTGAAGGGCATCGACGACACGGAGTCGAGGCTCTTCTGATGGCTGAGGACCAGCTCGGAAAACACCGCGGTGGCGCGGTCGCGGCGCCCAACGCGCTCGCCGCTCAAGCCGGGCTCGGCCTCCTGCACCTCGGCGGCACCGCCGTCGACGCCGCGATCGCGGCGATGCTGGTGACGTACGTCAGTGAGCCGGGCATCGTCTCCGCGCTCAGCAGCGCTTATGTGAACGTGTGGCCCGCCGGTGGCGACCCGATCGTGGTCGACGGCAACTGCGAGATGCCAGGTCGTGGCCTGCCCTCCGAGCGGTTCGGCCAGGGACTGCGCCGGGTCGACCTCGCGTACGGCGGTGGCATCACGATCTTTGCCGGCGCCGGCTCCGCGGCGACGCCCGGGTCGTTCAAGGCCTTCGAGCAGGCGCACCGACTGCACGGACGCGCCGGGTGGGCCGATGTGATGGCGCCGGCGATCGACGCCGCCCGCAACGGCTACCGGCTCGGGGCGGCCGCGGGCAGCTACTTCGCGATCACCGGCGAGGCTCTCTTCTCGTTCGACCCGCAGACCAGGGCGGCCCATTTCGTCAACGACAAGCCGATCACCGTCGGCCAGCAGCTGACCAACGAGCCCATGGCAAAGGTTCTGGAATCCCTTGCTGCCGAAGGGTTCTCACTGCTGTACGGCGGTGACTTGGGTAGGCACATCGCCGATCACGTACAGTCCGAGGGTGGCCTGATCACCCTCGCCGACCTGACGGCGTACGAAGCCACGACCCGTCCGGCCACCCTCGATCGGGTCGGCGACTGGCTGCTCGCCACCAACCCACCCCCCTCGATCGGCGGGCCGGTGTTGGCCACGATGCTGCGACTGCTGCAACGTCGCGGCCGCACGGCTGCCGACATCCTTGCCATCCAGCGAGAGGTGCTGACCTACCGAGCCGAACACCTCGACGCAGCGCCCGACTTGGAGGTGGCCGGCCAAGACCTGCTCCGGACGCTGGAGGCGAACGACCTGCGCAGCCTGCCCACGTCGAAGGACACCGCCCACGTCAGCGTGGTCGACAGCCAGGGCAGCGCCTGCGCACTGACCTCGTCGGCTGGATACAGTTCGGGCGTGACGGTGCCTGACACCGGGTTGGTCCTCAACAACTGCCTCGGGGAGCCGGAACTCAATCGCCATGGGCTCCATGCCGTCGCCCCCGGCACCCGGCTGGCCTCGAACATGGCGCCGACGACCGGTCGCCGCGACGACGGCGGGGTGCTCGCCATCGGCTCCCCCGGCGCCGACCGGATCACCACCGCGCTCATGCAGGTATTGGCTGCCCATTGCCTCGGTGACATCGCGCTGCAGGACGCCATCAACGCTCCGCGCGGCCACATCGCGGTCGATTTCGCGACCCGTGCAATCACCATCGAGGCCGAGCCCGATGACGAACTCGAAGCAGCCGCAGCCGGATTGGATGCGCCGTACGTTCGCCATGAACCCGTGGCGATGTATTTCGGCGGGGTTGCCGCCGCGTCTCGCAACGCCGTCGGCGAGCTGCGCGCGGCAGCCGATCCGCGACGGGCCTCGGCCACCGCGGTGGGCTGATGGTGCAGCTGACAGCGGTTCTCTCGGAGAGCGGTGCCCTCACGCCGGAATCCGCCCGCGAACTGAACGCAGCCCCGGACGACGCGCACATCGTCGTACGGATGTGTATCGAGGAGATGAACCGCGGTCGGAGCGCACGGTCGCTGGAACAGGCGGTACCCCAGCTCCGGCGGTTCCGCTCGTTCGACTGCACCAGCCTCTTCGTTGACAGCTGGGCCGGACTCGAAGGGCTCATGCCCATCGCGCGCCTATTGCTCCTGAGCGAAGGTGACCGCGCGGCTCGCAGCATGTGGCCCGACATCATCGCCGAGGCGAAGGTTCTCGAGACGTTGTTGCTGATGCCGGGCTGGAGACCGCTCAGCGCCGAACTGGAGCGATTGCCGATCACACGCTTCGGGCTGAGGCGCGGCGAGCTGGACGACGACGCGTTCCTCGGCGATGCCGTGTTCGTCGAGTTGTGGCGGGTGCGCCTGCCGTTCGACGTTCTTCACCTTCCTGCCGCAGAGCGGGCCGAGATCTACCTCTCATCGGCTGCGTGGCCGCCGGTCCTGCGTGCTCCGCGGCTGGGTGTCCTCGACTTCGTCGGCCACCGGAAACTGGACAACATCCCGCAACTGCGGTGTCCCGCGCTCTCCGAGCTCTGGATCCAAGACGTTGCCAAGGTCCGCGCACTCGACCTGACCACCTGTCCCGAACTTCGTCATCTCTTCATCCATGGCGCGACCGGACTCGACCCGGCGGACATCGCCGGGATTTCCCAAGTGACCCACATGAGCGTCGTGATGGGCACAGAGAAGCAGTCGGAGGAGTTCGTACGGAGTCTCGGCGTCCCGCATCGCATCGACTGGACGAATCCGTCGAGCCGCGTCGACTTCAGTGGCTTCCATCCGAACTGACACCCAGCCCAGAAGGACGCGCACCCTGTGAAACTGTGCGCACCTTCTACGGTGCGCACAGTTTCACAGGCTGCGCGTCGCTCACCGCCGCGCGTGCTGGTCCCGGATGAACTGCTGGTACCAGAAGTAGCTGTCCTTCGGAGTGCGCACCTGTGTGTCGTAGTCGACGTGCAGCAGCCCGAAGCGCTTGGCGTAGCCGTAGGACCACTCGAAGTTGTCCATCAACGTCCAGCAGTAATACCCGCGTACGTCGGTGCCCTCGGCAATCGCCTGCGAGACCGCCGCCAGGTGATCGTGCAGATAGCGGATGCGTTCGGTGTCAACCACTCGGCCGTCGGCGTCGACATGGTCGTCTACCGCGCGACCATTTTCGGTGATGAGCACCGGCGGCAGCGTCGGGTAGGTCTCCCGCAGCCAGCCCAACAGTCGGCGCAGACCGTCGGCGTCGACTGCCCACCCCATCTGGGTCAGCTCGGTTCCCTCGGCGATCACGTCCTTGGCGCCGATGTCGTCGGCCGTCCGGCGAGCCGGGTCCGCCTCGTCGTAGTCGACCGCAACGACGTTGCTCGGGAAGTAGTAGTTGACTCCCAGGAAGTCCAGCGGCGCCCCGATCAGCTCCAGGTCACCGTCCTGAATCCAGGAGAAGCCGGTCAGACCGGCCCACGTCGAACGAGCCAACTCCGGATAGGTGCCGGCGAGTACCGGGTCGGTGAACAGCCTGTTCGACAAGAGCAGGCTGCGGTCGGCAGCCGCAACGTCCTCGGGCGATTCGGTGACCGCAGCCACCGCCTGCAGGTTCAAGGTGATGCCGAGCTCGTCACCCGGGTGGGCGGCCTCGCGCATCGCCTGCATGGCCAGCCCGTGACCGAGAAGGAGGTGGTGGGCCGCTTTCAGCGCGCCCTCACCTTCCTGCGCCCCAGGCGCGTGACGCCCCTCGGAGTAGCCCAGGATCGCCGAGCAGAACGGCTCGTTGAGGGTGATCCAACGATGCACCCGGTCGCCGAGGTGCTCGTGGACGATCTGCGCATAGTCCGCGAACCGCTGCGCGGTATCCCGCGAACGCCAGCCGCCGATGTCCTCCAGCGCCTGCGGGAGATCCCAGTGATAGAGCGTCACTGCCGGCTCGATGCCTGAGCGCAGCAGCTCATCCACAATCCGGTCGTAGAAGTCGAGCCCCTTGGCGTTCGCCGGCCCTGCGCCCTCCGCCTGGATTCGCGGCCAGGCCAGGGAGAGCCGGTAGGAGTCGACTCCGAGTTGCTTCATCAGCGAGACATCTTCGGGATAACGATGGAAATGGTCGCAGGCAACGTCGCCGGTGTCACCGCCATCCACCTTGCCCGGGGTGTGGCTGAACGTGTCCCAGATCGAGGGGCCGCGGTCGTCCTCGTGGACACCACCCTCGATTTGGTAGGACGCCGCAGCCACGCCGAATTCGAAGTGGGCGGGCAAGCTGAGCTTTTCGGTCATCGGTTGCTGCTTTCTTCCAGAACGTGGATGGCGTAGGGCCCGAGGTCCAGGCTCCGGCCGTCGTACGGAACGGTCACTGTGTCGTTCGATGCATTGCAGATCCAGGTGAAGACGGTTCCGTCGTCGCGAACGAGCCCGTCGACGAGAACCCGGGGGTCGTCGACGTGGTGGGTTCGCTGGATGGCCGCTTCGGTCACGAGCGCGTCGTAGATCTGCCAGGTGGGTTCGGGGTTGGCGCGGGTGCGGCGCGCGGCGATGTATTCCAGGGGCAGGGCCGACAACACCGCTTGCCCGGAACCGATCCGATGCCGGGTCAGCATGACGTTGCCATGTTGGTCCTCGGCGATCACCTCGGCCCCGATCGATTCGACCGGCAACCGGCAACAGCCGTCTGGCCCGCCAGCGGTCGGGATGCGCAGGACGTCCGAGGCCGACAGCGGCCCGAAGGCACTCCGGAAATGCAGTTCGACGACGTCGTCGACCGGTTCCATCAGCCCGTAGCGCAGCTGATGCCGCACCCCGAACGTCTCCTCTAGGCCGGTCCACCACGGTCCCCGTTGAACCGCGCTGTCGCCGGCGCTGTAGGACGCGTAGACCGTCGCACCAGCCTCGGCGATCTCCCGTAACCGCCGCCAGGTGGGCGCGGTGAGCGCCTTGACCGAAGCTGCGATCACCAGGTTCGTTCCGCCGAGTTCGTCGGTCAACTCTCGGGCAAACCGAACCGGCAGGTCGGCTTCGCGCGCCGCAACGTGGGCCTGCTCCAGGGCCAGAACGATGTCGCGCCGTTCCTGCACCTCGAAGGTGAACTTCTCCGGCCCGTCCAGATAGGCGGGAACGACGAGTGTTGCCAACGCCGGTCGACGCTCGCAGCGGGCGATATCGACCCGGTCCAGCACCTCACGAAAGGCCGCCATCTCCTGCAGCTGCGGCTTCGGCGTGCCATCTGTCCGGGTGAGTCCGAAGTGCAACTCGAACGGGTGGTGCCGATAGGGATCCTGGTCTTCGAGGTTGTCGAAATCTGTGTTGTTCCACGCAATCCAACCGGTGGCGCCGCCGAGCAACGAGAGGTGCAACGTCTGCCGGTAGTACTGCGCGGCGTGGTCATCGGAGGCGAAGTCGGAGGTGACGCCGAATTCTTCCAACACCACGGGCTGCCCTGTCACCGCCGCAAGTTCGCAAACAAACCCAGCTTTGAGGTGGGAGCGAACGACATCGGTCTCCATCCGATACACGTGTGGCCCGACGAAGTCAGTCATCGCCGCGAGGTCGCGGATCGAGTAGCCGTTGTCGTCGCCCGTGGTCTCGATCCCCCACGCTCCATCGCCGATCGAGACCGGACCGCGGCCGCCGCCGGCACGTACGGCTTGGACCATGAGTTCGGCCCAGCTCGAGACTTGCTCGCGGGTGCCCGCCCCCGCATAGATCGGCATTTCGTTCGAGATCAGCCAGCCGGCGATCGCCGGATGATCGGCGAACCGAGCCGTCACGCTCCGGACGTACCACGCCTGCCGAGCAACGAGCCAGGTGTCGGTGTAGAGGTTGCGGTCTCGGCGCCAGGACGGGCTCCAGTTCTCCCCCGACATGTGACCGACCAGGAAGGTCACGATGGTCCGCATCCCGGCCGCGGTGTGTCGATCGAGGAAGTCCGCGAACCGGTCGAGCACCTCCTCATCCAGCCGGTCCGGCTCGGGCATCGCATGCGGCCAGAAGAAGAACGACCGGGTGATGTCGAGACCGTGATCAGCCAGAACAGCCAGTTCTTGCGCCACCACGTCGCCGTCATAGGACTGCCACATGAACGGGCCGCCGATCCGGGACCAGAAGTTCGCACCCAGCCAGATCTGCGGAGCCTCGGGCCCGCTGACCTTCGCGAATGGCCGCGGCGGACCACTCATTTCACGGCCCCCGCGGTGAGCCCGGCGACGAGGTAACGCTGCAGCAGCAGGAAGGCGACGACAACCGGCAGGCTGACCACCAAGGAGGCCGCCATGACTTGGTTCCAGTAGACGTTGATCGCGGTGGAGTAGTTCTGCAGCCCGATCGAGAGCGTCTTGGAGGTGTCATTCGTCATCTGCGAAGCGAACAGCACCTCACCCCACGACGTCATGAACGAATAGACGGCAACCGCGATCACGCCCGGCCGAGCCGCCGGCAACACGATCCGCAGCAGGGCACCGACCGCGGAACAGCCATCGACCCGCGCAGCTTCGTCGAGATCGCGCGGGATCCCGTCGAAGTAGCCAGCCAGCATCCAGATCGAGAACGGCAGTGAGAACGTCAGGTAGGTGACGATCAGACCGGTCCTGGTTTGGTAGAACACCGTCGTCCCGAGCACCTTGTCGATGTTGACGAAGATGAGGAACAGCGGCAGCAGGAACAGGATCCCGGGGAACATCTGCGTGGAGAGCACCGCACCGGTGAACAACCGGCGGCCGCGGAAGCGGTAACGGGAGACGGCGTAGCCGGCGAAGATCGCCACAATCACACTCAGCACCGTTGAGATCGAGCAGACCACCAGGCTGTTGGCGAAGTAGCGCCCCAGCGGAACGGTGTGCCAGATGTCGACGAACGGCCGCCAGGTGGGGTGGCTGGGCCACCACTCGAACGCGCCCTGCACGTCTCCCAACGGCTTCACCGCACCGGTGAACAGGACATAGAGCGGCACCATCGTGAAGACCGTCAGGAACGTCAGCACGACCACTCGGAAGACCTTGAAGGACAACGGTTCACGCACGGCGGCTCCTTCGGTTGACCACGAGTAGATAAAAACCGGTGACGATCAAGAGGAACAGCAACAGCAACACCGACATGGCGGACCCGAAGCCGAAATTCCAGTTGATGAACGAGGTGCCATAGATGTGGATCGACACCAGGTCAGCGGACTTCGGTGGTTGAGCGCCGAAGAGGACGAACGGGGTGTTGAAGTCGTTGAAGGTCCACAAGAACAACATCAGGATCAACACAACGTTGATCGGTCGCAGGCTCGGCAACGTGATGTGTCGGACCTGCTTCCAGTGGCCAGCACCGTCGACCGACGCGGCGTCGTAGACCTCATCGGGGATGTTCTGCAGCCCGGCCAACAGCATCAGGAAGGCGAACGGCCACGAGCGCCAGATGGCGACGATGGTCATCGAGAAGAACGCGTTGTTCCCGATCAGCCAGAACGACTGTCCGTCGGTGAGGTGCAGTTGCTGCAGAACGTGGTTCACCAAGCCGTTGTCGCGCTGGAACATGAAGCTCCACGTCATGATTCCGGCGTAGACCGGCATGGCGTAGGGCACCAGGAACAGGGTGCGGAAGAAGCCGCGGCCGCGGAACTTGCGGTGCAACACCAGCGCCGCCGACATCCCGAAGGTCCACGCGAAGCCCACCACGATCACGGTGTAGAGCAGCGTGATCTCAAAAGAGTGCAGCAGGCTCTGACCCAGCGGGCCATCGAAGTTCAGGGCCAGTCGATAACTCGACAGACCGGCGTACGGCGCTGCCGACCAGTTCGCGATGTAGAACTGCGTCAACTCGACGAAGGACATCCAGACACCGACGAGCATCGGGATGATGTGGATGAGAAGCTCCAGGACGACGGCCGGCAGGATCATCAGCCACGGAGTGACCGACCTGCCGGCGCGCCGCCCTGGGCGTCGGGAGAGAACCGACATCAGCCGGCGGAGCCCATCTTGTCCTGGGCCGCCTGCAATGCCGCCTTGACGTCGGCGTCAGTCGGGGCCTTGCCACTGGCCGCTTGCGCGAGCAGCTGGGTGACCGCGTTACCGACGTTCGTTTCGTACGACGACTCCGCCGCCACGAGAGGCAACGGCTCCGACTGGTTGGCCAAAACCGAGGCGAACACATCGGCCTCAGCCTTGTTGTCGGTGAAGTTCACCGTTCCGCCCTTGACCACCGGAAGTGCGGTGAACGGCTTGTCCAGGATGGCCTGTTCTTCCTTGCTGGTCAGGAACTTCACCAGCTGGAGGGAGGCGTCCTTGTTCTTGGTGTTCTTGAAGATCGACAGGTTGATGCCGGCCACGAAGCTCGCCGTGTTCTTCTTGGCACCCATCGGCGCCGGAATCGCGACGACGCCGTAGTCGCTGGACTTCATGCCGTCGGCCTGCAGGGTGTTGTCGGCGTTGTTCTGACTCATCAACATCGCTGCCTTGCCCTTGGCAAAGTCACCAGGAGCCTCGGGGCCGTTCTTGTATTGAACGCTGCTCTTGTTGACGACGCCGCTGCTCATCAGGTCGACGTACTGCTTCACGCCGGCGACCATGCCCGGGCTGGTGAACGTCGGCTTGCCATTCGAGTCGAACGGATCCGCGCCCTGCTGCTTACCGAAAATGAACGCGAAGTGCACGCCCTCGGTGTAACTGCCGCCCTCCATCGCCATCCCGTAGGTGCCCTTGCCGGAGTCGGTGAGCTTCTTGGCCGCCGCCTGCAGGTCTTCCCACGTCTTCGGCGGCTGAAGGCCGGCGTCGGCGAACATCTTCTTGTTGTAGTAGAGCCCGTAGACCAGACCGTAGAGCGGAACCGACGTCGGGTCCTTGCCCACTGCGCCAGAGGTCGCGAACGAGGCGTCAACGAACTTGTCCTTGCCGCCGATCGCGGTCAGGGCGTTGCTGTCGAACGGCAGGAAGGCACCGGTCGCCTGCAACGACGCGGCCCAGGTGTTGCCGATGTTCAGAACATCGGGGCCCTGACCGCTGGTGGTTGCGGCGAGAATCTTGTTCAGCAGGTCGGGCCAGCCGATCACCTGCAGTTTGACCTTGACACCAGTCTGCTTGGTGAACTTGGCCAGTTCGGGGGTGAGCACCTTCTGGTCGGCCGCAAGATCAGGCCCCTGGTTGCTGGCCCAGTAGGTGATCGTCTTCGAGCCACCACCACTGCCACCGCTACCACCGGAAGACCCGCTGCTGCTGCTTCCACCTCCACAACCCGCGACTGCGACCATCACTGAGACGGCAAGCACTGCGGGAACCGCGCGACGCTTCACGAGGACCTCCAGAATGTGTTTCGGCGCTCGGTCCGATCGGCCGGGCGTGATCCACATCACACCACTTACCCGGTTCAGTTACCAGGGGCGTTACCATTTCGTTAACCGGTTCAGTTCGGCTCGGATCAGCGACGCGGTGGGGTGGTGCTTCCCCGCGCCGCCAACTGGGACGCGGTCACCTGCACCCGTCCGCGATCATGACCGCCGATCAAGTCGAGCAGCACGTCAGCCGCCAGCGACCCGAAAGCCGGTGTGTCACGGGCCAATGCGGTCAATGAGGGGTGCACGAGGCGGGCCACCTCCGAGTCGTCCCAGCTCACGACGGACAGGTCGTCGGGAACCTGCAAGCCCAGCTCGCGGGCGGCGGCAACCCCTTCGAGTGTCATGTGTTCGCTGCCGAAGACCAAGGCTGTCGGACGCTCGTCGGCATCGAGCAGCCGTCGGGTGACCTGAGCGGTCTCGGGACCGGTGTAAGTCGCCGGGACGCTCACCGCGTCCATGCCGAGCCGACGGGCAGCGTTGAGCACTCCACGCGAACGCCCTCGCTCGTGGACAAACTCCCGCGGCCCGCCGATGTGAGCGATCCGCCGGTGACCCAGGTCGTGAAGGTGCTGCACCACGAGCGCAGCATCGCCGGCATGGTCGGTCCACAACATCGGCTGCGTCGCACCCTTCACCGGACCGCCGAGCAGCACCGCTGGCAGGCCGATCCGGGCAAGGGCCTCCATTCGAGGGTCGCGGAAGCGCTCATCGATCAAAATCGCGCCGTCGATCCGCCGCTCACCCCACCACGCCTCGTAAATCGCGGTCTCGGCGACGACATCGGCTCCGGTGACTCGCAACAGCAGGCTGTAGCCGCGCTTGGCGAGCGAGCGCTCCACGCCAGCGAGGAAGCGCATGAAGAACGTCTCAACCGTCAACAACTCGGGCGGGCGGGACAGGATGAGTCCGACGACGCCCGTACGCGATCCGGAGAGTGCGCGAGCGCTCGCGCTCGGATGCCAACCCAACTGCTCGGCCAACGCCAATACTCGCTGCCGGGTGTCCGCCGCCACCCCGGGCTGACCGTTCAGGGCGTAGGACACCGCGGCCTTCGAGATGCCCAACTGCTGGGCGATATCGCCCATCGTGGCGCGGCGTGCGGCCATCGCTGCCTCCTAGAGTTCGATCGATTGCGCATCACTCTACTTACTCCGTTAAGTGACCGGCACGTTCCACCCGAGCGGGCCGCAACGCGCCGTGCGACGATCGACCCATGGTGATCCTCAGCCGCATTTACACCCGCACCGGCGATCAGGGCTCGACGGCTCTGGGCGACTTCAGTCGTACGAGCAAGACCGACCCGCGCCTAGCCGCCTTCGCCGACACCGACGAGGCGAACTCGACGATCGGAGTCGCGATCGCGGCCGGCGGACTCGACGATGACGTCGTCACGACGCTCACCCGCATCCAGAACGACTTGTTCGACGTAGGCGCAGACCTCTGCACCCCACTGGTTGCCGAGCCGGAATACCCGCCGCTGCGTGTTCTGCAGGAATGGGTCGACCAACTCGAGGCCGATATCAATCGCTACAACGAGCCACTGGAGACGCTGCGCTCGTTCATCCTGCCGGGCGGCTCGCTTGGAGCGGCCCACCTCCACGTTGCTCGTACGGTCGCTCGCCGGGCCGAGCGATCGACGTGGGCAGCGATCGAGACCTATGGAACGCAGGAAGCCCCGGCTGGCTCAGCCAAGGGCGAAGGCGGGATCAACCCGCTGACTGCGACCTACTTGAACCGCCTCAGCGATCTGCTGTTCGTCCTGGCTCGCCACGCCAATGGTGAGCGGGGCGACGTGCAGTGGGTTCCGGGCGGGGAGCGCTGAGAAGCCCTCAGATCACCGTCGTGGTGGAACCGGGAGGCGAGGACTCGGACCAGCTGCGCAGCTGGGTGTAGTCACCCCGGGAGAGCGCGAAGGCCCAGGTGGTGTCGTCGGCCTGCACCTCGACCTGCACCGGGTCGCTGATGACACCCGGAACGCCGTGAACCGGCAGCGGCGGACCGACCTCGACCTCCCGACGCCGCAACACCCGACGCGGCTTTAGCCCAATGCCGAGAACGGGGAACCACTCAACCGTCTGTGCGGTGGAGCGGGCCATCCCCATAACCCAAAGATCCCCACGGCGCTGGGCCATGAGGATCATGAGGTGGTCGCGAGTGATCAGCATTCGTCGTAGGACGATCCAGCCGATCAGCAGGACACAACACACTACGAGCGCAGCGAGGAGGACCTCCGCAGAGACCAGGAATTCTCCCATGCGCGTCCGGTGTTTCAGGCAGTCGTGGAGGCGGTCTCGATGGAGTCGGAGACGATCGTCACCTTGCTCTGGTCGTCGACCGAGACGAACCCGCCCTGGACCTTTGCGGTCTGCCGGCCACCCTCAACGGTGTCGATCCGAACCTCACCGGAGTCGGCGAGCACCGACAGCACCGGGGTGTGACCAGGCAGGATTCCCATCTCACCGTCGACGGTACGGATGTAGACCGCCGTGGCGTCGCCTTCCCAGACCATGCGGTCGGCGGCGACAAGCTGGACGTTCAGGCTGCTCACGGGACTCTCCTGGGCAAGGGTACGGGCGTGCGTGTGCAGTCTACCTGCGCGACGAGGGTGCTCCGAACCGGTCGTCAGTGCACGAAGACAACGGCCATCGGGGTCTGCTCCGAACCCTGTCCGAGCGGGTTGTCGGCGAACATCTCCTCGAACCGGGTCCAGGGCGGCGAGACATCGGCGCCGAGCACATTGCGGCCGATGTCGTTGGCGTCCATCACGATGGTGCCAGCGAAATTGCTCCGGTACGGCTCGGGCAGCCGGTCGCGCAGCATCGCCGAGATCCGGGCGGCCACATCGTTGGGGTCCTTCGGCGCCAGCTTCGCCGACACGTTCGAGGGGTAGGCCGAATATTCGGTCGGGCCGTCGATCGCCCGAATGTCGTTGCCGACGAGTTCGTAGAACAGACCCTTGCGGCCGATCACCTTGCCGACGGCCCCCCCGGCACTGGCGAAGAGAACCCGCGACAACCCGGCTTCCTGGATGGCCAGCTGCATGGTGAACGGCGAACCGAGACCGATGCCTGCGGGTGTGCGGGTGACGTATTTGGACAGCACTCGCGCCGGACGGCCGACTTCGATGTCCCAGATGAAGTAGGACCGCCCCTGCGTGATGGCGATGATCTTCTCGGAGATGAAGTAGTACCACTGCTTATCGGCAAGCGCCGACGCCATTTCGGCATCGGCGGCGAGCGTGGCGAAGAAGCGGTCAAGGGTCTGGGCAACGTAGGCGTCGATGTCGGTGGTCTTGTCGACCAGGTCGGTGCGCAGCGGGAACCGCGACACCTGCTCCCCCAGGCTGGTGGTCAGGCCCAGCGACTTGCCCTCGTTGGGTTCGAGGTCGGTCTTGATCCGGACCGGCGCGGGCTCATCATCGGGCTTCTCGTCGAAGAACTCGCGCAGCCACAGCTCCATCCCGACGAATCGCCAGAAGGTCGCGGAGTCAACGGGGTTGGTGCCCTTGATCCAGCCTTCGAAGGCGTGCAGCACCTCGCTCTGGTCGACATAGGGGCGGTTTGCGAACTCCTCACTCAAGAAGATGCCGTAGAAGAAGCTCTTCAACCGGGTGAACCACTCACGCTGGATCGGTCCGATTTCCACCGCCGACGGACCGTCGACAACGGCGCCGGGAGCCTTCCCGCGTGCGGCCTCGCGAAGGGCCTGCTCATCGCGGCCGGCGACAACCAGTTCGCTGTCGGACAACGCCAAGGCGGCCGCGACGACATTGTCATCGAGGTAGGGGTGGCGGTCGGTCACGCCAAAGAACGCGCTGTTGCGAGCCGCGGCGCGTAGCCGCGGGGCGAGCGCGCCGCCGTCGAGCGCGGCGCGGGCGCCTGCGGCCAACGTGGTTCCGGTCGTAGTCGGCGCTTCCCCTGCGTCAACGGCGCGCAGCGAGCGGCTGAGCAACTGCTCCACCGGCACACCCGCACCCTTACGGCGGGCGGCGAGCGCCTGCTTGCCCAGTCGAGCCGCGGTGGCCGGCGATGCGGTCAGCGAGCGCGCCGCACCGACGACACCCTGCCCGCGCAGATGCGCTCGTACGCTGTCGTCGCCACCGGCGAGCAGGTCGTGGGCGCCGGTGTCGCGCAACAGAACTCCACCACCACCGACGGCCCGCTTGAGGAAGAAGTCGATATAAGCGCCGGCGTCAACGACCGGTTCCTGCTGCACCCGTACGAACTGTTCGAGGTCCTTCTTCAGGGTGTCGGCCGACGGCTCGAGACTCTGGTCACCGCTGCCGCTGACCGGGGCGCCGGACAGCTTGAGAGCGTAGGTCGGAGCCTGTGGCGCGAAGGCGGCCAGGGTCGCTGTTTCGAGTGCGCCGTCAACGACGACACCCACACCCTCGCCGGCTCGGGTGGTGACCGCTTCTTCGAGCGCCTTCGCGAACGCGGTGGGCTTCGTTGGCGGCTGAACCAAGGGCTGGCGGGTGATCCCGGCGGCGCTAATAACAACGCACTCGCCCGCGCGCACCTGTTCGATTCCGGCATAGAAGGTGCGCTCGGTGTCGTCGGTCATGCCGAAGCGCAGGAATCGAGCGAGGGTGCGCTCATCGACAGCCCTGTCAACGGCGCCGGCTGCGAGAATCCCGGCGATGCTGCCAGCGACATAGGTGGTCTCGCCCGCGCGCGCGAGATAGAGCGGGAGGGTGCCGAACCGGTCGCGGGCAAGGGTGAGTGTCGCGGCGGCGTCGTCCCAGATCGCGGCCGCCCAGGATCCCTGCAATGCGCCGAGCGCCGCAACCCCATCGGCAGCGAGCGCATCCGCGCTGCCGGACAACAGATCCCCAACGAGCACAGCCGTTCGGTCGCCGGCGGTCACCGGCGCAGTGACCGAGGCAAGCGCGTAGCGCCCCGCCGACCCGACGCGGTGACCGCCATCAGCGCCCAATTCCTGAAGGGCCCCCTCGTTACCGGCCGGTCCGACATATCCAACGATTGCGCACATGGCCACGATCTTAGGTGGGCGGGACGCCTGTCAGGATGATCGCCATGGTCCTCGGCTTGGTCTGCGCCCTGGTGGCGGCTGTCGCATACGGCTCCGCGACGATCCTTCAGGCGCTCGGCGTACGCGCGATGGCGGCTGTGCCCGAGGCGATCTCCGCGCCGCGCCGGTTGTGGTCCGGGCGGCTCTACGCAGCGGGCCTTGGGCTCGATGCGGCCGGATTCGTCCTGACGTTCATCGCGTTGCGCGACCTGCCCATCTTCCTGGTCGAGTCGGCGACCGCCTCATCGGTGGCGATCACCGCCGTTCTGGCAACCTTCGTCCTCGGCGTCGTCCTCAGCCGCCGCGAGCTCGTTGCCCTCGCGGTGGTGGGAATTGGGTTGGTGCTGTTGGCCATCAGCGCCCAGGAGGGAGCGGCCCGAGTCATCGGGACGAACGGGCTGCGCTGGATCGGGCTGGCGTCGATCCCCGTCCTCCTGCTCGCCCTGGGTGCTTCTGCCGACCGCAACCGTGGCCGTTCGGCGAACCTGCTCGCGGTCAGTTGCGGGCTCGGGTTCGGCCTGCTGGCAATCGGCGCCCGGGTGGTGCGTGTCGACCACGGCTGGTGGCACCTGTTGGCGCAACCCGAGGTCTGGGCGATCATCGTCGGTGGCGCGGTCGGGATCCTCGCCTATGGATTCGCCCTCGCCCGCGGCCGCGCGGTCACCGTCACCGCCATCACCTTCGCCACCGAAACCGTGGTGCCGGCGGTTATCGGTCTGAGCTTTCTGGGTGACGGGGTGCGCTCGGGTTTCTGGCCGCTGATGATCGGCGGGTTCGTGCTGACCCTCGGCGGCTGCATCGCGCTTGCCGGCCAGGCCGAGCAGGAAAGCTGACCCCCCTACTCGCGCATCAGGCGCAGTAGGTCGCGGGCATCCTGGTCGATGTCGCGCCCGACCAGGGAGCGCACATCGCGATCCCCCGGTTCGCCAGCCCCTTCTTGATGTAGGCCAGGGTCGAGGGAGTCTTGCCCATGTGGTTCAGGTGAACGACCACGGTGCTGCCCGGCCTTGCGTTGCGCACGATGTAGTTCGCGGCGCTGTAGGCCGACTTCCCGTCCCAGTCGCGCGGGTCCAGGTTCCACAAGCAGCTGTACTTTCCATTCTGGGACAGAATGCTGTTCACCCGGGCATTGGTTGCGCCGTACGGCGGCCGCAGGTAGTTGCTGTTGACCTGCGGGCGGGTGATCTCCCACGTAATGCCCGCGTTCGACAACGTCGTCAGGTCGCGGTGGTCGTAGGTGTGGTCTACTACCAGCATCCCGTTCGCCCGGGCATAACCCGGGTCGGCGCGACCGGCAGCCACCGCGTTCCCGTTGGGCGCGACGCCAATGCCGATCCCGTTCACCTTCGCGGTATAGACGAGCGACCGGAAGCTGCTCATGCTGGGCGACGTGTCGTCGAAGACCAACAGCACCTTGTTGCCATTGTTGCCGCAGCGGCTGGCCCGATAGGTCGACGACGGCGGCGGCGTGCTCCCCGTCACGAGGTGTGACCAGGTGATCGGACCCACAACACCGTCGACCGCCAACCCCTTGGACCGCTGGAAACTCCTGACTGCGCTCAGCGTCGCCGGGCCGAAGCTGCCATCGGCACTGATGGATGCGCCGTACGCCCGCAGTCGCGTCTGTGCCTGCGTCACGCAGCTGCCGTGATCGGCGTAGCGGAGCACCGGCCGGCTCGAGGCCGGGGTGGTCGCGGTGCAGCTTCGAGTAGCCGCGCTCGCCGCGGAGGCGACTGTGAGGCCCATCCCGGTCATCGCTGTTGCGGCCACCAAGCCGAGCACGGCTGAGCGCTTGCGAATGTTCGTGCGCTTGCGAATGTTCATGACTCCCCCTGTGGCGAGTCGGCGAGGTGATGCCCCTCATCACCTTCTTGCTACCGACTTGCCTCTGTGACATCACGATCCGCCGACCGATGCCGTGAGAGCCATGGGCACACCTGCCCGCGGGCAGAGCTACCCGTTCCTGCGCTCGTCGAGCTCAGGCCTCGACCGCAGCCTCCGGGTCGGCCACCGCACCAGTCAGCCGGTTCAAGCCGCGCATCACGTGGTAGCTGACAAGCACCGCGATGGTCCCGAGCGCGATGCCGGTGAAGGTCAGGTTGCCGACCTTCCAGGTGTAATCGGCGATGCCGATGATCAGCCCAATCGCGGCCGAGGTCAGGTTGATCGGGTTCGCCAGGTCGACCTTCGACTCGATCCAGATGCGGGCACCGAGCAGCCCGATCATCCCGTAGAGCATCGTTCCGGCCCCACCGAGAACCCCCGCCGGAACCGTCGCGATCGCGGCCCCGAACTTCGGGCAGAAGCTGAGCAGCAGGGCGCCGATCGCGGCCACCCAATAGGCCGCCGTCGAGTAGACCTTCGTCGCCGCCATCACGCCGATGTTCTCCGCGTAGGTCGTCGTTCCTGACCCGCCCCCGAGGCCGGCGAGGGTTGTCGCGAGACCATCAGCGATGAGCGCGCGGCCCGAGACGTCGTCCAGGTCGCGACCCGTCATCTGGGCAACGGACTTCACGTGGCCGATGTTCTCCGCGACCAGGACCAGCACCACCGGAACGAAGAGCACGATCACGGAGGCGTGGAAGGTCGGGTGGTGGAAGGTCGGCGGGCCGATCCAGTCGGCGCTTTGCACGGCGGCGAACTTCACTTCGCCACGGGCGACGGCCACCAGGTAGCCGGCGACGACCCCGATCAGGATCGCGAGCCGGCCGAGCAGGCCCTTGACCAGAACCGTCACGAGGCCGATGACGACGAGCGTCACTGTTGCCGTCACCGGCGAGACGACGAAGTTGTTCTTTGCCGCCGGGGCCAAGTTCAACCCGATGAGCGCGACGATCGCCCCGGTGACCAGGGGCGGCATCAGCCAGCGCAACCAAGCGGCGCCGGCGACCTGCACCAGCACCCCCACGAGGGCCAGCACCACGCCGCTGAGCAGCACGCCACCGAGCGCCCCACCCATCCCGTGATCGGCGGTTGCCGCGCTGATCGGGGCGATGAACGCGAACGACGAGCCGAGGTAGGACGGCACCCGCCCCGCGGTCAGCAGCAGGAAGATGATCGTTCCGAGGCCCGAGAAGAACAGGGTCGTTGCCGGCGGGAAATGAGTCAGCAACGGAACCAGGAAAGTCGCGCCGAACATCGCCACGATGTGTTGCGCGCCAATCCCGATGGTCAGTGGCCAGATCAGCCGTTCCTCAGGAGCGACGACCTCGCCTTCACCGATCGTTCGTCCGTCACCGTGCAGCGTCCATCCCAGTCCGTTCACGAGGGAGAACACTAACCGGAAACCGCGAAACCCCCTGCACGATGCTGCTCGTGCAGGGGGTTTCAACCGCGAGGCGGTCAGGGAAATCAGCCCTCGAGTTCCTTCGCGCGGCGCTCGACGTCGTCGAGGCCACCGCACATGAAGAACGCCTGCTCGGGCAGGTGGTCGAAGTCACCGTCAGCGATCTTGGTGAACGCCTCGATGGTGTCGGCCAGCGGAACCGTCGAACCCTCGATGCCGGTGAACTGCTTGGCAACGTAGGTGTTCTGCGACAGGAAGCGCTGAATACGACGGGCGCGGTTGACCAAGATCTTGTCTTCCTCGGACAACTCGTCGATACCGAGGATCGCGATGATGTCCTGCAACTCCTTGTTGCGCTGCAGGATTCCCTTGATCCGGACGGCCGTCTCGTAGTGGTCCTTGGCGATGTAACGCGGGTCAAGAATGCGCGACGTCGAGGTCAGCGGGTCCACTGCGGGGTAGATACCCATCGAGGCGATGTCACGCGAAAGCTCGGTGGTCGCATCGAGGTGGGCGAAGGTCGTCGCCGGAGCCGGGTCGGTGTAGTCGTCGGCCGGAACGTAGATCGCCTGCATGGAGGTGATCGAGTGACCGCGGGTCGAGGTGATGCGCTCCTGCAGGAGACCCATCTCGTCGGCCAGCGTCGGCTGATAACCCACCGCGGACGGCATGCGGCCCAGCAGGGTCGACACCTCCGAACCGGCCTGGGTGAAGCGGAAGATGTTGTCGATGAACAACAACACGTCCTGACCGCGAACGTCACGGAAGTACTCCGCCATCGTCAGGGCCGACAGGGCGACGCGCAGACGCGTGCCCGGCGGCTCGTCCATCTGGCCGAAGACAAGAGCGGTCTGACCGAGAACCCCGGCCTCTTCCATTTCGACCATCAGGTCGTTGCCCTCACGGGTGCGCTCACCGACACCGGCGAACACCGAAACACCACCGTGATCGCGAGCGACTCGGGCGATCATTTCCTGGATCAGAACGGTCTTGCCGACACCGGCACCACCGAACAGACCAATCTTTCCACCCTCGACGTACGGCGTCAGGAGGTCGATGACCTTGATGCCCGTCTGGAACATGGTGGTCTTCGACTCGAGCTGGTCGAACGCCGGAGCCTTGCGGTGGATGCCCCAGCGCTCGGTGACCTCGAGGGTCTCGCCCTCGGCCAGGTTCAGGCACTCACCGGTGGTGTTGAACACCTTTCCGAGGGTGACATCGCCCACCGGAACGGTGATCGGGCCGCCGGAGTCCTTGACCGCAGCGCCGCGCACCAGCCCATCGGTCGGCTGCAGGGAGACCGCGCGGATCATGCTGTCGCCGATGTACTGGGCGACCTCAAGGTTGACGTTCTTCTTGCCTTCACCGAAGTCGACCTCGGTGGTCAGCAAGTTGTACATCTCCGGCATCGTGTCGACGCTGAACTCCACGTCGACGACCGGGCCGATCACACGCGAGATGCGACCGACACCGCCGGGCTGCTGGGCCGGGGCGGCCTCGTGCTCGGTAGCAACAGTGCTCATTGAATTTCCTTCGTCCTGGGGCGCTCAGCCGGCGTCTGCGAGTGCGCTGGCGCCGCCAACGATCTCGCTGATCTCTTGAGTGATTTCGGCCTGACGGGCCTGGTTGGCCAGTCGGGTGTAGGTGTTGATGAGTTCCGTGGCGTTGTCGGTCGCCGACTTCATCGAACGTTGGCGGGCGGCAAGCTCGGAGGCAGCCGACTGCAGCAACGCGTTGAAGATCCGCGACTCGATGTACTTCGGCAACAACGCCTCCAGCACGGCCTCCGGGTTCGGTTCGAACTCGAACAGCGGCTGGGGACCATCAGCGTTGCCATCGCCGTCGGCATCGACGTCACCGTCGACGACCTCCAGCGGCAACAGCCGCAGCACGGTCGGCACCTGGGTCACCATGTTCACGAAGCGGGTGTAGACGATGTGTACCTCGTCGACGCCGCCCTCCTCCGAGCCCTTGGTGAAGTCCTCGGCGAGCCGGCGACCGATCTCCCGCGCCGCTTCCGCGGTCGGGCTGTCGGTGAAGCCGGTCCACTCAGCGGCGAAGTCGCGACGGCGGAACTTGTAGTAACCAACCGCCTTGCGTCCCACCAGGAACGGCACCGATTCGATGCCGCTCTGCTGGAGGTGCTCAATCAACTCACCACTGCGCTTGATCGCGTTGACCGAGTAAGACCCGGCCAGACCGCGGTCGGCAGTGATGATCACAACCGCCGCGCGCTGGGGCTTGTCACGCTCGGTAGTCAACACGTGGTTCACGTCCGTACGGCCGGCGACGGCCGACAGCGCACGGGTCAACGCGACCGCGTACGGCGTGGACCGCTCCACCGCCTGCCGAGCCTTGACCACCCGGGAGGCGGCGATGAGCTCCATCGCCCGGGTGATCTTCTTCGTGGCCTGGACCGACCGGATGCGCTGGCGATAAATCCGCTGCTGCGCTCCCATGGGCCTTCCTTCCTTGTCGAACCGTCAGGTGATCGTCTGCGAAGCTCAGTGCTTCTGCTTGACGATCTGCTGCTGGTTGATCTGGTCCTGGGTCAGTTCGTCGAAGCGCTCCGAACCCTCACCACCGTGTTCGGGGGTGGAACGGAACTCCTTCTTGAACTGCGCCATCGCGTTCTCCAGCGTCTTCTTGCCGTCGTCGTCGAGCTTGGCGCTCTCCCGAACGGCCGACAGGAAGTCGCTGTTGTTGCGGCGCAGGTAGTCGGTCCACTCACCCTCGAAGCGCGAGATGTCCTCGGTGGCGATGTCGTCGAAGTGACCCGCGGTGCCGGCCCAGATGGAAGCGACCTGCTCCTCCATCGGGTAGGGCGAGTTCTGCGGCTGCTTGAACATGGCCATCAGACGCTCACCACGAGCCAGCTGGCGGCGGGACGCGGAGTCGAGGTCCGAGGCGAACATGGCGAACGCCTGCATCTCGCGGAACTGCGCCAGGTCGACCTTGATCGAACCGGTCACTGCCTTCATGGCCTTGGTCATCGCCGCACCACCGACACGCGAGACGGAGATACCGACATCGACGGCGGGGCGCTGGTTGGCGTTGAACAGGTCGGACTGCAGGAAGATCTGACCGTCGGTGATCGAGATGACGTTGGTCGGGATGTACGCCGAAACGTCACCGGCCTTGGTCTCGATGATCGGCAGACCGGTCATCGAACCGGCACCGAGCTCGTCGGACAGCTTCGCGCAACGCTCGAGCAGACGCGAGTGCAGGTAGAAGACGTCACCGGGGTAAGCCTCGCGGCCCGGCGGGCGACGCAGTAGCAGCGACATGGAGCGGTAGGCCTCGGCCTGCTTGCTCAGGTCGTCGAACACGATCAGGACGTGCTTGCCGGCGTACATCCAGTGCTGGCCGATGGCCGAACCGGTGAACGGAGCGAGGTACTTGAAGCCGGCTGCTTCACCCGCGGGAGCGTTGACGATGGTGGTGTATTCCATCGCGCCCGCCTCTTCGAGGGTGCCGCGGACCTCGGCGACGGTCGAGTTCTTCTGACCGATCGCGACGTAGATACAGCGAACCTGCTTGCTCGGGTCGCCGGTCTCCCAGTACTTCTTCTGGTTGATGATCGTGTCGGTGGCGATCGTGGTCTTGCCGGTCTTGCGGTCACCGATGATCAGCTGGCGCTGGCCACGGCCGATCGGGGTCATCGAGTCGATGGCCTTGATGCCGGTCATCATCGGCTCGTGGACCGACTTGCGGTTGACCACGTTAGGAGCCTGAAGCTCCAGCTCGCGGCGACCTTCGGCCTTGATCTCGCCCAGGCCGTCGATCGGGTGACCCAGCGGGTCAACCACGCGGCCGAGGAACTCGTCACCGACCGGGACCGAGAGGACCTCGCCGGTGCGCTTGACTTCCTGACCTTCCTCGATGCCGTCGTAGTCACCCAGGATGACCACGCCGATTTCGTGAACGTCGAGGTTCAGCGCGAGGCCGAGCGTTCCGTCCTCGAACTGCAGCAGTTCGTTGGTCATCGCGCTGGGCAGGCCCTCGACGTGGGCAATGCCGTCAGCGGCGGTGGTGACCCGACCGACCTCGTCACGGGAGGCCGCACCGGGCTCGTACGTCTGCACATAGCCGTCGAGCGCTGCCCGAATCTCTTCCGGACGGATGGAGAGCTCCGTCATCATCTTCTCCTTCATGTGGGCCGCGGCCCGTTGCTCAAGTCGTCAGTGAATGGCGAGGTAATGCCCGCTCAAGGAGTGAAACTCAGTTCGCCAAGTTGCGGCGAACCTCCTCGAGCCGACTGAGGGTGGTTCCGTCGATGACCTCGTCACCGACCTGGACACGGATGCCGCCGACGACCGAAGGGTCGACCACGACGTTCGTCATGACATCGCGCCCGTAAAGGGCGTGCAAGGCACGACTCAGGCGCTCCCGGTGCTCGTCCGACAGCGGGATGGCGGCCGTCACGACGGCCGTCAACTGCTGGCGTACGGAGGCGGCTACCGCGAGGTAGTCCTCCAGCACCCGCCCATAACGGCGGTCGCGGGGGTGTTCAGCGGCCCGCTCGGCGAGGAAAGCCGTCTCCGGCTCAGCCTTGCCATCGAGCAACTTGGCAACCAGCTCCGCCTTGTCCTTGCCCGCACGCTGGCGGTCCAAGAACGCGTCACGCAAGCCGGCGTCACCGGCGACCGTGCGTTCGAAGCGGAACAACTGCTCCTCGACGGTGTCGATAACACCCCGACGATCGGCAGCAGCAAACGCCGCAGCGACTGCAAGATGCTCGACAGCATCGGAGGCATCGCGATCCTTGCCCCACCGCTGCTCGGCGACCTGACGCAACAGCTTCACGACGCCGTCACTGACCTTGCCCCCGAAGAGGTTGTCGACCAGTTGGGCCCGCGCGGCGGGTTCCTGGGTCGGGTCGGTCAGTGCGCGACGCAGCGACGTGTTGGCGTCGAGGACATCGGTTGCAGCGAAGAGCTCGCGCGAGGTTGCCCCCGCATCGGCCCCACCAGTGAGGAGGGTGCCGAGCGATGCGCGGGTTGCAGCGAGTGCGGTCCGGGAAGCGCCCTGCATCAGTTGCCTGCCTCAGAACCGATCTTCGTCGGCTTGACCGAACCAGACTCCAGTTCAGCCAGGAACCGCTCGACGATGCCCTTTTGACGGGTTTCATCGTGCAGGGACTCGCCGACAATCTTGCTGGCGAGGTCAGTCGACATCCGACCCACGTCGCTCTTCAGCGACGCAGCGGCCTGCTGGCGCTCCGCATCGGTCTGCCGGTGACCGGCTTCCACGATGCGACCCGCTTCGGCCTGAGCCTGAGCCCGGGATTCCTCGACGATCTGCGCGCCTTGGGCGCGCGCGTCCTCGCGGATCTGCGCGGCCTCGTCACGAGCCGAAGCAAGCTGCGCTTCGTATTCGTGCTTGGCGGACTCGGCTTCCTTCTGGGCGGCCTGCGCCTGCTCCATGCCGCCTTCGATGGCGGCGCGGCGCTCGGCGTATGCCTTCTCCAGATTCGGCACGACAAACTTCTTGATCAACACAAACAAGATCGCGAACGCGATCAAGCTGAAGATCAGCTCGCCATAGGCCGGCAGGATCGGGGTCTTGGTGCCCGGCCCGTCCTCAGCCACGACGCTCAGCGTCGTCACGGCCAGGTTGTGCATAGGTTTCTCCTAATTCGGCAGCGGGTTCGCAGCGAGCTCACCGCGCTGCAAGGGAAATACCGAGAGCGATCGAATTAGCTCTTGAAGACGAACGCGAGCACCAGACCGAAGATGGCCAGCGCCTCAGCGAGCGCGAAGCCCAGGATGGCGATCGACTGCAGCATGCTGCGGGATTCCGGCTGGCGAGCCACGCCGTTGATGTACGCGGCGAAGATGAGGCCGATGCCGATACCGGGGCCGATGGCCGAGAGGCCGTAGCCGAGGATCGCGATGTTGCCAGTCACGATGAACTCTCTTTCCTGTTTGTTTCTGTGGTCCCGCCTGGCACTTCACCAGGCGACGTTTTGAACTGATTCAGTTGGTCGTGCGCACCGCTCGCGAGGAACGGGAGTCTCAGTGGTCGTGCGAGATCGCGTCGGCAATGTAAGTCGCCGCGAGCATGGTGAAGATGTAGGCCTGCAGGAACTCGATCAGCGCTTCGAACACGGTCATCACGAAGGCCAGGATGAACGAGCCACCACCGGCGATCTTGATCCCGAAGCTACCGTGAACAACCATGTATTCGCCGCCGGTGATGAACAACAGCAGCAGCATGTGGCCGGCAAACATGTTGCCGAACAGTCGCAGCGCCAACGTCACCGGACGGGTGATGAAGTAGGTGATCAGTTCCAGCGGGATGACCAGGACGTAGATCGCCTTCGGCAGACCGGGCGGGAAGAGGCCCTTGAAATAGCCCGCGACGCCCTTCTCCTTGATACCCATGGCGTGGTAGACGACGTAGACAGCCAGGGTCAACGCCATCGGGAATCCGACACGGCCCATCGTGGCGAAGTTGAAGAACGGGATGATGCCGAACAGGTTGTTCACCAGGATCACGGTGAACAGGCTGAACAGCAGCGGGACGTACTTCATGAAGTTCTTGGTGCCGATGATGTCAGCGGCGATGCCATTACGAACGAAGCCGTAGGCCTGCTCGGTGATCCACTGCCCCTTGCCCGGAACCACCGCAGCCTTGCGGGTCGTGAAGATGAGGAAGCCGGCAATCAGGACGACCGAGATCGCCATCAGCACCATCGGGCGGGTGAAGGCGAAGTGCCCGGAGCCGATCAGCGGCTGCCAGAACTCATTCGGGGACGGGGCCTCATAGCTGCCGTCGGACGCCACCGCCAGTGCGGCCAGCGAGTTCGTGCTCACAGGATCTCCTCAGTCAACTTCCAACTTGAGCGGGCAGTGTGTTCGTTGTTCATCGCTTGCCGGGGAGCTTTTGTAGCGACTCGGTCTTTTGTCGATCCCACCAGCTCACCCCGTACCGTACCGGACCCAGATCACATACATCGACAGGGCCATTCCGGCCAGGATTCCCACCGGAAGCAGGAAGCCGGTGTCGAGCCAGTGATCGAGCAACCAACCGACGCCACCGAGCATGAGCGGCCCGGAAATCAGGTAGCTGGTGACCCCCCAGGCACTTGCCTCAGGGGCAGGTTCGCCATTTTCCATGGCACCGCCCGGCGCACCGAACAGCTTCTTCGGATCAAGGTCGGCCATCAGACCGCCTCATTCTCGGGAAGGTCGTAGACCGGCTTAGGCGTACGGACGAACGCGACGACTTGGGCGACCTGCCACAGCAGAGCGACGGCCAGAACAGCCAGACCGAACGCCGTGGTGTCGAGCCAGGACTGCCGCGAGAAGATCACGATGACCAGTCCGAGGAAGATGACTTGGCCGAGATAGACCGCGATCGCTCCCGTCAGAACGGAGATCGGGTGTTCGTTGATAACTCGCGTCATGACCATCAGCCCGGCCGCGAAGAACACCAGTGCAAGCAGCGCACCGAGCGCGGCGCCAGCGGCGCCTCGCGCATCACGAGCCAGCCAGAAAACGATCACGACGATCGGGAACGCGACGGCAGACACGAGGACGCCCGCGCGCAGCATCGCTGCGAACAGCGGCTTCGCGGGCGAAGTCTTTCCTCGGGTGTCGGCGCTGGCCACGGGGCTCCTCGTTCGGGGGCAGGGTCGGGCGTCTGAAGGCGTCAGATCGACTGATCGGACTTTGTGAAAACTATCACAAGGTCCGTTTTCGACTCAACTTGGGGAGCCCGACGGTCAGGGCGAAGCTGAGTGCCAGGCCGCCGACCAAGACCATTGTCGCGTATTCCACCCGCAGGAAGGCAAAGGACAGCACTCCCCCGGAGACCGACGCAGACCAGAGATAGAACAGCATGACGGCCTGGCTGTGCGGGTGGCCGATGCCGAGCATCCGGTGGTGCAGGTGCTTGGCGTCCGGCTTCCAGAAGCGCAGGCCACGGCGACGGATCGCCAGGATCACGTCGAGGATCGGAACGGCAAGGATCGACAACGGCAGGGCGATCGGCAGCCAGAACGCGACCAGGGCGGTGGCGCGCTGCGGTCCAGCACTCGGATCGAAGTTTCCGGTGAAGGTAATGGTGGCCGAGGCGAGCAAGAGACCCAGCAACAGCGCGCCGGCGTCGCCCATGAATAGCTTGGCCGGATGGAAGTTGTGGGGCAAGAAGCCCGCGCAACATCCGACGATGACCGCGGTCAGGAACGCCGAGGTGGAGAACACCGACGGCGGATCGAAGTTCGGCGGACTGGCCGTATAAACCCACACGAAGAAGGCCGCCGCGGCAATCGCCACCATCCCGGCGGCGAGACCGTCGAGGCCATCGACGAAGTTCACCGCGTTGGTGCTGGCCACCACGATGACGATGGTCAGCGGGACCAAGATCTCCTGCGGAAGCACCGTCTGAACGTTGCCGAAGGGCACGGTGATCATCTGGACGCCGGCGAAGGCCATCACGCCGGCGGCGATCATCTGGCCGGCGAACTTGGTCACCGCGTCGATCTCAATGAAGTCGTCGACCGCACCGAGAACGGTGATGATCAGCGCGCCGATCACCACGCCGTAGAGCGTCGGATTGTCGAACAGCTGCGACAGATAGGGCAACCGTGTCGCGACCAACGTCGCGGCGAGGAAGCCGAACAGCATGCCGACACCGCCCAGCCTGGGCACGGGGACGGAATGGACATCCCGTCCCCGCACCGGGGTCACCGCGCCGAACCGCACCGCGAACCGGCGTACGGCCGGCGTCGTGATGAAGGTGATGGCCGCGGCGACCACACAGACCAGAAGGTATTCGCGCATGCGTGTCCAGCGTTTTCCTCAGCGCGGGTAGGCGGGGAACCGGGTGACCAGTTCGGTGACGCCGGCGCGCACTTCCTGGGCGACCGGGTGCTCCGGGGTGCCGTCGGAAGCGGTGACCGCTTGGTGGATCAGCGAGGCGATCGTCTTCATCTCCTCGACACCCATGCCCTGAGTGGTGACCGAGGGGGTGCCGACCCGGATACCGGAGGCGACGTTCGGCTTCTGCGGGTCAAACGGAATCGCGTTCTTGTTCAATACAATTCCGGCTGCATCGGCGCGCTTCTCGGCGTCGGCACCCGTCACACCAACACCCTGCAGGTCGTGCAGCGAGAGGTGGGTGTCGGTTCCGCCGGTGGTTGGGCGGATGCCCAGCTCACCCAGGGAGGTGGCCAACTGCTGAGCGTTGGCGATGACCTGACGGGTGTACGCGGCGTATTCCGGGGTCGCACACTCCTTGAAGTTCACCGCCTTCGCGGCGATGGTGTGCATCTGGGGGCCGCCCTGCATCATCGGGAAGACGGCCTTGTCGATCTTGGCGGCGTGTTCTTCCTTGCAGACCAGCGCGCCCGAGCGCGGTCCGCGCAGCACCTTGTGGGTGGTGAAGCTGACGACATCGGCGTAGGGCACCGGGCTGGGGATCGCCTTGCCGGCAACCAGCCCGATGAAGTGAGCCGCGTCGACCCAGAAGATCGCGCCGATCTCGTCGGCCAGCTTGCGGAAGAACTCGAAGTCGATCAGCCGCGGGATCGCCGAGCCGCCGGCCAGGATCACCTTCGGCCGGTGTTCCTTGGCGAGGCGTTCCACTTCGGCGTAGTCGATGTTCTCGGTCTCTTTGTCGACGCCGTAGTGGACGGCGTTGAACCACTTGCCCGAGAAGCTGACCTTGGTGCCGTGGGTCAGGTGGCCGCCCATCGGCAGCGCCATCGCCAGGATGGTGTCGCCCGGCTGCATGAACGCGCCGTAGACCGCCTGGTTGGCGCTGGCTCCGGAGTGCGGCTGCACGTTCGCGTGGTCGGCGCCGAACAACTCCTTGGCGCGCTCGATCGCGATCGTCTCGGCCTTGTCGACTTCGGAGCAACCGCCGTAGTAACGGCGGCCCGGGTAGCCCTCGGCGTACTTGTTCGTCAGCGTCGAACCCAGCGCGGTGATGACAGCGGGGCTGGAGAGGTTCTCGCTGGCGATCAGTTGGAGACCGCTGCGAATTCGGTCGACCTCGGACAGCAGAACGCCGGCGATGTCGGGGTCGAACTGCTGCAGGGCGTCGAAGTCGGGGCCGTAGAAGGGTGTGGTCATCGGATCACCTTTGCTCGGGGTCGGCTGAGTCAGAGTCTGAATCGGTGGCTGGGACAGGATCGGCTGAATCGGCGTCAGCGGAATCGGCGGGCTCCAGCGCTGCACCGGAGTCGTCATGAGTGGCGGGCAGTTCACTCGGCTTGGTCAGGTCAACCGCAGCCGGACCGACATACGGATCAACCAACTCGACGTCGCCCAGCACCTCCCGCAGGCGGTCGGCGCTGATCGCGCCGTGGCGCAGCACGACCGGGTCGGCTTTGGTGCAGTCGAGCATGGTCGAGGGTTCACCGCCCTCGCGACCACCGGCATCCAGGTAGACCTCAACGGCCGGGCCGAAGGCGAAACCCGCCTCGGTAATGGTGGTGACCGGGGGCTGGCCGGTGCGATTGGCCGAGGTCACCGCCATCGGGCCGACCTCACGCAACAGTTCGAGGGTGAGTTCGTCGGACGGCTGCCGCAGCCCGACTGTGCCGTTGGTATCGCCGAGGTCCCAGGCCAGCGTCGGCTGGGACCGGAAGACCAGGGTCAGGCCACCCGGCCAGAACGCGTCCATCAACCTGCGGGCGTACGACGGCACCGCGGTCGCGAGACCGTCCACTGCCGCGCGGTCGGCGATCAAGACGGCGGACGGGCGCTCGCGTCCTCGGCCCTTGGCAGTCAGCATCGCCTCGACCCCGGAAACGCTGAACGCGTCGGTTCCGATGCCATAGACGGTGTCGGTCGGCATGATCACGCACTGCCCGGCTCGCGCGGCGGCGGCCGCGGCCGCGATGCCTTCTTGACGCCCCTGCTCGGTGGCGCAGTCGAAGACAGGACTCACGCGTCACTCCTCGGTTGGATGGATGTTCCGCAAGAGTCTCCCGCATTCGCACCGGCCGGCGCGAGGCGGTCGTCCCACTCACCGTGATCCCACGCCCGTTCCAGGAGCGGCCGGTAGCTGTCGGGGTCCATTCCGCTGTCGCGCAACCAGCCCCGGTCGTAGTAGGTCTGGGCGTAACGCTCACCCCCGTCGCAGAGCAGGGTCACGATGCTGCCGCGCTCCCCCGCCGCTCGCAGTTCGCAGGCAAGGCGCAGCACGCCATAAAGATTCGTACCGGTGGAGCCCCCGGCGAACAGGCCGGTGCGCTCACGCAGCAGGTGGACCGCGGCGATGGACGCCGCATCGGGCACCTTGATCATCCGGTCGACGACATCAGGGGCGAACGACGGTTCCGTACGGGGTCGGCCGATCCCTTCGATCCGTGATCCGCCGGTGATGGTGCGGGCGGGATCCCGGTCGACCCAGCCATCGAAGAAGGCCGACCGCTCCGGGTCGACAACACACAGGCGGGTGTCGTGGCCCTGATAGCGCAGGTAGCGGCCGATGGTGGCGGAGGTTCCACCGGTTCCCGCACCGACCACAACCCAGCGGGGGACGGGATGCGGTTCGTGGGACATCTGGCCGAAGATCGACTCGGCGATGTTGTTGTTCCCGCGCCAGTCGGTGGCCCGCTCGGCATAGGTGAACTGGTCCAGATAGTGACCACCGGACTTGTCGGCGATCTCCTGCGCGCGGGCGTAGACCAATGAGCCGTCATCGACGAAGTCGCACTCGCCGCCGTAGCGCTGAATGAGATCGACCTTCTGTCGACTGGTCGTCCGCGGCATGACCGCGATGAACTTCAGACCGAGCAACCGCGCGAAGTAGGCCTCGCTGACCGCGGTGGAGCCACTGCTGGCCTCGACGACCACGCTGTCGCGGCAGATCCGGCCGTTGCACAACGCGTACAGAAACAGGCTGCGGGCCAACCGGTGCTTCAGGCTGCCGGTCGGGTGGGTCGATTCGTCCTTGAGGTAGAGGTCGATACCCGCGGGGCCGTCGTGCAATGGCAGCAGGTGGGTGTCGGCGCTGCGATTCGCATCGGCGCCGACAGTTCGTACGGCCCAGGAGACCCAGGTTCGATCCTCGTCACAGCAGCGGGTCACATCGAGGTGGGGCATGGGCTCGATCGTAGGTGTTGGGGCTGGTGCCGCCGCGGCGGTTGCCGACCCGCGAGTATGACGCCATGGAGATCACTGGTCAGACCCTTGATCGCGCCGTCCTGGAAGAGGCCTTGCGCGGGGCAACCACCGCGGTCACCTTGCTGCGCTGCGACCTGCGCGATGCGAACCTGCGCGACCTTGATCTGACGGAGGTCAGCTTCGAGGAATGCGCCCTGGATGGCGCGGTCCTCGACGGCGCCCTGCTCGGCGACGCGGTGTTCACCGGTTGCCGGATGACCGGCGTGTCCATGCAACGGACCCGTGGCCTCGGTTTCGCGATGCGACGCTCGAATCTGTTCGCGGCGAACCTCATCGGGGCGGCGCTGGCGAATGTCGACCTCACCGGTTGCCGGTTCACCGAGGCAACCCTGCGCGCGGTCGACTTCCACGGGTCCATTTTCGACGAGTGCGACCTGACTGAGGCCGACCTGTTCGACGCGAACCTGAAGGACGCCGACCTGCGCGGCGCTCGGCTCGGGCCATGCGATCTCGATCGGCTGCGCGCGTTCAAGGGCGCGATCCTCAGCCCTCAGCAAGCGACCGACATCGTCGTCGACCTGACCGGCTGCAGCGTGATCCCGATCGAGCATTAGCCGATCGACTCAGGGCTTTCGGCCCACCACAAACCGCGGCCGGCCGGCGAGGTCGGACTCGTCGTGAACCTCGGTCCAGCCACGGCGACGCAGCGCCGCGGGCAGCGACTCCCCCTGGGTCTCTGCGTGTTCCATCACCAGCAAGCCGCCCGGCTTGAGCAAAACGAGCGCCCGATCGGCGACCGCAACTGGAATCAGCAGACCATCGGGACTGCCGCCGTACAACGCAATGTCGGGGTCGTGATCGCGCACCTCCGGGTCGACCGGCACCATCCCGACCGGGATGTAGGGCGGGTTGCTGACCACGACATCGACCTCGCCTTCCAACTCCGGGAAGGCATTAGTCGCGTCGCCAAGTTTCAAGGTCACGTCAAGGTCGAGGCGCTGCCGGTTGCCCACTGCCCAGGCATAGGCATGCGGATCCAGCTCGACGGCGTGGACGGCGGCGTCCGGCCGTTCATCCTTGAGCGACAACGGGATACAGCCCGACCCAGAGCAGAGGTCAACCACGGTTCCGCCCATCGGCAGCGCGTTCAGGGCGAGATCGACGATCGATTCGGTTTCCGGCCGGGGAACGAAAACACCCGGTCCGACGTGGAGCTCCAACCGGCGAAAGGGCGCTCGCCCGGTGAGGTGTTGCAGCGGAATGCGGCGGGCGCGTTCGTCGACGAGGTCCTGGAACCGGCTCAGCTCCGGCGTCGTGAGGTCCGGGCCGAGAATGATTCTCCGGTCGAGATCAGCCGCATCAATGCGCAGCACCGACTCGAGCAGGCGACGAGCATCGACCGCACCGCCCGGGATGCCAGCGGCAACCAACCGAGCGGCGGCGGCCCGAAGGGCTGCCCTCGGGTTCACTCGCCGCCGGCGGCCACAGCCGCCATCCTCGCGGCTTCGTCGGCCTGCAGCGCGGAATCGATCACCGGAGCAAGGTCACCATCGAGCACGGCGTCGAGGTTGTGGGCCTTGTAGCCGGTGCGGTGGTCGGCGATCCGGTTCTCCGGGTAGTTGTAGGTCCGGATGCGCTCGGACCGGTCCATCGACCGAACCTGCGATCGGCGAGCGGCCGATGCCTCGGCGTCACGCTTCTCCTGCTCGATCTGTCGCAGCCGCGCCTTGAGCACTCGCAACGCCGACTCCTTGTTCTGCAGCTGCGACTTCTCGTTCTGACAGGAGACGACTGTGCCGGTCGGGAGGTGAGTGATACGCACCGCGGAGTCGGTGGTGTTGACCGACTGCCCACCCGGCCCGGAGCTGCGGTAGACGTCGATCTTGAGGTCGTTGGGCCCGAAAGTGATCTCGGCGTCGTCGCCGTCGTCCAGGTCGGGCATCACCAGCACGCCGACTGCGGAGGTGTGGATTCGTCCTTGCGACTCGGTGACCGGGACCCGCTGCACGCGGTGCACCCCGCCTTCGTACTTCAGCCGAGCCCAGGGCGCGGCGCCCGGTTCGGGGGTGCCCTTGGCAACGATCTGCAGGCGTACGTCGGTGTAGCCACCAAGGTCGGACTCGGTGGCGTCGGTGATCTGGGCCCGCCAACCGGCACGCTCGGCGAAACGCAGATACATCCGCACCAGGTCTCCGGCGAACAGCGCGGCTTCTTCGCCGCCAGCCCCCGCCTTGACCTCGAGAATCACGTCACGGTCGTCATCTTCGTCGCGCGGCAGCAGCAGGCTGCGCAGCTTTTCCTCGGCGCGGGCAAGGACGGCTTCAAGTTCGGGGACCTCCGCGGCGAAGGAGGCATCGTCGACGGCCAGTTCCCGGGCCGCTTCGAGGTCATCCTGCGCGGTATGCCACGCGTGGTAGGCCGCGACAGTCGGGCCGAGCGCCGCGTATCGCTTGTTCACCCGGCGCAGGGTCGTGGGGTCGCCGAGCACCGCAGGGTCGGACAACTGCTGCTCCAGCTCGTGATGCTCAGCAACAACCGTTGATGCTGATTCGAGCACGGTGTCCTCCTGGGTGGAAACGGATCGGGTGGCTCCCCCGCTGGGGAAGCCACCCGAGGTGTCCAGTGCTGCCTACCGGTGGTGGCAAACGCTGGAGTAGAGCGAAGGGCTCACGCGGGAGCCACAGATCTTGCGATCAGGCGTTCTTCTTGCCGTAGCGCTGCTCGAAGCGCGCGACGCGGCCACCGGTGTCGAGGATCTTCTGCTTGCCGGTGTAGAACGGGTGGCAGTTGGAGCAGACTTCGGCGCTGATCTTGCCGGACTCGGCGGTGCTGCGGGTGGTGAACGTGTTGCCGCAGGTGCAGGTGACCACGGTCTCGGCGTAGTTCGGGTGAAGGTTCTTCTTCACGGTATCTCCTCGATTTCAGGCGTATTCCCGGGTCGCAACGATGGATTCGGTGCGTGAACCGGGGCCGACGGTCCAGTCTGCCAGAGCAGCGGACCTCCTTCCAAACCGCGAGCCGGCGGTGGATATTCCGAACCGGTGCATCTTGACCGTCTCTTTAACCACGACCGGGCAGCGCGATGACAGATTGGCTTGGTTGGTCGATCTGCCCCTGCGTCGGAAGATTCCCATGACTCCCCCCTCACGCCGCGCATTCCTGTTCACCGTCGTCGCCGGATCGACGCTTGCCGCCGCACCGTCGGCGCTCGCCGTCGACCGGGCTGGCGTGTTCCGGCAGGCCGGGGCGAAGTACGGCGTCCCGCCGGCTCTGCTCGCTGCCATCAGTTACGGCCAGTCCCGCTGGACCGATCACGGCTCCGCGCCGAGCCGGAGCCACGGCTACGGTCCGATGAACCTGATCGACGGCGCCGGCGTTGCGCAGCAGCGTTCGGCCGAAGGTCGACCCGCTGTCCGCACGATCGACACTCTCGGCGACGCGGCGGCGGCCGCCGAAGTCTCGCCGGCGACGCTGCGTACGAACGCCGTGGAGAACGTACGCGCGGCCGCGGCCCTGCTGGCGAAGTTGCAGCGCTCCCTCGGTGGTCCGGTCGGCGCAACGAGCAATCCGGCTGCCTGGTTCGAGGCGATCAGCGTGATCAGCGGTCTCACCAACCCCGCGGCGCAGTTGCAGTTCGCCGATGACGTCCTGGCCGACCTGGCCAGCGGCCTCACGGTCACCGACAACGGCACCAAGTTCAGCGTTGCGCCGCAGAAGATGGCCGATCCCGGCGCCGGGCGGACCAAGGTGAAGGGTCGCGTGGCGACGGTGCGCCGTTCACGCAGCGATACGCCACCCGGGCTGGGAGTGGAGTCACTCCCGGCGCCCTACGCGCAATATGGGCCCGATCCCGGCGACTACGGCAACCACGACCTGGCGAATCGGCCGATCTCGCCGCGCCTGACCCACCTGGTCATTCATGACACGGAGTGCAGCTACGAAACGGCGTTGCAACTGGTCAACGACCCGACCTACCTGGCGTGGAACTACACGGTTCGCTCCAGCGACGGCCACATTGCCCAGCACCTCGACCCCAAGGACGTCGGCTGGCACGCCGGCAACTGGTATTTCAACGCCCACTCGATCGGCGTCGAACACGAGGGTTATGCCCCGGAGGGTTACTCCTGGTTCACCGAGGCGATGTATCGCCGCAGTGCCCGGTTGATCAGCGCGCTGGCTCGCGCCTATCGGATCCCGCTGGATCGCGGTCACATCGTGGGTCACGACCAGGTTCCCGGAACCACGACGCCGACGATCGCCGGCATGCACTGGGACCCGGGCCCCTACTGGGACTGGGAGCACTACTTCGAGCTCATGGGCGCGCCGTTGAACGCCGGAACGTCCGGACGGCCCGCTGTTGCCGGCGATGTCGTACGGATCCTGCCGGGCTTCAGCCAGAACGTGCAGCCCGTCGCCGGCGACGGAACCCGTGGCACCAACTTCGTGCCGCTGTACTCCTCCCCCACAGCCGAATCGCCCCTGGTGACCGACCCCGGGATCAAAAGCTCTCCCTCGACCACCACGGTCTCCGATGTCGGCGGCCGCGCTGCGGCCGGAACGGACTACGTCGTGGCGGAGGTCCGCGGTGACTGGACGGCCGTGTGGTTCCTGGGCGCTCTCGCGTGGTTCCACAACCCGGTCTCGAAGCCGACGGCGCGGGTCGTCGTACGCGGCCGGAAGGTGACCGCGAAGGTGCAGGCGCAGACGTTCGGACGGGCCTATCCCGAGGCATCGGCCTATGCCAATCCGGCTGACGCACAACCGATCTCGCCGTTGCTCTACACGCTGGCGCCGGGGCAGTCCTATGCCCTGCTCGACGACACGTTGCCGGCCGACTACTACCGCGCCAAGACCTTCTCGGCGGATACCCCGGGCGACCACATCAATATCGTGGGGACGACGAAGTATCTATTGGTCAGTCTGGGCCACCGGGTCGGATTCGTGCTGGCCGATGAGGTCACCGTCAGCTGATCGGGACATCCACCGGTCGGTGGACAGCAAATGCGGCCCGCGCCAAAGCGCGGGCCGCATTTTCTTGTCTCAGCGCAACTGAGCCAATCAGTTCTCGTCGTCGAGCTTGATCGAAGAGGTCTGCTGGACCTGCATCAGGAAGTCGACGTTGCTCTTGGTCTTCCGCAACCGGTCGAGCAGGAGTTCGATGCTCTGCTGCGAGTCGAGCGCAGCCAGCACCCGACGCAGCTTCCACATGATCTTCAGCTCGTCGGCACCCAACAAGATCTCCTCGCGGCGGGTGCCGGAGTTGTTGACGTCGACCGCCGGGAAGATGCGGCGGTTGGCCAGCTGACGATCGAGCTTGAGCTCCATGTTGCCGGTGCCCTTGAACTCTTCGAAGATGACCTCGTCCATCTTGGAGCCGGTCTCAACGAGCGCGGTGGCCAGGATGGTGAGCGAGCCACCGTTCTCGATGTTGCGCGCCGCACCGAAGAACTTCTTCGGCGGGTAGAGCGCTGCAGAGTCGACACCACCGGACATGATGCGACCGGAGGCTGGCGCCGCAAGGTTGTAGGCGCGTCCCAGCTTGGTGATCGAGTCAAGCAGCACCACAACGTCGTGGCCCTTCTCGACCAGGCGCTTGGCGCGCTCAATCGCCAGTTCGGCAACGGTGGTGTGGTCGTCGGCCGGACGGTCGAAGGTGGAGGCGATGACCTCACCCTTCACCGCACGCTGCATGTCGGTGACCTCTTCGGGACGCTCGTCGACCAGAACGACCATCAGGTGGCACTCGGGATTGTTCGTGGTGATCGCGTTGGCGAGCGCCTGCATGACCATCGTCTTACCGGCCTTGGCCGGGGCGACGATGAGGCCACGCTGGCCCTTGCCGATCGGGGCCACCAGGTCGATGATCCGGGTGGTCAGCAGGTTCTGCGCGGTCTCCAGGCGCAGGCGCTCCTGCGGGTAGAGCGGCACGAGCTTGCCGAACTCAACGCGCTGGCCGGACTCCTCCGGCGACATCCCGTTGATCGTGTCCAGACGCACCAACGCGTTGAACTTCTGGCGGGCCGGGATCTGCTCACCCTCGCGCAGTGCACGCACCGCACCGGTGACCGCATCGCCCTTGCGCAGGCCGTTCTTCTTGACGATGTTCAGCGGAACGTAGACGTCGTTCGGCCCCGGCAGGTAGCCGCTGGTCCGCACGAACGCGTAGTTGTCCAGCACGTCCAAGATGCCGGCCACGGGCACCAGCACGTCGTCCTCGCGCACCTGCGTGTCGACGTCGCCATATTCCTCGGCGCGGTTGCGGGTGCCACCGCGCTTGTTGCGGTCACGGCCACGCTGACGGCGACGGCCACGGCCGTCCTGGTCCCAGTCGTCACGGCTGCCGTTGTTGTTGTCGCGGCCGCCTTGGTTCTGGTTGCCGCCCTGGTTGGCCTGGCCCTGCTGGCGGTTGTTCTGCTGGTTGTTCTGACCGCCCTGGCCACCGGCGTTGGTGCGCCGGTTCTGGTTGTTCTGGCGGTCGCCATCCTGCTGACGGTTGCCCTGCTGGCGGTTGCCGTCCTGCTGGTCCGACTGGCGGTTGTCCTGCTGACGGTTCTCCGACTGACGGTCACCGTCCTGCTGGTTCTGCTGGTTCTGCTGACGGTCGCCCTGCTGACGGTCGCCCTGCTGACGGTCGTTCTGCTGGCGGCCCTGGCGCTCGCCCTGCTGACGGTCCTCGGCGGATGCGCCATCGGCGCTGGAGCGCTCGGCGCGAGCCGGCTCGCCGACAGATTTTTCCGCGGCCGGAGTGTCGTTGTCGCGACCCGCATCACGGCGGTCGTCGCGGGCCGCCGGGGCAGCCGAGTTCGTCTGCGGCGCAGTCACCTTGGAGACGCTGCGACGCGACCCGGAGCGACGGGGCTCAGCCTTTTCCGGCTGGGTCTGCTGGGGCTGCGTCTGCGGAGTCTCCTGCGGCGCGCTCTGCTGCGCCTCGGGGGCCGCCGAGTCGGCGGTCTTTGCTGCGTCGCGGGTCGCGCGGCCGGTCGATGAGCCAGCACCGCGGCCCTGGATGGCATCGAGCAGGTCGCTCTTGCGCATCTTGGAGGTGCCGCTGATTCCCATCGTGCCGGCGAGCCGCTTCAGCTCGTCCAGCTTCAGTGAACCAAGCGAACGCGAGGAGTCCGGCACCGTCTGTGCGGGTGCCGTGGACTCGGTGGTTTCAGTCACGAAGGATCCTTCCCCCACGGGGGTTCGATCGGCGATGCCGATCGTGGTCTGCCTCGAAGAACGAGGTCTTGTTATCTACCGATTTCGCATGCGAGGGACATCGCTGGGCGACGTCGCACGAGGCGAGATATGGGGTGCGCCTGGGGCACTCCGACGTCACTTGACGAACATCGGACCTCAACAAGGTGCGGTGTCAATCTACACCTTCCGTCAGAGAATGTGTGAAATGGCCCGCACCCCGGCGCGGGCAATGTCGACGCGAAGACCACGCCATCCCGCGCCCGGGTCGGGAACACGGTCGAGGTCGGCTGCTCCGCCGAGCACCAGCACGGTCGGACCGGCGCCCGAAACGAAGGCTGCCAGCCCATCGGCGCGCAACCTATCGACCACGGCCATACTCCCCGGGTAGGCGGGTCGCCGATTTTCTTGATGAAGCCAGTCGGCAGTCGCCGCGAACAGGAACGCCGGATCGGCGGTCATCGCGTGGGTCATCAACGCGGCGCGGCCGGCGTTGCGAGCAGCGGCCGCAAAGGGGACCGATCCGGGCAAGGCCGAACGGGCCTTGTCGGTCGAGAGGGTGGCGTCGGGAACCAGCGCCAGCGCGCGGATCTCGGGGTGCAACTGCGGGCGTACGGTTTGCCAGGCGGCGCCGTCCCACCACGACACGGTGTAACCGCCGTAGACGCTGGCTGAGGCGTTGTCGGGGTGCCCCTCAAGACTGCTGGCGACGTCATTGATGAGCGCCAGGCCCACCGCGTCGAGGTCGCGCCCGGTGAGTGCATAAGCCGCCGTCACGCCGGCCACGATCGCGGCGGCCGATGAACCGAGCCCGCGCGAGTGGGGCACCGCATTGACGCAGGAGAGGTGCAGCCCTTTCGGGGCCGTGACACCCAACTTCTCCCAGAGGGCGAGCATCGAGCGGTGGATCAGGTGTTCCGGATCGAGCGGCACCTCATCAGCGCCCTCGCCTTCGACTTCGATGCGCAACTCGTCGCCGGTGCAGCGCACCTCAAGGACGTCGCGCAGTTCAAGGCCCAGGCCAAGGGAATCGAACCCCGGGCCGAGGTTCGCCGAGCTCGCAGGAACATCGACCCGTACGGAGGATCCCGCCTGGATCTCGTTGTGTCCCATTAAGATTCGAGGCCGAGCTCGCGTGCAACCGTCACGGTGTCGATCGACACCCGGGTGGGTTGCACGTCGTCACCCGAGGCCGTCTTCAGCGCCCACTGCGGGTCCTTCAGACCGTGGCCGGTGACGGTGCAAACAATCGTTGCGCCACGCGGGATACGGCCGGCTTCGTGCATCTTGAGCAGGCCGGCGATGGAGGCCGCCGAGCCCGGTTCGACGAAGACGCTCTCGGTCGAGGACAACCGTCGGTGCGCGGCGAGGATCTGGTCGTCGGTGACCGAGTCGATCAAGCCACCGGATTCGTCCCGAGCCGCCTCGGCCTGCTTCCACGACGCCGGGTTGCCGATCCGGATCGCGGTGGCGATCGTCTCGGGGTTGGAGATCGGGTGACCCTTCACGATCGGCGCAGCGCCCTCGGCCTGAAAGCCCCACATCTGCGGTCGCTTGGTGGCGATCGGCGCTCCGTGGGCGGCGTCCGCCGCCTCGCGGTAGCCCTTCCAATAAGCCGTGATGTTGCCAGCGTTGCCGACTGGCAGCAGGTGGATGTCCGGAGCGTCACCGAGGGCGTCGATGACCTCGAAAGCGGCGGTCTTCTGACCCTCGATACGCGCCGGGTTCACCGAGTTGACCAGTTCGACCGGGTAGGCGTCGGCGAGCTTGCGGGCGACGCCCAGGCAGTCGTCAAAGTTGCCGTCGACCTGCAGCAGGGTGGCGCCGTGGGCGATCGCCTGGCTGAGCTTGCCCATCGCGATCTTCCCGTCGGGAACCAACACCGCGCAGGTCATCCCGGCCTTGGTCGCATACGCCGCCGCCGACGCACTGGTGTTGCCGGTCGAGGCGCAGACGACTGCTTTGGCCCCAGCCTTCGCCGCCATCGAAATCGCGGCGGTCATCCCGCGGTCCTTGAACGAACCGGTCGGGTTCATCCCCTCGTACTTCACCCACACGTCGGCGCCGGTGAGCTGCGAGAGCCGCTCAGCGTGGATGAGCGGGGTGCCGCCTTCACCGAGGGTGATGACTGGCGCGCCCTCGAGCATCGGGAGACGGTCGACGTATTCGCGGATGACGCCGCGCCACTGGTGAGCCATGGATCAGGACCCTTCGAATCGGAGCACCGACAGGACGTCGGTGACGTCCGGTGATGCCTTGAGCTGGTCGACAACGGCGGCGAGTTCGGCCTCGCCCGCCCGGTGGGTCACGAGGTGCAACGTCGCCTGGCCGTCCTGCGACCGACGTACGCCCTGCCGCATGGACTCGATCGATACCGACTGCTCACCAAAGATGCCGGTGATGGCGGCCAGGACCCCAGAACGGTCGTCGACGTCCATTCGAATGTAGTAACAGGTGGAGGAGCGGCCGATCGGGTCAACGGGCAGATTCGCGTAGGCCGACTCCCCAGGCCCTCGACCACCCTGCGCCTTGTGGCGAGCGGCCTGCACCACATCGCCGAGCACCGCCGACGCCGTCGGGTCGCCGCCGGCGCCCTGGCCGTAGAACATCAGCTCGCCGGCGAGCTCGGTCTCCACGAACACCGCATTGAACGCCTCCCGGACACTGGCCAACGGGTGGCTGCGCGGCAACAGAGTCGGGTGGACTCGTACGTTCACGGCTTCGCCGCCGTCGCGCTCGACACGCTCGGCGATGGCGAGCAGCTTGATGACACAGCCGATCTTGCGCGCGGCGCGGATGTCCTCGGCGGTGACACCCATGATCCCTTCGCAGTGCACCTCAGGCGTGGTCACGCGCGTGTGGAACGCCAACGAGGCCAAGATCGCGGTTTTGGCTTGAGCGTCATGACCCTCGACGTCGGCGGTCGGGTCGGCTTCGGCGTAACCCAGCTCCTGGGCTTCGGCCAGGACGTCCTCGAGGGCCGCGCCGGTGCGGTCCATCTTGTCGAGGATGAAGTTGGTGGTGCCGTTGACGATGCCCATGACGCGGTGCACCTGGTCGCCGGCGAGCGACTCGCGCAACGGGCGGATCAACGGGATTGCTCCCGCAACCGCAGCCTCGAAGGAGAGGTCGACGCCGTGGGCGTCGGCGAGTTCGTAGAGCTCCGGGCCGTGTTGGCCTAGCAGCGCCTTGTTGGCGGTGACGACACTCGCGCCGCCCTCAATCGCCTTCTGCAACAACGACTTCGCCGGCTCGATGCCACCCATCAGCTCGATCACGAGGTCGGCCTTGCCGACCAGTGACTCCGCATCCGTGGTGAACAGTTCAGCGGGCAGGCCGGTGTCGGAGCGGTCCTTGGTGATGTCGCGGACGGCAACCCCGACGATCTGCAACGGCCGACCGACGCGTGCGGTGAATTCGTCAGCGGCGCGGGTGAGGCGGCGGGCGATTGACCCGCCCACGACACCGCAGCCGAGCAGCGCGATCCGTATGGGCTCCGACATGGTCACTCCCCCTCCAAGGCCAACAGGTCCTCAATGGTCTCCCGGCGGATCCAGGTGGTCACACCGGCCGTGCTCACGGCGAGCACAGGCGGACGCGGCATGTGGTTGTAGTTGCTCGACAACGACCGGCAGTAGGCGCCGGTGGCGGCCACGGCGATCAAGTCGCCCGCGGCGACGTCGCCGGGCAGTTGCCCATTGCGTACGACGATGTCGCCGGACTCGCAGTGTTTGCCGACGACGCGAGCGGTCACGGCCGCAGCCTTCGAGTCGCGACCCGCGACCTCGCAGTAATAGTCGGCGTCGTAGAGCACCGGGCGGGCGTTGTCGCTCATTCCGCCATCCACCGCGACGTAGGTGCGGGTCAGGGTGTCGTCGACGACGACCGGTTTGACGGTGCCGACCTGGTAGATGGTCATCCCCGCCGGGCCGATGATCGACCGACCGGGCTCGATGGAGATCGCCGGGATCGGCATGTCCGCCTCGGCGCATGCCCGCTGCACGATGCGGGCCATCTGGTCGGCCATGTCCGCTGGGTCGAGCGGCTCGTCACTCGGCAGGTAGGCGATACCGAAGCCGCCACCCAGATCGAGTTCGGGCAGGGTGATGCCATGGTCGGAGGCCACCTGCAACTGCAGGGCGATCAGCCGTTGCGCGGCCACGGCAAAGCCGTCGGACTCGAAGATCTGGGAACCGATGTGGGAGTGGAAACCCAACAGCCGCAACGACTTCCGCGCCAACACCCGGCGTACGGCTTCAGTCACCTGACCGTCGAGGCTGAAGCCGAACTTCTGGTCCTCGTGAGCCGTAGCGATGAATTCGTGGGTGTGGGCTTCGACGCCGGTCTTGACGCGCAACATGACGTGTGAGGTGACGCCGCCTTGATCGGCGGCATCGGCGACCCGGTCGATCTCTTCGAACGAGTCAACGATGATCCGGCCGACGCCATAGGCCACCGCGGCGTCGATCTCGGCGACCGACTTGTTGTTGCCGTGCAGGCCGATCAGTTCGCCCGGAACGCCAGCGCGCTGGGCGACGGCCAGTTCCCCGCCGCTGCAGACGTCGAGGTGCAGGCCTTCTTCCTGAACCAACCGCGCCATGGCGGTGCAGAGGAAGGCCTTGCCCGCGTAAAACACGTCGCAGGTCGTGCCGATATCGGCGAAAGCGCGCGCGAACTCGTCCCGGAACTGACGCGCTCGAGCGCGGGCGTCGTCGACGTCGATCAGGTAGGCCGGGGTTCCGTGGGTGCGGGCGATCGCGCGCACGTCATGGCCCGCGACCGACAGCGCACCGTCGGTGCGCGTGGTCCCGGCCGAGAAGACAGCGGTCTGGTTGGCGTTCATCGGGACAAACCGTACTGATCGACCGGCTCGGTGGGTGGCGCCACCCACGTCGTGGACCACCAGCGCCCGCCCGGGACGATGTGCTGGTTGGCTCAGCGCGGTGCTATCGTTTCGGGCTGTTGCCCCCTTAGCTCAGGGGATAGAGCACCGCCCTCCGGAGGCGGGAGCGTAGGTTCGAATCCTACAGGGGGCACTCCGCTTGTTTTGCTGATTCCTTCGCGGTCAAGACCCACCCCGAGGAGGACCTGATCCCGACCACGATCGCGCTGATCGTCGGCGCCGTTCTCATCGTCGCGCTGGTCTGGGCCCTGCTGCGCCGACGCTCGCTACACCGCGGTTTTGTCTCCGAACGCGAGCGGGCGACTTACGAAATCCTGCACACCGCGTCACTTGCTGGTCGCGAGCTCGGGGCGGGGCTTGACGCCGAATCGGCGCGCCGCGCGCTGCCTCATCTGCGTGAACTGCTCGGCTCCCCCGCCCTCGCCCTCACTGGCAGCAGCGCCGTTCTCGCGTGGGACGGCCTGGGCGAACACCATCGCGATCAGGTCTGGACCCTCACCGCCGACCACCTCGACGACGGACGGGTGGCGGTTGAGAGCGGCCTCGATTGCAATGACCCCGACTGCCCGTTGCGGCATCTGGTCATCGCACCGATCACGGTGCGCGACAACGTTATTGGCGGTCTCGTCGCCGCAGGACCCGCGCCCAGCGCCGGCCTGACCCGCGCCGCCGAGCAGGTCGCGGAGTGGCTTGCCGCTCAAGTTGAACTCACCGAGTTATCCCAGGATCGAACCCGCGCGATGGAGGCCGAGCTGCGCGCCCTGCGGGCGCAAATCAGCCCGCACTTCGTCTACAACAGCCTCGGCGCGATCGCCTCGTTCGTGCGCACCGACCCCGACCGGGCGCGAGAACTGCTACTCGAGTTCGCCGACTTCACCCGCTACTCGCTGCGCTCCAGCGGCACCTACACAACCGTCGCCGACGAGCTGCGCAACGTGGAGCGCTACCTCGTGCTCGAACAGGCGCGGTTCGGTGAGCGGCTGCAGCTGCGGATGAAGATCGCGCCGGAGGTGTTGCCGGTTCGGGTTCCCTATCTGGCGATACAACCGCTGGTGGAGAACGCCGTACGACATGGGCTCGCCCCCAAATCCGGAACCGGAACCGTAGTCCTGATTGCCCGCGACCTGGGTGCCTCCGCCGAGATCAGCGTCGAGGATGACGGAGTGGGCGCCGATCCGGTGCGCGTGCAGGAAGTCCTCAACGGCGAGGCGACCTCGGACTCCATCGGCCTGGGAAACGTCGACGCCCGCCTGCGCCAGGTCTATGGCGACGACCATGGCCTGGTCGTCGAGACCGCGCCGGGCGCCGGCATGCGGGTCAGCTTCTCCATCCCGAAATTCAGTCCCGGCGCGTAGGTAGGTTGTGCTCATGCGCCCGCTGACCGTTCTCGTCGTCGACGACGAACCGCCCGCCCGCTCCGAACTCGCCTTCCTCTTGGGCCGCGACGACCACATCGGCGAGGTCCATCAGGCCGCCAGCGGTGGCGAGGCCCTCGACCTGTTGCACCAGCGCGACATCGACGTCGTCTTCAGCGACATCAACATGCCCGGTCTCGACGGTCTGCAGTTGGCCCGGGTGATCGCCCGCTTTGAACGACGCCCGCAACTGGTCTTCGTGACCGCCTACGACGACTATGCGGTCGATGCTTTCGAGGTCGACGTTGTCGACTACGTGATGAAACCGGTGCGTCCGGAGCGTCTGGCCCAGGCCGTACGCCGCTGCCTCGGCCCCGCCAGCGAACCCGCCACTGCGGTGGAAGACGAACGGATAGCTGTCGACATCGCTGGAGTCACCACGTTCGTGCAGCGTTCCGACGTTCGCTTCGTGCAAGCCCAAGGCGACTACGCCCAGCTACACACCGCCACCAGCACCCACCTGCTCCGGATCCCGCTGGCAACGCTCGAAGAGCGCTGGGCGGCAGCGGGATTCGTACGCATTCATCGCTCGACGCTGGTGAACACCGGCTATGTCGAAGCAGTCCACACCGACGACGGGCGGTGCAGCGTTCGGATCGGCGCCGTCACCCTCCCGGTGAGCCGGCGGCACACTCGCGACCTGCGCGCCAGGCTGCTGCGCCGGGATGCGAAGTGACCCAGCCACCGGAGCGGGTTCGCATCACCCGGTCCCACCGGCCAGCGCCCAGCGGACAACCTGACCTGCGCCGCGAGATCGAGTCACAGACCGCGCTCGGTTCGGTCTACCTCGACGGTCTGATCCGCGCCCAACTGCGCCTGGCCCTCCGCGTCCTGGCAGCTGGCGCCATCGCTCTCGGCGGCCTTCCCCTGTTGTTCTTCCTGCTGCCAGCGACCCACCACGCCACCGTGTTCGGCCTGCCGTTCAGCTATTTGGTGCTCGGCATCCTGGTTTACCCTGCCGCGGTATTGATGGCCCGCCAATACGTGCGAGCCGCCGAGCGCATCGAGGACGAGTTCACCCGCGAGGTGCATCGCTCGTGACCTCCCCGTGGGCCGTCACCGCTGTGTTCCTCGTCTGCGCGCTCACCTCGGCGGTGGGGCTGCTGAGCCTGCGCTTCAGCCGTGGAACGAGCGACTTCTATGTCGCCGGACGGACCGTTACCCCCTGGCGTAACGCGAGCGCCATCGGCGGTGAATACATCTCTGCCGCAAGCTTTCTCGGCATCGGTGGCCTCATTTACGAACGCGGCGCCGAGACGCTGTGGCTGCCGGTGGGATACACCGTCGGCTACCTCGTCCTGCTGGTTCTGGTGGCTGCCCCACTGCGTCGGTCCGGGGCGTACACATTGCCCGACTTCGCCCAGTTCCGGCTCGGTTCGCTGGCCGCCCGACGGATCAGTTCCGTCCTCGTTCTCGCGATCGGCGGCCTCTATCTGGTGCCGCAACTGCAGGGCGCGGGCCTGGTGTTCGCCTACACCACCGGCCTGCCGCGCTGGATCGGAACCCTGGTCGTCGCCCTCATCGTCACCGTCAATGTCGCCCTCGCCGGAATGCGCTCGATCACCTTGGTTCAAGCCGTGCAGTACTGGCTGAAGCTCACCGCAATTTTCGTCCCGGTCGCGGTATTGCTCGTCGTGCGCTTCCGGGCAGATCCACACATTGGCAGCTTGACCGGGCAGTGGTGGGATCCGTTGCGCGGCGGGTCGACTGGCACCGGCCTCTACGCGACGTACAGCCTGCTGATCGCCCTTTGTCTGGGCAGCATCGGCCTGCCCCACGTCGTCGTCCGCTTCTACACCAACCCCACAGGCCGCGACGCCCGTCGTACGACAACGGCGGTGCTTGCGCTGCTCGGCGCCTTCTACCTCTGGCCGCCGGTGTTGGGATGGCTCTCTCGCACCTACCTGCCCGCCGCGACCGCGGCGGACCGCGACACCGCACTGCTGCGCCTTCCCGCCGCGATGACCCAGGGAACGACCGCAGAATTGCTCGGCGCGCTACTGGCGGCCGGAGCGTTCGCCGCCTTCCTGTCCACCTCCAGCGGGCTGTTGATGGCGGTCGCCGGAGTTCTCGACCAGGACGTCGTACGCCCCCTCTGGCCCAGGTCGGCTCCTGCGAGTCGCACCTTCCGCGCCGCGACCGTGGTCGCGATGACGGTTCCGCTGGCGGTCGCCCTGAGCAGTCACACGTTCGGGCTGTCGATGGTGGTCGAATACGCCTTCGCGCTGGCCGCATCGACGTTCACCCCCCTGGTTGTTCTGGGCGTGTGGTGGCGCGGGTTGTCAACGATCGGCGCGATCGCCGGCATGGTCGTCGGTGGCGCGGCGACCGCGAGCGCCGCCCTGATGATGCTGTATGCCCCGAATGCGACGAGCGGTTTGTTGAACGCGGCGATCGCCGCCCCGGCGGCCTGCACGATGCCGCTGGCGACGGCGGTCATGGTCCTCGCCTCGCTCGCGAGCCCCCATCGCATCCCGCCGGGCACCGCTCGGGCCATCGCCCAGCTGCACCTGCCGGAATCGGTTGCGGCGGACTGACCGCTCGTCGCGCGAAACCGACCGTTCGCCGTACGCCCCACTGCCGCACGGCGATTCATCCGCCACCTTGACCGCAAACGCGCGACGAACGCTGTCGCCCATCCGATCCGACCGCGCACCCTGTGTGATGCCAGTCACATCCGTGACGGCTCCCGCCCGCTCTTCGGAGGTGCCCGTGAGCATGGACGCTCCACAGGTCGAGGACCGCTACATCGCGGTTCAGCAGTCCCCCGAATTCGCCGATCTGCGCAAGCGCTTCCGCGGCTTCGTCTTCCCCATCACGGCCTTCTTCCTGGCCTGGTATGCCCTCTACGTCCTGCTGTCGATCTACGCGCCCGGCTTCATGGGCACCCAAGTGGTCGGCAAGATCAACATCGGCCTGATCATGGGCCTCGGGCAGTTCGTCACGACGTTCGCCATCACGATTTGGTACAGCCGCTGGGCCAACCGCGTGTTCGACCCGCGAGCTGAAGCCATCGTCACCTCTCTCAAGAAGGACGGAGTGCTCTGATGCCCGCCCTCGCCATGGCGTCGAAATCGGTTGGCAGCCCGACGCTCAACATCGCCATCTTCGCCGTCTTCGTTCTGGTCACCCTCGCGATCGTGATCAAGGTCGCTGCGGGCAAGAAGACCGCCGAGCAGATGTACACCGGCGGCGCCTCGTTCACCGGCCCGCAGAATGGGCTCGCCATCGCCGGTGACTACCTCTCCGCCGCGTCCTTCCTGGGCATCGCCGGCGCGATCGCGCTGCAGGGCTACGACGGCTTCCTCTACTCGATCGGCTTCCTGGTGGCGTGGCTCGTCGCGCTGCTGTTGGTCGCCGAACTGATGCGCAACACAGGGCGATTCACGATGGCGGACGTGCTGTCCTACCGCCTCAAGCAACGGCCCGTACGAATGGCCGCCGCCAGCTCCGCTCTCTGTGTGTCGTTCTTCTACCTGCTGGCCCAGATGGCCGGCGCCGGTGGTCTGGTCTCCCTGCTGCTCGGCGTGAGCGGCAACACGGCGCAGAACCTGGTGATCGCCGTCGTCGGCGTGATCATGGTGATGTACGTGATGATCGGCGGCATGAAGGGCACCACCTGGGTGCAGATGATCAAGGCGGTGCTGCTGATCATTGCGGTGTTCGTGATGACCGTCTGGGTGCTTGGAAAGTACGGCTTCAACCTCAGCCACCTGTTCGACGCGGCGGTCAAGGAGAACCCGAAGGCCGGCGAGAACCTGCTGTCGCCGGGACTGAAATACGGCAAGAACTCCACGACGAAGCTCGACTTCCTGTCGCTGGCCCTCGCGCTGGTGCTCGGAACGGCAGGACTGCCCCACGTGTTGCAGCGGTTCTACACCGTTCCCACCAGCAAGCAGGCCCGCAAGTCGGTCGAGTGGGCCATTTGGCTGATCGGTGGGTTCTACCTGCTGACTCTGGTCATCGGCTTCGGCGCCGGCGCACTGGTTGGTCCCGACAAGATCAACGCAGCTCCTGGCAAGGCGAATGCGGCGGCCCCGTTGCTCGCCTTCGAACTCGGCGGATCACCGCTGCTCGGCATCGTGTCGGGCATCGCGTTCGCCACGATCCTTGCCGTGGTCGCCGGTCTGACGATTACGACCAGCGCTACCTTCGCCCACGACATCTACAACCAGGTCATCAAGCGCGGAAAGGCCGACCAGGAGTCCGAGGTGAAGGTCGCTCGGATCGCCGCGATCGTCGGCGGCATCGTGGCCATCGGGGGCGGCATGCTGGCCAAGGACCAGAACGTCGCCTTCCTCGTGGCCCTGGCCTTCGCCGTCGCGGCCAGCGCAAACCTGCCGACGATTCTCTACTCGCTGTTCTGGAAGCGGTTCAACACCCGCGGAGCAGTGTGGAGCATTTACGGCGGCCTGCTCACCGCCGTCGGTCTGATCGTGTTCAGCCCGGTCGTCAGTGGCAAGGGCGCCGACCCGAAGACCGGCAAGACCTTGTCGATGCTGCCGGCCGACATCGACTTCCACTGGTTCCCGCTGGACAACCCGGGCATCGTCTCGATTCCGATCGGGTTCTTCCTGGGTTGGCTCGGCAGCGTGACCAGCAAGGAGTTCAACGCAGCCAAATACGCCGAGATGGAGGTCCGTTCCCTCACCGGACACGGGGTTGCCGAAGCGATCGAACACTAGGAAGGTTGACTGTGGGGTGGGTAACGCCACCCCACAGTCGGCCTTTCGTCCGTTTTCGAGAACACCGAAGGAAGTAATAGGCAGTGAGCGACCAGACGTACGCACCCGATCCCGCTTTCGCGCAGCAGGCGAATGGCACCTCGGATCTCTTCGACCGGGCCGACGCCGATCTCGAAGGTTTCTGGGCCGACCAAGCCCGGGAACGCATCACGTGGAGCAAAGACTTCACCCAGACCCTCGACTGGAGCAACGCACCGTTCGCGAAGTGGTTCGCCGATGGCGAGTTGAACGTCGCATACAACTGCGTTGACCGACACGTCGAGGCCGGCAACGGCGACCGGGTCGCGATCCACTTCGAAGGCGATCCAGGCGACACCCGAACCATCACGTACGCAGACCTACAGCGTGAGGTTTCCAAGGCAGCAAACGCGTTGCAGGAGTTGGGGATTGGCAAGGGTGACCGCGTTGCGGTCTACATGCCGATGATCCCGGAGACGATCTTCACGATGCTGGCCTGCGCGCGTCTCGGCGCTCCCCACTCGGTGGTGTTCGGCGGTTTTTCCGCCGATGCTCTATACACCCGCATCGTCGACGCCGACGCACGCGTCGTGGTGACCACCGACGGACAATGGCGCCGCGGCAAGGCGGTTGCGCTGAAGGGCGCGGTCGACGAGGCGCTGACCAAGGGTGAACACCCGGTCGAGCACGTCCTGGTCGTGCAGCGTACGAAGGGCGAGGTCGCCTGGAACGACGTCGACGTGTGGTGGCATGACGTGGTCGACAAGCAGTCTGACCAACACACCGCCGAACCGATGGGCGCCGAGCACCCACTGTTCATCCTCTACACCTCGGGCACCACCGGGAAGCCGAAGGGGATCCTGCACACCACCGGCGGCTACCTCACCCAGGCGGCCTACACGAACTCAATCATTCACGACGTTCACCCCGAGACCGATGTCTACTGGTGCACCGCTGACGTCGGCTGGGTGACCGGCCACTCGTACATCGTCTACGGGCCGCTGGCCAACGGCGCGACCCAGGTCCTTTACGAAGGAACTCCGGACACTCCCCACCAAGGTCGCTGGTGGGAGATCGTGGCGAAGTACGGCGTGACGGTTCTCTACACCGCGCCGACCGCGATCCGTACGTTCATGAAGTGGGGCGCTGACATCCCGGCGAAGTTCGATCTGAGCTCACTGCGCCTGCTCGGTTCGGTCGGCGAGCCGATCAACCCCGAGGCATGGCGCTGGTATCGCGACATCATCGGCGATGGCAAGACCCCGATCGTCGACACCTGGTGGCAGACCGAGACCGGCGCCATCATGATCTCGCCACTGCCGGGCGTCACCACGCTCGAGCCGGGTTCGGCGCAGCGTCCGATCCCGGGCATCAGCGCCGAGATCCTCGACGACGAGGGCAATCCGCTCACCGAACCCGAGCAGGTCGGCTATCTCGTTCTGACCAAGCCGTGGCCGGCCATGCTGCGCACCATCTGGGGCGATGACCAGCGCTACCAGGACACCTATTGGAGTCGCTTCGGCCCGAAGTATTACTTTGCCGGGGACGGCGCGAAGTACGACGCCGACGGCAACATCTGGTTGCTCGGCCGAGTCGACGATGTGATGAACGTGTCGGGTCACCGGCTGTCCACCGCGGAGATCGAGTCGGCACTGGTTTCCCACGAGTCCGTGGCCGAGGCCGCAGTCGTGGGGGCATCCGATGAGACCACCGGCCAGGCGGTCTGCGCATTCGTCATCCTGCGCGAGGGATTCACCGATCACGGTGACGACACGGTGCAGGAGTTGCGCAACCACGTCGCCAAGGAGATCGGCCCCATCGCGAAGCCTCGGCAGATCATGGTGGTTCCCGAATTGCCCAAGACTCGCTCGGGCAAGATCATGCGGCGCCTGCTGAAGGACGTCGCCGAGAACCGCGAGGTTGGTGACGTCACCACCCTGGCCGATTCGACGGTGATGAACCTGATCAAGGACGGCCTCAAGAAAGACTGAGACCCCGCTCCCAAACGCTGCACTTACGCGCGAATCCTGCCGGGTTTGCGGGTAAGTGCAGCGTTTCGTCAGGCGACGGACTCGACCGAGGATCTGGCTGCGCCCGACGACGACGGCGTTGCGGCCCTCGAGCCGAACGTCGTACGCATCGAGCAAACGGACGATCCCACCGGGCGGGCACGACCAATGGCCGGGCTCCCCCAGGGCCAGGTCAGCGAAGGCGGCCGCTCGACGAGCAATGACCCGCCCGACCGCAAATGCTGTCGGGCGGCGCAGTCAGCGCTGAGTCGAGTCGGTGACTTCCCCGACGAGTTCCTCGAGCACGTCCTCCAGGAAAACCACGCCGAGCGGAGCGCCCGCGTCGTCCACCACGCGCGCGAGGTGGGCGCCGGTGCGCTGCATGGTCAGCAGCACGTCCTCGACTTCGTCCTGCGGTCGTACGGTCGCCAGGGGCCGGATCCGCTTGGGCGGCACCGGCTCGTCGTACAACTCATCACGCGCATAAAGCACGTCCTTGAGGTGCACGTAGCCCGCCAGGTCGCCGTGGGTGTCAATGATCGGGAAGCGCGAAAAGCCCCGCTTGGAGACCAACTTCTCCACATCAGCCGGGGTCGCTCCGACCTGGAGCGTGACCAGTTGATCAACCGGAACCGCCACATCGGAGGCGAGCTTGTCGGTGAACTCCAGCGCTCCGCGCACCCGCTCCTGCTGCTGCGCCTCGAGCAGGCCCTCGCGGTGTGACTCCTGGACGATGAACTGCATGTCCTCCGCTGAAACGGTTGACCCGAGCTCGTCGCGCGGTTCGATGCCCAGCCGTTTCACTGCAGCCTTGGCGATGAACTCCAGCAACCGAATGACCGGGCCGAGGATCTTGGTGATGCGCAGCAACGCGGGCGCCAGCAGCAAGGCCGAACGCTCCGGGCCGGCGATCGCCAGGTTCTTCGGGACCATCTCACCGAGCACGACGTGCAGGTAGACCACCATCAGCAGCGCCAGAACCAACGCCGTGATGTCGGCCGCCCCCTCGGGTAGCCCGAGGGAGTGCATGGGTCCGGCGAGCAGGTGGTGCAGCGCGTCTTCGGCCACCGCACCCAGCAACACCGAACAGACGGTGATGCCCAACTGGGCACACGCCAGCAGCGACGACACTTTCTCCAGCGCCTCAAGGCTGGCGCGAGCGCGTTTCGAGCCCTGCTCCGCGAGAGGTTCCAAACCGGATCGACGCGCCGCCATGACGGCGAACTCGGCGCCCACGAAGAAGGCGTTGCCGAGCAACAGCACGAGGGAGAACAACAGGGTCATGACGGCTCCTGCGTCTCAACAGCCGCGGCCGGCGTCAGCCGAACCCGATCAACACGGCGCTTGTCCATCGACAGCACCCGCAGCCGCCAACCGGCCAACTCGATCTCGTCACCGACCTGCGGAACGCGGCCCATTCGGGCCATCACGAAACCGCCCAACGTTTCGTACGAGGACCCCTCGGGGATCGTCGCACCGATCCGGTCGTGCACCTCGTCGGGGCGCCACATCCCCGAAAGCGTCCAACTTCCGTCGGGTAGCAACCGGCTCGGATCGAGCAACTTGTCGTGTTCGTCGCTGACCTCGCCGACGATCTCCTCGATCACGTCTTCGAGGGTGACGACACCACTGGTGCCGGCGTATTCGTCGATGACCACGGCGAGTTGGAGGCCGCCGCCGCGCAACTGCAAAAGCAACGGATCCAGCCGTACGGTCTCGGGCACGAACACCGGCGGCACCATCAACGCCGTGACCGGCACCTCAGCGCGCCGTTCGTGCGGGACGGCAATGGCCTTCTTGACGTGGACCATGCCGAGCACGTCGTCCCAGCCGCCCTCAAGGACCGGGAAGCGGGAGTGGCCCGACTCTCGGGCGAGGTCGACGACGTCGGCAGCGGTCGCGTCGCGTTCGACGTAGGAACAGCGTCCGCGCGGTGTCATCACGTCAGCGGCGACGCGTTCACCGAAGTCGAGGCTGCGGGCGACCAACCGGGCGGTGCCCTCTTGCATCGTTCCGGCTTCGGCGGAATGGCGCACCATCGACGCCAGCTCCTGCGGGGTGCGAGCCGCGCTCAGCTCCTCCTGCGGCTCGATGCCGAAGGCGCGCAGTAGCCCATTCGCCGATCCGTTCAACACCACGATCAACGGACGGAACAGCGCGGCGAACATGCGCACCGGCGCCGCGACGACCATCGCGACGCGCAGAGGTGCGGAGATGCCGAGGAATTGCGGAACGAGTTCCCCGACGATCATCGAGAAGATCGACGCGATCACCAGCGCCAGTACGGTCGCGGCGCCGGTCGCTACCGACTCCCCCACACCAATGGCGGCCAGCGGCGTTTCCAGCAACTTTCCCAATGACGGCTCGACCAGCCAGCCGAGCACCAAGGTGGTCAGGGTGATCCCGACTTGGGCTGCGGAGAGCTGGGTCGACAGCGATCGCAGCGAGGCCATGACGGTGCGGGCACCGCCCTGACCGTCGTCAATCGCCCGCTGCACGGTCGGCCGGTCGAGAGCGACCAGCGAGAACTCCGCGGCAACGAACATCGCCGTACCGAGGGTGAGCAAGACACCGACACCGATTAACAACCACTCCATAGCGGCGACATCGTCCCACGGCATCCGACCCGCGGCTGCATCCTCGGTCCGCGGCAACCGCGCGGAACGTGTGGTCAATTCCCAGACCCGCTTCTCACTGGCTTCACCGGGGAGTGGTCGAATAGGTCAGTCAGCTCACGTCCACGAGGGGTCCAGCACGTGTCCGCACCGCATATGACAAAGCCACCTATGACCAGACCGCCTGATGAAGCCGGTCGCATTCAGTTCGAAGGATTGAGCAAGACCTTCGGCAACTTTCAAGCCGTCCAGAATCTGTCGTTCACCGTTGAGCCCGGCAGGGTCACCGGCTTCCTCGGCCCGAACGGCGCCGGCAAGACGACGTCCCTGCGGATGCTGCTCGGTCTTATCCGTCCGACGTCGGGACGCGCGACCATCGGTGGTCGGGTCTATGCCGACATCCCCGAACCGCTGACCCACGTCGGCTCGGCCCTGGAAGCCACTGGGTTTCACCCCGGCCGCACCGGCCGTGACCACCTGCGCGTCCTGGCCGCCACCGCCAACATCCCTGACCGCCGCGTCGATGAACTCCTCGAGCTCGTCGGAATCCCGGCCGCCGCCAACAAGCGTGCCGGCGGCTACTCGATGGGTATGCGCCAACGCCTCGGCCTAGCCGCCGCGCTGCTCGGCGACCCCCGCGTTCTGATCCTGGACGAGCCGGCCAACGGTCTCGACCCCGAAGGCATCCGCTGGCTGCGCGGTTTCCTGCGCCATCTCGCCAGCGAGGGCAAGACCATCCTGGTCTCCAGCCACATGCTCAGCGAGGTCGAACAGACCGTCGACGACTGCGTGATCATCGCCAACGGGCAGTTCATCCGCCAGGGATCGATCAACCAATTGCGAGGTGAGGAGCGGGTCAGCATCCGCACCCCCCGGGTCCAGGAGCTCGGCAACGCGCTCCATCAGGCCGGTCTCCGGTTCGATCAGCGTGAGCCCGGAGTGCTGTCAGTTCGGTCGGGCGAGGTCGCCCGTATCGGTGACATCGCCTTCCAGGCCGGTGCCCCGGTCCACGAACTGCGCGCCGAACATGCCGACCTGGAAGCACTCTTCTTCCAGCTCACCGAAGGCACCAACCGCAATCTCGGTCCGGAGCACCCCGCGCCGCAAGGCCAGCAGCCGATGGGAGGAGGTCTCTGAAATGGGCGGCGCAATCAAGTCCGAGATCCGCAAGATCTTCACCACCCGCATGTGGTGGGGCATGGCCGCCGGGATGGCCCTCTTGGCATTCCTGCTGTCGATGGGCCTGGCCGCACTAGTCGGTCAGGAACACGGTTTCGCGAAGAACGCGAATGCCGCCCAATTGGTCTACAGCGCCGGCTTGTTCGGCGGCTTCGGCTCACTGAGCGCACTGTTTCCGTTGGCACTCGGGGTCTTGTTGATCACCAACGAGTTCCGCCATAAGACGGTCTCCTCGACCTATCTGTCGACGCCCAGACGGGCCACGGTAGCGATCTCCAAGACCGTCGCCGTGCTGGCGGTGGGCCTGGTTTACGGCATCCTCCACGTCATCGCCTCGGTGGCTGGCGGTGCGCTGATCCTCGGGCCGGTGAAGCACACCTCGTTGTTCCTCGGGAACTCCGATGTGCTGACCACCTTCTTGATGTCGATCGTTGCGGTCGTCGTCTGGACCCTCATCGGCTTCGGCTTCGGGATGCTGGTGCGCAACCAGATCGCCGCGGTGCTCGTTGCGGTTGGCTTCGCATTCTTGGGTCAGATCATCCTCAACATCATCTTCGGCATCCTCGGTTGGGACACCGCCGCGAAGTTCATTCCGGGGAACCTGACGACCGGGATGCTGGTCACCGGCGACCCGTCGCAAACACCCGGAACTGACCAGAACAGCCCCTACTTCGGACCGTGGGCGAGCGTTGGTTTGCTCGTGCTTTACACGGTGGTGATCGCGGGCGTCGGCTCCTGGCTGACGGCCCGTCGCGACATCACCTGACACGCCCCACCCGTACGGACAGACCCCAACCTGCAGGCGTAGGCTGGGGTCTGTCTGCGTGGGGAAGCCGTCTGCGAGTCCCCACGCCTGCGAACCAGGTACGGCGACACGAAACGAAAGAGGCGCATACGGGTGTCCCAGCCATCAGAACCGCTCGCCAGCTTCGGCCCCAACGAGTGGTTGGTCGACGAGTTGTACGAGCAGTACCTCGAGGACAAAAACTCGGTCGACAAGGCCTGGTGGACATTCTTCGCCGACTACAAGCCGGGCACCCCCACGGCCGACGGTGACGCCGCCGACGGCTCCTCGAACGGCACCTCGAACGGGGTCGCAGCCCAGCAGACGCCGGCTGCCTCGTCCGCGGCGCCCGCCGACCCGAAACCGGCCGCCTCATCACCCGCGCAGGGTAAAGAGCAGAACCAGTCGAAGCCCTCGCATCCGGCAGCCAAGAGCGCCACGCAGACAGTGTCGGCTCCGACCATCGACCCCAAGCAGGCCGAGCACTCCTACACCCGGCCCGTCTCCCGTGACGGCGGCGTCGCTCCGGTGAAGGCACCCGAGGTCCAAGACGAAATCGTGCCGTTGCGCGGTGTCGCCTCGCGCATCGTCAGCAACATGAATGACAGCCTGGAGATCCCGACCGCGACCAGCGTTCGCGCGATCCCGGCCAAGTTGCTGATCGACAACCGGATCGTCATCAACAACCACCTCGCCCGCAGCCGCGGCGGCAAGGTGAGCTTCACCCACCTGCTCGGCTACGCGATCGTCAAGGCACTCAAGGTTGTGCCCGACATGAACAACGCGCTGGGCCAGGACGACAAGGGCAAGCCCGCTCTCATCCGCCCGGGCCACATCAACTTCGGCCTCGCGATCGACCTGACCAAGCCCGACGGGAGCCGCACCCTCGTCGTGCCGAGCATCAAGAACGCCGAAGCAATGGACTTCGTGCAGTTCTGGACCGCGTACGAAGACATGGTCCGCAAGGCGCGTACCAACAGCCTCACCCTCGAGGACTACCAGGGCACCTCCATCTCGCTGACCAACCCCGGCGGTATCGGCACCGTCCACTCGGTCCCACGCCTGATGAAGGGCGCGGGCGCGATCATCGGCGCCGGCGCGCTGGAATACCCCGCCGAGTGGCAGGGCGCCTCGGTCGACACCCTCAACCGCAACGCGGTCAGCAAGATCATGACGCTGACCTCGACCTACGACCACCGCGTCATTCAGGGTGCGGTCTCGGGCGAGTTCCTGCGGGTCGTCCACCAGTTGTTGCTGGGCGAGAACGGGTTCTACGACGAGATCTTCGCTGCGCTGCGCATCCCGTACGAGCCGGTCCGTTGGGTCCGCGACATCGACACCTCCCACGACGACGACATCAACAAGGTCGCGCGCGTGCAGGAATTGATCCACGCCTACCGGGTGCGCGGTCACCTGATGGCCGACACCGACCCGCTGGAATACAAGCAGCGTCGCCACCCCGACCTCGACGTCACCAACCACGGCCTGACACTGTGGGACCTGGAGCGCAGCTTCCCCACCGGCGGGTTCGGCGGTGCGCCGTTCCTGAAGCTGCGCAAGATCCTTGGCATCTTGCGTGATTCCTACTGCCGCGGCGTGGGAATCGAGTACATGCACATCCAGGACCCCGACCAGCGCCGCTGGATCCAGTCCAAGGTCGAGGTGCCGTACGAGAAGCAGACCGCCCACGAGCAGCTGCGCATCCTGCGCAAGCTGAACGCGGCGGAAGCCTTCGAGACCTTCCTGCAGACCAAGTTCGTCGGCCAGAAGCGGTTCAGCCTGGAGGGCGGCGAGTCCGTCATCGCCCTGCTCGACCGCATTCTCTGCAACGCGGCCGACGAGGGCATGGCCGAGGTGTGCATCGGCATGCCCCACCGCGGACGCCTCAACGTGTTGGCGAACATCGCCGGCAAGTCCTACGGCCAGATCTTCCGGGAGTTCGAAGGCACCCAGGACCCGAACTCGGTCCAGGGTTCCGGCGACGTGAAGTACCACCTCGGCACCGAAGGTGAGTTCACCTCCGACGCCGGCAACAACACCAAGGTCTACCTCGCAGCGAACCCCTCGCACCTCGAGGCCGTCGACCCGGTGTTGGAAGGCATCGCCCGCGCGAAGCAGGACCGCATCAACCTGGCCGGCACCGCCTTCACCGTGTTGCCGATCCTGCTCCACGGTGACGCCGCTTTCGCTGGACAGGGCGTGGTCGCCGAGACCTTGAACCTGTCGCAGCTGCGCGGCTACCGCACCGGTGGCACCATCCACGTCGTCATCAACAACCAGGTCGGCTTCACCACCGCTCCGTCGCAGTCGCGGTCCTCGACCTACTCCACCGATGTCGCTCGGATGGTCCAGGCCCCGATCTTCCACGTGAACGGTGACGACCCGGAGGCGTGTGTTCGGGTTGCCGAGCTCGCCTACGAGTTCCGTCAGCAGTTCAACAAGGACGTTGTCATCGACATGGTGTGCTACCGCCGCCGTGGCCACAACGAGGGGGACGACCCCTCGATGACCCAGCCGATGATGTACAACCTGATCGAGGCGAAGCGCTCGGTCCGCAAGCTCTACTCCGAGGCGCTCATCGGTCGCGGCGACATCAGCCAGACCGAGGCCGAGGACGCGCTGCGCGACTACCAGCAACAGCTGGAGCGGGTGTTCGTCGAGACCAAGGCCGCCAAGAAGGAAACTGCCGCTGCTCCGGTCGATGCTGCCTCCAGCGGAACCGACGCCGAGGGCCACGGTGGCTTGGAGCGTCCGTCGGCGCAGGCCGCGGATGACGCGACTGTCGACCGCGGTGGTCGCTCGACCGCGATCAGCGAGGGCGACTTCGCCAAGATTGGCCAGACCTGGGTCAACCCGCCGGAAGGCTTCACGGTCCACCCCAAGCTGGCCAAGCTGATGGAACGTCGCGCCGAGATGGTCAACTCCGGTGGCATCGACTGGGCCATGGGTGAACTCACGGCTCTCGGTTCGCTGCTGATGGAAGGCATCCCGGTTCGCCTGGCCGGCCAGGACAGCCGCCGCGGCACCTTCGTGCAGCGCCACGCTGTGTTGATCGACAAGAACAACGGCAACGAGTGGACTCCGCTGCGTTACCTCACGCCCGACCAGGCGTGGCTGTGGATCTACGACTCGCTGCTGTCCGAATACGCCGCCATGGGCTTCGAATACGGCTACTCGGTCGAGCGCCCGGATGCGCTCGTGCTGTGGGAGGCGCAGTTCGGTGACTTCGTCAACGGTGCTCAGACCATCGTCGATGAGTTCATCTCGTCCTCGGAACAGAAGTGGGCGCAGCGCTCCTCCGTGGTGCTGCTGCTGCCGCACGGCTACGAGGGTCAGGGTCCCGACCACAGCTCGGCGCGCATCGAGCGGTTCTTGCAGTTGTTCGCCGAGGACAACATGACGATCGCCTACCCGAGCACCCCCGCGTCCTACTTCCACCTGCTGCGTCGCCAGGCCTACGCCCGGCCGCGCCGCCCGCTGATCGTGTTCACCCCGAAGCAGTTGCTGCGCCTCAAGGCCGCCACCAGCATGCCGACGGACTTCACCAGCGGTGTGTTCCAGCCGGTGCTCGACGACCACACCCAGCCCGACCCGTCCACGGTCGATCGGGTGCTGCTCGCCTCGAGCCGGGTGGTCTACGACCTGGAAGCAGAGCGTGACAAGCGCGGTGACACCCGCACCGCGATCGTCCGAGTCGAGCAACTCGCCCCGATCCCGGCCAAGGAGATCGCCGAGTTGCTGGCGAAATACCCCAACGCCGAACTGATCTGGGTTCAGGACGAGCCGAAGAACCAGGGCGCATGGCCGTTCATGGCTCTCAACCTGCCCGAACAACTCGCCGAGTTTGGCGAGAAGCGCGGCCTCCGCGTCGTCTGCCGCCCCGCCGCTGCATCGCCGGCGACCGGGTCCGGCAAACGTCACCAGGCGCAGCTTGCGGACCTGCTGAGCGGCGCGTTCGACCGCTGAGTTCACTCGAACGGGCCCGGTGGGCAACGGTTCGACCGTTGTGCACCGGGCCTACAGTGTCCGATGAACAAAACCCGTCATTCACATATCCATGGGGAGATCATGAAGACCACCACCTACCGCGCTGGCGCCGTTGCTGCCTTTGCCGCACTCACGCTCAGCGCGTGTGGCGGAACGACAGTGAAGACCGCTGACAGCGCTTCCGTCTCGACCACGAGCTCGCCCTCCTCGTCGTCCTCGTCGATGAGTTCGACCGAGTCGACGACCTCGAGCAGCAGCACGACCAGCGAGTCCAGCACCCCCACCACCTCGACGGACTCCACCACCTCCACGTCGGACTCGGGCGGCAGCAAGGACAACGGCGCGACCGATAGCAAGCAGACCGTGCCGAGCTACTACCTCGCGCTGTCCAAGAACGACCCGGAGGCTGCCTGCGGCACCATGGCCGGCACCGACGGCAAGCCGTTCTTCAGCAACTCCGTCAAGTTCAACGCCTGCGTCAGTTCGATCCGCACCAACCTGGCGAAGATGGACTCCAGCACCCGCTCGGCAATGTCCCTGGTCTCCGACTCCGAGGTGCACTCGACCGGTGCCACCACGGCCTACGCCTACCCGATCGCCTTGGGAAAGACCCAGACGACCGCCAAGTTCGGTCTGGTGCAGTCCGATGGCAAGTGGTACATCAACTCTGCCGGCACCACCTCGGCGGGCTGATCACAGCCCTTCATTCGCCGTACGGGCGTGTCACCCACCCGGGTGCCACGCCCGTACGCATGACGGCACACGCGGAGCCTGCGCGATTCGCGGCATTCCGCCGGATACAGTGACGGGCGTGTACTTCACCGACCGTGGTATCGAGGAACTCGCCACCCGACGCGGCGAGGAGGACGTGAGCCTGGAATGGCTCGCCGACCAGCTGCGCACCTTCGTGGACCTCAACCCTGAGTTCGAAGTGCCGATTGACCGGCTCGCGACCTGGCTCGCGCGCCTTGATGATGACGACGAGTGACGACCCGAGTGAGGCAGCAAGTGACGCAGGACGGATCCCGCCGTACCGGCGAGCCGGAGTTCAATCCGAGCGCCGAGTTTCAGGTCATCGAGGGGCCTCGCAAGGTCGGATTGTGCTTCGTGGGCGATGAATATGTCGCCGGCCTTGGCGACCCTAAGGCGCTGGGTTGGGTTTCCCGAGTGGTGGCCCGCACCCCGCATGCCGGGGTCGACCTGGCGCCGTACAACCTGGGCGTCCGCGGGGAAAGCTCGACCGAGGTTCTCGCCCGGTGGCAGCAGGAGGCCGCCCCGCGGTGGTCCGCCTGCAACGAGCGTCGGCTGGTGCTGGGCTTCGGCAGCGCCGACGTCGAGCAGGGTCTGTCGACGGCCCGCTCCCGGCTGAACCTCGCCAACATTCTCGACGACGCTTCCTCGGCTGCGATCTCGACGTTCGTCGTCGGTCCGCCGCCCAGCCTGGACGCGGAGACCAACGAGCGCCTGCAGGTGCTGGTCGACGCCCAGTCCGACGTCTGCTCACGCCGCGGCGTGATCTATGTCGACTGCTTCCGTCCGTTGCTCGGCCACGACCAGTGGCAGGCCGACCTCGGCGCTGGCCAGGACTCCCTGCCCGGTCAGGCCGGCTATGGCCTCATCGCCTGGCTCGTTCTCCACGCCGGCTGGCAGAACTGGCTGTCCCTGGACAGCTAGAGGGCGAAGGTCAGTAAGCGCCGTCCTTGCGGATGACCGCCTTGACCGTCTTCAGCATGATCAGCAAATCGCCGGTCATCGACCAGTTCTCCACGTAGTAGAGGTCCTTGCGCACGCTCTCATCCCAGGTCAGGTTTGAGCGGCCACCCACCTGCCACGGGCCGGTCATGCCCGGTTTGACGTAGAGCCGGCGGTGAACGTGCTGGTCATAGGACTCGACCTCCCGCGGCAGCGGCGGACGAGGACCGACCAGCGACATGTTGCCACGCAGCACTTCGAACAGCTGGGGAAGTTCGTCGATCGAATAACGCCGAATGACGGTTCCGACCCGGGTGATCCGCGGGTCGTCGTGCAGCTTGAACAACACCGCGTTGCCTTCGTTGGTGGCGGAAAGTTCGCCGACGTGGCGGTCAGCGTCGGGAACCATCGACCGGAACTTGGTCATCGAGAACCGTCGACCGTTCATCCCCACCCGCTCTTGCCGGTAGAACACCGGACCGCCGTCGCCGAACTTGATCAGCACCGCGACCACCAGCATCATCGGCGCTGCCAGCAAGGTGAGCGAAAGGCCGACCGCGAGATCGAACGCTCGCTTGGTGACGTATTTCATCCCCGAGTAGCGCGGCATCTCCACGCTGATCAGCGGCAACCCCTCCATCGGGTGCCAGTGAATGCGCGGACCCGCGATGTCGGTCATTCGACTCGCCAACACCAGCTCGCAACCGGTCTCCTCCAGCCGCCAGCCCAGCCGGCGCAAGAAGGCCGGTCCGGCAAGACTCTGCCCCGCGACGATCACCGTCGTCACCCCCAACGACGCAGCCGCCTCGGCAGCCTCGTCGAGGTCGCCTGTCTGGTCGACGATGGTGCCGTCGGCCAGCTCGAACGAGGGTGCGTCATCACCCGTGGTAACTGCGACGACGTCATATCCGGCCACCGGAAGTTGGCGAATGCTCTCGACCACGTGTCGCACCTCGACCGGCGCGCCGATCACCAACACCTGCTCGGTGAATCTGCCCGCGACCCGACTCCTGATCAGCAATCGCCGCTGCGCCACTCGACCCACGAGCAGAAGCAGGAGCCCCAGCGGGAAAGCCACCGCGAGGAATCCGCGGGCGAGCTGCAACCGGGTCAGCGTGGCGAAGATCGACACGCAGCCGAACATGGTCAAAGTGGCCCGCGCGATGGTGCGGTATTCACCCGACCCCACGAACAGGCTGCGCAGGTTGTAGGCCTGGGCGGCATGCAGACAGAGCAACCACAGAACGGCCAGACCGACGGCGGTCCAGGTGTAGGGGATCCCCAAGAACCCTTGAACGGTCTCGTTGTTCGGGTCACCGAACCGGGTGATCACGGCGACAATCATCGCCACGCTGATGCCAACCGTGTCACCGATCAGAAGCCGAACGCGCAGGCGGCGGCGCCACCGTACGGGGTGGCTGGGGGACGTCAGGCGTCCACTCTGATGGGTGATCTGCATGGTCAGCGAAGATCTGGGAGTGCCGCTGCCAAGCCTGCTTCCCAGCCTCGGATCGCGGCAACATCAACGGCGGCGAATCGGTCGTGGCCCAGGACGCTGTTCGCCGGTCGCGGGGCCGGGCGCGGGAAGTCCGCGGTGGTCACAGGCAACACCCGCTGCGGGTCGAGCCCACTGAGCCGGAAAATCTCCTGGGCGAAGCCATGCCAGGTGGTCGCTCCGGAACTGGTGCCGTGGTAGATCCCGCCGGGCACCTTCGCAGACACCAGCCGAACCACGAGGTCAGCAAGATCACGGGTCCAGGTCGGCTGACCGGCCTGATCGGCGACCACGGTTAGTTGCTCGCGTTCGCCGGCCAGCCGCAGCATCGTCGACACGAAGTTGTTCCCTCCGGCGCCGTAGAGCCACGCCGTACGAACGATGATCGCCTGCGGGTCGGTCTGCAACACCGCCCATTCCCCGGCGGCTTTGGTTCGGCCGTACGCCGATCGGGGCCGCTGCGGAGTGTCCTCTGCGTAGGGACCCTCGTCGGTTCCGGCCATCACATAGTCGGTCGAAATCTGAACGAAGCGGGCGCCGACCGCGACAGCAGCGAGCGCCGCATTGCGGGCGCCGGTGGCATTGAGGTCGAAGGCATCCGCCTCGTGGTCTTGCGCCGCGTCGACCGCGGTGTAAGCGGCGCAGTTCACCACCACGGCTGCGCCCTGTACGGCGGAGCGCACCGCGTCGAGGTCACGAATGTCGCAGTCGGCGCTGCCGAGGGCGCGCACCTCCTGGCCCTGACTCGTCAAGGTCGCGGCGAGGTCTTGACCCAGCATTCCACTACCGCCCAACAGAACCCAGCTCATCGAGCCGCGCTCCCAACCACCTGCTGGGTCTGGGCGTATTTCTGCTCGACCTGCGCCTTCATCGGTCGCCACCACGCCTCGTTGGCGCGATACCACTGGACCGTGTCGGTCAACCCGGACCGGAAGTCGGAGAACCGCGGCGCCCACCCCAACTCGGTGCGCAACAACGTCGAATCAATCGCGTACCGGCGGTCATGGCCCGCTCGATCGGTCACGTGGTCATACGCATCGCGCGACTGCCCCATGAGCTCCAACAGGTCCTGGATGACATCGCGGTTGGTCTGCTCACCATCGGCACCAATCAGATACGTCGCCCCGATCCGCCCACCATCCAGGATCGACCACACCGCCTCGTTGTGATCATCCACATGGATCCAGTCGCGCACGTTCAGACCGTCGCCGTACAACTTCGGCCGCTGTCCATCCAAAATGTTCGTGATCTGTCGTGGAATGAACTTCTCCACATGCTGCCGCGGGCCGAAGTTGTTCGAGCAATTCGAAATCGTCGCTTGCACCCCGAACGAGCGGACCCATGCCCGCACCAACAGGTCCGAAGCGCCCTTGGTCGAGGAATACGGGCTGCTCGGGTTGTACGGCGTCGCCTCGGTGAACCGGGTGGGGTCGTCCAGTTCCAGATCGCCGTAGACCTCGTCGGTGGAAATGTGGTGATAGCGCACGCCGTGGGCGCGGACGGCCTCCAACAGCGTGTAGGTGCCGATCACGTTCGTGTCCAGGAACGGTCGCGGATCAGCCAACGAGTTGTCGTTGTGCGACTCGGCGGCAAAATGCACGACTGCATCCGCGCCGGCGACCAGGGAATCAACCAAGCCGCCGTCGCTCACATCGCCCTCGACGAATTCGATGTCGTCCATCACGCCCGCCAACGAGGCGGTACTGCCGGCATAGGTCAGTGCATCCAACACGGTGATCTGGACATCGGGGCGAGTCCGCCGCGTCAGGTGAACGAAATTACTCCCGATGAAACCTGCCCCACCGGTGACGATGACCCGCACAGAAGAACCTTTCCGTCGCTGCAAATTCGATGACTCAGGCAGACGGCAACGAACGCCCCCCATCCGGCCTTCCCGAGCATAGTGGCGCCCGTAGGATGCGGCCCCATGAAGGGAATTATCCTGGCCGGCGGATCTGGCACCCGCCTGCACCCGATCACCCGCGGCATCAGCAAGCAATTGATGCCGATCTACGACAAACCGATGATCTACTACCCGTTGTCGACGCTGATGATGGCTGGGATCAACGACATCCTGATCATCACCACCCCCACCGATGCCGACCAGTTCCACCGCCTGCTCGGTGACGGCAGCCGCTGGGGCATCCGGTTGAGCTACGCGACGCAGCCCTCTCCCGACGGCCTGGCCCAAGCCTTCATCATCGGCGCCGACTTCATTGGCGACGATTCGGTCGCGCTGGTCCTGGGCGACAACATCTTCCACGGCGCCGGCCTCGGCACCCGCCTGCGTGACAACACCCAAGTCGCCGGCGGCCACATCTTCGCGATCCACGTCGCCAATCCGGCTGCGTACGGTGTCGTGGAGTTCGACGAAGAGATGCACGCCATCTCGATCGAAGAAAAGCCCGCCACCCCGAAATCGAACTTCGCCGTCCCGGGTCTTTACTTCTATGACAACGACGTCGTACGAATTGCTGCCAGTCTCACCCCCAGCGCCCGCGGCGAACTCGAAATCACCGGCATCAACGACGCGTATCTGAGCCGCGGCGACCTCACCGTCACGGTGCTGCCGCGGGGCACCGCTTGGTTCGACACCGGCACCTTCGAGGGCCTGATGTCGGCGTCGCAGTTCGTGCACGTCGTCGAACAACAGCAAGCGCTCAAGATCGGCTGCGTCGAAGAGATCGCCTGGCGGGCCGGGTGGATTGACCACGACCACCTGCAGACGCTGGCCGACGAGCTTTCCAAGAGCGGCTACGGCTCGTATCTGCAGCGCATCCTGGACGAACAACCTCAGGGCAACGGATGAACATCGAACCGTTGCGGATCGAGGGCTCGTGGGTCATCACCCCGCGCCAATTCCCCGATGACCGCGGAGTCTTCATGGAAGGCTTCCGAGCCGACAAACTCACCGACGCCATCGGCCACCAGATGCAGGTCGTCCAGACCAACATCTCCGTCTCCTCCGCCGGCACCGTCCGCGGCATCCACTTCGCCGATGTCCCGCCCTCCCAAGCCAAATACATCACCGCCACCTCCGGCTCCCTCATCGACTACATCGTCGACCTGCGCGTCGGGTCCCCCACCTTCGGCCAATGGGACAGCGTCCTACTCGACGGCACCGACCGCAAAGCCGTCTACCTCTCCGAAGGCCTCGGCCACGCCTTCTGCGCCCTCGAAGGGGGCACCACCGCCGTCTACCTCTGCTCCGCCGTCTACAACCCCGAACGTGAACACGGCATCCACCCCCTCGATCCCGCCATCGGCCTCGAACTACCCCCCGGCAGCAAACCGGTCCTGTCCCCCAAGGACGCCGCCGCGCCAACCCTCGCCGACGCGGAGGCGGCCGGGCTCCTGCCCTCGTACGACGCCTGTCGCCAATACCGGCAGACCCTGCGCCGCTGAGCGCGTCACAGCAGGATCACGCTTGGGCGATTTTGCGGCACGCTCGCAGGATGCGGTGCAAAGATGTGCCGATCTGGCGCCCAACCGTGGGCACCTGTTGCACAAGGAGTTTCCATGCCCTCCCCCCTCCTGCGCACGCGTGTGGCGCTGGCCGGCGCCGTTGCGCTGACCTTCGGTCTGACCGCGTGTGGTTCTGACAGCTTGGGCGGCGCGTCCGACTCGGCGACCTCCTCCATCAAGACCGCTACGAAAGACACCTCGCTGGCCGACAAGGTCCCTGCTGCCATCAAGGCCAAGGGCACCCTGACGATCGGCACCGACGCGTCCTACCCGCCCAACGAGTACTTCGGCACCGACGGCAAGACCGTCGTCGGGATGGATGTCGACATGCTCAACGCGGTGCTCGGCAAGCTGGGCCTCAAGGGGAATTACGTCAACGGCGGATTCGACTCCCTGATCCTGGGTGTTGGCTCCGGCAAGTACGACATGAGCGTCTCCTCGTTCACCATCAACCCCGACCGGATGAAGTCGGTCACGATGATCAGCTACTTCAAGGCTGGCAGCCAGTGGGTCGTGCCGAAGGGCAACCCGAAGAAGGTCGCTGTTGACGGCGCGTGTGGTCTGACCGTGACGGTCCAGAAGGGCACGGTGCAGGTCACCGACATGACGGCCCGCAGCAAGAAGTGCACGACCGACGGCAAGAAGGCCATCAACTTGCTCATTGAGCAGGACCAGAGCAAGGCCACCCTCGACCTGTCGAGCGGGAAGGCCGACGCCATGGTTGCCGACCTGCCCGTGTCGATCGACGCCGTGAACAAGAGCGGCGGCAAGCTCGAGGCGCTCGGTTCGAACTACGACACCGCGCCGTACGGCTTCGTGGTCAAGAAGGACCAGACCGCGTTCGCGGAAGCGCTTGTCGGCGCGCTGAAGGCCATCAAGGCTGACGGCACCTACACATCCATCCTCAAGAAGTGGAAGGTCGACGCCGGGTCGATCGACGACTTCCAGGTCAACCCGAGCGCCTGATGACCTCAGACACCACCGACCGGCCGGGCGAAATCAGCGCCCGGCCGGTGCCCCACCCATGGCGTTGGGTCGCCGTGCTGGCAATCGCGGTGCTGGTGGCCATGTTCATCAGTTCGTTGGTCACCAACGATCGCTGGGATCTCTCGTTCGTCCCGACGGTGATGAACTTCTCGCCGGTGTTGCAGGGCATGATCCGAGGCACCCTGATCGGCACCGCTGGGGCCATGGTGATCGGCGCCGTCGGCGGCGTGCTGCTGGCTGTCATGCGGTTGTCGGACAACCCGGTGCTGCGCGGCGTCGCGTTCGTCTACACCTGGATCTTCCGGGCCATCCCCCGGTTGGTGCTCCTGGTGATCCTCGGCACCGGCGTGGGCTACCTCTACCCGAAGCTCGACGTCGGCATCCCGTTCGCCCAGCAGGTCTTCGGCGTCGACAACGGGCTGATGATCGGCTCGATCAACGTGAACTCCCTGTCCAACGGGATCATGGTCGGCATCCTGGGCCTCGGTCTGTCCGAGGCGGCCTACATGGCCGAGATCGCGCGCGCCGGCATTCTGTCGGTCGACAGCGGTCAGGCGGAGGCCGCGCAAGCGCTCGGCATGCCGCCCGGCAAGACCATGCGCCGCATCGTGCTGCCCCAGGCAATGCGGGTGATCGTTCCGCCGACCGGCAACGAGACCATCGCGATGGTCAAGGACACCTCGCTGTTGTCCGCGGTGCCGATCTCGATGGAGATGTGGTTCCAGATCACCCAGGTCAGCAACAACACCGGCCGAGTGATGGGCGCTTACGTCGCCGGGTTCCTGTGGTACCTCGTGATCTGCACCGTTCTGATGATCGGCCAGTACTTCCTGGAGCGTCACTTCGGTCGCGGCTTCGGCACCCAGGGAGCCTCCAAGCGCAAGCTCACGATGATCGGCAAGGGGTCGGCATGAGCCAGACGACAGCTCCGGACACCCTGGCGGTGCAGCGGCCACTGGTCCAGGCACTCAATGTCACCAAGAGCTTCCACGGCAACGAGGTGCTCAAGGGCATTGACCTCGATGTCGCGGCCGGTGAGGTGGTCTGCCTGCTCGGACCTTCGGGGTCGGGCAAGACCACCTTCCTACGCTGCATCAACCAGCTCGAATCGATCAACGGTGGCCGCATCTGGGTCGATGGTGACCTGATGGGCTACGAGGATCGTGGTGGCGTCCTGCACCGGCTGCACGACAAGAAGATCTCCGCGCAACGTCGCGAGATCGGCATGGTGTTCCAGCGCTTCAACCTGTTCCCCCACAAGACGGCGCTGGAGAACGTGATGGAAGCGCCGGTTCACGTGCGCGGTGCATCAAAGGCCAAGGCGCGCGAGCAGGGCCTGGCCCTGTTGGAGCGGGTTGGCCTGAGCGAGCGCTGCGATCACTACCCGTCGCAGTTGTCCGGTGGTCAGCAACAGCGTGTTGCCATCGCCCGCGCGCTGGCGATGGAACCGAAGCTCATGCTCTTCGACGAGCCGACATCCGCGCTCGACCCCGAGCTGGTGGGCGAGGTGCTGGAGGTGATGCGTGAGCTCGCCGAGGGCGGCATGACGATGATCGTGGTCACCCACGAGATCGCGTTCGCCCGTGACGTCGCCGACCGGGTCGTCTTCATGGACGGTGGCGTGGTGGTCGAGCAAGGCCCGCCGCGCGAGGTCATTGCGCGGCCACAGCACGAACGTACGAAGTCGTTCTTGCGGCGCATTCTGGCCGAGCAGCACGAGTCGCCCACCCCACCGCCGGACGCTCCGAACCTCACCCAGGACTGAGCAATCCGGTTGCAGCAGTTAAGGATCGGCCTCGCCATCGTGCGAGGCCGATCCATGCTGCCCAGCTTGTGTGAGGGCGATCGACTGCTGGTGTTGTACGGCGCCCGCCCCCGCCCGGGGCGACTTCACCTGGTGGCGTTGGGCGGCGGGCGGCCGCTGGCGGTCAAGCGGATTCACCACCCAACCGCCGACGGATGGTGGGTCAGCAGCGACAACCCGGACGAGGGCACCGACTCACGCACGGTCGGTGCCATCCCACCCGCGGGGATGATTGGTCGCGTTCTCGGCGGCCGCCCCCTGCCCCGGCTGCCGCGGCGCAGCGCAGCGGAGTAAGTTCGCAGATGACCGGGTCCGCCTGTGTATTTGGTGGACTACCGCAGACCACGGAAAGGACTCCTATGTTCCGCCGTTTCATCGCCCCCACCGTCGAGGTCAGCGCCCACTGCGACCTGCCCTGCGGCGTCTACGACCCCGCCCAGGCCCGCATCGAGGCTGAGTCCGTCAAGGCCATCATCAAGAAGGTCGCCGACAACAACGACCCCGACTTCCGGGTCCGCGCCGTCCTCATCAAGGAGCAGCGCTCCCAGCTGGTCAAGGAGCACCTCTGGGTGTTGTGGACCGACTACTTCAAGCCGCCGCACTTTGAGAAGTACCCCCAGCTGCACACGCTGATCAACGAGGCCACCAAGTTGGCCGGCGCGAGCGGCACCAAGGGTGAGTTCGACGAGGCGAAGGCCGACGAACTGCTGGCCAAGATTGACGAGATCGACAAGATCTTCAAGGAGACCAAGCAGGCCTGAGCCTGATTTCTCCTGCAAGAGGCGCCGAGCAATCGGCGCCTCTTGTTCTTTTGTCATCACAAATTGGCGAACATCCCCCGAATGTCGTTGTGATGCAGGTCACCCGGTCGTAGCCTGCCGCGCGGGCCGAAACCACTCGACCCGCACTCATGGAAGGACCGTCGTGACATCTATCGACGATGCCGACCAGGCACCACCTGCCAATAAGGGCCTGCTGGTCCTGGCCGGGGTGTTGCTGGTCATCCCCTGTCTCGCCCTTGTCCCCGTCGGCTGGTACGCCAGCGCCGACGCCCCTCACGCTCATGACATCGCGGGTTGGCCGCTGTTCATCTGGTATCAGATGTTGATGGTGCCCGTCACCGCCATCTTCACCGTGGCTGCCTACATCGTGATGAAAAAGGCGCGACCCCACGTTCCCGTAGGGGTTTCCCCGGCTGGCCGTCACTCAGCCCACCAAGACCTCGACCCGAAAGCCGGTGATGAGGCATGAACAGCCTGGCCTACGCAGCAAATCCGTCGACCCCGAACACCGGTGTCAACGGCGTCGCGCTGACCATCCTTATCGTCATCTTCCTGGCCGTCGCCGTGATGGGCTTCCTGGCCACCGGCTGGCGCAAGGCCGAGTCGATGGACTCCCTGGACGAATGGGGCCTGGGTGGTCGCAGCTTCGGCACGTGGATCACCTGGTTCCTGCTCGGCGGTGACCTTTACACCGCCTACACCTTCATCGCGGTGCCTGCCGCGATGTTCTCGCTCGGCGCGGTCAGCGGCTTCTTCGCGGTGCCGTACACGATCGTGGCCTACCCGATCATCTTCTTCTTCATGTCTCGCTTGTGGTCCGTCAGCCACCGCCACGGCTACGTCACCTCGGCAGACTTCGTACGCGGTCGCTACGGCTCGCGCGGCTTGTCGCTGGCGATCGCGGTGACCGGATTCGTCGCGACGATGCCCTACATCGCCTTGCAGCTGGTCGGCATCCAGGCAGTGTTGGAGGTGGCCGGTGTCGGCGGTTCGGGCAACTGGTTGTCGCGCGACCTGCCGCTGCTGATCGCGTTCGCTGTGCTCGCGGCCTACACCTACACCAGCGGTCTGCGCGCGCCCGCGATCATCGCGTTCGTCAAGGACCTGCTGATCTACCTGGTGATCATCGTGGCGATCATCTACCTGCCCAGCAAGGTCGGCGGCTGGACCCACATCTTCGATGCGGCCCAGCAAAAGATGTCCAGCCCGAACCCGAAGACGGGCAAGCCGACCGGCGCGTTCGTGCCCGGGCCGAAGCAGCAGTGGGCCTACGTCACGCTCGCGTTCGGTTCGGCCATGGCGCTGTTCATGTATCCGCACTCGATCACCGCAGTGCTCTCCTCGAAGAGCCGCACCACGATTCGGCGCAACGCGGCGATCCTGCCGGCGTATTCGTTCGTGCTCGCCCTGCTGGCCCTGCTCGGATGGGTCGCGATCGCGGCTGGCACCAAGCCGGTCGGCCTCGACGGCAAACCGAACCCGCAGCTGGTCGTTCCGCAGCTGATTGAGGACCAGTTCCCCAGCTGGTTCACCGGCGTCGCCTTCGCGGCGATCGCGGTGGGCGCGTTGGTTCCCGCAGCGATCATGTCGATCGCGGCGGCCAACACGTTCACTCGCAACATTTACAAGGAGTGGATCAAGCCCGACGCAACGGTCGAGCAGGAGGCCAAGGTCTCCAAGGTGGTGTCGCTGCTGGTGAAGCTGTTCGCGCTGATCTTCGTCTTCTCGATGGACAAGCAGAACGCGATCAACCTGCAGTTGCTGGGTGGTATCTGGATCCTGCAGACCTTCCCAGCGATTGTCATCGGGCTCTACACCCGCTGGCTGCACCGCTGGGCGGTGCTCGCCGGTTGGGCCGCAGGCATGATCTACGGCACCTGGAAGGCCTACGGCGTGGTCAGCCCGGCCACCAAGCACTTCGGTGGTTCGCTCGCTGCCATTCCGGGGATCAAGGACATGGGCTACATCGCCTTCACCGCGTTCGTACTCAACGTGGTGGTTTCGGTGGTGCTCACCGTGATCCTGCGGGCGGCGAAGGTGCCGGCGGGACGCGACGAAACAGTCACGATGGACTATTTCGCCGACGAGGACGACCCGCGCGTGCAGGCGTACGACCCGGATCCGTTCGATCCGATCGAAGGCGGGGACAACCCACCTACGGGACGCCACGCGGCCGGACACGCGTAGTCAGCATCCGTACGGCATGACAAAAGGGGCGGTGCCAATTGGCACCGCCCCTTTTTGGTCTCACGCTGGCTCAGGCGTTCGGCTTCTTGCCGTGGTTCGCACCCTTGCCCTTGCGCGAGCGACGCTTGCGTGCGCGCTTGCTCATGGCTGTCTCCTCACTGACGCTCCACCGAATCTGGTCCGGCAAACTGCGCCATCATCCCACACCCGCGCGACCAGTCGCGACTCGTGGTGTTCGCTCACCACGTGCGGGACCCACGTGATGGCATACTGCGAGTGTTCACACGCCCCGTGTGTGGACCATTTCTCAGAAAGTGACCAACATGGACGTGCTTGAGGAGTTGATGGCCGCTCTGTTGAGCGGCTCCGGTTCCGGCGTCACGTCGGCGTCGCAAATCGGTGGCTGGCGGCCGCCGGGCGGAGGCTGACAGACCGGATGTCCGAGCCGGGAGATGCCCCGACTTTGACCGGCGCCGTTCCGACAACCGTGGTTGTCGGAACGGCGTTGGTCATTGCTGTGGCTATGTGCGGCGCAAACGGCATCGGACTGCACCGGCCGATGGAGCTCGCCGCCCTCGCCCTTCTTGGGTGGGCGTCGGAGTCAGGCTCCTCGCTAGTACAACGGCTTTCTTCGTTCAGTCTGACGTCTACGATCGTCGGCGTCGCGGTGGTCTTGTGTGGCCCACTGGGGGCGTGCGTCGTCGGGGTCGTTGCTGCCGCGTTCAATCTGTCCAGCTTCACCTGGGTCGCACGAATCTTCAACACCGTGATGTCAGGGTGGATTGGCCTTGCCGGGGGTTTGGCGTTCCACTGGCTAACGCCACACAGTCCGTTAGCCGCGAGCGCTGGTCAGATGCGTACCTTTGCAGCGCCGTTCGTGGTCGCTTGCTTGTCGATGTTCCTCACGAACGCCCTGCTCCTCGGGTTGATCATTCACGCGACGACAGCCGTTTCCGTTCAGCGCACGATGCGCGACTTCACCCGCCACTCCGCCCCCCTCTACTCCATCGGGGCGCTGATCGCCTACCTCACCGTCGTCCTCTGGCTCGGCGCCGACCTGAGCTACTTCACCATCCTGGTGATGGCTCCCCCGCTGCTGCTGGCCCAGCGCACCTTCGCCGCGATCGCCGCAGAGGCCTCGACTGAGGACGAGATCGTCGACGCACTCGTTGCGGCGATGACGCTCAACCGCCCGGGTGCTTCGGCCCACAGCGCGTTGGTGCGGATCATCGCCCAAGAACTCGGCAACGTCGCCGGTCTCGCCGAGGGGCGGGCGCGCGCGGTTGACCGGGCCGCCTCCCTGCACCACCTCGGCCTGGTCACGGCCGAAGCTCACGAATCCTCGACCATGTCACCCGCGGCCGCATCCCGCGGCGCTCGGGTCGTTGACCAGGTGGCCTTCCTCTCCTCGGCCCGTGACCTGATCGCGGCGCAATCCGGCGCCGCTGCAATTCATGACCAAGCCGCTCTGGGGGTGCTCGCCACCGCCGACGCACTGGCTGACGAACTCGAGCGGATTGCCGCCGACCACCCGCTGGAACTGCGGGACTTCCAAGCAGCCGTACGCCGGGTCGGCACCAACGATTCGCTTGATCCGGCCGCCCGTGTCGCCCTCGGACACGCCTCCCGCAGCCCGTGGGCTCGCTGGCTGCTTGCCTGGACCGGCGAGCACAGCCTCAGCCGGCAACACGCGGAGATGTCGCCGTGAGCGCCACCCGCGACCGACGTTGGGCGACCACCGCGGGGATCTGGGCGCTGGTATCGATTGCCGTCGCCGGCTCTCTGGTTGCGGTGTTGCATTCCGGGTCCATCACCGAGGCGCTCGACTGGCGCCTGGGCCTCCTGATTTTGAGCATCGCGGGAGCAGTGCCGTTGCGGATGCTCACCCCCGCTGGGCGCGAGCTTGCCCCCGTTGCCCAATCGATCATGCTGGCCACCGCAGCGACCCCGGTGGCCACCTCACACTCCGTCACGTTCGGCACCGCACTCATCGTCTTGGCTGTCGTCGGCGGCAGCATCGGCGGGCTTGGCTTGTCGGCGTTGCTGCGGCGCCCATGGCGTGACGCCAGCATCCTGGGGAGCCATATCCTCGGAGCCCTGGTCACGGCAGTCATCTTTCGGTTCGTCCCGTTGATCGACGGTGCCACCGGGTTGCAAGCCACCGCCGACTGGCACCATGCCGGGTGGCGCACTGGCGCGGTGATCACGGCATGCTGCGCCGTCGGTTTGGTGATCGACCTGGTGCTCCAGATCCTGATGACGGCCCCACCGCACCTCGTGCGCGCCGCGGGCGAGAATCTGGTGCTCCGTACGGCTCCGTTCTGGACCGCGGTGCTCGGCACCTCAGCCGCGATCACCCTCGGGTTCGTGCCTCTCGACCTGTGGTCGGTGCCGATCATGGCGTCACCGCTGGTGTTGCTACGCACCGCCGTACACCGTCGGATCGTTGTCGCGGAGACCCGCGATCAGGGCGTACGCGCGCTGTCCCGCATGCCGGAGATCAGCGACTACGTGCCGACCGGCCACGCGCAACGGGTCCGCGAGCTGTGCGATCTCGTCGGTGAGCAACTGCTCAGCAGCGAGAGCGAACGCAAGAACCTGCTCGACGCGGCCCTGCTGCACGACCTCGGACAACTGGGTCTTCCCCATCCGCTGCCCGGCGGCGCGACGTTGGAAGCGGCCCCGGTTGATCAAGGCGCCATTGCCGCTGCCGGCGCCTCGGTCGTGGCCGGCATCGGTCCGCTGACTGGCGCTGCCAGGGTCGTCGCGGCGCAGTCAACGCCGTTCCGCAACGTGCGCGAATTGGGCCATCAGGTTCCGATCACGGCCCGCATCCTGAAGGTCTGCAATGCCTACGACGAACTGACCGGCGGTCGCCCAGAACGGCGGGCAGCGGCGCTGGAGCGACTGCAACTCGGGATGGGCTACGAGTACGACCCCGATGTGGTGGACCTGCTGACCCACCTCACCGAACGACTCAGCGGTCGGGTTGGATCTCGATGGTCGTGACCTGGATGCTGATGCGCGCCATGATCTGTGTGCGCAGCGCAACCGGCGCGCTCTCGCACTGACACGAGCGTCGGATCAACGCCTTCATCAGCGCGTCGCGCTGGTAGGCGTCGAGGCAAGGCGGGCAGTCGGCAAGGTGTTCCTTGAGCTGCTCGCACTGCTGCACGGAAAGCTCACCGTCGAGGTATTCCTCGAGGTGCGCCAGATAGCTGTTGCAGTCGGCGTCTTTGTCGAACATCATGCGTCGTCACCACCGGTGATGAAACCGCGGTCACGGGCGTAGTCGGTCAGCCGCTCGCGCAGCATCCGACGGCCGCGGTGCAGGCGGGACATGACGGTGCCGATCGGGGTGTCCATGATTTCCGCGATCTCCTTGTAGGAGAAGCCCTCGACGTCTGCGAAGTAGACCGCGAGGCGGAAGTCCTCCGGGATGTCCTGCAGGGCGCGCTTGACGTCGCTGTCGGGCAGGTGGTCAAGAGCCTCCGCCTCGGCCGACTTCAGCCCGGTGGAGCTGTGGGCCTCCGCGCGGGCGAGCTGGTAGTCCTCGATCTCCGCAGCATCGGACTGCAACGGCTGCCGCTGCTTCTTGCGGTAGTCGTTGATGTAGGTGTTGGTCAGGATGCGGTAGAGCCACGCCTTGAGGTTGGTGCCGGGCTTGTATTGGTGGAACGCGGCATACGCCTTGGCGAAGGTCTCCTGAACAAGGTCCTCAGCGTCGGAAGGGTTGCGTGTGGTGCGCAACGCGGCGCTGTAGAGCTGGTCGAGGTAGGGCATCGCGTCTCGCTCGAAGCGGGAGAGGCGGTCCTGAGTGGTCTCGGTGGCGACATCAACGGCATTGCCGGTGGCGTCGCGCGTCTCGAAGCTGCGGTCCTCGTCGCCGGCGGGGGCCGTGGTGGTTACGGAGCGATCCTGAGTCATCACCTTCCAGCCTAGACCGGATGACTGACGTTCCGCCTCCCGCGGGTAGGCGGGACCGGTTTCAGGGGTGTGCTCGGGTGCATACGGTGCAGCCAACAATTGCCTCTCCTTCAGCGCTCGTCGATGCAGTTCAACAGGCGCGCCGGTCACTTCATTCCGGACAACCACTCGCGTACGGCGGTGACTACCTCGAGCGGATGCGCCGGGAAGGAATGGGTGCCACGACAGCCCACGACACGAGCCCGCGGACCCAACTGCGCGCGTACGGCGGCCGGACTCCCGAACGGATCGCTCTCCCCCTGCACCACCAACAGCGGCCGACCCGCGTCGAGCACCAGCATCGCCTCCGGCGCACGGGTTTTCTCCGGCGGTTTGCCGGGCGGACGTAACGGGAACGACAGCGCCAGCACCGCATCGGCACCAACTGCGGCAGCGGTACGACAAGCCACTCGCGCGCCCGCCGATCGGCCACCGACGACCAGCGGGCCCACCACCACGTCGGCCAAGTCGGCCAGGATCGGCAGCCACGCTTTGTCCAGGCTCGCCGGTGGTGACGCGACTCGTTTGCCGGCGACCCGCCAGGGCATCTCTACCCGCACATAACGCCAGCCGTCGTCGACCATCGCCGCGAGCGCCACCAGGTCGGAGGCCTCGATGCCGCCACCGGCGCCGTGGGTAAGAACGAGGGTGCCGATGGGCTGATCTGGCCCGACGATGTGGGCCCGCGCCGGACCTCCGGGGGTGTCGATCTCGCGGATCTCTGCGTGTTGCTCCTTGGCGTCGATCATTCGCCGATCACCTCGCCGGTGCTCGGATCGACGACGCCGCGCAACTGCGCGGGGTCGATCGGCAAGGTCAACTGCTCGCCGTTGTTGCGGCCAGCACCCACCGCCGCGGAGACCGGCCACCCGACAAAGCGGCCGTCACCCGGCGGCGCGAGCAGGGCCCGTACCTCGTCTGGGTCTTGCATCCGCGGGTCGAGCCAGGCGGCGAAGTCGGCACGCTCCAGCACCACCGGCTGCCGATCGTGGATGCGGTCAAGCCCCGGTTCGGCGGCCGTGGTGATGATGGCGTACGTCGTGAGCCACGCATCGGGATCGTCGTCGGCCCGGCTGCGATCCCGCCAGAACTCGTAGACGCCGGCGAACGCGCAGAGCCCGCCGTCATCGCGGCGGATGAAGAAATGCTGCTTGCGTGGCTTTCCCTTCGCGTCGCGGACGGTCGGACTCTGCTGCCACTCGTACCATCCATCGGCCGGAACAAGGCACCGCCGACTCACCGCCGCCTTCGCGAACGCCCCCTTGTCGAGCAGCGTCTCCGCGCGGGCATTGATCATCCGCAGCCCCACCTTGGTGTCCTTCGACCACGACGGAACGAGCCCCCAGGTGAGCAGTCGCAGCTGGCGGGTTGGCTCGGCGTCCGGTTGATCGCGCGGCGCCCGGCTGAGCACCACCGGCGCTTGCTTGGTCGGCGCGACATTCCAATCGGGCGCTCCGGCCGGCGGATCTTGCGGGTTCACCAGCACTGACCGGGCGTGTTCGGCCAGCCGGTCCTCCTCGACCTCGAACTCGTCGCGGAGATCATCCGGACTGAAACTCGCCGCGTAACGACCACACATGCTCTGACCCTAGGAGGCTACGCACCGCGGTGGTCGGCGTCGACCACTACCGTAGGCATCGATGGAATCTCACAGTCCGACCGGCGACTGGCCGGCGCCCACAGCCCAGAGCCCGCTCGACGCCACCGTGCTGGTGCCCGGGTCCAAGAGCCTGACCAACCGCTATGCGGTGCTGGCGGCTCTTGCCAGCGACACCTCCCGGCTGACCCGTCCACTGGTGTCACGCGACACCACCCTGATGGCGGGTGCGCTGCGGTCGTTGGGGACAGTGGTTGAGCAGGAGCAGGTCGATGGCGAGCCGAGTTGGCTGGTCGAACCTGCCGCGCTGCGCGGACCGGCTGACGTCGACTGCGGACTGGCAGGCACCGTCATGCGCTTTGTCCCGCCAGTTGCTGCCCTGGCCACCGGTGACGTCCGGTTCGACGGCGACGCCCACGCCCGCAACCGCCCGATGGCTCCTGTGCTGCAGGGATTGCGCGACCTAGGGGCCGACATCAGCAGCGACGGCAGCGACGCGCTCCCCTTCACCGTTCACGGCAAGGGCGGCATTCGCGGCGGCAAGGTGCTCCTGGATGCATCAAGCTCCTCGCAGTTCGTGTCTGCCCTGCTGTTGGCCGGCGCTCGATTCGAGCAGGGTGTCACCGTCGTTCACGACGGCAAGCCGCTCCCGTCACTGCCCCATATCGCGATGACCGTCGAGGTCCTGCGCGACTCCGGCGTGGTGGTCGACGACGGCGACGTGAACACCTGGCGGGTCGAACCGTCGGAAATCTCTGCCCTTGAAGTTGAGGTCGAACCCGACCTTTCGAATGCGGCGCCCTTCCTGGCTGCGGCGCTGGTGGTGGGTGGCAGCACCCGCGTCCCGGGATGGCCGCAGACCACCACCCAGCCGGGCGATGCGCTGCGCGACATTCTCGACATGGTCGGCGCCGACGTACGCCTCGATCGCGGAGGGCTCACCGTGAGCGGAACCGGCGAACTCGGTGGCGTCGACCTTGACCTGCACGACGTTGGCGAGCTGACCCCGGTGGTGGCGGCATTGGCGGCGTTGGCCGACTCCCCGAGCCGGCTGCGCGGCATCGCCCACCTGCGCTTCCACGAAACTGATCGCCTCGCGGCGCTCGCCACCGAGCTCAACGCGCTGGGCGGCAACGTCGTTGAGACCGAGGACGGGCTGCGCATCACCCCCGCGCCGCTGCATGCCGGAACCTTCCACACCTACGGCGACCACCGGATGGTGATGGCGGCTGCCGTCATCGGTCTCCGCGTTCCTGGCGTCATTGTCGAGGATGTCGCCACCGTCGCCAAGACCCTGCCCGAGTTCACCGCGCTGTGGCGCCGGATGCTCGACAACGGGTGATTGAGACATGGGCGGCAGCAAATATGAGGACGATGACTCCCGGATCGGGGTACGCCCGAACAAGCGCGGCTCCCGTCCCCGCACCAAGGATCGCCCCAGTCACAACGACGCGGTGATCGGTCAGGTCACCGGGGTCGACCGCGGCCGCTGGACCTGCTTGGTGGGCGAACAGCCGGTGATCGCGATGCGGGCGCGCGAACTGCGCCGCAGTCCGGTGGTCGTCGGCGACCGCGTCGGCCTGGTGGGCGACACCTCCGGCGTGGCGGGCAGCCTGGCCCGGATCGTACGCATCGAGCCGCGCACCACTTTCCTACGCCGAACAGCCGACGACACCGACCCGGTGGAGCGGGTCCTGGTGGCCAATGCCGATCGGCTCGCCATCGTGACGGCCCTGGCCGACCCGCAGCCGCGCACCCGGATGGTCGATCGTTGTCTGGTGGCCTGCTACGACGCGGGCATGAGTCCCCTCTTGGTGCTCACCAAGGCCGACCTGGCCGACCCGGCGCCCTTCCTGGCCAACTACGCCGGTCTGGATCTCGATCACGTCGTCACCTTCGTACGACCCGACGGCAGCATCGAGGGTCTCGACGACCTCGCCGCGGCGATCACCGACCACAGCACGGTCTTGGTCGGTCACTCCGGTGTCGGCAAATCGACGCTGGTGAACCAATTGGTGCCGGGCACCACGCGCAGCGTCGGCCACGTCAACGCGGTCACCGGTCGAGGTCGCCACACCTCCACTTCTGCGGTGGCCCTCGAACTTCCCGACGGTGGATGGGTGATCGACACCCCTGGCGTGCGCTCCTTCGGGCTGGCCCACGTCGACCCGAACTCGTTCATCGGTCACTTCCCCGACCTCGCCGCCGGCACCGACGACTGCCCCCGTGGTTGCACGCACGACGAACCCGAATGCGCCCTCGATGCTTGGGTCGCCGACGGTCACGCAGGCCCGTCGGGCGCCGCCCGATTGGAGTCCCTGCGTCGGCTGCTGCGATCCCGCGCCGGGGTCATCGACGAGGACTGACCGTGGATCTGGGCAGATCCGCCATTGGCGACCAGCTGACGACCTTCACCGAGATCAAGTCGTCCCCGGGCCGGTGGAAAGCTGCCCTGCGCGCCACGATCATGACCGCGATCACCGTGGTGGTCGTGGGGCTCATCTTCGGCAAAAGCCTTGCACTGCTAGGCATCACCGGCTCGTTCATCGGCAACTCCGTGCCCAACCGGCCCTGGCGTTCCCGGCTGCAGATCCTGGCCTGGATGGACGCCGTCTACCTGGTTGGGTGTGGGCTGGCAGTGCTCGTCGGCAACGAGCCGGTTCTGCTGTCGTTGCTGCTGACGACGATCGCCATAGTCACGGTTCTCGGCTACAACGCGGTCGTCGCCGACCCGCCCGGCCCCATCTTCCTGATCATCGGCCCGGCGATCGCCTCCTATCTGTCGACGCGCGGGGTGGCGCGGTGGGACGTGCTCGGGGTCTCGGCCTTGGGCTGCATCGTCGGCTGCACGATAAGCCTGCTGCTCCATCCCCGAACCAAGGAGACGGCCGAGGAAAAGGCGGTCGAGACTGCGGCCGAGAAGGTCAAGGAACTCGACCGGATCTACGCCGACGACCACTCCCCGTTGATCGACCGGGCCACGCAACGCGACGCCGCCTACGCCGCAGTGCTGAGCGCGAGCATGACGCTGGAGAACGCAGCGGGCCGCAATCCGCGACGCCGCGAGTGGCGCAGCCTGCTGCTCGAACTACGCCGACTGCACTTCTCGATCATTTCCCGTATCGCCTCGGACTCGATGCCTGGCGCGGTGGTCGAGGTCGAGTCCATGGCGCAGCGCCGCTACCTCGGCACTCCCCCCGTTTCTTATCTGGTGCGCTGGGGGCTGTCGCCGCGATCCCTGCCCTGGCTGGCGGCCCGACGGATCGGGATCGCGATCGCGCTGACCTGCATCACGTCGTACGGCCTGCGCCTGCACCACCCGTTCTGGGCGGTGATGACCACCGCGCTAGTGATGTCGATGGGCGCCGATCGGCTCTCGCTGACCCACCGAGCTCTCCACCGCATGATCGGCACACTCGCTGGTGTCGTCGCCTTCGCAGGTCTGCACGCGCTCGATCCATCGCTCAACGCGGTGTTCGTCATCGCGATCGCGCTGGTGTTCATGGTGCAGTGGACGGTGGTGCGCAACTACGCGCTTGGCGCCTTCTTCGTCACGCCGATGGCGCTGCTGGTCACCAGCAGCAACGGCTCCGCCTTGTCGCTGGGCCAATTGGTGCAGGAACGCGTGGTCGACACGCTGATCGGCGTCGCGGTGTCGGTGATCGTGATGTGGGTGACGGACCGGCGGGCCCCCATTGCCCTCGTACGCAGGCAGTTTCGGCGCACGCTCCGGGCCAACGCTCGCGTGCTGGAACTGATCGCGCGCGACGAACACACGGGACCGGAGGGTTTCCGGGCGCGGCGCGACCTGGCCTACGAACAACTGCAGGCCGGCCACATTCTGCGGATCGCCCAGCAGGACAAGAACCGGCTGCTGGGCAATTGGTCGGCCGTCGAGGCGGTCGTGAACGCGATGTCCTACACGGTTCTTGCGGCGTGTTGGATCCGCAACCCGAACAAACATGTCAACGCCGCCGCGATGGCCACCGCGCTGCGCGGGTTGATCACCGATCTTCCGCCGGTCAGCACCTCGTTGGTCGATGCGTCGCAGCTCGCCGCCGATCTGGAACAGGTGTTGATCGTCGGTGTCCCCCGCATTCCGCTGCCTCCGTTGGAACCGGACCCCCTGATCGAGCGAGCGCCAGCCACGGACTGAGACGGCTACCACCTCGCCGCCAATCCTGCAGGGGCGAACCTGCGGGGCCCTTCCCCCCTCTGCCGCTACGGTGCGGGAGTGACTTACGCCGACGACGTCCGAATCGCCCATGTCATCGCCGACGCTGTCGAGCCGACCACGATGGGCCGGTTTCAGGCCGCCGATCTGGTGGTGGAGACCAAACCCGACCTCACTCCGGTCAGCGACGCCGACTTCACCGCGGAAGACATCATCCGTGGCCAGTTGAAGCGGGCGCGCCCCCGCGACGCGGTGCAGGGTGAGGAACGCGGTTTAGAGGGCAGCAGCCCACGCCGCTGGATCGTCGATCCGATCGATGGAACCAAGAATTTCGTACGCGGGTTGCCAGTCTGGGCGACCCTCATCGCGCTGGTCGACGACGGGGTCCCGGTCGTCGGCCTGGTCGCCGCGCCCGCCCTCGGTCGCCGCTGGTGGGCCGGTCAGGGCACCGGCGCGTGGACCGGACGAAACTTGTCCGGCGCCCGACGGATCTCGGTGTCGAAGGTGTCTCGCATTGAAGACGCCTCGCTGTCCTACGCGAATGTGCGCGACTGGGACGCGCGCGGCAAGCGCGCCGAAATGGTGCAACTGATGGACGACGTGTGGCGCAGCCGCGCCTATGGCGACTTCTGGTCCCACGTGCTGGTCGCGGAGGGCGCCGTCGACATCGCGCCCGAACCGGAGCTCGCGGTGCACGACATGGCTGCGCTCGCCCCGATCGTGACCGAGGCCGGCGGCAGGTTCACCGGCCTCGACGGCCAACCCGGTTGCTGGAGCGGAAACGCGTTGAGCAGCAACGGACTTCTGCACGACGAGGTTCTCGCCCGACTGGGCGAGGTGACGTCACAGGACGGTCAGGTCGCCCAACCCCAGCGCCGCGACTGAGTCCGCGTGGGCGGACGCGTCGCCGACCAACACGATCGTGCGCGGCTCGCTCGACCACTGACGCCACGCCTCGTCAACCTGCTCGACTTCGACCGTACGAAGGGCCGCGAGGTAGTCGGTGACGAAGCCGGTGTCGAGCCCGGCGAACTGCAGGGCTGCGGCCTCGTCGGCCACCTGATCGGCGGTCGCATAGCGGGCCGGCGCGGTCATCGACAGGAAGTCGACGCCTTCCTTGACCTCCTGGGCGGTGAAGCCCTCGTTGGCCTTCGCGAAGATCTCGGTCAGGTCTGACAGGGCCGCCGCGGTGGCGTCGCCGCGCACCGAACCGGAGACCACGAACTGCCCGAACTCCGAGCGCGGGCGGAAGCTGCCCCGCATTCCGTAGGTGTAGCCCTTCTCCTCACGCAGGACCCGGTCGATACGGGCGTGCGGCGTTCCACCGACGACGTAGGACAACACCGGTTGGGGAGCCCACTGGGCGCCATCGACTCGCGCCGGGCCGACCCAGCCCAGATGCAGTTCGGTCTGCACCGAACCGGGGCGGTCGACGAACACGACCCGGCCGCGTTCGGCGGACGGGACGTCCTGGCCCGCGGTGGTGGGAACCGGTCGCGGACTTTCGACCTTCCAGCTGCCGAAGTTGCTCTCGAGCGCCTCGATCGTGCGCTGGGCGTCAACGTCGCCGGCCACGACCAGGTAGGCGCCATCGGGACGGATCCACTGGCGGTGGAACTCGACCAGATCCTCCCGGGTCAGGGCAGCGACGTTCTCACGCGATCCGCTCAGCGGCCGGGCGGATCGGGATTCCGGCGTGTAGAACGTGCGGACGAACTCCAGCGTTGCTCGATACCCAGGGTCCGCCAGATCGTGATCGATCTGCGAAAGCCGTTGCGCCCGATGGCGATTGACCTCCGACTCCGGGAATGCTGGCTCCGCGAGACATTCGCGGGCGAGCTCCCAGGCCCGGTCAGCGTTGCGCGCCGTGGCTTCCAGATCGACCCAGATGCCGTGCACCGAGACTCCGGCCTGCAGACCGATACCGCCGCGCTCGAAGAGCTCGGCCATCTCATCGGCGGTGTGGGTGCTGGTGCCTTCGTCCATCGTTCGCGAGACCAGCGTCGCCACGCCCTCGCGGCCGGCCGGCTCCGCCGACATCGGCACCGGCAGGTTCAACCGGGTGGACGTGACGTGTTGCCCCGGCAGTTCGAAGATCGCGACCCGGAGCCCGTTGCTGAGTGTGTGGTCGTGGTGGGCCGGGAACGACCAGGCGGGGGCAGGTCGTACGGAGGGGCGGGTCAAGGTTGCGTCGCTCATGCGGGGTCTCCGTTCCGGTGGACCACGGCCACGCGGGACCGCGGGTCGAGCCACTGCCCGGCGAACGCCGAGATCTCCTGGGGGCTGATGTCGCGGGCTTCGTCGAGGTAGCGGTTGAGGTAGTCCGGGTCGTCGTAGAGGCAGGCGTAGTGGGCGATGGTGTCGGCCCGCTCGTCATGGTTGGCCAGCGCCTGCAGCCATCCGCGCTCGAGATCGGCGAACATCGCTTCCATTTCAGCCTCGTCCGGCGGCTCCTGAGCGAGGCGCTGCAACTCTTCGCAGATCACCGCCTCGACCTCGGCGATGTCGTGTTCTTCCGCCGGTTCGGCGATCAGCATCCCGAGCGAGACGCCGTCTGCCAGACCCATCACCGACCGGGAGATCGACGTCGCGATCTCCTCGACCCGGACGGCCCGGCGATAGAGACGCGAGATCGCTAGTCCGGCCAATACGTCAAAGGCGGCCTCGGCGACCATGAAGTCACGGGTGTGGTCCGGCGGCAGCCGGAAGGCGATGTAGAGCCGGTCGTCGGGCACATCGCCGGTGCGTTCGAAGCGGACCGGCTCGGTCAACGGCGGCAGCGGATCACTCAGCGGGGTCGGCGCAACGTCGACCCGCGGCAGATCGCCGAAGTACTTCTGCGCCAGAGCCACGCCGTCATCGGCCGTGACATCGCCGACCAGGGTCAGCACCGTGTTGTTCGGGCCGTAGTGGCGCCGGAAAAAGTCGTGAACGTCCTCCAGCGTCGCCGCGTCGAGATCGGCCATCGAGCCGATCGTCGAGTGGTGATAGGGGTGCGTCTCGGGGAAAAGATGGGCGTAGACGTCATCGAGCGCGTGACCGTACGGGCGGTTGTCGTAGCGCTGCTGCTTCTCCTCCTTGACCACTGCACGCTGGTTGTCCAAGCAGGTCTGGTTGATCGCATCGAGCAGGTGACCGTGGCGGTCCGCCTCCATCCAGAGCGCCAACTCCAGCACTCCGCTAGGCACCGTCTCGAAGTAGTTCGTGCGGTCGAACCAGGTGGTCGCGTTCAGGCGTGCGCCGTGAGCCATCAACACCTGCATGTGTTCGCCTTCGGCGACGTTGCGTGAGCCCTGGAACATGAGGTGCTCGAACAGGTGGGCCAACCCCGTACGGCCGGGGCGTTCGTGGCGCGAGCCAACACCGACCCACAGGTTCACGGCAACGATCGGCACGCTCGGGTCTGGGCTGACCACGACGCGCAAGCCGTTGGGCAGCGTGTGGTCGTGGATCGGGAAGTCCGTCGACATGGGCGCAACACTACGTCGGCACCCTTGTGCTTCTGTCGCGACCTTCTGCCGACGAAGTGGCAGGTCAGCGCGTGCCGCCCGGTAACCTGATGGCGGTTCGGAGGGCCTGATCGGGAGCTCCGGGCAACCATGCACCGCCTCGATGACGTCGGAGACCTGATGAGCAACGAAAACGATCCTCGGTACACCCACCCGCAAGGGGCCTCCCCCGCACAGATCGTGTGGCACTCCGACGCGCCCGCCACGACGCCGGCCTGGCAGGGGCCCGGTGCGTTCTCCGCCGAGCCGGCAGCCGCTGAACCCGCTGCTCCGCAGCCACCCGCGTCGTCGCTGTCGACCGCATGGGCAACCTCCTCAACCGATGACTCGTCCGCGAGTGCTCCCGACGCGCCCGCGCAGTGGGCCCCGTCCGCCCCGGCTGCCGCGTCGACGTCGCCGGCCGCACCCGAGGCGGCGCGGCCCACCGACGATGTCGCTGCGCCAGCTGCGCCGCAGGATCCCTGGGTCAAGCCCGGCGCTGCCGACACCGCCGAGGAGGTCCACCGCGACTGGACCGACCGCAACGGTGACCTGGCCCCTTCGACGCAGACGTCGCAGCAGAACGCCCCGGCGCCGCACACCGCATCGCCCTACGCCGAGCCGCAGCAACAGAACGCGCCGTCGCCGTACGCCGACCAGGATCGCAACGCGCCCGCCACCTCGTGGTCTGACGAGGGCAACTCCGGCTCCTCGTGGGCCGACCGGCAGGCGCCTGCCGCCCCGGCCGCACCTCCGGCGCCTTACGCCGGCGGGCCTGCCGGAGCTCCGGCGCAGGGCAGCCAGTCCTCGACGGCGTACGACCCCTACGCCCGCCCGCGCGAGGAGACCATCGCCCCGGCGCAGGGTGGCCAGGACCCGCAGGGTGCCCAGGACGCGTGGGCCGCCCACCACGCGCAGAACGCCGACTCACCGATGGCCGAGGACCCGGCGCAGGGTGACGCCATTCCCGCACCGCCGCAGAACGACGCACCGTCGTCGGCCGAGCCGGCCTCCGACGAGGACGCGCTGAGCATTGGCCGCGGGCGCGAGAACTCGATCGTGTTGGACGACATGTTGGTGTCCCGCAAACACATTCGGATCACCGCGGACGACCAGGGCCTGCTGCTGGAAGACCTCGGCAGCCGGAACGGCACCTACGTCAACGGCCAGCGAGTCGACCGCGCGCACCTCGAAGAGGGAGACCGCATCGGGGTCGGCGCGACGACCTTCGAGGTCCGCGATGGATGGCTCGTGACGATCTGAGCGCCGCTGACCGCACCCGCACGAGCACAAAGGGGGACGGGTCGTGAGCGACCTGCGTATTTCGTACGGCGAAAACCTGCGCCGCATTCAGAACAACGAGATCCTGACCATCGGCCGCGGCCGAGAGAACGACCTGATGATCACCGATGCCGGTGCGTCGCGGCGCCACGCGCAGTTGCACCGTCGGGGTGAGCAGATCGAGGTCTCCGATCTCGGTTCGTCGAACGGCACCTTCGTGGACGGGCGACGGATTTCCGGCCCGACGCTCGTGGGACCAGGCGGGCGGATCCAGCTCGGCGGACCCGACGCGATGCCGTTGGGTGTCGTCCTGCGCCAGGCGCCAACCGCTCCCGGCGGCAGCCCGGACCGTACGTCGAACCCGTCGTCCGCCACCGGCGCACCCTCCCGATCGGCCTCGGGCCCGCTCCCCCAGAAACGCGGTAGTGGTCCGAGCGGTCCACTGCCACAGGGGAACTCGACGAGCCGCCCGGCCTCCCAGCCGGTCGCTGCGGTGAACCGACAGACCAGTGGGCCACTGCCCCGCCGGCTTCCGGCCGCCGCGTCGGTGCCGCGCGTTCCCACCCACACCGGCGTCGTCTTCGACCGCTACGAGTTGGAACGAGCCATGCAACCGGTTGGTGCACCGAGCGGCAACACCGCACTCACCGGTGCCCGCCCGCAGCTGGTCCAGCAGCAAGGTCAGGCCGCCGCACCCTTCACCGTCGGTCGCGGCTTGGAGAACAAGGTCGTCGTCGACGACCTGCTGGTCTCTCGGCAACACGCGCGCCTATCGCCAGCCCCCGGCGGCTTCGAGGTCGTCGACCTCAGCTCCCGCAACGGGACCTACATCAACGGTCGTCGGATCGACCGCGGTCGCCTGGGCGAAGGCGACCTGCTCGCGGTCGGCCACTCCCGCTTCACGGTTCTGCATGGCGAACTAGTCGCCAGCATCGACGAAGGTGACGTCAACTTCGTCGCCAACCACCTGACCTTCCAGCTCGACAACGGCAAGAAGTTGCTCGACGACATCTCGTTTGCGCTCGAAGGTTCGAACCTGCTGGCGGTGATCGGCCCTTCCGGAGCCGGCAAGTCGACCCTGCTGAAGGCGCTGACCGGTTCGCAGCGCGCGACCACCGGCGAGGTCTACTACGACGGCCGAGACCTCTACGAGAACTTCGATGACCTACGCCACCGCATCGGCGTCGTCCCCCAGGACGATGTGGTGCACCGCCAGTTGACCGTCCGTCAGGCGCTGCGGTTCGCCGCGGAGCTGCGCTTCCCGGACGACCTCGACAAGCACCTGCGCGACCAACGGGTCGATGAGGTGATGGCCGAACTCGACCTCACCCCCCACGCCGGCACCCGCGTCGACAAGCTGTCCGGTGGCCAGCGCAAGCGCACCTCGGTGGCCCTGGAGTTGCTCACCCGCCCGTCCCTGCTCTTCCTGGACGAACCCACCTCAGGCCTTGACCCGGGTCTAGACAAACAGGTCATGCAGACGCTGCGCGGACTCGCCGACGGCGGCCGTACGGTCGTGGTCATCACCCATTCCGTCGCCAACCTCGGAGTCTGCGACAAGGTGCTCCTACTCGGCCCGGGCGGCAAGGTCGCCTACTTCGGCCCACCGGAGAAGCTGTTGCCCTTCTTCGGTCTCAGCGATCACGCCGATGTCTTCACCTCCGTTGCTCGCGACCCCGAGGGCGCGCAACAGCGATTCAAGGCCTCGCCGCTGGAAGCCGAACAGATCGAGGCGCCATTGCGCGCGCCCCGACCGGCTGCTCAGCCGCTGGAGAAACCCCCGCGCCAACAGTCGATCCCCTCTCAGTTGTCCACGCTCGCCCGTCGTCACCTGCGGGTGATCCTCGCCGACCGCGGATATGCGGCCTTCATGTTGCTGCTGCCGGTGGCCCTGGCGGTATTGGCAATGGTCGTTCCCGGCGAGAACGGGTTGGCCTTCCCGGCCCCCGGCGCGATCGTTCGGCTCAGCGAACCGATGACGCTGCTGGTCGTCGTCATCGTGGGAGCCCTGTTCATGGGCACCGCCGCGAGCGTGCGCGAACTGGTGGGCGAGCGCGCGATCTACCAACGGGAGAAGGCTGTCGGGCTCTCCCCCGCGGCCTACCTCTGGGGAAAGCTGACCATCTTCGGGCTGCTGACCCTGATCCAATCGGTCGTGCTGGTGTTGCTGGTCACCCTCGCCAAGAGCGGACCCACCGATGCGGTGCTGCTGGGATCGCCGACCACCGAACTGATCATCGGAACCTGGTTCACCTGCTTCGCCGCGGTGGCTCTCGGGCTTCTGATGTCGAGTTTCGTGTCGACCTCGGAGCAGGTGATGCCGCTGCTGGTGGTGTCGATCATGGCCCAGATGGTGTTGTGTGGCGGCTTGTTCGCCGTTGACGGGCGCCCCGGCCTGGAGCAGCTGAGCTGGTTCACGCCCGGACGTTGGGGCTATGCGGCCGCCGCCTCCGTCACCGACATGAAGGGCATGCTGCCCGACGACCCCCGCTATACCGCGTCGCGCTCGAGCGTTGCCGACCCGCTGTGGGATCACAACTTGCTCACCTGGCTGCTGGCGTTGGTGATGTTGCTGGTGTTGAGTGCCATTTTCGCGGCCATCACCCAGTGGCGTTTGGCGCGCAAGAACGACTGATCCCCCGACCGTTCGGAAATCCGCGAGCCGTCTTGTGTCGCGGCCCCGTATCCTGGACGGCATGCCCCGCGAGTCCGGCAAGAAGATCATTGCCAACAACAAAAAAGCGCGTCACGACTACTTCATTGAGGAGACGGTCGAGGCGGGCTTGGTTTTGATGGGCACCGAGGTCAAGAGCCTGCGGATGGGCCGGGCGAACCTCACCGACGGTTTCGCCAGCGAACGCAGTGGCGAGTTGTGGCTGGAGAACGTCCACATCCCCGAGTATCTCCAGGGCACCTGGACCAACCACTCGGCCAAGCGGCGCCGCAAGCTGCTGCTGCACCGCCACGAGATGGCCAAGCTGATCAGCAAGTCGCAGGAGTCCGGCCAGACGCTCATCCCGCTCTCGCTCTATTTCCTCGACGGTCGAGCCAAGGTCGAAATCGGCCTCGCCCGCGGTAAGAAGCTCCACGACAAGCGCGAGACGCTCCGCGAGAAGCAGGACAACCGGGAGGCGGCGCGCGCAGTGTCGGACTCCTTCAAGCGCGGACGCCGCTAGGCCACCATGCGCGGCGGGCAGGTCACCGGATGGGTGCTGCTCGCCGGGCTTGTCGCTGGCTGCTCGACCCCGACTGCCATCGAAAAAACCACCTCCGCCACCTCAACACCGCTCATGTCCTCAGCTGCCGACACCGGCACCCCACACCTTCAGGTCACCGAGGTGGTCCGCGGCCTCGACAATCCGTGGGACATCGCCTTCCTGCCCGACCGGAGCATGCTGGTCAGCGAACGCTCGGGGCGGCTGCGGATCGTGCCCGCCGGTTCTGGAACAGCCCACACCGTGCGCGCCGATCTGAGCGAGGTTCGCGCGCGCGGCGAAGGCGGCCTGATGGGACTGATCCTCTCCCCCGACTTCACCACCAGCCGGGAGTTTTTGACCTGCCAGACCTGGCAGGGTGGCGCAGCGGCCGGCGACATTCGTGTCGTACGTTGGCGGTTGGCCGCCGACGGCTCGTCGGCCACTGTGGATCGCCCGTTACTGACCGGAATCCCGTTGTCCGACAGCGGCCGTCACTCTGGTTGCCGCCTGCTCATCGGCCCCGACGGAGCCCTTTATGTCGGAACAGGCGACACCGCCTCGGCGCGGGTCCCACAGGACCTCACCAGCCTCGGCGGGAAGATTCTGCGGCTCAATGCCCTCACCGGCGAACCGATGCCCGACAACCCGTACGCCACCGCTGCCAACCACAACGAGCGCTACGTGTGGTCCTACGGCCACCGCAACGTGCAGGGGCTGACGACGTGGCAGGGCAAGGTCGTCTCCGCCGAACACGGACCAGACAACAACGACGAGGTGAACCTCGACGGCCGCGGGATCAACTTCGGCTGGGATCCCTCGCGCGGCAGCAGCCGGCGGGACTACGACGAATCGGTCTCGATGACCGACCTGACCCGCTTCCCGCAGGCCCGCTCCGCGCTCTGGTCATCGGGCAGCACCACACAGGCGATCTGCGCGATCACAACCCTGCAGGGCGCCGCCTGGGGTCGCTGGAACGGCGCGTTCGTGGTCACCGCATTGAAGGGCGCGAAGTTGCTGCTGCTGACGCCCGGCCCGGACGGTCGACCCACCCGAGTCGAAGTGCCGCCACAGACCAACGGCCCGTACGGTCGCTTGCGCGCCGCGCGCCAAGGCCCCGACGGGGCTCTGTATGTCTCGACCAGCAACGGCAGCGACGACGCAATCTTGCGGATCAGTCCGAACTGACCAATCGAGTCGTGGTCAGCCGATCCAGTTGCGCGGGTTGATCGGCACACCGTCTTGCATGACGGTCCAGTGCAGGTGGCAGCCGGTCGACCGACCGGTGGTGCCGGAGTAGCCGATCAACTGGCCCTTGGAGACGTGGCCGCCGCGCACCACGAACCGGCTGAGGTGTTCGTACATCGTGGCGAGGTTGGTGCCGTGGACGAATCCGTGGTCGATGGTGACGTAGTTGCCGGCCGCGTCATTGAACGCGACGTCGACGACGTCGCCGGCCGCCGCCGCGCGTACGGGGGTGCCGCAGGCGTAGGGGAAGTCGACCCCGGCGTGCAACCGCATCACGTGATCCACCGGGTTCATGCGCATCCCGAACTCCGACACGATCGAACTCGGCGACATGGGCGGGGTGAAGTAGCCGTTGCCGCTCGAACTCAGCGCCCGCGGGGTGCCACCAGCGGGCATCGCCATGTTCGCCTTCTTCGCCGCCTTCGCCCGCGCGGCCGCGCGAGCCTTCAGGATGCCGACGATTCGGGCTTGGTTGGTCTTCTCGGTGGTGAGCGTCTTCAGGTCGGCGGTCTGCTGGGTCGCCAGCGTCGCCTTCTGCTCGGTTTGGGTCTTCTGCAGCGCCACCAGCCGATTGCGGGCTGTCGTTGCGTCCGTACGGGCCGTCGTCGCCGTCGTGACCGCCGACTTGGCCTGCACGCTGAGCGTGTTGACCCGGGTGGTGGCCGCGTTCAACCGGCTGATCGTCGCCTTCTTGCTCGCCTGCTGCCCGGACAACGAGGTCAGGACCCCGCTCTGCTGCCGCATGACAATGTCAGCGAGCGACATCGTCGAACTCGGGTCCTGCTGACCGATCAGGATCTGCAGGGTGAGATCGAATTTGCCCAGCCCACCGGTCATGTAGCTCTGGCGGGCGATGCCACCGACCAGCGCGGTCGTGTTCTTCTCCGAGGTCTGAATCGAGCTCAACTCACGCCGACTCTTGCCCTCCGAACTCTGGGCGATCTTGAGCTGGGAGTTGACGCTCTTGAGGTGGTTCTGCGCCGTGGTGAGCGCTGCCTCCTTGGTGTGCAACGTGGCTGTCGCCGTCGTGACCTTGGCGTTCGTCGCGGTCAGGTTCGCCGACGCGGTAGCCAGCGCCGCACTCGTCGAGTCGTAGTCGTGCTGGGCCTTGAGGACCTTGGCATCGGCGGTCTTCTTGTCGTTATTGGCATCGCTGACCAGCGCATGGGCGGTGCCAGAGAAGAACATCAGACACACCGCGCCGGCAGCGACGCCGCGCGTCACCGTTCGTCGATCCGCGCCGACCCCGAAAGACCTACCTGACAATCGCAGCATCATCGTCTCCTCAGACCCGGACCTGCCGCCGCAGGCTGAACCACGACACGATCATCGACAACACAGCCGCCCCCAGCAGCAGCCAGGGCGCGATCGCAACCACGTCGGAGGTGCCGATGAGGGAAATGACGTCACCGTTCCCCCCGGAACCGTTGAACAGGTCAGATACGCCGTATTGAACCACCGCCCAAAGGATCCCAACGGCCAAACCGGCTCCGACGACCGCGGCGAGCACGGTCTCGACTATGAACGGCAGATAGATCACGGTGGCGGTGGCTCCGACCAACCGCATGATTTCGACTTGCCGTCGGCGCGAGAAGGCAACCTGGCGCACAGTGGTGCTGATCAACAGGATGGAACAGACCACCATCAGCCCGGCGAGGGACACCGCGGCGACGCTCAGAACGTTCAGCAGCTTGAAGAAGGTGTCGAGCACCTTGCGTTGGTCGCTGATCGCCTCCACCCCTGGTGATCCGTCGATCGCCGCGACCACCTCGTCGTAGCGGTTCGGGTCGGCCAGTTTCACCCGGAACGAGGCGGGCATGGAACTGGCGGAGATGTCCGAGAGATACGGACTGTTCTTGAACTGGGTCTTGAACCGGCTGAACGCTTGGTCAGGGCTCTCGTAATAGACGCGCTCCACCAGCGGACTCATGCTCTCCAGGTCGTGCTTGACCTGCGCGGTCTGCGCGGCGGTTGCCGCGCCGCTCGAACACGAAGCCGCTGCTGCCGAGTCCTTGGTGCAGAGGAAGACCGAGACCTCGACCTTGTCGTACCAAAAACCCTTGGCAAGCGTCACCTGCTTCTGGGCGAGCAGGCCGAGGCCGAGGAAGAACATCGAGACCATCGTCACCAGGATGACCGAAACGATCATCGACAGGTTGCGGCGCACGCCGCCGACAATCTCGCTGAGCAGGAACCGAATTCGTGTCATTGGCTCAGTCGACCTTCCGCCCGCGCGGGGCGTCGGGGTCGGCGGCGGCGATGTAGCCGGCCAGGGATTCGTCGCGCAGCAACTCGCCCGAGCGCAGCTCGATGACGCGTTTGCGGAATGTGTCGACGATCCGCTGGTCGTGGGTGGCCATCACCACGGTGGTGCCGGACTTGTTGATGCGATCGAGCACCTTGACGATCTCCGTGCTGGTGTCGGGGTCGAGGTTTCCGGTGGGTTCGTCGGCCAGCAGGATCTGCGGCTTCTTCACCATCGCCCGGGCGATCGCGACTCGCTGCTGCTCGCCGCCGGAGAGTTCATGCGGGCGACGTGAGGCGAGATGGTCGATGCCAACGAGTTCGAGGATCTCCGGCACCATCTGCCGGATCCGGTGGCGGCGGGTGCCGAGCACCTCAAGGGCGAACGCAACGTTCTGCCCGACCGACTTGCCTTCCAACAACCGGAAGTCCTGAAAGACAACACCGATGTCACGTCGCAGCGCGGGGACCTGCCGGTTCGGCAGCTCGTTCAGGTTGTGGCCAGCGACTCGCACGCTGCCGCTGCTGGCTTCCAGCTGCCGGGTGACCAGCTGCAGCATGGTCGACTTCCCGGAACCGGAGGTTCCGATGAGGAAGACGAAGTCGCCGCGTTCGACGTCGAGCGTGATGTCGCGCAGCGCCGGGCTCTGATGACCCGGATAACGCTTGCTGACGCTGTCGAAGGTGATCATCGGATCGCGCTGCTGCCTGCCTGTCGGGAGTCGGTCCGCACCCCCGCGAAGGGTTGCGACGTCACGGTACGGCGAGCGCTTGCCGGGTTCATGGCGGCACGCCGAACACCGCTGGAATTTCAGGGTTTTCCCGATACATGGGGACTTGTCCCCATTCCCACGCCCGGTCAGCGCACCTAACGTCCTGGTCGTGCCTGGGGATATGCCCGGGCCTAACTCGGAGGAACCCTCATGAACCGCATGTTGACCACTCTTGCTGCCACCGCCACTCTCGCCGCCGGCGTGGGAGCCACCACTGCCGCGGCCGGTGCCGCGAACGCGGCACCACCGACGTACGGAACGGGTTGGACGGCCGTCATCCACCACGCCCACGCCTGGAACGACAATCAGGGCACGCTGCGGATGGTGAGTGCGACCGGGTCGAGCGTGACCATCGGCGCGGTGTCCGACGACGCGTCGCTGCAGGATGTGTCGGGCGATGGCAAGCAGATCACCACGGTGCGTTGGGTTGGCGGCTCGGACAACCAGAGCACTCACTTCGCGTTCTGGGATACCGCGACGTCGACGGCAAGGTTCCTGCACCTTCCGGGCCTCTGGCACTCGAACTACACCTCGGGCGGCAACATGCTGACCTGGCGCGATTCTGACGGTCTGGCGTATCTGCGCAACTCCAGCGGGACCGCGACGCGGGTCCTGCACGTCGGCAAGGATGCGGCGCTCTCGGTGAGCAGCGACGGATCCAAGTTCGTCGAGCGCCAGGGAAAGGGGATGGTCGTTCGTGCGACCGCGGACGGGCGACTGCTGCGCACGGTGCCCAGCATCACCGGGTTCAACTGCTCCCCCGGCGTCCAGTGGGATGCCTCGTCCTTCACCGCATCGTGTGAAACCGCCGCTCAACTCGAGACAGTCCGGGTCTATCGCGTCGGATACACCTCCAGCGTTCCGACAAGTGCGTTGTCTGACGACGGTATTAACGGCGTGCTGGCGACGAACCCGCGGGTCGGAAGGTTGGCGGCCGGTGCTGGGCCCAGCGCGTTGTTCTCGGTGACACCGACCAGCCACAAGCCGCTTGCCGGAGCGCCCCTGGGTGAACTGAGCGGCGGCTACGCCAACTGGGCGTTCCTCGCGATCCCGGTCGGCGATCTGACAACTGGCCAGAGCCGGCTGATCAAATACAACACCGTCACCGGCAACTACTCGACGCTCGCCGGCGGGTTCCGCGGCGGAGTCATCACCCAGACCCAGACCATCGACGGGCACTAAGCCGATATCGACGGGCACTGCGCCCGTTGATCTCGAAAACGACGAGCCGGTGTGGCATCAGGGGGTCACATCGGCTCGTCGTGGTTTCGCTGTTGCCGGCTCGCCGGCGTGTCTTGGCTAGGTCAGGCCTGCTTGACCGCGTTGCGCTTCCAGCGGATGCCCGCTTCGAGGAAGCCGTCGATGTCACCGTCGAACACCGCGGTCGGGTTGCCGGTTTCGTAGTCGGTGCGCAGGTCCTTGACCATTTGGTAGGGGTTCAGAACGTAAGAACGCATCTGGTCACCCCAGCTGGCCTTGATGTCACCGGCCAGTTCCTTCTTCTCCGCGGCTTCCTGCTCGCGGCGCAGCAACAGCAGTCGGGACTGCATCACGCGCAGCGCGGCGGCGCGGTTCTGGATCTGGCTCTTCTCGTTCTGCATCGATACGACGGTTCCGGTGGGGATGTGGGTCATCCGCACCGCCGAGTCGGTGGTGTTCACGCTCTGTCCGCCGGGGCCCGAGGAGCGGAAGACGTCAATCTTCAACTCGTTCTCCGGGATCTCGATGGAGTCGGTGGTCTCGATCAGCGGAACCACCTCGACGGCGGCGAAGCTGGTCTGCCGGCGCCCCTGGTTGTCGAACGGGCTGATCCGCACCAAGCGGTGGGTGCCGGCCTCGACGGACAGGTTGCCGTAGGCGTAGGGCTCGTTCAGCTCGAAGGTGACGGACTTCAGGCCGGCCTCTTCGGCGTACGAGGTGTCGACGACCTTCGTGGTGTAACCGTGGCGCTCGGCCCAGCGCAGATACATCCGCAGCAGGATCTCGGCGAAGTCGGCTGCGTCGACGCCACCGGCGCCGGCGCGGATGGTCACGACCGCTTCGCGCTGGTCGTATTCGCCGTTGAGTAGGGTGCGGACTTCGAGCTCACCAACGGCCTTCTGCAGGGAGGAGAGTTCCTTCTCCGCCTCGAGCATGGTGTCGTTGTCGTGTTCCTCTTGGCCCATCTCGACCAGCACTTCGAGGTCATCGATGCGCGAGTCCATCGTCTCAATGCGCTCGACCTCGGAGTTGGCTCGCGACAGCCGGGAGGTGACCTGCTGTGCCTTCTCGGGGTCGTCCCACAGGTCGGGGGCGCCGGACTCCTGCTCGAGCTGCTTGATCTGCACGCGCAGGTGATCGACGTCGATCACCTGCCGCACCGACTCCATGGTCGAACGCAGGTTCTTCACTTCCGAGGGAAAATCAACAGCCACGAGGAGCAAGACTACGGCAGTGGTGGGCGGGCGCACCGCGGCCGACTCGCGCCGGTCGGGTTTTGTGGCTCACGGCTCGATCTGCGAGTGAGCCCGCGACTCCACCCGCACCGTGATCGAGGACCCGAAGAACGAGAACATCCCGCCGGTGATCGGCGGCCGAACAGCCGCTTCGACCTGCACGACGGCGGTGTCCTGACCCGCGACCGACGATCCCGCAACCCGCCAGCCGGTCACATTGGTCGGCACCTGCTGACCGGACAGGCTACGGGTGGCTTCCTGTTGCACTCCTCCGGCGGTCAACGGCACGCCGCGGCCGATGCCGTCGCGGTAAAGCGCTCCCTTGTCGGCGCTGTCCGCTCCGGCGAGCGCGGCTGAGTCGGCCGCATCGAGGACACGCATCTTCGCCAGTTGCACGGCGGTGACATCGATCCCGCCCACGATCAGCAGGCCGAGGATCGCGAAAAGACCCGCACCCAGGATCAGGATCCGTCCCTCTTCACGGTCCTCTTTCAATGCCGGCAAGCGCTTCTTCACCGCCGGTACTTCCCGACCGGCTCGTCGTGGCTGCTGGTCAGATGGATCGAGGTCGGCACCACCGCGCTGAGGAAACTGGGCACCAGCGGCAGGTCGACGTCGGTCGCGGCCGTGGCTGTGACGGTCGCCCCGCGGGTCAAACACGGGTTGGCGCTGCACCTCATCCCGACCTGCCCGATGACGCCATGGTCGGCGAACACCAGGGCCGCTCCGTCCTGAGCTCGCGCGGGCGCACTGTCGCCCTCGGGTGTGGTGACATACATCCGGCCCGCTTCCCGAGCAGCTCCGGACACGGCGTAGGCAGCCGACTGAAGGCGCGCCATGGTGACCACCAGATAAAAGATCGGCAGGGTGAGCAGGATGCCGACCACCAGGAACTCCAACACCGCACTCCCGCGGTCGCCCTCGCCGAGTCGCGCCCGTAGTCGCTGCAGGTTCACTGCGCCTCCGCGTAGGCGCGTCCGGTGACAGTCATCGCGCCCGGTGGGCCGAACGGTCCGAGCACCGGCAGGGTGGTGTGAATTCGTACGATCACCACTCGCCCGCCACCGGCGCTCCCCTCGGTCACCGACACGTCGTCGGCGTAGCCGTCGGCAAGCGCTTGCCGAATGAGGGTACGAGTCCGAGCTGCACCGGCTGCCGGACTCGAATCGGCGCGAGCGCCGTAGCGGGCGCCCTCGACGGCGTACGCCGTCAGGCTGTTGCGCACGTAGAGCGCAAAGCCCAGTTGCAGCGCACCGAGGAAGACGATCACCAACAACGCCGAGACCATCGCGAACTCGGCTGCGGCTGAACCTCGTTCGGCGGCGCTGTTACTTTCCGCCGCCATTGACCGAGTGGATGGCGGTATCGAAGAGCGAAGTCAGTTGCGGCTGGGCGAACTGCCACAGCGCGGTGACCAAGCCCGCGGTCATGAGGGTGATGAGAACCCAGCCGGGAACGTCCCCACGCTCGCGATCGCCGGCGGCGACCAAACGTCGGAGCATCCGCTGCTGGAGGGTGCGCATAGTGATCATGTCGTCCTTCTTTCGTGCTTCTGAGTGGATTGAGACGGTGCGGTTAAACAGTGAGTCGAAGGGCCGCAAGCCCCGGGAAAACTGCAAAAAGAACGGTGACCGGGAGCACTAGAAAAACGACGGGAACCATCATGGCGAGCTCGCGCTGGCCGCCCAGCTCGATCAGTTCCTGCTTGGCAGCATCCCGGGCGTCCTGGGCTTGCGCGCGCATCACATCGGCGAGTGGTGTCCCTCTCTCCATCGCCACGACCAGACCGTCGACGAACCGAGAAACACTGGCCAGTCCTGTGCGGTCCGCCAGGCCTTGCAATGCCTCGGGCAGGCTTGCGCCGGCTCGCGCGTCGATCAGGCAGCGGGTGAGTTCGCCAGACAGTTCACCGGTCGAGAGCCGAGCTACACGTTCCAAAGCGGCTGCCGCGCCTTCACCGGCGGTGACCGCGAGCGCCAGGAGTTCGGCGATCGCTGGGAACTCGGCGAGGATCTGGTGATCGCGTTTCTCGGCCGCCCGGGTCAACCACTGGTCGCGGGCGATCACCCCGGCTCCCGCGGCCACCAAGACGAGAACGACTGCGGCAGCTACTGATTGGTTGCCTGCTGCAACCCGGGTGGACACCCAGAGCGCAGCGAGCACCGCCGCGATGCAGCCGCACAACGCCTGTTCGGCGCGAAAGTCCTCCAGCGACGTGTCGCTGCCGGCCCGCTCCAGTCGACGTCGTACGGACACACTCCCGCCGAGCACGTTGTCGACCCACCGGCCGAGGGTGTGCAACACCGCGCTCCATCCGGAGGTGGGGCCCGCGCCGGAGACCAGGAGAAACCGGGACGGGCGCGGGTGGTCGCGCACGTAGGGATCCATCCGATCGGCCAGGGTCGGCCGACGACGCATCGGCAGCCGATGCCAGATGAGTAACAAGCCGCAGGCGACCAGCAGGCCGATCGTGGCACCGGCCCAGAGCAGTTGCGGGTTCACGCCATCACCCGAACCTCGGTCGGCAGCTGTCCGATCCGTCGCATGATTCGGTAGGCGACGAACGACACCGCGCCGCCGCAGGCCAGCACGACCACTCCCGTTCCCGAGCTGTAGGCCTGCAGCGAGTTGCCTCGGGTCGCCAACATGACCAACACCAGCCAGGGAGCGACCAGGGCCAATCGGGCGGCATTGACCGTCCAGGACTGCCGAGCTTCCAACTCCGCCCGGGTGCGCGCGTCATCGCGCAGGAAGGTCGACAGGGTGCGTAACAGTCGGCCGAGGTCGGTGCCGCCGACCTCGCGGGCGAGCCGCAAAGACTCCACCAGCCGGTCGGCGACCGGGTCGGAGAGTCGCTGTTTCAGGGCGTCGAGGCAGACGTGGAAGTTGCCGGAGCTGCGGTAGTCGTGCGCGAACTCCGCGAACGCAGGGCGCAACTCTTCCGGACCGCGTACGGCCAACTGGGCCAACGCTTCGGGCAGCGCGAGCCCCGCTCGTACAGCGGAGGAAATGTGGTCAACCGCGTCCGGCCACAACTCACGCCGATGGTGCCGGCGACGGCGCGCACGCCCCCGGACGGCCGCGACCGGCGCCCAACCAACCAGCAGGGAGAACGCGAGAGAAACCGACCAGACACCGGTAATCGCCATGCCGACCAGCCACACGAACAGGGCCGCGCCCGCACAGCCAGCCAGCAGCGTCGGAACTCTGAGCCCGGAAATCCCACTGAGTCGTACGTCGGCGCCGAGCGTGTCCATCGCGCTGGGGCGCCGCTGCCGGGTCGACTCCGACCGCGGCCAGAACGACCAATAGATGCAGAAGACACCCATCCCGAAGATGGCGCTCACCAGCGGGATCACGAGTGGTCACCTAGGAGCTCGCCGACGTCATAGCCGGCGAGTGCGAAGCGCTCCTCGTGCGGCGGGAAGCCGGAACCGCGCACCAACACTCGGTCACGGCGTACGAACAGTTCCGCGAGCTCGATCACGTTGCCTTCGAAACGACCCGGGACGGCCGCGATCTCACGAACGCAGCGACTGCCATCGCGTTCCAAACCAACATGGACGATGAGGTCGATCGAGCTGGCGACTGTAGGCATCACGAACTGCGAGCCGACGTTCGGGCCGGCTAGCAACGGCAATGTGCACATCTTTACGACGGCTTCGCGCGCCGAGTTGGCATGCAGGCTCGCCATACCGGGCAGTCCGCTGTTCATTGCGATCAACAGGCTAGAATGCGACAATTGACTAGCGGACCAATGCCAGCAACTGTATCCCTATGGGGAACGAGAACGAGAACCGCAAGGTGGTCGCATACCTGCGTATCAGCCGTGACGCCGAAGGACAGAGCCACGGCGTGACGCGGCAACGAGAGGACTGCGAGGAACTGGCTCGTCGGCATGCCTTCGAAGATGTCGAGTACATCGAGGAAAACGACATGTCGGCAAGCCGATTCAGCAAGAAGCCCCGCCCTCTGTACGACGCGATGATGGCTCGGATCGGCCACGGAGAGATCTCGACTGTTCTTGCGTACTCAACCTCCCGGCTGACCCGTCGCCCGCGAGAGCTCGAAGACCTCATAGAAGCTGCCGAGACTCACGGCGTCCGGTTCATCACGATGGTGTCCGGCGACTTCGACCTGTCTACCTCCGGCGGCCAGGATCAGGCGCGCTACGCGGCCAACCGCGACGCTGGTGAATCGAAAGTCATCTCCGAACGAGTGAAACGTGCGGCTCGGCAACGTTCTGAACGCGGCGAGTACCACGGCGGTATGCGCCCGCCGCTTGGCTACCTGCTGAAACGGGACGAGACGACCGGCAAGAACAAGCCGGTCATCGACCCCCAGCGCGCTCCCCTGGTGCGCGACGCGATTGAACGACTCCTCAACGGTGACACGCTCTACGGAATCTGCTCGGACTGGAACCGACGCGGCATCACCACCAATACCGGCGCGCACTGGCGATCCGTCACGCTGCGATCCGCGTTGCTGTCGCCGTCGCTCGTCGGCCAGACCTCAGCACGGGTGCAGGGGTGGGAACCCCTTGTGTCCGAGGTCGATTGGGAACGCGTTGGCCGGCTGCTGCGCGACGACTCCCGCAAGTTCCCCGTCGCCGAAACGGGCTACACCGGCAAGCGCGCCATGGGTGGTGGCCTCACCGTCTGCGGACTCTGCGGCAAGAAGCTCATCTCGCAGAAGTACAAGAGTCACGTCCGGTTGATCTGCCACTCGCAGGCCATGGGTGGATGCGGCAAGGTCACCATCGACCACGACCAACTGGAGGAGTACGTCACCGCTCGCGTGTTCGCCGCTCTGGAATCGGACGAGACCACGAAACTGCTCGGCACGCCCGCCGACACTGCGGAAGAGAGAGACCTGCGCCAACGGCTGCGGGACCTGCGAAACGAACGAAGCCGCGCGTACAACGCGATGGTGAAGGGGTGGGTCGAGGAGGCCGAGTTCGACCACCAGCGCCAGCGCATCGACGCTGAGGTCATCGCGGTCGAGACGCGCCTGACCGAACTGGCGTCTGCTGGCATCGTCGGATCGCTCGATGAGATCCGCGACGGCTGGGACCAGAGACCGCCGTTGGCACGTCGAGCAGTCCTCCAGAGCGTCGTTCGCGTCGTCCGGGTACAACCGCACCCGAAGGGAGTTGCGACGACCCTGACGCCATTCAAGGACGAATGCGACACCTGCCTCCAGCGCCGTCGCCGCCGTCACCGCGAGGCCACGCTCGACCAGCGGGTCCAGATTGAGTGGCGGGTGTAGCTACCTATGAGTGAGGGCACTAATGAACGATGCAACAAGCGCCGCCGCAAGGCTCGCCAGCGACGCAGCTATAACGACCCTTTGGAACCTCTCTCCGGACATGCGTTCTTCGTCAGAAGTACGAGTTGCCTCGGACACATCTGCCAGATGAACTCCTCGCCCCTGCTCAACCGCCCTACCTGCGGACAGAACACGCATGCGGGCCGACTCCCCTCTGGTCAGCAACATTGGCGTCAGCTGCACGTTCCACGTGCCGTCGGTCTCAGCGACTTGCCCAGTCGTTCCGAGAAGAGTCACAACCGTCGCATCTGTGAATGCGACGTAGCACTCTCCTCCGTCGAACGCACTCGGCTGAATGTCGCCTGGGCCGAGATTCGTGAACGTGACCTCTGTCAGGTGGGGCGCTGCAATCTCCCCGCCGTGCCAGGTAACGGTCAGACCCGGCACATCGTCGGCTGCGACGAGCTTCGTTACCAAGACTTCGATCCCGAGGCGCGTGCGGCGGTTGCCCCACCACCACGTCGCCAAGAGCCCAGCTCCCGCCAGCACGACCGCAATGACAATTCCTATGACCCACCACTTGTCCACGGCAACATCCTGCACGACGAGGGATGTCGGCGCTCTCCCTTATGTTGAGCGCATGGCGAAAAGAGTGTGTTGGAAGTGCGGGCAGGCCTCCCATATGACCCGCTTTGGCGACCCGTGGGCGCTGACGGCTTCGAAAACAAAGGTAGGCGACCTATTGGCTGCGTTCTACCGCTGTGACAACTGCATGTGGCCCAGCGCCGCTACCGGCGGCGCGGTGCCCGAGTACCAGGGACTGGCCCGCACCGACGGTAGCCTGGTGCTAGGGCCTCATGAGGAATCAGATCACACGTGGTACCCCGAAGCTGCAACCGGCATGGACTTCCCAGACGTCCCGGAGCACATCGCCAGCGCGGCAGACGAAGCAGTCAAGTGTCGCAGTTTTCACGCGTTTCGCGCCGCCGTCCTCATGGCCCGCTCGGTCGTGGAGGCGACGTGCAAGGAGAAGGGGATCACGTCCGGTCGGCTCGTGACCAAGATCGACAGCCTCGCGAAGGACGGCCACATCCGCGCTCACATCAAGGACGCGGCCCACGAGATCCGCCATCTCGGCAACGACATGGCGCATGGCGACTTCACCGAGTCCGTGACCCCGGAGGAAGCGGACGAGATCCTCGAGTTCATGGGCGAGATCCTGCACGACGTGTTCCAGTCGCCCGCGAAGATCGCTCGACGACGGGCGCTTCGCGAAGCTCGCGCAGCAAACGAGACCTAACTCGCCGACTTCCCGTGACAGGGTGTTGCCCATGGACGAAGCCGAGGTCACCGCGATGCATGAGAAGCGCTTGAAGGCGTTCAAGCGACGGGCGGACGAGATCCGCTCATGCCGCCTGTTCCAGCACCCCTACGCACTGCTGTGGGGCAAGCAGCTCATCGTCGAAGTTCGTTCGGACGGTCAGAATCGAATCGGTCGCAACCTGCCTACGAAGGCTGAGGTGGCGTACGCAGTCACCCTCATTCGCGCACTGACGCTCAACGACGAGAACATCTACCACCAGAAGGTTCTGGGATCGATCAAGCATTTCGCCGACGAGTCCTTGCACGACCGGATCAAGGCGACGAAGAAGGCATGGAAGGAGTACCCGCCGAGGTCTATGCAACTGATCCTTGGCAGGGAAGACGACCCCGATTGGCAAGTCGAGACCTGGGACAACGACCTCGCTAACGCGTTCGTCTACGGAAACCTCGTTCACGCGACCGCTGAGCAAGCTGACTTGGTCGACGAGTTCGCCGAGGAGGACGTTCTGTTCGCCGCGAGCGGTGCGATGTCCACCGCCTTCATGCTTGTGCACAACACCGTATGGCTCTTGCACCAAGTCCGGCCCGACCTGCAGGACGAACCAGTTTTGCCCGACGGCACCAAGCTTCCCGGCGGCAAGGTCATCAAGAACTAAGCCACGACCTACTCGCGGCCAGGGCGCCCTGCCAGTTGTCTCGAAACATCCGTGCTCAGCGGGCCAGTACGCGGCAACTTGCGGAAGCGCAGCAGGATTGCACATCCGCAACCTTTTGTGTTGGACCTGCGCGCACCGGCGTGTCGCATCGCGGTTGTCGGCCCGCCGTGCTTCACTCCTAGTGACCCGGCGGCGCCCGGGTCGGGTCGCCGGTGTTCACACCGGACACCGGGTACAACTGAATACGGGCGGGAAGGTTCATCATGATCCACACGATCAAGATCCTGCAGAGCAGTAACGGTCAGTACTGGTTCCGTGTCAGTGCGACGAACGGCAAGATTCTGTGCAGTTCGGAGACCTACTGGAACTACAACGACTGCTACAGCGCAGCCCGCATGATTCAGAACGGCGGCGGCAACATCGAGTGACGTTCGCCTGACTGAACAACACGAGGCCCAGACGGCTCCGGAGTACCACTAATACCCCGGAGGCATCTGGGCCTTCGTGCTGGTCCAGGAGGACGATGGCGCTACCGCGCGGTCATCCCCGGTATCGCCAGCATTGCACAAAGTTCGCAAGTGTCGGACAAGGCGCGCAACGTTGCGCACACTTAGCCCACGGTACGCAGCGGTACGCCCGGAGACAGCACGCATCGCACCGCGTTCGGTCGCCAGCACGTCGCGCCCTGCCCTGTCGGCACCTGGTCGTCGTTGAGAGCGTCCGCGATCTGGCGGTAGGTATATCCGCTGGCGCGGAGGTTGCGAACCCGCTCGCGGACGTCTGAGGGAACGGTGGAACGCCGGCCAACATGCACGCCCTTGGCCTTGGCTGCTGCTAACGCGTCCTTCGTCCGCTCGCCGATCACGCGACGCTCCCACTGCGCCACAGCGGCCATAACGTTCGCAACCAGCTCCCCCGCTGGTGTGGTGGTGTCGATCCCGAGATCCAACGCGACCAACGCCCAACCTTGATCACGCGCCATGTTCATCGTCTCGGCGAAGTCGAGCAGCGACCGCGACAGTCGGTCGAGCTTGGCGACGACCAGTGCCTCGGCTTGACCCTGCCTCAGCATGGCCAGCGCCTGAGTGACGCCAGCACGGCGCATGCTCGACGCCGACGCACCTTCGTCGACGACCCACGTCACGGACCACCCGCGACGACCTGCCTCCTGCTGGATCGCGTCGCGCTGCGCGTCCAGTCCGAGGCCACTCCGGGCCTGCTCTTGCGTACTCACTCTGAGGTATCCCACAACGTTCATGTGGCTACAGAATCGAGCTCTCGTCGCCCTGTCGAACACCATCCCTCGGGATGGTGAACAGCGTTCGTCCAGAGGCGATCTGAGCCTCGTAGTCACCGGCTCCGGTAGCTGCTACCCGTACGAACTGAACGCCCGCGAGAACGCCTCTCCATTCCGCTGACCGATCAACCAGAAGTCCATCGTCGGCCACGCTTCCGGCCAGTCCCCGCACAGCAGGTCTAGCACGGCGTCGTGTTCGTCTCGCGCCAGCGAGAGGAACACCGCGAACCGGTCGTCCTGCTCGGCCACCGGATCAACCGCCGCGATCGCTTCCCGCTCCATCCGGCCGAACGACAGCGGCAACGCGCCCAAGTGCAACGCCGCATTCTGCCCAGCGTGAACGCTCATGCACTTCTGGTGGACGTGGACGCCACACCATCGGCATCTCGGCACGGTCGCCCCGATCTTCAACGTGTCCGAAACCGTGTGGCAGACCGCGCAGTCGTAGACCCGCTCGGCCTTCTTCATCCTCGGCAACGGACCATCCGCACGCGGTGCGGGTCGCTTCGGTGGCACTCGCTTGCCGGTGCAACTCTTGGTGTGCGCCGTCCGGCACTTGCTGTGGACGTAGACCTCGCACCCAGCACGCGGACACCGTGTTGAAGCGCCCTCTTCGCACACGACGCACTCTCCTGCTGGCTTAGGTCGAGCAGCACAATTGGCCGTGTGCCTGCTCCGGCACGTCGCGTGCACTGTGGCTCCGCAACCGCGCGGACACTCCCCTCGGCTTGCTTCACCACAAACGACACAGTCGTTCATTTCGCTCTCGCATTCTCGGTAGGTTTCGGATCCCCGCTGCGGAGGTGTTGCCGTCCAAACGCCCCCTCCGCCTCTCCATGCCTCCCCCTCTCCATTGATCCCCGGTTCCGACTACTGGTACTGGTTCTGGCGGTTCTCTAGAGAACCGCTCAGAACCAGCTACCAGAACCAGTCACGAGCGGTTCTGGAACCAGTTCTCAACCGGTTCCAGAACCACCAGCACTGGCTTCCTGCCGGCCGATATCGGTCACCTCCATCCCGACCACGCGACCTTGCCCGTCGTGTTGCAACTCCACGAAACCGTTGTCCGCAAGCCACTCTCGGACCTGCCCCAACGTGGCCTTGCCGATCCCGGCGACCCCGGCCAGCCTGTTGTGGGACAGACCGGGATCGTCGATCAGCACCCGCAGGACGTGGCGGCCATTGCTGACCAACCTCTCTGTCACCCGCGAGTACGCCTCCGTTGCGGACGCCAAGTCCTCGTGTGTGCTCGACCGGCGAACGAACAAGTTGCCTCGTTCACCGACGGACTCAACCTGCTGGGTCACGAACCGGATCGGAGGAAACACCGGCCCGAACTTCTGCTTGACGTTGGTGATGGTGTTCGACTCGATCTGCATCACGACGTCCAACGCTTGCCGCTGACGAGACGACCCGCGTTCCCGGCTGGTGTCCCACCCGGTGTGATGGACCAGACCGACCGCCGCGCCGGTTGCATGGCCGATCCGCTGGATCGCTTTCTTGACGACCGAGAAGTCCTTGGCCTTGTCCTCGTCGCCGGATGCCATGTGGTCCGCCTGGGTGTCGAACACCACCAGCCGCCACGGCTTTCCTCGCTCGGTCGCGTACGCCTGCAGGTCCTCGATCATCGTCTCGACCTGCTGGTCGTCCATGAGGTCCAGCCCCTGCTCGACGGAGTAGACAACATCCTCGTCGGACTGGCCAGGGTTGCCCGCGAGCCACGCCTCGATGCGCTCGCCAGCATCTGCACCGCCTTCTCCGAGGACCATCGCGACCAAACCCGACGCCGCGACGGGGTAGCCCATGAAGTCCGACCCGTTCGCGACCGCCGCACACATCGCGACGACGACGTACGACTTGTAGCTGCCTGTCTGGCCGAAGATCTGGAACAGCCCGCCTTGCGGCAACACCGAGTCGATGAGGAAGGGCGGCGGCTTCTGCTTTCGGACCTCCTTCGACCGGGTCAGATTCAGCCGCGGTCGCCGCGCTGCGGCTTCCTCGCGCTGGAACCGTTCCCGCGCCTCGGCATCCACACGCAGCCGGTCAACCTTGCGCCTGACCTGCTGGTCGTGGGTCGGTGGCGTGTACCCGGATCCTTCCAACCATGAGTCGCTCAACCGCGCCACCCCCAATCCTCGGCCTCCCAGTAGGACACGGCTTGGCGGATGCACTTCTGCGCCTCGCGCCACGAGAACGGATGCGGCTGCTGCCGCGTGACTGCCCACACCTGTCGAGTGAGGTCGTAGACGGCTGTCTCGTCACTCGTCCGATTCAGGACCGACCTCGCGAACGCCAGACAATCCCGATTCCGACTGCCCGACCAATGACCGAACCCGCGTTCCAGCCACCACTCGAAAGGGGGTGTCTCGACGTCGTTTCGTTCACCGATGGAGGGTTCGACCTGGAACGACCGAACGGCCGTCAGCAACGCGTCTGGCACGTCTGGAAGGTCGCTGAGGTCGCCGGCCTCGATCTGATAGGACCGCCAGATCTCGACGGGCGGATCGTTGGGCGGATCGCTGAAAGCTCGCCTCAAGGACAACCTCACACGCCACAAAGACGGCGGGGCCAACACCAGCACCCCATCCGCTTTGATCTCGACGCCAGGGAGCCAGTTCATCGACCGTTGTCGCTCGCGTAGCCGGAACCAGTAGTGCAACCCGTCCGTCGGAGTCCGAACTCTCGGCACGGTCGAGAGGTCGACGCCCTTCACATCGGCCCACTCAGCGAACTCTCCCGGCCCGTCTTGTCCGACGCGGTGACGATCGCAGTCCACGACCAGCAGGTTGTTCGCCACCCCGGTCGGCACCCCGATGTTCGCCCATTTGTCCTGCGCCCACCACGACGCGACCTGCTGGGGATCGGTCGATCCGACGAAAGGTCGAGCGTCGTCGCGTCGGTATGAGAACCCGTCACCGAGCATTGCGTGGGGTGCTTTGCGGCATTGGGTCGCCCGCGCTGCAGGGAACACCGCCATGCCCGCCGACGCGTACGTCATCGCGGCCCATGCCAGCCCTTCGGCGGTTCCTGGCTGATCCCCAACCTCGCCTGCGGTCAGCGGGTGGATCTCGTTGTGCCCGATAGATTTAGACACACGGACCACCTTCTCGGTTACCCACCTCGTCGGTCCCGCCACCCGTCGCGATGCCCTCGCGGCGGGTGTTCCTTTGGATCGCGTCAACGTCGTCAATCACGCATGCGCAGACCGCACAGATGATCGCCTGGACCGCCTGACCGTCCGCGCCGAACTGGATCGTCAGTTGCATCACCTGGCGCGCGTCAACCCACTGGCCACAGTCGATGCACGAAACCCAGGCCCGCTCCGCATCTTCTGGATACTCAAACGGATCCACCGCGACCTCCCAGGGGTCGTCACCGATCACGCTCCCCAGCAACTCGTATACGAGTTGGCCGAGGTGGCGCACCCCTGGACCGTTGCGATGGGGATCAGTCCGCTCGCCGTTGAACACCGCCCGAAGGGTGGGCCGCTTCGCCGGGTCCTTCGACCGCTCGACCGCTGCCTTGAATCGGTCGTCCGCCCACTCGCCAATGACGTCGGTCATGCCTTGTCACCCCCCGACTTGATCAGGGTGACCACGCGAGCAAGGGTCGTCTTGTCGTTGACCACAGGCGGGAGGCCCTGCGATGCACGGGAGTTCGCGACCCACTGCTTGAGTTCTTCACGACTCATCGGGCCACCCCCGCACGGTTGCCCGGACCCTTTGACTGCGGCACCGCAGCCAGTGACTCCGCCGTAAACAGGTCGGTCAACGGTCTGCCCAACTTTGCGGGCAGGCGGTCCCTGAGGACATGTGACGGTGTGGTGACTCCACGGCACGCGCAGTAGAGCTGGCGCTCGGTAACGCCGAGCTCAAGTGCCAAACGTGGATAGGTCCAACGTTGATCGAGCATGATGCGAGCTGCTGGCTGCTCGCCGAACCTCTGTCCCTTCATCGGAACGAAACCCTTCGCACATCGAGGTGACCCTCGAACGTGTGCCTATTGGCTTCGTCGCTCCCCGATCTGCGGGACGGTGGCCGTGGCCTCGCGACTGGTCTCCACGGAACTTTGGTCCGTGTGCCCTTCCTCCTGGTGGCTACTGCGTTGGACTGCTCACCAGCGTCTTGTTCGCTGTCAATATTGAATCACCAAGTGCAGCGTCTGGCAATTGGCCCTGGTCTCCAGTTCCGTTGGGACACATCAAGTTCCACTTCTACGCACGACACTGGCGTGAACACCCCACCACGTCCTATCGTGGGTGCCACGCACGCGGAGGTACTGCGGCACTACGGATGCCCGGTACCGCCGCGTTTGGCTTTTCCGGCTGTGGTGTCGCACTCCGCCCAACACCAAAGGAACTGCCATGACCTTGATCCTCCGAGCAGGCGACTACAAAGGTCGCGCTCGACAATGGTTTGCCGAGAACCCGCGAGGGCCGCTGGAACCCGAACCGCCTCGACGGATGCCCGCACTCATGCACGGCGTCTCCGGCAAGTGCCAGCCTCAATTCGAGTTCCCGGAGGACACGACCCTGGACGAGTACGTCGAGTGGTGGCGCGACTGCATCACCGCGGAAGCACGTCGGTTGATTGCACAGGACGAATCGGCCCGTAGATGTGAAGAGGAGAGACGACAACGGCCCGTGGACTTGCCGCACCCCTCGGGACCTCAGCCGAAACTCCGCCAACGCAAGATCTGGCACGTCGTGGCCCACGGTCTCGGCACGTCCGCGACTGTCGATCACTTCTGGTCGCGCTTCGGCGACCACCCGGCCCGCCTGAGTGACCGAACCAACATGGTCGTGACTGCAATCGACTGCCATGACGGCGACCTACGGATGGTCGTGGTTTACACCGTGGCCGGCGGCCATCCGTCGGACTTTCGACGCTGGGTCGGTCGCCAAACCGTTGGTCGCAAACTCACCCCGGAAGAACTCGATGCGACCTGCGTGGAGAAGTTGGACGCATGACGTCCTGACCTGGCTCGATGTACGAAACTCGCTGCACCGCAACGACTCCCGCGTTTACACATGGGCCATCGCCTAGTTCTGTTGCTCTCGTTGCCGGGAGGTACCCGGCGACGGAGAGGAACCGATGAACATCGACGAGACCATCTCAGCCGCGTACGGCGCGCACCCCTTCGAGGTCGCCCGGCTGGAACGCGACCTGCTGGCCCTGATCCACACCCACTACGACGCCGACGTGGTCGCCCGCGCTCACGACGCCCTCGCCCAGATGCGGACGAAGGTGGCGAAGTGATGACCGTGGACCAACTCCGCGACCTGCTGGCCGACCTACCGGGTGATGCCGAGGTTCGCCTCGCGACGCAGCCCACCTGGCCGCTGGCGTTCCACACCGGCGCTGTCGTCACCGGCGACGAACTCGCGGGAGAGGCAACGTGCGACCAGCACGGTGACTACTCCTGCGAGGACTGCGAGGACGAGTCGATCGTCTGGATCACCGAGGGCGGCTCGGTTCACGACGCGCCCTACGCACCGTCTGGCGTGTTCCAGATCGGGGGTCGATTCTGATGCCGCACGTCAAGAAGCCCCGCAACGCTGCCGCGGAGGTCGACCTCACCCGCAAGACGCCATGGGGAACCGAGTACCGCGTCGCACGCACGGTCACCGCCGGAGTCGAGTGCGATCAGCGGTGGGTCACGATCTGCCTGGAACACAACACCCAGCACGGATCGGACACGTTGCGGACGGCCTGCACCGCTGGCACTCGTGGCGCGGTCGCGGACTGGTGTGACTCCTGCGCGACGCTGCGCAACTCTCCCCCGGAGCCGGCCGCCGAGCGCGAGCCGGCCCCGGCACCGAAGACGCCTAGCCGCCGCACGCGGAAGACGACCACGACGTAACGCACGCATACGACGAAGGACCCCGGCACTGGTACTGCCGGGGTCCTTCTGTCTGCGACGCTATCGCGGCGTCTGAGCCTCGTCGGTCACGCTGGCGGTTGGTTATCCAGTCCAGCCGCGAACGATGCTCAGCTCGCCTCCGAGGTGCTACGGAGTACGTAATTCCGCACTGTCGTCCGACGGGTCGTAGCGGCAGGACCGATACATGCCACTCGTAGTTCGATCCTCGTTCGTGCCGGTGGGATTGATCTGCCAACGCACGTGCACGTCCCACACGATGGATTCGGCCGCACCCTTCCCACTGTTATCGACGCCTTCCGGTTGTCCGTCGAACTCGATAGCCGACGCGGTGTGCATGTAGACCGTGCCCACGCTGTCCTTGGCGTTGTTCTGGATCGCTCTCGTGCACGCCGCCTTCGTTTTCGCGGTAGTGGCGGCGTCAGCGAACGTGGTCGACGCCGACGGGATCTCGTATGTCGTTGACTCTCCGCAACCACTTGTCACGAGAACGACCGCGGCGACCACCAACCCATAGCGCATGTGGACACTATGGCCGAGGCCGCCGTCGGTCCTGGCTACTTGGGGTCTTCTCGTGGCAACTTGACCTCGATCACCTGGCCGCCGTCCGCCGTCTTGGCCCGCAGGACCATCCACGGCAACTCCGGGTTGTGCTCGATCGACACGTCCGGGAAGCTCGTCGTCACGAACAGCTCCCGCTTCTCGGCGTTGCTTTCGCCCATCAGTCGTTCTCCTTCTTGGGTAGGGGTACCTCGACGCCTTCGTCCGGGTCGACGAACATGCGCCGCCGCTCCTTGGCGTAGTCGTCCTCGTAACGACGCGGGTCGCCGTCGCCGCCGAACTCGGACCGCTTGTCGCTCATCGCTGGTCCTTCAGCCGTTGCCGCATCTCGGCAGCGCTTGGGTTGATCGGGGCCACCTCCGCGAGGCGATCACCGAACGTGGTCAGGTCCGCGTCTGGCGACCTGGGTATGTCGCTGTCCGAGTAGTCGGGTCGAGGCTCTTCGAGGACGTCGGCATCAACGATCTCCGGTCCGTCATCGACAACCTCGACCGTCGTGTAAGCGGCGGCCATGGTCTGCTCGAACTTGTGGGTCACGGAGATGTCCGACGCCTTCGCACCGGCCAGCCCGCTTCGGTCCAGCAGGGACTCGGCGATCTTGCGCCGTTCCTGGATCGGCACCTTGGGATCGCTCATCCACTGCACCAACTTGCTGGCTGCGTCGTCCGCCGCCATGAGGATGCGCTCGGCGGCCTTGGCCTTGACGTGCGCCGACGCTCCGCCGTGGTGCGTGCAGACGACCCCGCCCTTGATCGCGCGACGAAAGCACTGCTTACCCGTCTTGTTCTTGGCGTGGCACCGCGTGGCGTCGGGATGATCCGCCCACCACGCTTCGTCGAGCTTCCGTCGGAACCCTGTCCGTACCGGCTCTATCTCGCCGCTCATCGCCGCAACACCGGGTACTTGGACAACAGCCGGTCACGTTCGGCTGCCGGATCGTCCAGGACACCCCTCGCAGCGGCCAGATCAGCCGTCAACTGCGCTTGCTGGTCGGCAAGGTCGGAGTATGTCTTGCGCGCCGCTCGGAGCCTCTGAACCGCTTGGTCCTTGGTGATCCGCCCGGCCTTGGCGTCGTCCAGCACGTCGCGTGCCTCGTGTGCCAGGCCAGTAAGTTGACCCTCGATCTGCTCGGCCTGCTCGGCCAGCCGGTGGGTTTCCTGCGCTGCACGCTCGCGCAGCACGTCCGCGGACGCCTCCGCGTCCCGCTGGTCATCTTTGGCGAACTGGGCTTGCAGTTCCTGGCGCTGCTGCTCCTGCGCGATGACTCCGAGCACGTCGGACGAGTGCGCGGCACTCATTGCTGCACCCCGTACTTCGCTCGCAACTCCGAGTCTTCGCGACGCTCCGGTTCTGCGTACAGCGCGGACCGCTCCGCCTCTCGCTTGCCGAGCGCGACGACCGAGTCCTCAGCCTCGGTCAGCAAAGAGTCGACGGACTGGTACGCCGCCGCCAGACGGTCGTCGTGGATGGTGCGTGGCTGGGTCTTGCTGCGGCTCGGCGTCACAACGGCCTTGTTGCCACTACCGACGTTGCTGCCCGTCGCGACGGGTGCCACGCTGGATGGATTGGTACTCAACGGAATTCACTCCTCTCACGTGGCGGCCGCGCGACTCTTCGCGTGAGAGGTGTCCGAGCTACGCGGCCGCCAACCTCTGGGACAATCCGCTAGTCAATTCCTGGGTTATGAACAGGTCGAGGCTCTCTTCCTGACGCACCTCACCCACGATGATCCGGCTGGGTCGCATCCGCAGTGCTTCCTTGACCAGGCGGCGCAACGGAATTTCGCCGGTGCCCTCCAAACTCGGCTGGCGGCATTGCAACGCCGCCCAGTCACGCAGATTGAGTCGCAGCTCGAACACCTCTTCGCAGGAGACGACGCGCTCGGTGGGTGGGATCGCTGCGGCAAGGCAGTTCAGAAGCGTGGTTTTGCCAGCCTGAGTTCCTCCGGTGACCAAGATGTTCAACCCGGCCGACACCGCCCCGCGCAAGAAACGCGCGGCGACCTGGGTCAGCGAACCCATCGTGACCAGGTCATCGAGGTTGTGCGCCCGGGCGACGAACTTGCGGATGTTGACATACCACCGGCCGGGGGTGACATCGGGAATGGCGACATGCAATCGCGATCCGTCCGGCAGGGTTGCGTCGACAAATGGCGACGATAAATCGACGCGCCGACCGCTTGGTTTCAGCATCCGTTCGACGAGGTTGCGGACCTCTTGCTCGGTCAGGATCGTCGACGTCAGCTCGGGCACACCCTTGCGGGCAATGAATACCCGGCTCGGTTCGTTCAACCAGATTTCTTCAATCGTCGGATCATCGAGGTACGGCTGCAAAGCGCCATAGCCAAGAACTGCGTCCAGCACGTTCCGGGTGGCGACGTCACGATCACCGAGCGGCTCCAGGCCACCATGCAGCGACCGTTCCTCGTAGTCCTGCACAACGTCGTGAATCAGCGTATTCAGGCTGGCGCGATCGGTGGTCGGGTCAAGCCGGCGTCGCCGGATGAGCTCGCGGACCTCGCCCTCGACCACATGGATGCCGTTCATTCGTGACCCCCCTTCCGAGTCAGTTCCCTGGGTAGGAAGGAAAGCGCACCGCGGGGCAGAACGGCGGTCTGCACGAAGGCTTTACCTTCTCTTTGTCCTTTCTTGACTGTTTGCTGACCGAACAACCTGGTTATCCACAGGGTGCTCTGCACGAATCGGCAAGAACGACGATCATTCGCGAAATGAGCACCATCCCGGATCCCGAGTTCGCGATAACCGTCGTCGACGACCGCGGCCTCCGCCACGACCACGTCGTCTCCCCGGCCGCGGGATCGACCTGGGGCGACCTGCGCAGCGCGCTCTGCCTGACCGGCGACTGGCATGTCGGAACCCGGCGGCTCGAATCGGCTGACCCGCTGCGCCGCCTCCCCCACGGCAGCCTGCTGTTGCCACACCCGCTCGCCACCGGCATCGAGCTGCTCCACCTCACCTGCATCGAGGGTCCCGCCGTCGGCGCACGCCTGCGACTCACCGACCGGATGCGCATTATCGGGCGCGGCCCTCTTCTCGATCTGACGCTCCCCGACCCGGACCTCTCGCGCCGCCAATGCGGCGTCCGGGTGGTTGCCGGTCGGGTGCAGGTTCGTGATCTCGGCTCGACGAACGGCACCTGGATCGGCAGCCGACGCCTCGATCCGACGGTTGAGGAGGACCTGCGCGCTGGCGACCGGCTGCGGTTGGGCAACTGCGTCTTCCGGCTGGATCAGCGCTATCAACCCCCGCCGATGACGGAGAACTTCGTTGCGGTGCAACGTCATCCGTATCACGCCCGCGAACCGCAGTTGATCGTGTTACGACCGCCGACTCCGCCGACGGGTGCCGACCGGCGACCCATCCCCTGGCTGGTAACTCTGCTGCCGTTGATCGTCGCGCTGATGCTCGCGTGGTGGCTACACAACGCAATGTTCCTGGCATTCGCCGTTTTCAGCCCGGTCATGATGCTGGCTCAATACCTCAGTGACCAGCGCTCCGGACGACAGTCCGCCGCCGCCGGACGGGCGTCGTACGCCCTGGCCGTGCGGCATCACCAGCAGGTTGTCACAAACCATCTGCGCGAGGAGTTGGCGGCTCGCCGGGCCATCGCAGCGCCGCTCACCCAGGCGGCCGACGCCGTCGAGTTTCGGTCAGCAGCCCTGTGGCATCGGCATCCAGAGGAGTTCGGGTATCTCCAGTGGCGGATCGGAACGGGGATCATGCCTTCCGGCGTACGAGCGCGGGCGGCCGACGAGGTCAACGACCCTTTGGAATCCCTCCCCTGCTGCCCGGTCACCGTCGATCTCGCCCGACACCGACTCGTCGGAGTGCAGGGATCGGCTGCGACGCGACCGGCCACCATCGACTCCCTACTCGTGCAGTTGATGGCATGGCACTCGCCCGTCGTGGTCGAGATCGCCCTCGTCGGCGCGCAACCTATCGGGCGCCACCCGCAGTTGGCGTGGGTTCCCCACTTGCGCCCCGACGTACGTTCCCCGCCTCGGGTCGTCGACTGCTCCGACGACGAGTCTGTGTCGTCGCTGCTGGCACACCTGGGAGAGGCCACTGAGCAGGACCGCCCACCTCGTACGGTCGTGGTCGTCACCGACCCCGACGCCTTCCGCGCCTCCGCTCTCGCCGGGCTGCTGGCGTCTCCAGCGCGCTACGCGGCCACGGTGGTTTGTTTCGTTGAGACAGATACAACACTGCCAGCGCGAAGCCGGCCCGTTGTCCGCCTGGATTCGGCGTTGTCTGGGCACTGTGAGCAGATCCACTTCGTCCCGGACCTGCCGACGGCGGACCTCGTTCGGCGTACGATCCGCGGCGTCGTGCCGCTGATTGATGCTGCTCCGGGCAACGGGGCGGAGAGTCCCCCACCGAACGTCGATCTCGAATCGGTGTGGCGAGCCGACCACGGCGACGACCTGCTCTCGACGGCCGACACCGTCGCCCGATGGACCGCCTGCCCCCACTCCACCCGAGTGCTCCTCGGCAGCGGAGGCGGCGGCCCGTTCGCCGCCGATCTGCGCCTCGACGGACCGCATGCCCTCGTGGCCGGAACGACCGGCGCCGGCAAGTCCGAACTGCTGCAGACGTTGGTGGCCGCCCTCGCCGCGGCCAACCGACCGGACGAGCTGTCGTTTGTGCTCATCGACTACAAGGGCGGCGCCGCCTTTGCCGAGTGCGCTCGGCTGCCCCACACGGTCGGCGTCGTCACCGACCTGGACACACACCTGACCGAGCGTGCGCTCGACTCACTCTCAGCCGAGCTGCGCCGGCGCGAGCATTTGCTGGCGGCCGTCGGCGCAAAGGACCTTGACGATTACCGGTCGGTCGCCGGTCGCGCTCGCGTTCCGCGACTGGTGCTGGTCATCGACGAATTCCGGGTGCTCGCAGAGGAATTGCCGGACTTCATCGCTGGGTTGGTACGGCTCGCAACGGTCGGACGGTCATTGGGTGTTCACCTGCTGCTGGCTACCCAGCGCCCTGCGGGGGTGGTCACCGCCGACATCCGCGCCAACGTAAACCTGCGCATAGCGCTGCGGGTGCGTGACGACGGCGATTCCCACGACGTGGTGGAGGCGGCCGACGCCGCGCGGATCCGCGCAACAACGCCGGGCCGGGCCTACGTACGCAGCGGCTCGGGCGACCTCGTCACGTTCCAGACCGCGCGGGTCAGCGTCGCGCCTGCGGCCGAGAAGCAGCTGACCGTGACATCCGCGGCTCGCCCCGGGCTGACTGCTCGACCTACGTCATCGCCCGGTTCGACGGTTCTCGGGGAACTGATCCGGGTGTTGGACGCCGCGGCGGACCACCTGGACATCGCTACCGGAGCGCCGCCGTGGCTGCCACCGTTGCCGACCACGATCGGTTCGGAACCGGTCGAGAGTGCCACTGATGAGGCGGTGAGCATCACCGGTCTCGCCGTGACCCCGTTCGCAGTTCTCGGCCGTCAGGATCGACCTGCCGAACAGACCCAACCGCTCTTGGCGTGGCAGCCCGATGAGGACCAACACCTCGCGATCATCGGTGGCCCCCGCAGCGGACGTTCGACCGCGCTGCGTCGGCTGTTGCGCGACGCTTGTGGACGACGAACCCCCGCCGAACTTCAGGTCCACCTGCTCGACCTGGGCCGCGCCTTGTCCGACCTCGAAGATTGGCCACACCTCGGCAGCCGAATCGAGTCCGACGAACCGAGCAGACTCGCCCGATTGATGGACCACCTCACGAGCGAGGTCAGCCTCCGTCAACAGCGCCAGGGGGTCGACCCGATGCTCGTTCTTGCGATCGATGGCTGGGAAGTTCTGGTCGAGACGGCCGAGGATTTGCTGTTCGGTCGGGTGATGGACCAGTTGACCGCAGTGCTGCGCGATGGTCCGTCGGTGGGCATCCAGGTGGTCACCACCGGCGGCCGGGGGCTTCTCACGAGCCGCTCGCTACCGCTGTTCCGCAGCCAGTTGGTGCTGCGCATGACCGATGTCGACGACATCGCCGCAGCCGGGATCCCCCGGCGTTGCGTCCCGACCGAACTGCCGCCCGGGCGGGCCTTGATCGCGCCCAGCGGCGTGGAGTGTCAGTTTGCACTGCCCGCGACGGATGCACCCGAGGGTGACGCCACCGGCGTGACCCGAATCGACGCTCTTCCCGAGCAGGTGCGGCTCACAGACTTACCGGCCTCACGCGATCTCCGGGTCGGTCAGGGCACGAGCCAACTCCTCGGACTTCCGTACGGCGGGCGCGGCGACCTGGTGGCGCTGGTTGCCGGGCCCCCGGGGTCGGGCCGCAGCGGAATGCTGCACACCGCGGCGAACGGACTGGTCGATCGACCGATTGCCTGGGTGAGCGGCTCGGCAGGTAGCAACCCGCCGGCTGGCGCCGTACGCATGACCGCTGCGGACCAGCTGTCGGCATGGCTTGCCGATCATCCCGCCGGAGCCGTCCTCGTTGACGACGCCGAGACGGTTTTCGGGACCGACATCGAGGACGTCCTGGCCACCCATGCCACCCGTGCTGTGCACACCGGCGGCGTTCTCCTACTCGCCTCATCTGCCCTCGACTTGAATGGCAATTACCGCGAGCTGGTCGCGGAGTTGCGGCGCCGCCAGACGGGTGTATTTCTCACACCGACACAGGCCGAAGGCGAGTTCCTCGGCTTGCGCTTTCCCCGGCTCGACCGACCCCGCCCCGGAGCTGGATTCATCTGCCTGCGGGGGCAATTGAGCGAGGTGCAGGTCGCCCTAGCGTGAGGCGCCAGCTTAGGACGAGGTAGCGACCTGCGGGCAGTAGGCGGCAGTCGCCGCGGAGACCAGTCGGTCGGCGGCTGCCTGCCCGCCCACCTGCGTCGCGAGTTCACCGACGGCGTCGTGTCGCGAACCGGTCTCGACGGTTTTGCAGATGGCTTTTCCTTGAGCCTTCAGCTGTGACTCCGAGCGTCCGGGAAGCACACCCCGGGCAGTGCTGAGGTAGGCGGCCTCGGCTCCCGCCCCGGTCATCGACGGCGTGGTCGCACCCGTCAGCGACGGCATCGTCGACGACCCAGTCATCGACGACCCGGTCGACGAAGCGGACGGAGAACCCGGCGCCACGACGGCAACAGAGGACGAGCGAGGGGACGCCGTCGGCTGCGACCCACACGCCGCTAAGGCGAGCGTCAGCAGTGCCAGAGTCCACGGCCGCTTGTCCATCTGTCGAGTATCGACCCGAATCACCGTTCGTGCATCGAGGCCGGGAAAAGCTGCAACATTTCGCGCACTCTTCCCTGATTTCGCGGGCAGGTTGCTTTGATGCGTTCTATCTTGTGGATCGCTCAACATTCGAAGTCCCGAGGGGGGACTCGCAGTCCCGAGGGGGGACCTTTCTTGTTGCATCGCCATGCCTTAATGCCCCGAGTGCTTGCCGGCGTCATCGCTTTCATCGCAGCGCTGACCACGTCCGCTCTCACGGCTCCCCCAAGTCACGCGGACGTCACGACCATCTCCTACGACAATCTGCGGACCGGATGGGACAAGAACGAGGCTGGCCTCTCCCCGGCGAGCGTCTCCGCGACCGACTTCGGCAAGTTGTTCGCCACCCAGCTGGACGGCCAGATCTACGCCCAGCCGATCGTCTCCAAGGGCGTGCTACTGGTGGCCACCGAGAACAACAAGGTCTACGGTCTGAACCCAGTCACGGGTGCGATCACGTGGTCCCGCAGCGTCGGCGCCGCGTGGCCAGCGTCCTCCATCGGCTGTGGCGATCTCGTTCCGAACATCGGCATCACCGCGACCCCAGTCGTCGACCAGGTGACTGGCACCGCCTACTTCACGGCCAAGGTGAATGACGGCGCTACCGCAGCCACCCCGCACTGGTATCTCCACGCGATCAACATCGTGACGGGCGCCGAGCGCCCGGGATTCCCGCACACGATTCAGGGACACCCGAGCAACGACCCGACGAACACCTTCAATGCCAAAACGGCGATGCAGCGCCCAGGTTTGCTACTCATGGGCGGCGTTGTCTACGCAGGTTTCGCCAGCCACTGCGACTACGGCCCGTACGTTGGATATGTGGTGGGCGTGAACGCCACCACCGGCGCGCAAACCGCCCTGTGGTCAACCGAAACGGGCACCTCCAACACGGGCGCCGGGATTTGGCAGTCTGGCGGTGGCTTGGTCTCCGACGGCCTCGGCCGGATTTTTTTCGCCACCGGCAACGGCACAGCACCCGCTCCAGGAGCGGGCACCAACCCGCCGGGGCAGTTCGGCGAGTCGGTCGTACGCCTGCAGGTCAACGCCGGGGGCACCCTCTCTGCCAAAGACATTTTCAGCCCGGTGAACGCCACGCTCCTCAACCGCGACGACACCGACTTCGGGTCCGGCGGTCCGCTGGCCATCCCCGACGGTTACGGCACCGCTGCCCACCCCCACTTGATGGTGCAGGTCGGCAAGGACGGTCGGGTCTTTCTGCTCGACCGCGACAAGCTCGGCGGCGTCGCGCAAGGACCAGGCGGCGGTGACGCTGTGCTTCAGGTGAACGGGCCTTACCAGGGCGTCTGGGGCCACCCCGCGTTCTGGGGCGGCGACGGCGGTTACGTCTACATGATCACCAACAACGGACCACTGCGCGCCTTCCGCATCGGGAAGGACGCGGCCGGCAATCCCAGCCTGGCCGGCGCCGGAACCACCACGACGAAGTGGGGTTACACCTCCGGCTCGCCGATCGTGACCTCCAACGGAACCGCTTCGGGAAGCGCTCTGATCTGGGCGATCAACTCCTCCGGCCCAACGGGGGCGAACAGCCAACTGCAGGCGTACGACCCCGTCCCCGTCGCCGGTGTGCTGCAGCTGCGCTACTCCGTCCCGGTGGGCAACGCCTCGAAGTTCGCTGTGCCGGCCACCGATAACGGTCGTGTCTACGTCGGAAACCGCGACGGAGTCATCTCCGGCTTTGGTCGTCCGACAGTGTCCGCGCTGAACGGCACTGGCACCGACTTCGGGTTCGTCGGTGTCGGCCAGGAAGCCAGCCGAACTCTCACCTTCACCGCTTCGAAGGCCGTCACCGTGAACGCCGTGACCGCCGGGGCGCCCTTCACCGTCAGCAGCGCCCTGCCCGTCACTCTCGCCGCGGGTGCCAAGGTGAGCGTCACGGTGACGGCGAAGCCGACGATCGGCGGCCAAGCGGTAGGGACTCTGATGTTCTCCACCACCGCCGGACAGGTCCCCTTTGATGTCCGTGCCTACGGCGCGGTGGCAGGTGTGTCCGCTGGCCCAACGAGCCTTTCGTTCGGCCAGGTGCCGACCAGCGGCACCGTCACGAGCAGCGTCAGCATCACCAACACCAACTCCCTCCCGACGGCCATCACCTCCGCGACGCTGCCGACGGCTCCGTTCGCGGTGTCGAGCGTGCCCGTGGCCGGCACGATCCTCGGCCCCGGCGCATCGGTGTCGGTTCCGGTCATGTTCTCCCCGAAGGCGACCGGGACGTTCACCTCGCAATTGACCGTCCAGACCGCAACCGGCTCCGTGACTGTTCCGCTCAGCGGCACCGGCGTCGCCGGTGCTCCGCGGATGGATCTCACCCCGACCGTCGTCGACTTCGGGCAGGTCCCCGTCGGCAGCCCCGCGCGCAACCGCACGTTCAAGCTGACGAACACCGGAAACCTGGTCCTGACGATTACCAAGGCGGCGCCGCCTACGGCACCGTTCAACGTCGCAACGCCGATTTCGGAGGGGCAGCAGCTCGAACCGGGTGACAGCTTGACCATCTCGGCGTTCTTCCAGTCGGCGGCGGTGGGCACCTTCACCGGCACCTACCTCGTGACCTCGAACGACGGAACCGGACCACATGCCGTCACGTACAAGGCGACGGCAACACCCGCGCCGGTGGCGGTCGCCGATCCGGCCTCCGGGCGATGGACGCTCAATGGGTCCGCCACGCGGGTCGGCGGCACCCTCACCCTGACCCCAGCGAAGACCTTCCAGGCCGGCAGCGCTGTCTACGCCGGGCCGGTGGCGGGCCAGGGTTTACACGCCCGTTTCACCGCGAAGATCGGCGGCGGCCACCTGGGTGGTGACGGCATGACGTTCGCTGTCCTGGACGCGACGAAGACCACGGCGAAATCGGTCGGCAGCTCCGGCGGCGCGCTGGGGTGGGCTCCCCTCGCCGGGTTCGCCGTCACCCTCGACACCTATCAGAATCCAGGCGAACCCTCGGGCAACTTCGTGGGCGTCGCAACAGGGTCCGGCGGAGCCGGCAACGCACAGTTGAAATACGTCGCCACCTCGAACCTGCCAACCTCGCTGCGGACCGGAACCCACCTCATTGACGTCACCACGTCACTGACCGCATCGACCGTCACGGTCTCCGTCGACGGCGTACGGCGAATGGTCGCCACGGTTCCGATCCCACCATCCGCTCGACTGGCGTTCACCGGCGGCACCGGCGGCTACACCGACATCCACCAGGTCAGCGGTGTCACCGTCACGCAGACGCCGCGATGGGCCCAAATCATCGGGTTGAACGGCAAGTGTGTCGACGTCCGTTCCGGGGGAACCGCCAACGGCACGCCGGTGCAGATCTACACCTGCAACGGCAGCGCCGCGCAGTTGTGGGCCGTCGCGCAGGACAACTCCTTGCAGGCACAGGGCAAGTGCCTCGACGCGGTCCACGCCGGGGTGACCAACGGCACCAAGCTGCAGCTCTACACCTGCAACGGCACCGCGGCGCAGACCTGGGTTCTGCGCGCGGACCGGCGGATCTACAACCCGAAGTCCGGCAAGTGCATCGACGACTCCTCGCGCGGCAAGGTGAACTCGACCCAGCTCCAGATTTGGTCATGCACGGGTGGCACCAACCAGTACTGGACGTACAAGTAGTCGTACGGCTTGGGCGGGCGGCGAGCGCACCGCCAGCCCGGCCGTACGAACTCAGCCCTGAAGGTGGAGCTGTTCCAGCAATTCGCGGGCGCGCTGCGCGCCGGAGTGCTCGACCAACACTTCATATTTCGTCGCAACGACCTGGGTGACCGAGGTGAAGTCACGCCGACCGCGGGTGGCGGTGTAGCCGATGGCCGCCCACACCGCGCCGAAGACGGCGCCGAAGAGCACCGTCGAAATGATGATGCCCAGCAGCGAACCGTTGCCGAACATCGAGAAGATCAACCCGACGAACAGGCCCATCCAGGCACCGGAGGCGAGCCCACCCAGGAGCACCTTGTTCCAGTCGAGCCGTCCGGTGATCCGCTCCATCTGCTTCAGGTCGGTGCCGACAATGAGGCAGGTCTCCACCGGGAACTCGTGGTCGGAGAGGTAATCGACCGCGCGCTGTGCGTCCTGGTACTTCTCGTAGGTCCCGAGCGACATCGGGAAGTTCAGGTCGAGGGAGGGGAACCGCGGGGAGGGGCGCATGCCGGGGGTGCTCATGGTTCCAGTCTCCCCCACACCGCCCACCGCCGTACGAGGTGGCCGCAGATCGATCCCCGCGGTATGACGCATCGCGCAGGTTCTCCGGGACCGTACAGTTGGGTCAGGAAAACGTCGCTTCCCGCAGAAGGAGAACCGTGTCCACACGCACCGTGCAGATCGGCTGCACCTTCCGCTATTCCTCGCTCGCTCCCACAGCCGCGGTCTTCCAGATCGAGGGTCAGAGCAGCGACTTAGTCACGGTGTCCAACGAGAGCTGGGAGATCACCGGCGGGCTCCCGCTGCACCACTACCGGGACCTGTACGGAAATCCGTGCGCGCGGCTGACGCTCCCCGTTGGTGTCACAACGCTCACGTACGGCGCCACCGCGGTCGTCCCGGACGCGTTCGACTCCTGGGATGAATCCGCGCAGGAGATCAACCCGACCGACCTGCCCGACGACGTGCTGATCTACACAACGGCCAGCCGATACTGCCAACCGGACTTGCTCGGCAGCCAGGCATGGCGGCGGTTCGGACACATCGCGCCGGGCTTTCAGCGGGTCCAAGCGGTCAACGCGTTCGTGAACGACTGGCTGGTCTACACCGTCGGCTCCACCAGCAGCACAGCCACCTCGATGGACACCTTCGGCACTGGCATGGGCGTCTGCCGCGACTTTGCGCACCTGATGATCACCTTCTGCCGCGCCCTCAATATCCCGGCGCGCTATGTCCACGGCTACATCACCGAGATGGACGTCGAGCCGACCGGCCGACCGATGGACTTCCACGCCTGGACCCAGGTCTGGATCGGTGGCAGATGGTGGAACTTCGACCCGCGCTGGAACAAGCCGTTGAAGGGCCGCGTCGTGATCGGCACCGGGCGCGACGCCGCCGATGTGGCCATGGTGACGACGTACGGCGCCCCGTGGCTCCAACTGATGACCGTCACCGCGCGCGAGATCACCGGTTAGTCCACAGCTCTTCGGGCAACCCCGACGCGGCTGTCGGTGGTCCCGTCTAGGGTTCACGACGTGGCTCTCGTACTGCACCGTTCGGACCACCCGGAGGCCTTGGCCGACGGGCTGGCCGCGATGTTACGCGCCGAACCACTCGACGTATTTGCCCAGGAATGGATCGTTGCCCCGACCCGCGGAGTCGAGCGCTGGCTGGCCCAACGGATCTCCCACACACTCGGCGCGCGCAACGGGTCCGATGGTGTGGCGGCCGGCATCAGGTTCTTCACCCCCGCCTCTTTGGCGTCGCTGCTGCTCGACCGAGACCGCGACGATCCGTGGTCACCCGACCGTCTCGTCTGGCCGGTCCTGACTGCGATTGACGAGTGTTGCGGAAAGCCCGGATTCGAGGCGTTGACTGCCCATCTGGGTGCCGGTGATCCGGAGAGCGAACCCGAGGCCGAGTGGCAACGGCTCGCCCGTCACTCTCGGCGCTACGCCGTGGCGCGCCGGATCGCCGGGCTCTTCGCGTCCTATGCGCGCGAACGGCCGACACTCCTGGCCGAATGGGAAGCCGGTTCCAGCGCGGCGTTGCCCGACGACCTGCGATGGGAGCCACCACTGTGGCGAGAGACTCTGGCGGCAGTGGAGAGCTTGACCGGCCATCGTGAGTCGCCGGTGCAACGACACGAACGCGTGGTGGCCGCGTTGCGCGCTGGCTCATCCGAACTCGCTCTGCCGCAACGCGTCTCGTTGTTCGGCCACACCCGTCTGAGCGTGACCGACGTTGAACTCCTCACCGCGCTCGGTGACCATCACGATGTCCATCTCTGGTTGCCCCACCCCTCCCCGGGACTCTGGTCCGCCCTGGCAACCACCGGCGAGGTCGGCGCATCGCGCGCTGACGACCGATCGGCCACGCTGGCGCATCACCCCCTGCTGGCCACCCTGGGCCGGGATGTCCGCGAACTCCAACAAGTGCTCCAGCCGGCGACCGACCTCGGCGTTACGCCCTCCCCAAGAGTCGCCACCTATAGCCGACTTTCGCTGTTGCAGAACGACATCCGCGCGAATGTCCCACCCGATCCAAGCCGCAGCGGCAGCGACGACGACCTGTCGGTGCAGGTGCACGCATGCCACGGCCCGACCCGCCAGGTCGAGGTGTTGCGCGAGGTCCTTACCGCACTCTTCGAGAACGACCACACCCTTGCGCCACGCGACGTGCTGGTGATGTGCCCCGATGTCGAGCGCTTCGCTCCGCTGATCCGGGCCGCGTTCGACGGCGCCGCCGAGTGGGGCAGCGACACCCACCCCGGCCGCAGCCTGCGGGTCCAACTAGCCGACCGTGCCCTTGCCGCCAGCAACCCCTTGGTCGACCTCGCCCACCGTGTGGTCGCGCTCGTCGCCGGCCGCATGACGGCCTCGGAGATCCTGGATCTCGCCGCCCACGAAACGGTCGCTCGGCGGTTCGGATTCGACGAGGAGGATCTCGACCTGCTGGCCGGTTGGATCAAAGAGACGGCGGTCCGCTGGGGGCTCGATAGCAACCACCGCGGCGAATACGGTCTGCGAGCTGTGCCTGACAACACCTGGGCCGGCGCCTTGGACCGTCTGGCCCTCGGCGTTGCTGTGGCCGAAGACACCGATGGCAGTGCAGGCGAACTCCTGCCGGTCGACGCGGTCGGCAGCAATGACATCGCCACCGTCGGCCGGTTCCTGGAACTGATGGCGCGGATCGAACGCGCAGCCGCGAGGGTCCGGTCCGTCAGCGCTGCGGCGCCGAGCAGTCGCGGTCGATTGACGGCGAGTGAGTGGACAACGTGGCTGCGGGAAACGGTCGATGATCTCGCCGCTTCCGCCGCTGACCAACCGTGGCAGGTCGAACAACTCGGGCGCGAACTCGCCGCGATTTCCGACGCGGCCGGTGATCGAATCTCGCTGCGATTGGCCGATGTCCGGGTAATGCTTGAGCAACGCTGGAGCGGCCGGCCGAGTCGAGCGAACTTCCGAACCGGCGCCGTCACCGTCTGCACCATGGTGCCGATGCGGTCGGTGCCCCACCGCGTGGTCGTGGTGCTGGGTGTCGACGACGGGGTCTATCCCCGCTCCCCCATCACCGACGGTGACGACGTGCTCGCGCGGGCTCCCCGGGTGGGCGAACGCGACCTGCGCAGCGAAGACCGGCAATTGCTGCTCGACGCCGTGATGGCGGCCGGTGACACCTTCGTGGCGATCTACTCGGGCTTCGACGAACACACCGGCCTGCGCCGGCCACCGGCTGTGCCCCTCCAAGAGTTGATCTCCGCCGCATCATCCACCGTCACCGCACCAGGCGGCTCCGATGTTTTCCTGCGACACCACACGCTCCAGACCTTCGACGACCGCAACTTCGACCCGTCGATCGCGGCGGTGCCCGGTGGGTCGTTCGACCGGGCCGCGCGCGATGCAGCGCTGGCGTTGCGAAGACACCGGGCCGATCCCGCGCCCATCCCGTCGCTGATGGACTTGCGGTTGTCGCCGAGGCCAACGACGGCGGTCACCCTCGAGGAGTTGCGGGCGTTCTTCGACAATCCGGCGCGCGAGTTCCTGCGGCGCCGACTCGACGTCACCGTTGCGTGGGAGGCCGACGAGGTCGACGACTCGTTGCCGATTGAACTCGACAGCCTCGAGCAGTGGGCGATTGGTGACCGGATGCTCGGAGCCGTCCTCGATGGATCGGGCTTGGATCGCGTCCGCGCGGCGGAGGAACGTCGCGGCAGCCTGCCGCCAGGTCCGTTGCGTGCGCGAACGCTGGAGAAGATCTCGGGCGACGTCGCCTCGCTCACCAGCAACCTCGATACGTCTGGTCGCCGTTCCCATCAGGTCGGTCTCGATCTCGGCGGCGTGCGCCTGACCGGGGTGGTCACCGGCATGGTCGGTTCCGCGCTCGAGGTCCGCACCTTCTCCAAGGTGTCGGCGAAACACGTTCTCGGCGCGTGGATTGATCTCCTCGCGGTGGCCGCTGCCAACCCTGCGGTCGCCCCGGCCGCTGCCCTGCACGGCCGCAAGGGCAACGTCACCCTCAAAGCCCCGGAACCCGATGAGGCGCGCCACCTGCTGGGCCAACTGATCAGCTATCGCGACAAGGGTCTGCAGTCTCCCCTCGGCATCCCGCCGAAGACCGCGAGCGCCTACGCCTGGGCGGTGCGCAACGCTCCAGACCTGCGTGACCGCGGGGCGATCGGTCGCGGGTATTCGCTGGCCCGGACTATCTGGGAGGGCGACAAGTTCGCCGGAGAGAACGACAACCACTGGTGGCAGAGAGTGCTCGGCAAGGGGTCGACCATCGAACAACTCGACGGCAATCAGTCGCTGCGCTACTGGGCACCGCTGGTGTGGCAGCCGATCCACGACCACGGCGGTCACGTATGAGTCAGCCCACCAGTCACTCCATGCCCGAGATGCGCTCATTCGATCCAGTCGGTCCACTGCCAGTCGGCACCACGCTGATCGAAGCGAGCGCCGGAACCGGCAAGACCTGGGCGCTTGCAGCGCTGGTCACCCGCTACGTCGCCGAAGAGGGCCTCCCGCTCGACCAACTACTGGTCGTCACCTTCAGCCGGATGGCCAGTCAAGAACTGCGTGAACGCGTACGCACTCAGCTGGAGGAGACCCTGCACGCCCTGTCCCGCCCGGCCGACCCGGAGGATGACGTCCTTCTGCGCCACCTTCGGGACACCGACGACACAGAGCTGGGTCGGCGCATCGAACGGCTCCGCATCGCCCTCGCGGACTTCGACACCGGCACCATCGCCACGATTCACCAGTTCTGCCACTACGTGCTGGCCGGTCTCGGAGTCGCCGGCGACTCCGATCCGCAGGCCCGATTGGCCGAGGACCTCGAAGACCTGCAACGCGACGTCATCGACGATGCCTACGTCGCGTACGGCGTCGACTCCGCCGGCACTCCCGGCCCGTACGACGTCGCCGTCCGTGCCGCCCGGGCCGCCCTCGCAAACCCAGTTGCCCCGCTGATGCCCGATCCGCCGCCAGCCGCGCAACGACGGTTGTTCGATTTCATCGGGCGGGTGCGCGTCGACTTCGATCACCGCAAGCGCCGCGCCGCATTGCTCAGCTACGACGACTTGCTGACCCAACTCGCCCAAGCGCTCCACCGCCCCGGCAGCGTGGCCCGCGAACGGATGCGGGCCCGCTGGTCGGTGGTGCTCGTCGATGAGTTCCAGGACACCGATCCGGTGCAATGGGATGTCTTTGCAACCGCGTTCGCCGACAACGCCAAAACGTTGGTGCTGGTCGGTGATCCAAAGCAGGCGATCTACGGATTCCGTGGCGGCGACGTCCACACCTACCTTCAAGCGGCAGCGGACGCCGACACTCAACTGTCACTGCCGGTCAACTGGCGCTCCGACGGTGCCTTGGTCGACGCCCTGCAGCAGCTGACGGGGAACGTCGAACTCTCCCCGGGGATCGTCGTCCACCCGATCACGGCTGCCCGGCAAGACCGGCGGCTGGCTGGCGCCCCCGACGATGGTCCGGTGCGGCTGCGGGCCTTCATAGGAGATCGGGTGAGCATCAACATCGCTCGATCACGGGTGGCCGCTGACGTCGCCGAAGACATCGCCCGACTCCTCACCAGCGGCGCGACCTTCGACGAAGAACCTGTCTCGGCTCGTCACGTCGCGGTGTTGGCCCATACCTATCGGGAACTCGAACTGGTCCGAGACCAGTTGCGGCTGCGCAGAATCCCGTGCGTTCTGGTATCGAGCGCATCGGTGCTCCACACCGAGGCCGCCGGTTGGTGGCTCACCTTGTTGATGGCCCTCGAACAGCCACACCGGTCTGACCGAGTGCGCGCTGCGGCCCTCACCCCGTTCCTGGGCTGGACGGCCGAGCAACTTGATCAGGCCGGCGACGATGCCACCGACCGGATCGCAGAGACCTTGCGCGATCTGTCTGCCGATCATCGCCGCGGTGGGGTCGCGGCCGTGCTCGACCGGTTACGAGCCGACGGGCTAAGTGCGCGACTGCTGGCCAGCCTCGGTGGAGAACGCAACATCACCGATCTCGAACACTGCGCCGGACTGCTTCAAGCCAAGGTGGCCGAAGGCATGAGTGGGATCACCGGGCTGGTCACCTGGCTGCAGCGTCAGTCGGCCGACGATGCGACCCGAACTCCGGCTGGCGCTCGAATTGTGCGCCTCGATTCCGATGCTCACGCCGTCACCCTGTCGACGATCCACGGCAGCAAGGGCCTGCAATATCCGGTGGTCTATGCCCCGTTCCTGTTCGACCGCTGGATCAGTGACCGCGATCATCCGGTGCTCGTGCATCGCGACGAGCAGCGCGTCCTCGCCTTTGACAACGGCGCCACGACCCAGGGATCCCACGCCGACGAAGCCAGAGCCGAAGACCTGCGGCTGACCTACGTCGCGATCACCCGCGCTCAGTCCCAGCTGGTGCTGTGGTGGGACCACACTTGGAACAACTCCAACGGCGGCCTACACCGACTGCTGTTCGCCCAGGGTGGCAGCGCCACCGCGATCGAGGCGCGCGCCGCGATGGCTCCCGGTGCCCGTCCGATCGTGCAACCCGGCGGCGATCGGAAGATCTCCGACGCCGGTGTCATCCGCGGGATCTTGCAGTCCTGGGAGTCTGCCGGAGCCTTCAGCTTCACCGAGATCACCACCACCGAGGCTGTGACCAAGGTTGCGGAGCCGGTGAACGACCGACCCTGCGTCGCCCGCAAGTTCACCGCCGCGATCGACCCACTGTGGCGGCGTACCTCATACAGTTCGCTGGCTACCGCTGGCGAAGTCGACGCCGCCACCGAGCCGGAGACCGTCGACCTCGGCACCCACGACGAGGAGGAGGTCACCGTCAGTCAGGGAACCGGCAACGTCGGCCACGATCGTCCCTCCCCGATGGCCACCCTCCCGATGGGCGCGACCTTCGGGTCATTAGTCCATGCCGTGTTGGAGGAGGCCGACCTCCAGGCCGCCGATCTTCGCGTCGAGTTCGAAGGGAAGACACGCGAACTCCTGCGCCGCTGGCCGGTCGAGCTCGACCCGACGGAACTCGCAAACGCGCTCGAGCTCGTCTGCGAGACACCGTTCGGGCCACTGGCCGAAGACCTGTGTTTGCGCGATCTCACCGAGAGCGACCGGTTCGCGGAGATGGACTTCGAACTTCCTCTGGGCGGTGGCGATCGACCCCACCCGAACGCCAAGCTCGGCGATATCGCGAGTCTGTTGCGCCGCCACCTGCCCGACGGCGACCCGCTGCTTCCCTACGCCGACGCCCTCGACAACCCGGCACTGGGCGACCAGGAGCTGCGCGGCTATCTCACCGGATCTGTCGATCTCACCTTCCGCCACGGCGGCCGGTTCTTCGTCGTCGACTACAAGACCAACCGGCTGGGTGAGCCCGAGACCGATCTCACCCTGGCCGACTACACCCCCGACCGGCTCGCAGCGGCGATGAACCACTCGTCCTATCCACTGCAGGCCCTGCTCTACGCCGTGGTGCTCCACCGCTACCTGCGCTGGCGATTGCCCGCCTACGACCCGGAGAGCCACCTCGGCGGCGTGCTGTACCTCTACCTGCGCGGGATGGCGGGCGCCGACACTCCACGTGTGGATGAGGTCCCGTGTGGCGTGTTCGCCTGGCGGCCGCCGGTCGCGCTCGTTGAGGCAGTGTCGGCTCTGCTCGATGGCGCGCGTGAGGAGGTCCGATGACCGAATCGCGCATCTCTATCGCGACCGATGGTGAGTTGCGGGCGCTGAACGATGCCGGCTTCCTGGACGGCTCCGACGTTCTGGTGGCCCGCCGCGTAACCACGCTGCTGCAGGAAGGCGATCCGGCGGCTACGCTCGCGCTGGCGTTCACCATCCGAGCCGTACGAGAAGGGTCGACGGCGCTTGACCTCGCCTCGGTACAAGGGTTCCGGGCTGCGGCCGGGTCGGGCGATCTTCTCGAGGCCGAAAGTGGCGAGGGTCCAGCATCGATCGTGGATCTCCCTGCTGCGGCCGAATGGCTAGAACGCGTCGCGGCAAGCCAGTTGGTGGCCGCTGGCGTGCTGCGAGTCGATCTCGGGCTGGTCTACCTCGATCGCTACCACGCCGACGAGTGCCGAATCGCTGATGCGCTCGTCGCGCGCAGCCAGGTGGTCCTTCCGGCGATTCCGGTGTTGCCCGAACACCTCCCGCCGGACCTGACCGAGCAGCAACTTCAAGCGGCGTCTTCCGTTGCGGCTCGAGCGACCACGGTGTTGACCGGAGGGCCGGGAACGGGCAAAACCCACACGATCGCCGGCGTTCTCTCCGCGGTGACAAAGGCTTCCCACGGCAACCTGCGCATCGCGCTTGCAGCGCCCACCGGAAAGGCCGCCGCAAGGATGACCGAATCGCTGGCCACCGTTGCACCACAGCTTGATTCATCTCTTCATGCGGTCACGCTTCACCGACTCCTGGGCTTCCTTCCGAGGAACCGCCAGCGGTTCCAACACAACGCCCGAAACCCATTGCCCCACGACTTGGTGATCGTCGACGAGGCGTCCATGGTGTCGTTGAGCCTGATGGCCCGCCTGATCGAGGCGCTGCCTCCTCCTTGTCGACTGCTGTTGGTGGGAGACCCCGACCAGCTCGCCTCGGTCGAGGCTGGATCGGTTTTGGCCGACGTCGTCCGAGGCCTAGACGGCAGCGGTCAGATCGTCGCTCTCACCCACGATCACCGCCTCGGAGGTGGCCGCGCGGACCTCGCGCGCGCCTTCCGCGCAGGAGACCAGCAGGCGGTTCTCGCCGCGATCGATGCAGCCGGCGAATCGGTGACGTTTGTCGAGACAGACACCCCGAGCGCCCAAGATCTGGCTCCCGTTTTGCGCCACGCGGTCGAGCTCCGTCAGGCGGCGGTCGCGGGCGATGCCGATGCGGCCCTCGACCTGTTGGGGCGGTCGCGGTTGCTCTGCGCCCACCGGAGTGGGCCGTTTGGAACCGGCCGGTGGAACCGCCTGATTGAACAGGCGTTGTCCGAGCAGTTCCCGGAGATCGGCCACCAGCCGATGTATTTCGGTCGTCCTGTGCTCATCACCCGAAACGACTACGCGCTCGGGGTCTTTAACGGCGACACCGGGGTGATCATCCGCGGCGCCGACGGTCGACCGGTGGCTCTGGTCGACACCGGCAGCGGGCGTCGCGAGATCTCGCCCTGGAGACTGTCCGACATTGAAACGATGCACGCGATGACCGTCCACAAAGCCCAGGGCAGTCAGGCGGAGCAGGTGACCGTTCTGGTGCCGCCTATCGATTCACCGTTGCTCACGCGTGAGCTTCTCTACACCGCCGTGACCCGCGCCCAAAAGCACCTCACGATCGTGGGTGCTCGTCCGGCAGTCCTGAAGGCGGTCGAGACTCCGGTGCTCCGATCCTCGGGTCTGACTCGGCGCCTGAACGCCGCGGCCGAGAACCCTGGCCCCGACCCCGGCGGGGCGGCGCCGGAAAGCTAAGGGGGCGGTCGGGGCCAGGGCCACCCGAAGCGCTGGCCACCAGCCCTGACAAGCGCTTAGGCCCGGGATCCGAAGATCCCGGGCCTAAATTGGTAGCGGGGGCAGGATTTGAACCTGCGACCTCCGGGTTATGAGCCCGGCGAGCTACCGAGCTGCTCCACCCCGCGTCGGTAAGACCAACCATACGTGACACCTCGTTCGTTCACCAAATCGACAACTTCCGAACGCCCGCGGCATCACCAACCAAAAGCGCGAAAGCAGCTGTGGGCCAGTCGATTTCAGCACGGAAAGTGGTCGCTATAACGACCGAAATGCATTACTACGGGCGTAGTGGGGTTGACGGGCGGTGATCAGGCAAGCACTATTCAGCACATGATGAGTTCAACGCGTGATGAGTTGCCGGACACCGGCACGAACACCGCTGCGATCAGCGTCGACAACGTCGTGGTGCGTCGAGGGAAGACCGAGATCTTGCACGGCCTGACCTTCACCGTCCCCCGTGGCAGCGTCGTCGGGTTGATGGGCCCCAGCGGCTGCGGAAAAACCACACTGATGCGCTCCCTGGTGGGCGTTCAACACGTCGCCAGCGGCGACCTCACCGTTCTCGACCACCGCCCGACGGACGCCGCCCTCCGCCCGAAGCTGGGCTACGTAACCCAGGCCGTCAGCGTCTACGGCGACTTGTCGGTGCGCGCGAACGCGCAATACTTCGCCGCCCTTCAAGGGGTCACTGCGCAGGACGCCGACCGTGCGATCGAAGCCGTCTCCCTCACTCCGTACGCGGACCGACGGGTCGGGACGCTCAGCGGCGGGCAGGCGAGCCGGGCATCGTTGGCCTGCGCGCTTGTCGGGCACCCCGCACTGCTGGTCCTGGACGAACCGACGGTCGGCCTTGACCCCGTCACCCGCGAGGACCTCTGGGCCCACCTACGCGCTCTCGCCGACGACGGCACCACACTCCTGATCTCCAGCCACGTGATGGACGAGGCCGCTCGCTGCGACAGCGTGCTGTTGATGCGCGACGGCAACTTGTTGGCCCACCTGTCACCGCGCGAACTGCTCGAACGCACCGGCGCCGACTCGATGGAAGACGCTTTCCTCACCCTCATCCGCTCCACCGAAGCCACCGAAGCCACCGACTCAGATCGGGAGTCCCGATGAACCTGCGCATCCTGACCGCAACCATCAAACGGATCCTGCTGCAGCTCAAGGAGGATCACCGCACGGTGGGACTGATCGTCGGAGTTCCGGCGTTGCTGCTGATCCTGCTGTACTACGTCTTCAATGGCGGCGCCGCCTTCGGCCGGATCGCCGTATTGATGCTGGGCATCCTTCCGATGCTCGTCATGTTCTTGGTGACCTCGGTCGCGATGTTGCGCGAGCGCACCTCCGGAACACTCGAGCGCCTACTGACCACCCCGCTGCATCGCGCCGACCTGGTGGTCGGTTACGCAATCGCCTTCGCCGCGACCGCGTTGGTTCAGGGGTTGGTGCTCGTCGCGGTCACGCACTGGGCGCTGAGCGTTGACCCCGCCGGGCCGATCCTGTGGGCCCTGCTTGTCGCCGTGGTCGCCTCGACCGTCGGCGTGGCTACCGGACTGTTGGCGAGCGCCTTTGCCCGCACCGAGTTCCAGGCCGTGCAGTTCATGCCGTTGATCATCGGGCCGCAAATCTTCCTCTGTGGCCTGCTCGCCCCGCGCGACGGCATGCCGACGGTCCTGCAGTGGCTCTCCGACATCCTGCCGATGACCTATGCGGTCAAGGCGCTCCAAGCCATCGCCACCACGGCCGACCCCACCGGTGACGTTCTGCGCAACGTCGGAGTCCTCGCCCTGTTCGCGCTTGGCGCCCTGCTGCTCGCCGCCTTCTCAATGCCGCGGCAGACCCGATGAGCCCGCGCGGCGGTCGACGAGTCGGCAGTCCGGACACCCGAGGAATGATTCTCGAGCAGGCTCGAATTCTGTTCGGCGAGAAGGGGTTCGACCGCACGACGATGCGGGAGGTGGCCGCTGCCGCCGGCGTCGACGTGGCCCTGATCAGCCACTACTTCGGCAACAAGCGCGGCTTGTTTGTGGCGACGATCGACTTCCCGGCCGATCCTGACGCGGTGATGGGCTTCGTCGCCGATTGCCCCCGAGATGAACTGGGCGAACGAGTGGTCGCCGCGGTCGTCGGGGTCTGGGACAGCGATCTGGGACCGGCGTTGGCGGCCCGGTTCCGCGCGGCGATGCTCGACACCGAGTTCGGAACGATGCGTGAATTGCTCCTCGGGGTGATCGCCGAACCGCTGCGCAAAAAACTCGCTGGCACGCCGGACCTCGAGTTGCGGATCTCGCTGTTCGCGGCCCAAATGGGCGGCCTGCTCATCCTTCGCAACTTGGTGGGCCTGCCCGAACTGAAGGAGCGGGACACCCAGTCGTTGGCCCGGTTGGTCGGGCCGTCCATCCAGCGCTACCTCACCGGCGACCTGCCCTGACCTACTTCGTCGAAGACAGTTTCCCCACCCGGTCGAGCGCCGACTTCATCCGTCCCATCGCCGCCTGATAGCCGCCGAGGTCACCGCGCTTCAAGGCCGCCTGCCCCTCGTTCCACGCCGTGCTGGCATCAGCGATCGCCTTGGGAACGGTGTCACCAGCGACCGGTTTCGAGGTTCCCGTGGAGTTGCTGAACAGCCCGTTGAGGGCGCGCTCAAGGGTGTCGGCCCAGGCGATTCGTCCACCGAACTGCACCACGACGGCTCGTTGCAGTGGATAGCCGGTGGTGCCACCGGACTTCACATACAGCGGCTCGACATAGAGCAGCCCGTCACCGAACGGCAACGTGAGCATGTTGCCGAACTGCACCCGAGTGCCGTTGTTCGCCAGGAACTGCGAGAGCGGCTGGTCGGACCCGGGGATCGAGGCAGCCTCGCTCGAACTGCGCAGATCGTTCTGGAACTGGGCTGGGCCCTTGATGGTGGTGGTGCGTGGCATCGTCCACAACCGCAGGGTGCCGTAGCTCCCGTTCGGCTTGCCCGGCGTCGGCGTTGCGTCGGAGTCGACCGCCAGATAACCGGCGAGGTTCTGCCGCGAGCCGTTGGGGGTGTAGGTGCTCGACAACGAATATTCCGGCGTCTTCTGCCCCGGCATCGCCAGCGACAGGTAGTAAGGCGGCTGGCTCTCCCCCGCCGTACGGGTGGGGTCGGCCGGCACCTGCCACAGGTCGGTGCCGCTGAAGAAGGTCGAGGTGTCTTGCGGGTGGTAGCGCGCGAGCACCTCACGCTGAATCTTGAACTGGTCGGACGGATACCGAACGTGGGCGCGCACCGCTGCTGGCATCTTGGACGCCGGCTGCACGGTTCCGCCGAAGGCCTTGCGCCACGCCGCCAGAATTGGGTCTGAGGTGTCCCAGGCATACAGCTCGATCTTGCCGGTGTAGGCATCGACGGTGGCCTTCACCGAGTTGCGCAGATAGTTGATCTTGCTGTCACCGGCAGCTCGTACGTTCGTGTTCGCCTGGGTGAGTGTGTCCTGAGTGCTGGCGAGCGACTCCAACTGCGAATAGGGGTAGCGGTCGGAGGTGGTGTAGCCATCGACCACCCACTGCAGACGGCCATCGGCGACGATCGGATAAGGGTCTCCGTCGACGGTGAGCCAAGGGGCCACCTTCTTCACCCGGGCGACCGGGGAACGGTTGTCCAGAATCCGCGAGTCATTGTTGATCGCGTCGGAGAACAGGAAGTTGTATTCGGAGTATTTGATCGCGTAGGCCGCGCGACGCATGAAGCCCCCGAGCGCGACTCCCCCGCCGCCGGTGTAACTGGTGCGCTGCTCCGCCCCCTTGGAATCGGGATAGTCGAGCTCGACCGGGGCCGACCCCTTCGCCCCACCCACGATGGAGTAGGCCGGGGAATCCTCACCGAAGTAGATCCGCGGCTGGTAGGGTCCGGCGACTTTCTGCATGTCCATCTGAATGGGCTCGCCCTCAGCATTGCGCTGGTTGCCGTAGACGGCGACCAGCCCATAGCCGTGGGTGTAGACGGTGTGTTGGTTCACCCAGTTGCGCTGCTCCACGGGGATCCCGCTGAGGTCGAGTTCACGCACGCCTACGACGGCGTCGGTGATCTTGCCGTCGACGGTGTAGCGGTCGACATCGAGCAGGTCTGGGAAACGGTAGTACTGCTTGAGCTGGCTCTGTTGCAGGGTGGGCGCGATCAGGTCGGGGTCGATCAACCGAATACCAGGGACGGACGCCGAGTCTTGTTCTTTGGCGGCGGTCGTCGGCGTGGTCTGCGGACTCTGATCGATCGGTTGCACGTTCGCGACGCCATAGGCCGCCCGGGTCGCCGCAATGTTGCGGGCGATATAGGGCGCTTCGAGCGAGCGTGCGTTCGGGCCGACCTTGAAGTTCTGGACCAAGGAGGGATAGATCCCGCTCAGCGCGACGGTCATGACGACCATCGACACCACGGCCACAACCGGCAATCGCCAGGTGCGGGTCCAGATGCAGGCGACGAACAGGCCCGCACACAACACCGCCGCGACGGTCAGGATGGTCTTCACCGGCTCCTGCGCGTGGGCGGCGGTGTAGTCGACACCTGTGATCAGCCGGGACTGCTTGGTGGTCAGGTCATAGCGGCCGAGCCAATAGGCGACGGCCCGCACCAGCAACAGCAAGGCGGCTGTGACTGCCAACTGGATGCGTGCGGCCGGGGTGAACCGTTCGCCGACCTCTCGGGTGAGCGAGATGGCGCCGTAGAGATACATCGTCAGCAGGCCGGCAACAAGGGCGAGCACCAACGCGAGGGTCAACTCGGTGACCAAGAACTGCCACCAGGGCAGGCTGAAGATGTAGAAGCCGATGTCTTTGCCGAACTCCGGGTCGCGCTGGCCAAAACTCTGCCGGTTCCACCAGAGCAGCAGCAACTGCCACTGGCTGGTGGCGACCCCACCACCGAACAGTCCGAACAGCAGCGGGACGCCGCGGAAGGCAAGCTTGCGCATCGGCTCGATCGCGTCGCGATAACGCTCCATCGAGTCGCGCTCCACGGCCAACGGCACCAGGAACGGGCGATAACGGTGGGCGAGCTTGATCGAAGCCAGGATCAGACCACCGGTCACCACGAACCCGCCGACGAACATCCCGCCCTTCGCCATCAGCTGGTTGCGGTAGACCTCGGAGTAGCCGACCGATTGATACCAGAGGGCCTCGGTCCAGATCTTCACCCCGAGACGGAGGGCAAGGTAGGCACAGAGCACCGCAATGGCGGTGTAAAGGACCCGGCGCGCGGAGCGTCCACCCAACGGTCGACTACCCCACGGGCTCGCCGGACCCGCGTCGCGGTCGTCGGCCGATTCCACGGGCACCTCCACGGGGATGAGCAGCACTTTCCCGACTAACCTAACCCGCCGCACCGACACCGCTTGGCGGATACGGAACGATGGGGGCATGAGTTCCTCCGACGAACCGGTCGTCCGCCCCCTGCTCAGCCCGCTCGGCGAATGCGCCGTCGACACCGAACGACACGTTGCGGCGGCCGGCTGGGACCAGCCACCGCGCCTTTTCGCCCTCGCGCGCAACGCTTCACTGATGGCCAATGAGCCGGCGCTGGTCGACCAATTGAATGGCGCTGACCCCGACGGGATCAGCGCCATCGAACAAGAAGGCATGCCGCGTACGTCGTCGGTCGAGTCGATGCTCGGCCGGCTCGCGTGGCCGCCCGAGGTCGAGGGTGTCGCCCTGGCCATCGAGCGGATCGTGGTGCCGCCGGAGGCCGAGAACGACCTACCAGCCAACGCAGAACAGGCCGCCGAAGCCTTGGCGAACCACCCCGACCGCCACGACGTACGGCTGCTCGTCGCCGTCGCCCGTGACGGCGAGTTCCTCTGCCTGCTGCGCCAGCGTGACCACGACACCGACGACAAGGTCGCCCTGGGCCAGGACATTGCGCCCGGGCTGGTGGCCGCCTTGAAAGCGACCCTGGAAGGCTGAGCGTTACTTAGTGCACGCCGGCATGCCGGTGCGCGCTCCGGTGGCAATCTTCTTCATCGCCGCGAGCGCCTCATCGACCGTGGCGACCTTGACGACAGTCATCCCCTTCGGGATGTTGCCGACCACCTCGTCACAGTCGCTGGCCGGAGCCAGGAAGTAGGTCGCGCCCGCATCCTTGGCGCCGACCATCTTGTGGGCAATGCCGCCGATCGGGCCGACGGAGCCGTCTTCGGAGATGGTGCCGGTTCCGGCCACCTTCTGGCCACCGGTGAGCGCGCCAGGGGTGATCTTGTCGTAGATCGCCAGGGTGAACATCATGCCGGCGGATGGGCCGCCGACATCACCGACGTTGACGCTCACCTTCGCCGGCAGGGTGTACGTCGGGTCGAGGCCGATTCCGAGGACTGCCCGTCCGTCGGTGGACTTCGCGGTCTTGGCTTGCACGGCTACCTGCTTGCCGGCCCGAAGGACCACGAGGGCCACCGTCGCGCCGGGGGTGACCTTGGCCATCGCGTCGTGGACCGTGGCGAGGTCGCTGACTTCCGTGCCGTTGACCGACACCAGTTGGTCCTTCACCTTCAGGGCCGTTCCCGAGGGCGCCTTGGGGTCAACCAACCCGATCAGGACCCTTTCCGGGACCGTCTTTCCCGCCTTGCGCAGCGCGACCACCTCAGCTGTCTCCTGCGAGTCGACCATGTCGGCGGTGTTCTGCTGTTGCACCTGCTTGCCGGTCACGCCCTTGGGGAACCACATCTCCTGCGGGTCGATTTCGGCGTTCTTTTCAAGGAACTTCGCGTGCAGGTAGTCCCACACCGACACCGGATAGTTCGGACCGCCGGCCAACGAGACGGTGGTGAAATCGAGCGATCCGGACGTCGGGTAGGTGCTGACCCCGGAGATCGAAATGATCTCCTTGTTGTCCCGCTGACCCAGAGTGTTCGTTGCCGGCCCAGGCCGCAGGATCGCGTAGGGAACGTGGATGAAGTTGAGCGCGGCAATGAGCACCACCAGCGTCGCGGTGATCGCCAACAGCACGATGTTGCGGGTGCTGACACCCTCTGGCTTGGCCGTGGCGGTCGCACCACCGGTGGCCCCGTCGCCAGTGGTCGGGTTCACGTCGCCTTCGGTCATGCCAGTCCTACCCATTCGTCGCTGCCGTCGGTGAATCCCTGCTGCTTCCAGATCGGCACGGCAGTTTTCAGCTCGTCGATCAGACGCCGACAAGCATCCAGGGCCGCTGCGCGATGTGGAGCGCTGACGGCCACCACGACCGCGAGGTCGCCCACTGCGAGGTGGCCGATGCGGTGGACTGCCGCCGCCTTGGTCACCTCGTCGCCCAACACCCGGTCACACACGTCGCGCAGCTGCTCGACCGCACTCGGGTGGGCGCTGTAGTCGAGCCCGACGACGCCCTTTCCACTGTCGTGATCGCGGACAACGCCGACGAAGAGCGCGATGCCGCCGGCCCGCGGGTCTCGTACGGCTTCGGTCACTTCGTCGACCGACAACGGGGTGTCGCGGATGTCAGCCAACGTGACTCTTACGTCGTGCATATGTTTCACCTTCCGGTTGCTGGTCGTAGCGTAGGTGGTGAGCACCCCGTGTTCCCTGTGCGCTTGCCCAGGGAACGAATCCAGCACCGCCTCGGTTGTCGCAGACAGTGATCAAAATCTGCCGACAACCACCTGCGAAGGAGCGTCATGACCGATGACCAGCCTCGTCCGGACGAGGACGGCGAACCCGATTTCAACGAATTGCTGCGCAACCTGATGGGCGGCGACTCCGCGCAGATGAGCGAGACCCTCTCGCAGCTCGGGCTCGGCCACATCGATCCGGCCCAATTCCAGCTGATGCAACAACAAATGGCCGCGATGATGTCCGGCTCCGACGAGGGCGGCTTCAACATGGACGCCGCCCGCGACGTCGCCCGGCGCACCCTGTCCGAAGGCGGTGACCCGAGCATCGGCGCGGCGACCGCCCGCGATGTCGATCAGGTCGTCTCAGTCGCGAACCTCTGGCTCGACCAGACAACCGATTTTCCCTCGACGGGCGCCGGCAAGGCGTGGAGCCGGTCGGAGTGGGTCGAGGCAACGATGCCGACCTGGCGCCGGCTGGTCGAACCGCTGGCCACCGCCGTCAACGACGCCGTACGAACGGCGATGCACGAGCAGATCGGCCGCCTCGGCTCGGAACAGTTCGGCATGCAACCGCAGATGATGGGCCAGATCGAACCGATGCTGGCCAAGATGAGCAGTGCGGTGTTCGCGATGCAGCTCGGCCAGGCGGTCGGCACCCTCGCCACCGAACTAGTGACCGGCACCGAGGTCGGCCTGCCGTTGACCGAAGGGCAACCGGCGGTCATCCTCCCCAGCAATGTCGGCTCCTTCGCCGAGGGCCTCGGCCTGGACACCGGTGAGGTCCACCTCTACCTCGCGGTCCGCGAGGCGGCCCGCACCCGCCTGTTCGACAGCGTTCCGTGGCTTGGCCCGGCGCTGATCGCGGCCGTGCAGTCCTACGCCGCCGACGTCACTGTCGACTCCGAAGGCATCGAGCGCGCCTTGTCCCAGACCGACATGCAGGACCCAGAAGCGATGCAGGAAGCGCTGTCCGGTTCGATGTTCCGCCCGCAACCGAGCGAGAATCAGCAACGCGCGCTTGCCCACTTGGAGACGCTGCTGGCTCTGGTCGAAGGCTGGGTCGACGTCGTGTCAGACCACGCCGTACGCCCGCATCTCCCCCACGCAGACGCACTCTCCGAGGCCGTACGCCGTCGGCGCGCCACCGGCGGTCCGGCAGAGAAGGTCTTCGCGAGCCTGGTCGGACTGGAATTGCGACCTCGCCGGCTGCGCGACGCCGCCGCTCTGTTTGCTGCCCTGGAAGACGCGCGGGGTGCTGACGGGCGCGACGCCGCGTGGAAGCACCCCGACTTCGCGCCGACCGCCGCCGACCTCGACGATCCCTCGGGCTATGTGTCCGGTGAGAAGCCAGCGATCGGCCAGCATCAGCCGGAGCCGGACGAGATGGATGACGCCCTCGCAGCGCTGCTCGCTCAGGGCCGCGCGGAGATGGACGCCGGTGAGACGCCCACCGCCAAACCCGACGCGGGCGACAAACCGGCCACCGGCGACGCCACCGACACCGATGGCGACGCAGATGACCCCACTGCTGGTGACGAAGGTCCGACCGGCGCGTGAGCTTCGCCGAACTCCGGGCCGACGCCACGCGTCTGCTCGCCGACTGGATCGCGCCCGACGAGGGTTCCGAACGGCTGCGCCTGGCCTATCTGAGCCACCTCGAGCAACACAGCGACGCGATGAGTCGGGATGGGGTGGTCGATCACCTGACCGGCAGTGGATTCGTGTTCGACCCCACGCTCGACCACGTCGCGATGGTCTTCCACGGCAAGGCGAAGCTCTGGTTGCAGCCCGGCGGACACTTCGAGGAAGGCGATCGGAGCGTGGTGGGGGCCGCGCTGCGGGAGATCAGAGAAGAGACCGGGCTCGACGTCGCAGACGAGAGCGTACGAGTGGTTGACCTGCACCACCACCAGTTGCCTGCCGCGTTCGGCCGCTGCCGATCCCACCTCGACCTGCGGGTCGGCGCCGTATTGACCCACCCGCAGACGGTGGTGGTCTCGCCCGAGTCAGAGGAGGTCCGCTGGTGTCCGGTCCAGCAGTTGCCCACCCCGACCGACCCCGACCTGCCGGCAACGATCAGGCGGGTGCGGCGTCTGCTGCTGGACCGTCGCTGAGGTCGTCCAACTCATCGAGCGCGGGCAGGCTCGCACCGAAGCTGGCTCCGGCCAGATAAGCCTCGGCGCGTTCCCGCTGGCGATAGCCGGCCAACAGGGCGTGGAAGGACCGGCCGTGGTCGGGTTGGAGCAGGTGAGCCAGTTCGTGCAACAGCACGAAGTCAATGACGTAGTCGGGCATCCCCTGCAGCCGTGACGAAAGCCGAATTTCCCTGGTCACCGGGGTGCAAGAACCCCAGCGCGACCGCTGATTGGTCACCCACCGCACCGATGCCGGAACCGCGAGGCCGCCGAGATGGGTGCGGGATAGCCGGGTCGCGCGTTCGGCCAAGGCCAGGTCGGTGGGCCGGCTTCCGCGCTGTTTGGCAACTACCCGGTTGACCAACCCGGGAACGATCCGATCGACCTCTGCCCGGCTGAGGTGAGCTGGCACGCGAACCACAATCCGCCCGTCGACGAAGGCCGCGGACGCCGAGCGCTGTCGCCGCGCTGAGCGGACGATCTCGACCTCGGGCTGCGCGGCATCCATCCCTGCAAGATACGTCGTCGACGGCCGCCGGAGAGCAACACGCGCCGCGGCTGTGGAAACCGGCATGCCTGTGGAGAAGTAGCGCCGGAAAATTCCACCGCACGCCATGCTGGCTCCTCGCCCGAGGGGAGCAACCATGGACCAACCACATTTCCGTGCACTGCGCTGCGGTCCCGACCGCGTGGTGCTCGGCATTTCGAGCCGCCACCCGCAGTTGTTGACCGGGCTGCCGGTTGCCGTGGTCGACGATCTTCTGCAGCTTCCCCCGCTGAGCGCGGCTCGGTGGCCGCAGGTGTTCCAACGCTCCGGGAATCGTCACCTCACCTCCTTGTTGCGCACCGCCATGGCCCGGATGGAGCCGACCGATCTGCGGGGGTTGCGGGTGGGTGTCGAGGGCGAGGGCCCGGTCGCCGACGACGTACGGTCGCTGCTGCATGACCTCGGTGTCAGCGACGGTTCACACCCCGACGTACGCGTCATGATCGGTGGTCCGGTCGATCTCGATCCGCTTTCCGCGCCCGGCCCCCACCTGGTTCTGCCGGTCGAGGTCGGCAGCGACCAGGTGGTCGTCGGCCCCCTACTGCGGCCCGACGACGGGCCGTGTGCGCGCTGTCTGCATCTGCGTCGGGCGGATCAGTTCGGCCCATGGCCGCTGGTGTTGGCCCAACTCCGCACCGTACGAATCAGTGAGGGTCCGGTGTCGACCGCGCCGGAGCTGAGTCGGATGGCGACCGGTTTGGTCGGTCTCGTCCTGCGCGGAATGGCCGCCGGCCACCCGATCACACCGGGCCTCGCACTCGCCGTCACCACTCCGGAACCGGTGGTGGAACACCGATTCTGGCCGATCCACCCGCGCTGTCATTGCTCCGGGATGTCGTTGGTCGGAGGTCTTGAGGTCGCTGGGTGACAATGGGGTTATGAGCGAAATCCCCCGCAAGGCTGTCGTACGCACCGCGCGACTGGCGAGCCTTCCGCTCGGGATCGGCGCCCGGGCCGCGCTCGGTGTTGGAAAGCGGATCGGCGGGCAGCCGGCCGAGGCCGTCGCGGCCGCCATGCAGGAACAGACCGCCGCCCAACTGTTCAAAGTTTTGGGTGGTCTCAAGGGTGGCGCGATGAAGTTCGGCCAGGGCCTGTCGATGTTCGAGGCCGCCCTGCCCGAGGAAATGGCCGCCCCCTACCGGGCGACGCTCACCAAGCTGCAGGACTCCGCGCCCTCGATGCCGGAGAAGACTGTCGTGCAGGTTCTGGGCGCTCAATTCGGGGCTGACTGGCGCGACCGATTTACCTCGTTCGAGATGAAGCCGGTGGCGAGCGCGTCGATCGGCCAGGTGCACCGTGGTGTCTGGGAGGACGGCCGCGACGTCGCGGTGAAGATCCAATACCCCGGGGCAGCCAAGGCATTGATGTCCGACCTCAACCAGTTGAGCCGGGTGGCGAAGATCAGCACCCTGTGGGTTCCCGGCCTCGACGTCGGTCCGATCCTGGATGAACTGAAGGCCCGGATGAGCGAGGAGACGAACTACCTGCTCGAGGCGCAGATGCAGGACCAGTTCGCCGAGGCCTATGCGGACAGCGATCACGTGCACGTCCCGGCGCTGATCGAGGCCACCGAAACGGTGATCGTCAGCGAATGGATGCACGGCACCCCGCTGTCGCGAATCATCTCCGACGGCACGCCCGGCCAGCGGGACCTCGCGGCCCGTCGATACCTGGAGTTCCTGCTCGGCGGCCCCGAACACGCCGGACTGCTCCACGCCGACCCTCACCCCGGCAACTTCCGATTGCTCGATGACGGACGTCTTGGGGTGCTCGACTTCGGCGCGGTCAACCGATTGCCCGATGGGCTGCCCACGGCACTCGGTGAGATCGCCAGTCAAGCCATGCTCGGCGATGGCGAGGCCCTGCTGGAGGTGCTGCGTGACCACGGCTTTGTTCGCTCCAGCATCCAGGTCGACCCAGACCGACTGCTGGACTACCTCGGCGTCTTCGTGGAGCCATTGCTGCAGGACCAATTCCGGTTCACCCGCGCTTGGCTGCGTGGGGTGTTCAACCACATCAACGATCCGCGCAGTTCACGGTTCACTGTCGGTCTACAGCTGAACCTGCCGCCGGAGTTCGTGCTGATCCACCGCACCTGGCTCGGCGGTATCGCGGTGTTGTGTCAGATCGAGGGGACGGTGCCCGCGCGTGACATCTTCGCCGAGTGCGTTCCGGGTTCCATCGGCCGCTAAAGGTCATAAACGGCAGTGACTCCCTGCCCCTGGAGCACCAACCCGCTGATGAGCGAGGCAGTCTTCCAAGGGCAGGGAGCCACATACCGAAGGCGGCGACCGGCCACGCCGGTCCGGGAAACGGTCACGCCGCGACCGGGTTCTTCCGTGGCCGCCCACGCGGCCGTTTGCGGGCGATCACGACACCCTGGTCGAAGATCTCTCCACCCCAGACGCCCCATGGCTCTTCCCGCTCCAGCGCACCGGCGAGGCACTCCTGTTGCAGCGGACAGGTGCCACACAACGCCTTCGCGAACTCGACGTCCTCGGGGCGCTGCGCGAACCACATCTCCGGGTCGTTGACCTGACAAGGAAGGTCAAGGCCTTCCTCGACGGCCGCAAACGTCTGATCGATGAACCCGCTCAAACTGATCTGTTGCTGATCGACATCACACATGTCTGGTCGTTCTCTCTGGTCGTTCCTGCTTGGAAGGGCGACCGCGGCGGACAAACACAAAAGCCGCGGACCCATGTTCACTGGGGTTCCGCGGCCTTGGTAAGGACCGATCATCTGTGGGTCAGATCAGATCGAGGTCCTCCCGGCAGCGGAGACAACTCCGGCGAAGGGGGAAATGCGCTCACGCTTCGAGAAAGCCGACGCGGACACAGTGGTCCCCTGGGTCGACGCCGGGACGGCGGCGAGGATCGGCAAGGTCGAGTGCATGACGCAACCGTCGAACGTATCGTTCGACAGCACCTGGGTGAGGTTCTTCTTCATCTCGCCAACCCTCCTTTCATCTGATCCCGGCCCCGATCGACCTGTGGTCAACCGAGCTGAACGGGATTCAGGCTAATCGCCTTGTCTCATGACGGGCAACTTATTTTCACGTCGAATTTCTGTGAATTCTTCGGTCACTCGGATTCTGTTGCAGCACAAGCAATTTCGATCATCTTCTCGACATCTTCGCCGCGCAGAACACCAAGGACGGCAGCGCCGTAGCGGTCGAGCTTGGTGCGTCCGACCCCTGAGACGGTCGACAGGCCACGCTCATCGGGCGGGTTCTTCTCCGCGATCGCGATCAAGGTCGCGTCAGTGAAGATCACGAACGCTGGCACTCGCTGCCGGTCGGCAACGGCCTTGCGCCAGGTGCGCATCGCTTCGAAGGTCTGCTCGTCATAGGTCGGCGGGCAATCGGCGCAGCGGCCGATCTTGCGTTCGGCGGCGAGGTAAAGGTCCTTGCCGCAGCCGCGGCAGCGTACGGCGCGGGCTCGCTCGGAGGTGCGGCCCCGGACGGGGGCGGCCCGACGCCGCGGAGCGACGCCATCCAGGACCCGATCGGCCGCGTTCAGGAACCGGCTGACCGACCTCGTGGGCTTGCCGCCCGGTTGTCGCGCCGCCGCCCAGGTCAGCACCAAGTGGCGGCGGGCACGGGTGAGCCCGACGTAGGCCAGCCGGCGCTCCTCCTCGATCGCGTCCGGGCCTTCAGCATGGGACAACGGCAGCAGTCCGTCCGAGCAGCCGGCCAGGATCACCGCATCCCACTCCAGCCCCTTTGCGGCGTGCAGGGATGCCAGGGTGACACCCTCGACCGCCGGGGCATGCTGTTCGGCCGCGCGCCGGTCGAGTTCGGCGACAACTTCGGGCAGCCTGGCCTCAGGGGTGTTGCGGGCAACCTCGTCGGCCACCGACGCGAGCGCCTCCAATGACTGCCAGCGCTCCAACAGCGCGCCACCGGACGGCCGATCGGGCTGCCACCCGGCGCCGCTGATCACGTCGCGAACCAAACGCCCCAGCGCGATGCTGCCGTCGTCGGAGCGCGCGGCGCCGCGCAGCAACAAGACCGCCTGGCGCACTTCTTGCCGGCGGAAGAAGCGCTCCCCGCCGCGCACCAGATAGTTGATGCCGGCCTGGGCGAGCGCTTGTTCGAGCGGCTCGGATTGCGCGTTGATGCGATACAACACAGCGATCTGGGAGTGCGGAACACCTTGCGCCACAAGGTCATTGACGTGGCCCGCAATCGCCTCTGCTTCGGCGACGTCGTCGGCGTATTCATGGATCCGAACCGCCGGACCCTGTTCACCCTGAGCCTGCAACGGCACCGCGTTGCCACCGCGCGCGGCGGACAACACCGCATTGGCGACCTGCAGGATCTGCGGTGTTGAGCGGTAGTTGCGCACCAGTCGTACGGTCGAAGACCCGGGGTGGCGCCGGCCGAACTCCAGCAGATGCTGGGCCGAGGCGCCGGTGAAGGAGTAGATCGTCTGGGCGGGGTCGCCGACGACACACACGTCGTTGCGGTCGCCCAGCCACAGGTCGAGCAAGGTCTGCTGGACCGCATTGACGTCCTGATACTCATCGACCACGAAGTGGCGATACTGCGACCGCACCTCACGGGCGACGTCGTCGCGCTCGGCGAGGAAACCAGCCATCAACAGCAAGACGTCCTCGAAGTCGATGACATGGCGCTCGGTTTTGACCTCTTCGTAGGTCTCCCAGAGCCGGGCCATTGCGGTGTGGTCGAGGTCGGCAACCTTCCGCCCCAACCGGGCGGCCTGGGCCGGATAGACCTGCGGCGTCAGCATGCTGACCTTTGCCCATTCGATCTCCGAGGCGATGTCGCGAATGGCCAATCGATCCAGTTCCAGCCGCAACCGGCCACCAGACTCACCGACCGCGGCCGCTTTGTGGCTCATGATCTCCGGCGGCGCACCGCCGATGACCTTCGGCCAGAAGTGGCCGAGTTGGCGCAGCGCTGCAGCGTGGAAGGTTCGGGCCTGGACGACCGGCAAGCCCAGGCCGCGCAGACGGGTGCGCATCTCCCCTGCAGCCCGCGCGGTGAAGGTCACTGCCAGCACCCGGTTCGGCGCGTAGGCGCCGGAGTGGACGCCATAAGCGATGCGGTGGGTGATGGCCCGCGTCTTCCCGGTTCCGGCGCCAGCCAGCACGCACATCGGCCCCAGCGGGCTAGCCGCCACCTCGCGTTGTTCGGGGTCGAGCCCCTCGAGTACTTCGTCAGGCGTCATGCGGGGTCGCCAGGTTGCGGCGGCACCGCGCCATACCAACGCTCGATGAGGTGGCGCGCGATCGACAGCTGAGGGGGCACCGTGACTTCGCCCGATGCCATGGCGGCGCGCAACTCCTCGCGAGAGAACCAGCGCGCACTACGAATCTCGCCCGGGTCGATGGTGATGTCGGTCGAGATCGCACGCGCCTCGAAGCCCACCATCAACGACGCCGGCATCGGCCATGGCTGGTTGTCGACATAGCTGACCTCACCCACTCGGATGCCCACCTCCTCCATCACCTCGCGCCGCACGGTCGCTTCGAGCGACTCACCAGGTTCCAGGAAACCAGCGAGCACCGACAACCCACTCGGCAGCCGAAACCGGGTGCCCTGGGCCAGCAGCAGGCGATCGTCGTCGTCGACGACGGACATGATCACCGCGGCGTCGGTGCGCGGGAACGTACGCAGTCCGCATCGGTCGCAAGCGTGAACCCAGCCGGCTTCCTCGATCCGCGTCGCGGACCCGCAGCGCGAGCAAAAACGTTGCATCACATGCCAATTGGACATCGCCGCGCCCGTCACGGCGACGCCCAGGTCAGCGACGGTCAGCGCCGAAGCGATCGACCGGAGGCTGCGGTAGGTCTCTGCCGCCGGCCGGCCCAACGCGGTAGGACCCTGCGCCGCGTCGCCACCCTCGGCCAGGGGCTCCCCCAGCAGTGCGATCACCGCTCTGCCGTCCTGACGTCCGAGGTAACACCAGGCCACTGTGTCATCGCCGTCGGCCGGCGCCCGGAACGCCAAGGCGGCCGGTTCGCCAACCACCGGCATCCGCGCGCCGCGCATGTCCAGGACCCGGGTCTGCGGGTCAGCCAGCAGTCGGTCCCGTAGTCCGTGGTCGAATCTTGCTGCGGCGTCCCGGTCAAGGGTGCCGGCGGACAGCATGGGTGTTCTGCGAGTTTCTAGGGGATCGGCCACGGCTCCCAGGCTAGGCGACGCGTCTCGCGTAGCGTGACCCCCGTGCTGCGCCACCCGAATGCCCTCGCTGCCCTCGCCGACGCCGCGCTGCCGCGGCTGATGCCACGCTCGGTAGCCGACGTGCCGACGCGGGTTACTGACAAATTCCAGGAAGCCGTCGTCGTCGGGGCCGATGACCAGCAATGGACAGTACGCGTCTCCCGCACCCCCGCTGCGGCTGCCGCGGCGGAGCAGGCCGACGCGTTCCTTGCGCTGCTGGCCAAGCGGGTTCCCTTCGCTGTGCCCCAGACCGAGGCCCGGATGATGCTGGCCGACCACAACCTGGTGACCCTGCACCCGTTGCTCCCCGGCAACCCGGCGACGTGGCGCAACCTGCGCGGTGGAAGCACCCTCGCGCGCAGCGTGGGCGAGGCACTCGCCGCGCTGCACGACGTCGACCCCCGCATCGCCGACGAGGCATCGATTCCCGTCTACGACGCTGATTCCTATCGCTCTCGGCGGCTCGCGGTGCTCGATCGCGCCGCCGGAACGGGGTTGGTGCCTTCGGGACTGCTGACTCGCTGGGAACGCGCCCTGGAAGAGGTCACGCTCTGGCGCTTCCCGACCTGCATCACGCACGGTCCGCTGGAGGCCCGCGACGTGCTGGTCGACGATCACGTGCGCGCGATCACCGGGTGGGAGAACGCCTCGGTTGCCGACCCCGCTGACGATTTCGCGGCCATCGTCGCCCTTGCTCCGACCGAAGCCCTCGACACGGTGCTCGAGGTCTACTCCGCCCATCGCTGCGAGGCCCCCGACAACCACCTCGAGCGCCGCGCGCGGTTGTCCGCCGAACTGCAACGGATCACGGCTTTGTTGGAAGCGATCGGTACGGGCGACGACGGCTTGATCGATCGGCGCGCCGCAGCGCTGCGCCGACTCGACGAGCAGACCGTCGACGACACCTCGCTGCAGCCGCGTCCGCCCACGCGCAATCCGTCGATGGCCGACGATTCCGAGCACCCCGCGCGGTCCGAGGACCCGACGGCGCCTGCGGGCCTCGATGACGTCGATGACGTCAGTGACACCCCTGGCGGCGACGCCCAGCCGGGGCACGACAGCATCCTCGACTCCAACTCGCTCGACCCCGAATCCACATCCGAACTCAGCTCGGACGATCGTTGCGCGGAGGACCTTTCCACGGAGGAAGACGAAGCGTTGCGGACCGACGACACCCAGGAGATCCCAACCGCTCGGTCCCCGGAAGATTCCCGCACTCAGCGCGAGGACTGAGCTTCGTGGAGGACTGTCAGCCCTGAACCTGCGGAATCGACTCGAACATTCGCGCGATCGCGTCATCCGCAGGGAGCACCGGCCGAATCGTCTCGCCCGTCACAGCGTAGTAGAACGCCACGTCGACTCGCTCGGCGGCCAGCCCGTTTAGTCGGGCGTAGGCGAGGCGGTAAGCCGCCAGTTGGAGCACTCGGGCCGAGGCGGTCAGGCCCGTGGGTGGCCGACCGGTTTTCCAGTCGACGATCGTCACCCGCCCGTCGTCCTGCGCGAAAACCGCGTCGATGCGGCCACGGACGGAAACGCCGTTGATCCAGGTCTCCACAGGCACCTCAATGGCCACCGGCGTTCTGGCTGCCCATTCCGACTCCAGGAACTGAGCCTTCATCAGATCGAGGTCTGCGTCAGGATCGGCTTCCAGATCGAAGGCTCCCGGCAACTCGTCGACATCGACCAAGGCGGCCTGTTGGTAGTGCTGCTCGACCCAGGCGTGGAAGCGGGTGCCGCGACGGGCGGCGACCGCCGGCCGGCTCGGCAACGGTCGTCTCAGAGAGCGCGCGAACTCCTCCGGGTCAGTGGCGAGTTGTACGACGGCCGAGGCAGACAGGTGAGACGGCAACAGCACCGAAGGGCGCCGGCGGGCCGTCGACCGAGCTCGCTCTTGCAGCAGGATCCGCAGCTCCCGGCGTCGGGCTCGTTCGTCGGATCCGAACTGCGCGTCATCGACCGCGATCGAGCCCAGCGGATCGCGATCGTGTGGTCCGGCGGCCGTTCGAATGTCGCGCACAGCCCGCCATCCCGCGGACAGCTGCTCTCGCCGGTGGGCCAACGGGTCGTCCGGCCACGAGACGGTGACGTCGGTGGCCAGCCGCGGGTTCTCATCCTCCGGACCACCCGGCAGCGCGGTGTTGGGTTCCGGCGCCACGAGTCCGGCGTCGATCAATTCGCCGAGGAACCGCGAAATCAGGCGTGGGTATTTTCCGGTGAACCAGACCGAGGAGGTCAACAGCAGGTCGTGCTTGGCCCGGGTCAGGGCGACGTAGGCCAAGCGACGTTCCTCCCCAAGACTGTGTTCGCCCGCAGCCCGTTTGAACTCCTCGACCGCTTCCCGAAATTCTTTGATGTCGTCGGCGCCGGCGAGATCCAGTTCCGGGAGGGCCTCGCGGTCACCACGCAACGCGTAGGGCACCGAATCGAGGCCGCTGAGCCAACCGCTGTCGTTGACCGCCCAGGTCGACCGGTCGCGGGGATCGCCATCCTTGCCGAGCCCCCAGCCACTGCCGTCTTTCTTGAAGCTTGGTCGACCGTTATGGGCCGGGAACACCCCTTCGACCAGTCCGGGGACTGCAACGTGGTCCCACTCCAGACCCTTGGCGGCGTGGATGGTCAGGACCTGCACTGCGCCGTAGGCCGCCTCAAGCTCCGGACGGTCCAGACCGCGCTCTTCATCCTCGGCCGCATCGAGCCAGCTGAGGAATCCGGACAAGGTCGGTCGATCGGCACTCGCCGAGAAGTGCGTTGCGACGTCAGCGAACGCATCGAGGTGAACACGCGCCGATTCGGCGGAGTGGCCGGGCCGAGAGAGGACCTCGATGTCGAGCCCGAGCGCCCGCTCCGCCTCGCCGACGAGTTCCGCAAGAGGCAGACCGGTCAGCGACCGCAGGGTGGTGATGGTTCCGGCGAGTCCGGCCAGTCGCGCTCGAGCGGGAACGGACAGTTGCTCCGCATCCGGGCCTGTCCACTGCAGGGGCGGCAGAGTTTCCAAGGCCTCGATGATCGAGACCCGGTCACGGGTGTCGGGCGCCTGGTCGCGTTGCTCGCGCGGAATCAGGGCCTGCTGTTCACGGGACAACTGGGTCGCCCAGGCGGCCAGCGCGTCGATGTCGGAGGCGCCAAGTCGGAGCGCGGGACCCACAAGCAGCCGCATCAGTCGGTCGCCCCGGGTGGGGTCCTGCACCGCCCACAACAGAGCGACGAGATCGGCAACCTCGGGAGTCATCAACAGACCGCCGACGCCGACGACTTCGACCGGCAGGTTGGCCGCCTCCAGTGCATCAACGACAAAAGGAAACAGCGACCGTTTCCGACACAACACCGCGGCGCTCGGCAGCAACCCGTCGTCGCCCGGGACCCAACGCTGCGCGATCCAACGGGCGACGTGGGTGGCTTCCTCCTCGATCGTCAGCAATCGCGCCGCGTCGACACGGCCCTGCGCTGCCGCCGGGCTCGGGTGGAGCGCCGACACCGGCACAACACTCGCCCCTCGCAGTGGCGCAGCCGCTCGGTTGGCAACGTCGAGCACCGCACGGTCGTTGCGCCAACTGGTCGACAGCGGACGGATGGTCGCAGTGCCATTCGCGTCGGCGAACTGCTCCGGGAACGATCCAAGAGTGGTAGCCGAGGCCCCGCGCCAGCCATAGATCGACTGGTGGGGGTCGCCCACGGCGGTCACCGGCACCGGCTCGTCCGCGGTCACGAAGAGCGCCTTCAGCAACTGCAGTTGCGCCTCGCTGGTGTCCTGGAACTCATCCAGCAACACCACCCGGAAGCGCCGGCGCTCAAGGGTTCCAACCCCTGGGTGTTGCTGGGCCAGGCGGGCGGCGAGCGCCATCTGGTCGGCAAAGTCCAGCGCGGCGCGGGAACGCTTCATCTCGTCGTAGGCCCGCACTATTGGCAGGATCGCGCGGCGAGCCTCGACCGAGTCCAGGAACGTTCGGTCGCCCGCCGTGAGCCCCTTGATCCGAGCCGTTGGCCGCATCGAGCGGATGTTCTCGGCGGTTGCTCGCAGTTCCTCATCGACCTCGTCGACGCCCAGCAAATGTTCGGCCATCTCACCCGCGAGAGCGGTGACGGCAGCAATCACGGTGGACTCCGCATTTGCTACGGCTTCCATATCGCCGGAGTAACGCTCGACCACCTCCGCGGCGTATTGCCACGCCGCCGCCTCGGTGAGCAGCCGCGCGTCGGGCTCAACACCTACGCGCAGGCCTTGCTCACGCACCAGTCGGCCGGCGTAGGAGTGATAGGTCAGAACGGTGGGCGCATCGCTGAGGCCGAGGGTTCCGTCGTCGTCAACCTCCGGCGTCCATAATCCCGCCTCCTGCAGGCTGCGCAACCGACCACTAATCCGTTCAGCCAGTTGACCGGCGGCTTTGCGGGTGAAGGTGAGCCCCAGCACCTGATCGGGCTGCACGAACCCGTTGGCGACGAGGAAGACCACGCGCGAAGCCATCGTCTCGGTCTTGCCGGACCCGGCCCCCGCCACCACCAGCATCGGTCGGGTGGCATCCGCCTCGATGATCGCCTGCTGCTCGGGCGTCGGGGTGAACTGGCCCAAAGCTTCGGCGATGTGGGCTGCCGAATAGGTCACGCCGGTCAGCGCACTCATGATGCCGCTCCTTCCGCCGCCGCCGGGCAGGCTCGTCGCACCGGACAGATCTGACACTGCGGACCGGGGGTCGCGGTGAAGTCCGCGCCGCCCATTCCCTCCGCAGTCGCCTGCAACAGCTCGCCGGCCCACTGCGGGTCAACGGTCTTGGCAAGTGGCGCCTGACGCTGCAGATCGACCCCGGAGCTAGCAGCCTTACCCACCTGGAGCAGGGCAGCACCGCCGGAGGTATCGCCGTGATCGGGGAATGCCTGGGATTCCACCGCCCACTGGTAGGCCGCCAGCTGCGGATGCTCCTCCAGTTCCTTGCGGCTCGGCTTGGAGCTGCCGGTCTTGAGGTCGATGATCCGCAGGCCGTGATCGTCGTGTCGTTCGAGACGGTCGACCCGACCCTTGAGGCGTAATCGGTCTTCGGTGACATCGAACGCGATCTCCACCTGAACCTTGGTCCATCCTTCGTCGGCAGCCGCCGCAATGTAGGAACGCACCCGCTCGAGCATGCCGATCGCCAGCTCCTTTTTTTGCCGACCGATCCAGGTGTCGCCCAGCCCGAGCTGGCCCCATCGTTCGTGGAGTGCGGGAATCATCCGGTCGGGGTCGTCGTCACCGAACTCGGCTGCGATCTCATGGACCAGGGTTCCCAGGCTGGCCGCGCCGATGTCCGGGCCTTGCCCGCCACGCGAGGACAGGAACCAGCGCAGCCCGCATTGCGCGAAGTCGGAGACTTTCGAGGGCGATACGGTGACCTGCTGATCAGGCCGGCGAACCGGGTTCAGACTGGACAGATCGTGGAATGCCCACCAGGAATCCGGGTCGGCGCCCGGTACTGCGAGGTCGTCGAGCTCGGCGAGCAGCGACGCCGCGCGATCGGGTGGAAGAACTCCGCCGCCGGGCACCAATTCGCGGCGCAACTCGGCGACCATCGCGCGCAGCGTCAGCGAGCGCCCGACGCCGGTGAACGGCCGTGGCCGATCTAACGGGTCGACCAGGTCGAGGTAGACGCTCGGCTGCTCCTCGTCGGAGCGCACGGCGGTGACCAGCACCCGCTCCGAGGCTCTGGTGAGTGCAACGTGGAACTGTCGTGTCTCGTCATAGCGCACTGCTGCGGCTTGCGCCCGCAGGTCGTCGGGTCGTCCGGTCAGGGCGTCGACCAACGCCTCGGAGCCGAGCAGCGAGCCACGCAACCGCAGGTCTGGCCAGACGCCTTCCTGCACGCCCGCGACCACCACGAATTGCCACTGCCGACCAGCCGCCGCTGCGGTCGTCAAGAGATCGACCGCTTCCCGCGCCGGAGCCGCAGAAGTCATCCGGTCGCCAGGCACCTCCTGCTCGCGGATGTGGTCGAGAAAACCAGCCGGTGACACCCCTTCGAGTCGGTCGACATAGGCCTGGGCCGCGCTGAAAAGCGCCACCACCGCATCGAGGTCGTGGTCGGCCCGCGTCCCCGCCTGTCCACCGGCAACGGCAACTTTCGCCCACCCGTCGGCAATACCCGCCGCTGACCACATCGCCCACAGCACCTGCTCCGCATCGGCCCCGGGTTCGTCCCAGGCGGCGACTGCTGCGGCGATCATTCGAGACACCAGCAGCATTGGATTCGCGATCGGCCCGAGAGTGACCAACACGTCGGGTCGGTGAATCGAGTCGGTCATCATCTCGTCGGCCGTCCGGCCGCCCCCATCAGCCAGTTCCATCGCCCGCAGCGCCCGACGGAGTCGGCGGATGGTCAGAGAATCGGCTTGAGCCAGAGGCGAAGTCAGCACATCGCAGAGTTCGTCGGCGGTCCAGCTCGGCAGTTGTCCGGCGGCGATGTCGCGAGCCACCTCGAAGACTGCCAGCAACGGTCGTACCGCCGGTTCATCGCGCAGCGCGAGGACGGTGGGCGGAACCGCCACCGGAACCCCGGCGACCTGCAGTACCCGGCGCAATCCGGTCAGCCGGCTCTGCCCACGGGTCAGCACCGCCATTTGGGACCACGGGACGCCCCGTTCGAAATGGGCGCGGCGCAGTTCGGCAGCGATGTGGGCCGACTCCTGACTGACAGCCTTGAACAGGGCGACCTCGGCCGACCCCTGCCGCAATGTTTCGGGACGTCGATGGTCGACTCCGGCGACCGCACCGATCCGGTCGGTGACGCGGCCGGCCGCGACCGCGATCGCGCTGGGCAGCCGGTAGGACCGAGACAGGACGAAGCGCGCAGGCTCCCCCGAGCGCGCAGCGAGAGCCCCGAACAGGCTTGGGTCTGCGCCACGGAAGGTCTGCACGGCCGCGTCGGGATCACCGATCAGCACCAACCGGGTGTTCGGACCAACCAGCAGACCGATCAACCGGACGGCGGCCCGCGTCAGCTCCTGGGCGTCATCAACCACGATCAGCCGCAGTTCGTCGTGCAGCTGCGCGAGTTGTTCCGGCTCCGTCTCGAGGAGGTCGGCGGCCCCACTCATGATCCACGCCGGGTCATAAGCGCCCGGCCGCGACAGCGCTGTGACTTGGTCGTATTCGTCGAGGACCTCGGCGGCAGCTAGCCAGGCGGTGCGTTCATGTTCCTGACCCAGCGCTCGCAGTTGCTCGGCGTCGATCCCCCACTCCACGGCGCGCATCAACAGGTCGCGTAGTTCGTGGCGAAAGCCCTTGGTGGGCAAGGCTTCTCGCAGAAAGTCCGGCCAGTTCGGGGCGGGCGCATCGCCGCGCGCGTGGCCCGCTAACAGCTCCGCGAGGATCACGTCTTGTTCGGGGCCGGTCAGCAGACGAGGCGCTTCACGTCCGGCGAGGGTCGCCAGCCGACGCAGGATGCCGAACCCGAGCGCTTGCGGGGTTCGGGCCATGGGGGCCGAGGACGATGTCGTCAGGCGCGCCGCTGCCACCTCGCGCAGCGCCGCCGCCTGGAGCCGGGTGGGCGCCAGGATCACGCAGCTGTCGGCCGGCAGGCCGCCGGCGTGGGCATGCACCACGGCCTCGACCGCGACCACACTTTTACCCGTCCCTGGCGCTCCCAACACCAACCGGGAAGCCGAAGGATCCTCGACCGCGGCGCGCTGGACAGCATCGAGCACCGGCACCGTGGTGGTGCTGCCCGGTGTGCGAACGAGTTCGACCATGCGGACCATGGAATCAGTCGGCACCGACAACCTCACCGGTCAGGTCAGGCGAGCGGCAGGGCAGGGTCGATTTCGGCAGCCCACGCGAGAATTCCACCGCGCATCGAACGCGCTGCGATGCCTCGCTCGGCGAGCAGATTGACCGCCGCCGCCGACCGCATGCCCGAGCGACACATGACCACCACGGGCCGATCGGTGGCAACCGTGGCTCCGGCCCGCAGGTCGTCCAACGGCACCCATTCAGCGCCCTCGATCCGCGCGATCTCGCGTTCCTGCTGGGTGCGGACGTCGATCAACAGAATCGAACCCTCGCGCAGGGCAGAGGCGACTTCAGCCGGGGAAGCCTCACTCACGGCGCACGCAGCCGGGGCGTCCTCGAGCAGCGGCGCGGCCCCCTCGGCACAGGTCGGACACTGCGGATCGCGCCGTACGGGCACTTCGCTCCACCCGAAGCCAAGGGCGTCGAAGACCGCCAACCGGCCGATCAGCGGCTCACCAATTCCCGTCAGCAGTTTGATCGCCTCCAGCGCTTGGGCCGTGCCGACCAGTCCGGGCAGAACGCCCAACACCCCCGCTTCGGCACAGGACGGAACCGAAGCCGGGTCTGGCGCGGCAGGGAACAAACACCGCAGGCAAGGGCCCGCACCCGGGGACCACACCGTCAGCTGCGCGTCGAACCGTTGCACCGCCGCCCACACCAGCGGCAACCCGAGCAAGACACAGGCGTCGTTCAACAGGAACCGAGTGGCGAAGTTGTCGGTCGCGTCGACGACGACATCGGCGTCTTCCAACAATCGCAATACGTTGTCCGCGACGACCCGCTCACGGATTCCCACGACCTCGACGTCGGGGTTCAACTCGGCTCCCAAGCGCACGAACGAGTCGATCTTGGCCGCGCCGACATCCGCCGTACGGTGCACCACCTGCCGCTGCAGATTGCTGAGGTCGACCACGTCATCGTCGACCACGGTGAGTCGACCGATCCCGGCTGCCACGAGGTATTGCCCCACCGGCACACCAAGGCCCCCGGCGCCAATCACGACGACATGCGCCGCCGACAGCCGACGTTGCCCTTCAGCACCGAATCCGGCAAGCGTGAGGTGTCGTGCGTAGCGCTGTTGCGACGCGCCGATCCGTTGGAACTCCATGACAGACAGGTTATGTCTGGACATAGGATGCTGACTCGCGAGTAATAAGCAGTCATCAGGAGGAGACCGTGGTCGGCACCCAGCCCGAGGCGTCCGTACGGGGGCGTCTGCCACGTTCGGCACGCCGTGCACAGCTGATGGAAGCTGCCCAGAGCGTTTTCGTCGAAGCCGGCTACCACGGCGCCGCGATGGATGAGATCGCCGAACGTGCCAACGTCAGCAAACCGGTTCTCTACCAACACTTCCCCGGCAAGCTCGACCTGTATCTAGCGCTGCTGGACCACCACACCCGCGAGGTGCCGGAGCTGGTGAACCAGGCGCTGAAGTCGACCGACAACAACAGCGATCGCGTTGCTGCAGCGATGAGTGCGTTCTTCCAGTTCGTCGCCCGCAAGGACGCGGCGTTCCGGATGGTGTTCGAGTCTGACCTGATCAATGAGCCGGCCGTCGCCGCCAAGGTCGAGCGGATGAGCCACCTCTGCGCCGCCGCCGTTGCCTCGGTGATCGCCGACGACACCGGATTGCCCGAAGACCAGTCGATGATGCTCGGCGTCGCACTGGTCGGCATGGCCCAGGTCGTCGCTCGCAACTGGATCTCCCAAGCCGATCGGATGCCCCGCGAGGAGGCCGAGCGACTCGTGACAGTGCTGGGCTGGCGCGGCATTGCGGGCTTCCCGAGGGTCGGCGACACCGCCTGACGAATCGGTCGCGCAAGCGTCGACATAGGCTCGTTGGCAGAAGATCCACCCACCCCTAGGCGGAGGTAAGACATGGAAGTTCGCATCGGCGTACGAAACGTGGCCCGTGAGGTACTCATCGAGTCCGAGCAGACCCAGGACGAGGTCGTCAAGGCCGTCTCCGAGGCCCTGACCAACGGCACCCCGGTGACCCTCACCGATGAGAAGGGCCACACCGTTATCGTTCCCGGCGACGCTCTGGGCTACGTCGACATCGCCCCCGAGCAAGGTCGCCGGGTCGGCTTCGGCAGCTGATTACTGCCCCATACGGTTCGACGTCGAATCGTTATACAACGCGACGGTGTCACTCAGCTGGAATACAGCTGAGCCTCAGTAGCGTTTAACGTCAACGACGCCCGTTTTACAACGGGTGCCGCCCGTTGCCCGACAAGGCGACGGGATCCTGGTTCCAGGAACACATTCGAAGGAGTCGAAATGCTTGGGAACATCATCGCTTGGATCGTCCTCGGTGCGATCATCGGCCTGCTCGCTCGCCTGGTTCTGCCGGGCAAGCAGAACATCAGCGTCGCGATCACGATCGTGCTCGGCATCATTGGTGCGGTCGTCGGCGGCCTGATCGCGAACGCTCTCGGCGTGGGCGACACGAATGGCATCGACTGGATCAAGTTGATCATCAGCGTGGTCGTTGCGGCCGCTCTCGTCACCGGCTACGGCGCCATCACTGGCAAGAAGGTCTGACCTTCCGCACAACGCAACGGGCCCCGCACTCCTTGGAGTGCGGGGCCCGCTTTTTTCGTACGAGGTCACGGAGTCAAGCCGAGGGCCTCCATCCGCGCGGTGTGCGCCTCGGTGATCCGGGTGAACATCCGCATCAGCTCCGCCAGGTCGTATCCGTTGCCCGAACCGTCGTCGACCAGCAAGGCCGTCAGGTCGTCGTTCTCGGCCGCGGCCCGCTGGGCCTGCGAGAGGGCCTCCCCCACAATCCGGCGGCCCCACAGCGCCATCCGCGCCCCGAGCCGCTCGTCGGCGGCGATCGCCGTCTGCAGTTCGCCCTTGGCGAAGTCGTAATGCGTGCTGTCGGCCAGAACACCGGCGACCAGCTCCCGGGTCTGCGGGTCGACGAACTGGCCACACTCCGCGTAGAAGTCGGTGGCGATGCTCGCACCGGCGTAGACCTTCATCAGGCCTTCGTACCAATCACTGGGGGTGCAACGACGGTGCCACTCGTCCAGGTGCGGACGGAAGGGCGCCATCACGGCGTGGACGTCGGCGCCGAGTTCATCCAGGCGCGCCGCCAACAATTCGTAGTGGTCGAACTCCTTGCGGGCGGCCTGCGCCAAGCGCACCTTGTCGTTGGTCGAGGGCGCCCGGTTGGCGTCGGCAACCACGGTGAAGAAGCTCACCAGCTCGCCGTACGACAGCATTCCCAGCAAGGCTACGACGCCGTTGCGGAAGGCCGGATCCTCCAGGTCTTCCGTGGTGCGGACGGTGGGGGTGCGGCGCTCGTCAGCGGCAGTGGGCGGGGTCTCATCGCGGGCCATATCGGCGATCGTAGCGATCAGCCGCTAAAGTGGCGCCTGACCACAGCGGTGCCCGGTCGGCACGCCTCTCATCCGTCGCAAGCGATTCTCGCGCCCGACACCCGAAATTCTCCGATCGGCCCGGACACAACCGCCCTGGACCGCGCTCGCGCGCGGGTCGCCCGACGCGTCGTCGGACGGCGGGGACCGATCGAAGGATCCACTCACCATGACCGAAACTCAGACGTTCGCCGACTTCGGCATCAACCCGAAGATCGCCGCCTCCCTCGAGGCGGCGGGCATCATCCACCCGTTCCCGATCCAGTCCATGACACTGCCGGTCGCGCTGTCGGGCCACGACATCATCGGCCAGGCCAAGACCGGAACCGGCAAGACGCTCGGCTTCGGCGTTCCGCTGCTGCACCAGGTCACCGGCCCTGACGAAGACGGCTTCGAAGACCTCGAGCTGCCCGGTGCGCCGCAGGCCCTCATCGTCGTTCCGACCCGCGAACTCGCGGTGCAGGTCACCGGTGACCTCAAGACCGCCTCCACCCAGCGCTCCGTGCGCGTCGAGGCTGTCTACGGCGGTCGTGCGTACGAACCGCAGGTCGCCGCGATGAAGCGCGGCACCGAGGTCGTCGTGGGCACCCCCGGCCGACTCATCGACCTCTCCCAGCGCGGTGACCTGAACCTGCGCCACGTGAAGTCTGTGGTCCTCGACGAGGCCGACGAGATGCTCGACCTTGGGTTCCTGCCTGACGTGGAGCGCATTCTCGCGATGACGCCGACCGGCCGCCAGACCATGCTCTTCTCGGCCACCATGCCGGGTGCGGTCATCTCCCTGGCCCGTCGCTACATGACTCAGCCGACCCACATCCGCGCGATGTCCGACGACGGCGAGACCGACCGCCAGATGGTCGCCGCGATCGAGCAGTTCGTCTACCGCGCCCACGCGATGGACAAGGTCGAAATGCTGGCCCGCATCCTGCAGGCCAAGGACCGCGGACTGACGATCATCTTCTCCCGCACCAAGCGCACCGCCGCGAAGGTATCCGACGATTTGGCTTCGCGTGGCTTCGCTGCCGCAGCCATTCACGGTGACCTCGGCCAGGGTGCCCGCGAGCAGGCGCTGCGCGCGTTCCGTGGCGGGAAGGTCGACATCCTCGTCGCCACCGATGTTGCCGCCCGCGGCATCGACGTGGAGAACGTCACCCACGTCATCAACTACCAGTGCCCCGAGGACGAGAAGACCTACGTCCACCGCGTCGGCCGCACCGGCCGCGCTGGAAACACCGGCACCGCAGTCACCTTCGTCGACTGGGACGACCTGCACCGCTGGGCCATGATCAACAAGGCGCTCGACCTCGGAATGCCGGAGCCGGTGGAGACCTACTCCTCCTCGGACAACCTGTTCTCCGACCTCCACATCGACCCCAAGGTCACCGGCTCCCTGCCGCGCTCGGCCCGCACCCGTGCCGGGCTCGACGCCGAAGAGTTGGAAGACCTCGGCGAGGTCGGTGCGTCGGCCGGCAAGCGCGGCTCTTCCCGCTCCGCAGGCCGCGGTGGCAACCCCCGTTCGGGTGGCGACAACCGCCACAAGCCGCGCTCGGAATCCAGCGAGCCGCGCCAGCGCTCCGGTGAGCGCGCAGGCGCCCCAGGCGGTTCGAACGCGGACGGTGCACCGCGTCGTCGGCGTCGCACCCGCAACGGCAACACGGCCGGCGGAGCACCGCAAGCATGAACGCCGCGCAGCCGTTCTCCGATCGGGTGGTGACGCACCTGCGTCTGGCCGATCACCGGCTGCGTACGACCGACCCGTCGATGCGTCGACGTCGTTATGCGATCTTGCGCATGACGATGTCGAACATCACGACGGTCGACAGTTTTTATATCGGGTTCTACCTCGGCGACGACACGGTCATCATCCCGTACATCTACGACCACGACGTCTACATGCAGCCGGACATCAGCAAGTACGGCCCGGGCGGGATGTCGCATTGGATCCGGTCCAGCGGCAAGACCTACACCTGGTCCCAGGACAACGGCGCGCTGATGTCGCGGACCATCCCGTTCGGCAATTGCGACGAGCGCTCGTTGGACGCGATTGTCATTCCGCTGCGGGACCCGGAGACCGGAGAACCCACCGGCATCATGAGCGTCCAGAGTCTGACGGCGAACACCTACGACACGGAGACGATCCGGGCCGCGGAGTGGTTGGGCGAAGCGCTGATGCTGTCGGCCGCGCGGGACCGGCACATCGGGGGCAAGTCGGCCGTCTATGCCGCTCACCCGGAGTTGAACAGCGCCGAGGCGATCGATCACGGCGAACGGTTCAGCCTGATCAACCACCAGTTGGAACAAGCGGCGCAACGCAGCTCGGAACTGATCGCCGCGGCCGAACAGGTCGGCAACGAGTCGATGACTCGGTCGGCGTCGACCATCAAGTCGTTGCTGGAGAACGTCCAGACCGATATCGCCGAGTGGATGCTCGCTCAACCCGACGAATCCTCCGAGGGCGGCTGGGCGAACGCCGCCACATCGCTGACCTCCCGGGAGCTGGAGATCGCCTCACTCATCGCCTCGGACAACGTCACCAACACCGAGATTGCCCAGCGATTGCACATCTCGCTGAAGACGGTCAAGACCCACGTCGGCAACATCCTGCGCAAGCTGGGCGTGAGTCAACGATCGGCCATCGTCTTTGCGCTCGCGGACGTGCTGGCAGAGCCGCCGCAGGTGAAGCGGGGGTCCTAGGACCCTTCGCCCCCGCGAATCAGCCAAAGTCCCATAGCGCAGCACCGGGGGTCTCAGGCATCATCTAAGCATCGGGTTCGCACCCGAAGCGGGTGGTAGCCAGCATGCAGGGGGGATGCTGGCTATCACGATCTGCAGGTGGTGTCTCGCGCCGCCGCGCGAATCCGTTCGTACGCCTGCTCAGTCGTGGTGTTCTCGCCGAGCCGGTTCGGCTTTCCGTCGCCGTGATAATCGCTGCTGCCGGTCATCACCAGACCATGCCGCCCGGCCACCGCCCGTGCTTTGGCCCGGGCCGTTTCGTCTTGGTCGCGGTGATCCACCTCGATACCAACGAGCCCCGCGTCTGCCATCGCGTCCACCGTCTTGTCCGGGACCACTCGTCCGGTGACGTGTGCGAACGGGTGCGCCAGAACCGGCACTCCCCCGGCCTCGAGCACCAACCTCACACCCGTCAGCGGGTCCACCGCGTAGTGACTCACGTGGTAGCGACTTCCGGAATGCAAATATCGGTCGAACGCCTCGGCGCGGTCGCCCACCACACCGCGGGCAACCAGTCCATCGGCGATGTGCGGTCGACCGATGGTTGCCCCGGGCCGCACTTGCTGCTCGACGTCGGCCCAGGTCAGCCCGGTGTCGGGGCCCAACAGCTCCACCATTCGTTGCGCCCTGGTCTCGCGGGACTCACGCGCCTTGCCCAACTCGGCCAGCAACGCGGGGTCCGCCGGATCAACGAAGTAGCCCAGCAGGTGCAGGCTCGTGTGGTTGACCTCGCAGGAGATCTCGATGCCGGGCACGAATTCGATGCCCAACGCTTTCGCTCGCTCCTGCGCCGAGGGCCATCCGGCGGTGGTGTCGTGATCGGTCAGCGCCACGACATCCAGGCCGGCCGCCACCGCCGACTCCATCACATCCTCCGGCGCCTGGGTTCCGTCCGAGACGCGGGAGTGAGTGTGCAGGTCGATACGCATGTCGCGAGCGTAGTTGCCATCGCTGCCCGGCAACCGTGGGCGCCACCCCGTAGGCTGCCCTGCGAGCATCCGACGACATACCGAGGAAAGATTCGTGACCGACCTCCCGCGCGCGACGCGTTACGCCGTGCTGTTGATGTTCGTCGGATGCGCGCTCTCGTTGCTCTCAGCGGTGGCTGCCTGGCTGTCCGAGGACCACGTACGAGCCGAGATCACCCGGCTGCATAGCCTCCCGGGGGCTGAGCGCATGACGAGCGCCCAGATCGCCCAGACGGCGTCGACCAGTGTCACCGTGCTGGTCGCGACCGCCCTGGTCGCCGCCGTGGTTTGGGCCGGGATGGCCTGGGTGAACCGTCAGGGGCTGTGGTGGGGCCGCATCACGGCGATCGTGCTCACCCTGCTCTGCGCCCTGCAGAGTTGGAGCTTCCTCACCCGAAGCCACCCCACCGCCCTGACCGGCACCCTCAATCTGCTCACCCTCGCCGTGGCGATCGCCTGCACCGCGCTGCTGTGGCGCAAGGAGAACAGCGCCCACTTCGGCCAGTCGGTCCCGGACCAGATGGACGTGGCCGACTAGCCTGTCGACCATGCGTGCACGTCGTTCCGGGGGATTCTTCCTGCTCACCTCCACCCTGCTGCTGAGCGGGTGTGCGTCGACATCACCGGTGTCGACCAACCCCAGCAGCACCCCGTCAGCGATCACGACCAGCGCCGCAGCAGAGGCGACACCCTCGACCTCGGTGTCGGTCGGGAGCACCGCCGACAAGAGCAATTCCCTCGCGATCGTGCCGCCGAGCGGATGGCAAACATCGGCTCCCGCCAACGCCTCGTCGGTGCTCGGTTTCCAGGCACCGACCGCGAGCGCCGACATTTACCCGACCTTCAACATCACCCGCAGCGCGCTGGTCAAGAAGGCGACGCTCGACAGCCTCACGACCGACGCCATGACCCAACTGCGCCAAACGGGTGCCAAGGTGACCCCGGTCGCCGACCGCACAATCGGCGGAGAGCCAGCGATGGGCTACCTCATCGAACAGACCGTGCAGCAGAAGGCCGTTGCGCAGACCCAGTTCTTCGTGGTCCACAACGAGCAGGTCTACGTGACGACGCTGACCTCGTCGCCGCAGGGACGCACCGAGGCCGAGGCGGCGCAGAACTCGATGTTCGGCACCTGGGCCTGGACCTCCTGACCATCGGTCCGTCAGCTGCCGTATGTCCTCAGACGACGGCCGACCTTCCGCCGCGGTAGCGACGTGCGACGATGGCCGGGTGAGCGAGGAACAGCGCAAACCAGAACACCGCAGCCGACCGACCAGCCAGGCCTTCCGCGATTTCGTCGCCTCGGGCTGGGCCGAACGCGACGCCACGCCACCGCCCCGGGCGGATGCCGCGCCGTACGCGCTCGAGCGACGCGCGGCGATCAGTGAAAGTTTCCGTGGTGACCGTTTGGTCATCCCGGCGGGCGGCTTGAAGGTTCGCAGCAACGACTGCGACTACGTCTTCCGACCGCATTCGGCGTTCGCTCATCTGACCGGTCTCGGCAGCGACCGCGAGCCCGATGCGGTGCTGGTGCTGGAGCCGACCGAAGAGGGCCACGAGGCGGTGCTGTATTTCCGACCGCTCGCCGGACGCGACACCGAGGAGTTCTTCGGCGACTCGCGCTATGGCGAGTTCTGGGTCGGTGCGCGCCCCACGCTGGAGGACATCGAGGCCGAACTGGGTGTGACGGCCCGCCACATCGACGAGCTCAAGGACGCCCTGGCCAAGGACGCCGGCACGACGCGTCTCGCCGTCGTGCGCGACGCGGACCGGGAAACCACCGAACTGGTCGACGCCGTCCGCGCCCAGGCCGGCGTGGAGATCGCCGCCGATGACGACCTCGACAACCGGCTCGCCACGCGGTTGTCGACCATGCGCCTGACGAAGGACGAGTGGGAGATCGACCGGATGCGCGAAGCGGTCGACGCCACCCAAGAAGGCTTCGAAGCCGTCATTGCAGACCTGCCCGTGGCCATCGAGCGCGGGCGCGGCGAGCGCTGGATCGAGGGAGTGTTCGGGCTGGTGGCTCGCCACGCCGGCAACGGCGTGGGCTATGACTCCATCTGCGCCTCCGGCGACCACGCCAACACGCTGCACTGGATCAAGAACACCGGCGAGGTGAACGACGGCGATCTGCTGCTGCTCGATGCCGGCGTCGAGGTCGACTCGCTCTACACCGCCGACATCACCCGTACGTTCCCGGTCAACGGCCGGTTCTCGGACGCGCAGCGAAAGGTCTACGACGCCGTCCACGCCGCCCAGGAGGCTGGGATCGCAGCAGTCCGCCCGGGCAACAAATTCAGCGATGTCCACGCGGCGGCCATCCGAGTGATCGCGGAGCACCTGCACGAGTGGGGGTTGCTGCCCGAGGGTGTCGACGTCGAGACCACCTTGGATGCCGAGAAGGGGCAATACCACCGTCGCTGGATGGTCCACGGCACCAGCCACCACCTCGGCATCGACGTCCACGACTGCGCTTTGGCGCTGCGCGAGGACTACATGGAAGCCGAGTTGCGCCCAGGGATGATCCTGACTGTCGAGCCGGGTCTCTACTTCAAGGCCGACGATGAACTGGTGCCTGCGGAACTGCGCGGCATCGGGGTGCGCATCGAGGATGATGTGTTGGTGACCGCGACAGGCTGCGATGTGCTGTCGTCGGCCATGCCGCGCAGCAGCACCGACGTCGAGGAGTGGATCCGCGAGGTCCAGGCCCGCTGACTTCCCCCTACAAACAAGAAGACCCTCGCCGCGCCTGCGGTGAGGGTCCTTTTGTTCGGTCGCTCAGGTGTCAGCGGTGACGCCAACGACGCCGCGCCTTCTCGGTGCGGTAAGCGTCGGCGGCCCGGACGACACCCTGGCTGATCAGCGAGACGTTCATGTCGAGCCTCCTGGGACATCGGTTCTGTACGGACATCACTCATAATACATTTCGATATCGAAATATTCCAAATCGAATTTATGAGACGCCCGTCACAAAGGCGAGGTCACCAGAGAACGAGGCTGCGCCGGAAGATGCCGGCCAGATCGTCCTCCGTCACCGGCTTCGGACAGGTAGCCAGCAATCGCTGCTGCTGCATCGCCCCCGCCACCAGCGCTGGAATGTCGTCTTCGTCGTAGCCGACCGCCGCGCAGCCGTTCGGGATGCCGATGTCCCGCATCAGTTCGGTCAGGACCTTCGGCAGGAGTTCTTCGTCCGCGACGCGGGGGCGCGGCCGGTCCCCCAACAGCAACTCTGCCGCCCGCAGGTGACGGCCGGGGTCGGCGTCGAAGGTGAACCGGAAGGCCTCCGGCGCCGTCAGCGAGACGCTCATCCCGTGGGGGATCATCGGCTCCGCGGCCGGGTAGTCACGGGGGCGGAAGTCCTTCACCCGCCCCGCGATCGGGTAGGCGCAGGCATGCGGGATGTGCACCCCGGCGTTGCCGAAGCCCATTCCCGCGAACGTCGCCGCGAGCGCCATCCGGCCGCGCGCCTCCTGATCGTCGCCCTGCCGAACCGCCTCGCGGAACGAGCCGGCCAGCAACCGCATCGCCTGTTCGGACCACATGTCGGCGATCGGGTTCGAGCCGCAGTAAGGCACGCGCTCCTGCGGCTTCTTGTGTTCGTACGAGGTGAAAGGCCGTGCGGTGTACGACTCGAGCGCGTGGCAGAGGATGTCCATGCCCGCCGCCGCCGTCACGCCTGCGGGCTGGCTCAGGGTGAGCAGCGGGTCGATGACCGCCGCCGTCGGTCGCAATCGGGCGTGACTGATCCCGGTCTTCACCTTCAGGTCCAGGACATCCAGCACGCAGATCGTGGTGGACTCCGAACCGGTGCCGGTCGTGGTCGGGACCGCGACCAGCGGCTTCAGCGGGCTTTCGGGGGCACGGCCGCCGCCGACCGGGGCGTTGATGTAGTCCATCAACGTTCCGTCGTTGCAGGTCAGCAGATTGATCGCCTTGGCGGTGTCGATGCTCGATCCACCGCCGACAGCCACGAACGCATCCCACGGACCGTGCTCCCGGCCGTACGCAACGGCCTCCGCAAGGGAGACGTCGGTCGGTTCAACGTGGGCGCCGGAGAAGACCACCGCCTCGATGTCGTACGCCGCAATCGCCTCCGCGACCCGGCCCGCGACCCCGGCGGCGGCAACCCCGGGGTCGGTGACCACGAGCACTCGCCGGGCCCCCGTCAGCCGCAGGTCGTAGCCAATCTCGTCGGCTGCGCCCGCCCCGAATTTCAACTGGGGAGCGCCATAGGTGAAGACGGTCTCTGGATGCTGCGGAGCCGGATGGGTCGTCATATCGATCACGGTACGACGCCGCGCGCTTCGGCGGGCTAAGGTCGGCGCCATGCTCGACGTCGCCGCCACGATCGCCCGCACCGCCATCAGCTGGTTGGTCATCGACGGGCGTGCCTGGCCGGTCTGGCACGCCGTCGACGGTGACCGCCTGTTCGTGGTGTCCGGACCCGACGAGCAGCCGCTCCCCCATGTCCCCGAGACCGTCGAGCTCATCCTGCGCACCAAGGACACCCACAGCCGCCGCGGCCCTTACCCAGCGCGCGCCTCCCGGATCCGCCCCGGCGTGACCGCCTGGGATCCCGCTGTCGCCGCGCTGCTCGCCGCGCGGCAGGGCGCGCCGGGCGAGGCGGTGGTGGACCACTGGAAGGCGACCTGCGCTGTCTGGGCCATCGATGTCGACCCGAACGCCGACGAGCCCGTGGCGACCCGCCAGGACCCCTCGTACGCCGCCCCGCCGTTGCCGACACCGGCGACCACCAAACCGCGTCTCCCGCGACACCTCGGCCGGCTCCGGCGGCGCTGACCGCCGTACGGACGGCTGTCGCAGCCACTTTTCCTTCGCCCCCATAAGGTGGTGACCTGTGAGCACCCGCATCTTCGTCTCGAGAATGTCCGGCCTGACCGTGCTGGACCCGCTCGGCGACCGTGTCGGAACCGTGCGCGACGTTTTGGTGACTTTCACCGGCCAGGCTCCCCGCGCCATTGGGTTGGTCATCGAGGTCCCGGGCAAGAAGCGCGTCTTCCTGCCGATGACCCGGGTGACGAACATCGACCCCGGCGCGATCATCAGCACCGGCCTGGTCAATATGCGCCGCTTCGAGCAGCGAGCCACCGAGATGCTGGTCTGCGGTGAAGTCTTCGACAAGACGGTGACGGTGCGCACCACCGACGAGACCTACGACGGAACCGTCGAAGACGTCGCCATCCAGCAGAACACCCGCCGCGACTGGGTCATCGTGAAGGTGTTCGTACGCCAGCAGAGCCAGTCCGTTTCCAGCACCACCCGCGCCGTGTCGCGCCTGATCCGACGACGCCCGGGGAACACCGCGCTGGTCGACGTCGCCGACGTCTACGGGCTGCGCCGCCAGACCGGCGCGCAGAGCGCCGAACGTCTGCTGGAGACCTACGACGACCTGCGTACGGCGGACCTCGCCGAGGTCATCCACGACCTGAACCCCAAGCGGCGAGCCGAGGTGGCTGCCGCGCTCGATGACAGCCGGTTGGCCGACATCCTTGAGGAACTGCCAGAGGAGGACCAGGTCGAGATCATCGCCGGTCTGAAGAGCGCGCGCGCCGCCGACGTGCTCGAGGCCATGGAGCCCGATGACGCTGCAGACCTGCTGTCCGACCTGCCACCGGAGCAGGCCGAAGAGTTGCTGCAGTTGATGGAGCCGGATGAAGCAGCCCCGCTGCGTCGGCTGATGACGTATGACGAGCGGACCGCCGGCGGCATGATGACCACCGAGCCGGTCATCCTGGGACCCGACGCCACGATTGCCGAGGCGCTGGCGACGATCCGGCGCGAGGAGCTCGCGCCGGCGCTGGCATCGGCGATCTTTGTCTGCCGGCCGCCGCTGGAGACCCCTACCGGCCGCTTCATCGGTTTGGTCCACGCGCAACGATTGCTGCGCGAACCGCCGCACATCTCGGTCGGGATGGCCGTGGACCGCACCATCGAGGCGATCGGTGTCAACGCCCGCCTCGAAGAGGTCACCCGCACCCTCGCGACCTACAATCTGGTCGTCGTTCCCGTGGTCGACGACGACGGCCGACTGCTCGGCGCGGTCAGCGTCGACGACGTGCTCGACCACATCCTCCCGGAGGACTGGCGCGAGGAGCGACACGACGTGAAGATCACCCCGACGCCATCGGGCGGTGAGCGATGAGCGAGCGCACCACCCGCAGTTCGCGCGATGGCGGCCGGCTCGATCAACCGCGTGAGCTGCGCGGCCGGTTCCTGCCGCGGATCGGTCACGACAACGACCGCTTCGGGATCCTGTCCGAGCGGTTCGCCCGTTGGATGGGCACCGCCCAGTTCCTGATCTGGATGACCATCTTTGTGGTCGTCTACGTCGGCTGGAACGTGTTGGCGCCGGTGAAGTTCGACCCCTACTCCTTCACCTTCCTGACGCTGGTGTTGAGCCTGCAGGCCTCGTACGCCGCCCCGCTGATCTTGTTGGCGCAGAACCGCCAGGACGACCGCGACCGGGTGGCGCTGGATGCGGACCGGCAGCGCGACGAACGCAACCTGGCCGACACCGAGTTCATCACCCGGGAAGTCGCCTCGCTGCGACTAGCCTTGCGGGAGACCGCAACTCGTGACTTCGTGCGTAGCGAACTGCGTAACTTGCTCGACGAACTCGAGGATCGCGGGCTGGTCAGCGCCACATCGACAGACACTCGCAAGGGCAAGAAGAAGCCGAAGAACGACAAGAGTGCCTCCGCCGAACGCGCCTCCGATTCCAACGAACCCACCCCACCAGCCTCAGACTGACCGGCCGGGCGCGGGTGATCCGGGTCACGGACCTACCATGGATCTCATGCCTGCACCTACGCTCGACGCCGTACGCGCCGCCCTCGCCACTGTCGAGGATCCAGAGATCCGCAAGCCGATTACCGACCTGGGCATGGTCGAGAGTGTCGACATCTCCGACACCGGCCACGTCAGCGTCACCATCTTGTTGACGATTTCCGGTTGTCCGCTGAAGAGCAAGCTCACCTCCGACACGACTGCCGCCGTGCAGCGCGTCGAGGGCGTCACCGGGGTCGAGGTGCGTCTGGGTGTGATGAACGACGAGCAGCGCGCGAATCTGCGTCAGTCGCTGCGCGGCGGCGCGGCCGAGAAGGAGATCCCGTTCGCGAAGCCGGGCTCGCTGACCCGCGTCTATGCGGTCGCTTCCGGCAAGGGCGGGGTCGGCAAGTCGTCGGTTACCACCAACCTGGCCGCCGCGATGGCCGAGAACGGTCTGCGCGTCGGTGTCGTCGATGCCGACATCTACGGCTTCTCCGTTCCGCGGATGCTCGGTGTTGATCAGAAGCCGACCCAGGTCGACGACATGATTCTCCCGGCGGTCGCCCATGACGTGAAGGTCATCTCGATCGGGATGTTCGTTCCCGGCAACCAGCCTGTTGTCTGGCGTGGACCGATGCTGCACCGCGCGTTGCAGCAGTTCCTCGGTGACGTTTTCTGGGGCGACCTCGACGTGTTGCTGCTCGACCTGCCGCCGGGCACCGGAGACATCGCGATCTCGGTGGCCCAGCTGATCCCGACGGCCGAGATTCTCGTCGTCACCACCCCGCAGCAGGCCGCGGCCGAGGTGGCCGAACGGGCCGGCTCGATTGCGTTGCAGACCAAGCAGCGCGTGGCCGGGGTCATCGAGAACATGTCGTGGCTGGAACTGCCCGACGGCAGCCGCCAGGAGATCTTCGGCTCCGGTGGCGGCCAGGTTGTAGCGGACTCGCTGACTCGATCGATCGGCGCCAAGGTCGAACTGCTCGGCCAGATACCGCTCGACACCCGTCTGCGCGAGGGCTCCGACACCGGCGCCCCGGTGGTGCTGTCGGCTCCCGACTCCCCCGCCGCCGTCGCGCTGCGCGGAATCGCCAAGGGTCTCGGCAGCCGCGCCCGCGGTTTGGCCGGCCGCAGCCTGGGCCTCACGCCCTCAGGTCGCTAGCCGCCACTCACCATCGCGTGGGGGCCGCTAGGTGGCGTCGTGGTCGTACGGCGTCGCGCGGTCCGGGTCGTAGCGCGCCGGCTCCCACGCCGGTCCGGCGTCGATCGCTGGGGCATCGGCGGCGTCGTCCGTCTCATCGAACAGTGCTTGGCGCACGATCTTGCGAGGGTCGTATTGGCGCGGGTCGTATTGGCGCCAGTTGACGTCCTCGAACTCCGGGCCCATCTCCTCTTTGATCTGCGCCTTCGCGCCCTCGGCATAATCACGGGCCTGGCGAATCCAGGCGCGCAGCTTGCCCATGTATTCGGGCAGCCGTTCGGGGCCGATCAGAAAGGCCGCCAGGGCGATCAGAATGAAGAACTCCCAGGTGTCGATACCGAGCACTGGTGGTCTCCTTCGGGGTGCGCGCCGTGACCGGGCAATCTTACGCGGTGTAGGTCAGTTCGCCCCGGCGGTCTGCAGGGTGACGTTGCGCGTCCGATCCCCGTCGCGCAGCCCAAGGGTGATGGTCTGCCCGACCGCCTTGGAGCGCAGCGCCACGACGAACGACTTCTGGTCCTTGATCGGTTCGCCGTCGAGGGAGGTGATGATGTCGCCTTCCTTGATTCCGGCCTTCTGCGCCGGACTGTCTGCGGCAACGCTCTTGGTCCGAATACCGTCGCCGGCGTAGTCCGGGTCGAACTCGATCCCGACAACCGGGTAGTCGGCTTTGCCGCTGCGGATGAGCTGGTCGGTGGTGCGCTTGACCTGCTCAGCGGGGATCGCGAACCCGAGGCCGATGCTGCCGCCGTCTTGGCTGGTCGAGGCGATCGCGGAGTTCACCCCGATGACCCGACCCTGCATGTCGAGTAGGGGGCCGCCGGAGTTGCCGTGGTTGATCGCGGCATCGGTCTGGATCGCGTTGATGTAGGAACCGTCGCCCCCGGTCGAGGAGGAGCTGTCGCTGGTGACCACCGGCCGGTTCAGGGCGCTGACGATGCCCGTAGTCACCGAGCCGGTCAGCCCGAGCGGAGCGCCGACTGCGATGACCGGTGATCCGACGGTGAGGGCTGAAGAGTCACCCAACTGCAGCGCGGGAAGGTTGCTGCGGTCGACTTTCAGCACTGCCAGGTCGTAGGGCGCTGAGCTGCCGACGACCGTCGCGCCGGCCTCGGAACCGTCGCTGAACATGACGGTGAGTTTCTCGCCGGAGCCCCCGGCGCTGGCGACGTGGTTGTTGGTCACCAGATAGCCGTCGGACCGCAAGACGAATCCGGAGCCGGTGCCGATCGGCTGGCCGCTGCTGTCGGCGATGCGGATGGTGACGACGCTGGGCAGGGCGGCCGCCGCGACGTGTTCGACATCGTCGCTGCTCGTGGTGGTGCTGTGGTTATCGACGGCGTGCATCACGCCTGCGCCGACCGCGCCTCCGACACCGCCGGCGAACAGCGCGAGGGCGGCGCCACCGGCCAGGATCGCGCCGGTGCGGCGCCGCGGCAGGCGGGGCTCACCCGCAGCCGGCGACTCCTGTTTCCCGGGCAACAGCGCTCGGGTGACGTCGGGATGCTGGTTCGCCGGGGCGTACGGGCCACGCAGCGGGGTCGTCGGCGGCTCGTAGGAGGACATGGCGGTCATTGTGTCGTAGGGCGACGACAGCGGGTTCAGGGGCGCGAGCCCGCTCGGAAGCCGGTGACCTGGGTGGTGACCGGCACCGGGTTCTCGGGCGAGGCGTCGACCGTTCGAAGGGTGGGGGTGCGGGTCTGGACTGTGTCCGTAGTCGGCACGTTGGCCGCAACGACAGCGACACTCAGGCAACCGGCAACAGCCAGCGCGGCAAATCCGAGCGACCGACGCACCGAGACGTATTGCGCGGGCGCGTGGCAGGACAACGTCGCCGGGACCTTGGTCGGGATGGGACGGCTGATCGTCGATGGCGTCGGGCCGGCGACAGACATCAGGCCCGCCATGAAGTCGCCGCGCGCCAACGGCTGAGTCGGCAGTCCGCGCATCCGTTCGATCAGCTCACGTTCGGCGGCGATCTGCAGCCGGCAACCCTGACAGGCGATGACGTGGCGTTCCATCAGGGCGACGCGAGCGGCCGGCAATGCGCCGTCGACGTAGTCGACGATCTGGTCGTGGTCGGGACAGGTCATCCAGCGGCTCCCACGGGGCGCGCGAGCACACCACCACGGGTTGGCGCCGCAGCGGGGGTGACCACCGGCCGAGCGGCCGGGTCGCGGTGAGCGAGAGCGGCGCGCAGTTGTGCGCGGCCGCGGTGGATCCGGGAGCGTACGGTGCCCAGCTTCACGTCGAGGGTCGCGGCGACCTCTTCGTAGGACAAACCCTCGATGTCGCAGAGCACGACGGCCGCACGGAAGTCGGGCGACAAAGCGTCCAGCGCCCGCTGGATGTCGTCGTCGAAGTGGGTGTCGGCGTAGATCTGCTCGGGGCTGCCGTGGCCACTGACCAAGCGCGCGGCGGCGTCGTCGGACAACGCGTCGAACCGGATCCGCTGCTTGCGGCGCATCTTGTCGAGGAAAACGTTGGTGGTGATGCGGTGCAGCCAGCCCTCGAAGGTGCCCGGCCGGTAGGAGCTCAACGAGCGGAACACGCGGACGAACACGTCGTGGGTGAGGTCTTCGGCGTCGTGCTGGTTGCCGGTAAGGCGGTAGGCGAGGCGATAGACACGAGCGGAGTGCTCGGTCACGATTTCCTCCCAGGTAGGCGGCTGCCAGCCAGGCGGAGCCTCGTCGGGCACGATCGTCCGGTTGCGGTTCACCGTCGTCCTCTTCGTCGTCTCGTCTGTCATCGTCAAGTCTGTTGTCACGCTGGTTGTCGTCATCGCTGCATCCCTTGTGGTCGATCCAGGATCAGCCTTGCTCCAGTGTCTGTGGGTCCACTGTGTGTGAACCATGATTCCCCCACCGGAAACGGCCAACCATGAACAAGGACGAGCGTGGCGGCCTGTCGGTTCAACGAACCTAACGGCACCGAAGTTCCATGGCCACCGAACAATTGCGTAGACGGCGCCGCAGGCGACTAGATTTGCCCGTTATGAGCACCATGCGCCCCGGAACCTGGACCTACGCCGAGGAGTTCGTTGCCGAGCCGGAGGTGGTCGAGCAGGCCCGCCGCCGCGGCGAGGAACTCGGCTGCACCCCCGTCGGCACCGGAACCGGCGCTGCACTGCGGATGCTGGCTGCGACCCTCAGCGCCCGATCGGTCATCGAGATCGGAACCGGTGCCGGTGTGAGCGGGCTCTGGCTGCTGGCCGGCATGCCGGACGACGGGATCCTCACTTCGATCGACATCTCCTCGGAGAATCAGCACGCCGCCAAGCAGGCGTTCGCCGCCGCGGGCTACGTCCCACAGCGCACCCGCACCATCGTCGGCAGCGCCCTGTCAGTGCTGCCCCGAATGACCGACGGTGGCTACGACTTGGTTCTGGTCGACGGCGACAAGCCGGAATACCCCGACTACGTCGCCGAGGCCTTGCGGCTGCTGCGCCCAGGCGGCGCGATGGTCATCGACAACATGCTCTGGCACGACCAAGTGGCCGACCCGACCGCGCGGGACGAGGTCACTCGCACCCTGCGCGACTTGGGCAAGCAACTGCGCGACGACGACCGACTGCGCACCAACCTGCTGCCCGTCGGCGACGGCCTGCTGGTCTGCGTACGCCGCTGACCCTGTTCGCCTGAACCGCGACGAGGGGCCCCGCACCGAATCGGTGGGGGCCCCTCGTCGCGTTGCGTCCAGGGTCAGCCGAGGCAACCCTTGATTGCGTCGCCCAGCGCCTGAGCTTCCTCGGCGTTCATCTCGACGACGAGTCGGCCACCGCCCTCGAGTGGCATACGCAGCAGAATGCTGCGAGCTTCCTTGGTCACTTCGAGCGGACCGTCGCCGGTCCTGGGCTTCATCGCCGCCATGGGTGCTTCCCCTTCCGCTGCGTGGTTGTTCGTGTGGTGCGCACCAGTCTCCACGCAGGACGTCGTTCGCCGATTGGCACCGGCGGATGCGCACCTTGATGATCACCATTATCCCTGACCGCGGGCGCGGGCGGAACCAAGGCCTCCACCAATTCTGCGCTGGTGCCAGTCTGCCGGGGCCTCGACCGTGACACGATGACGCCATGCTCGCCCGGTCCGCGGTCTTCGACATCTACGGAGACCATCTCCTCGCCCGCGGCGGATGGGCTCCGATCTCCACGTTGATCCAGTTGAACTCGACGCTCGACATCGCGGCAGCCGCCACCCGCACCGCCGTTTCCCGGATGGTCCGCGAAGGCTGGCTCACCGCGCAAGAGCAAGACGGCCTACGCGGATATGCGGCGACGCCGCGGGCCCGTCACCGGCTGGGATCGGCCGGCCACCGCATCTACGCCGAGCCACTCACGTGGGACGAGACCTGGCATGTCGTCGTGGTTGAGCACAGTGCGGACCGCTCGGTCCGAGCGCGTACAAAGGCGTCAATGCGCTACCTCGGCTATGCGCCGCTAGCAGTCGACACTTGGGTTGCGGCCCGGCGCAGCGACGACCTGATCGAGACACTCGGTCCCGGTTTTCGCGAGTTCGGCGCCCGCTTCGGTGGTGATCCGCGCTCCCTGGCCGCCGACCTGTGGGACCTGCCAGCGTTGGCCGTCGAACACCAACGGTTTCTCGCGTGGTTGACCGATCTCACCAACGACGCGGCCGCTGTGGTGAGCGACCGGGACGCGTACGCGGTCCGCGCGCGGGTCGTCCACGAGTGGCGCAAATTCCTGTTCACCGATCCCGGGCTGCCGCAAGCGGCGCTCCCGCAGGACTGGCCTGGCCGCGCCTCCGCGGACAGATTCCGCGCCGTGGCCGCCGACCTGCGCCCCGGGGCCGCCGCGTACGTTGACAGCAGTATCCGCACCGCCGGCAAGGAGAGCCCGTGAGTACCGAAGACACAGTGGTCGTCGAACGCGATGGTGGCGTGAGGACCGTACGGATCAATCGCCCCGACGCGATGTGTGCGTTGAACCTCGCGACGAAGGTCGCGCTGCTGCGCGCTTTGCGGGAGGCCGCCGACGACGAGAGTGTGCGCTGTGTGGTGCTGACCGGCACAGGGAAGGGCTTCTGTGTCGGGCAAGACCTGAAGGAACATGTCGTCGGGCTTGAAAGTGGCGAAGACCTGTCGGGAACGGTCACCGACCATTACAACCCGATCGTGGAGTTGTTGGCCACGATGAACAAGCCCGTGATCGCCGCGGTCAACGGCGTGGCCGCCGGCGCCGGAGCCTCGTTCGCATTCGCCTGCGACTTCCGGCTGGTTCACGAAGCGGCCGGGTTCAATACCTCGTTCACCGGCATCGCGTTGTCCTGCGACTCCGGTGCGTCCTGGACCCTGCCGCGACTTGTCGGCCCGGCGAAGGCGAAGGAACTGCTCTTGCTGCCCCGCACCGTCAAGGCGCCCGAGGCCAGCGAACTCGGCCTGGCCACCACGGTGTTCGCCGATGCCGACTTCGCCGCCGGGGTCAAGGAGTTCGCTTCCCGCTTGGCCACCGGACCGACGATCGCCTTCGGGTCCGTTCGCCGAGCGGTCGCCTTCTCCGCAACCAATTCGTTGGCCGATTCGTTGGCCAACGAGGGTAGGTTGATGACAGTGACCGGATCCACCGACGACCACCGCAGCGCGGTCGGGGCCTTCTTGGCGAAGGAAAGTCCGGTTTTCGAGGGGCGTTGAGCCTCAGCAGTATCCGGGGAGGACGCGAATGGACGCGCAGACGATTTTCTGGATCGTGATCGGCGTGACGCTGATCGCGACCGAGGTGCTCGGCGGCGAGTTCGTGATGTTGATGCTGGGCGTCGGCGCGCTGAGCGCCGGCGGAGCCTCAGCGGCCGGCGCCGCGCCCTGGTTGTCGGCGCTCGTCTTCGCCTTGGTCTCCGTGGTTCTCCTGCTCGGCGTCCGTCCGCCCCTCAAACGCCACTACTTGACCGGACCGATAGAGCCGATGAACACCGATGCTCTGCTGGGTGCGACGGCCGAGGTTGTCGAATCGGTCGATTCCGACGGCGGCCGGATCAAAATCGGCGGGGACCTCTGGTCCGCCCGAGCGGCCGAGCCCTCCTTTACCTACGACGTCGGCTCCAAGGTCGTCGTCCAGCAAATCGATGGCGCGATCGCCGTCGTCGAAACCGAAAACTGAACGGAAGATTCGATGGAACCCCTGCTCATCATTGCGGCGGTCATCGCGCTGCTCGCGGTGATCATCGTCATCAAGTCGGTCGCCCTGATTCCTCAGGCCGAGGCCGCCGTCGTGGAACGGCTGGGCCGCTACACCAAGACGGTGTCGGGCCAGTTGCTCTTCCTGATGCCGTTCGTCGACCGGATCCGCGCTCGGGTCGACCTGCGCGAACGGGTGGTCAGCTTCCCGCCGCAGCCGGTGATCACCGAAGACAACCTGACGGTCAACATCGACACCGTCGTCTACTTCCAGGTCACCGAACCGCGCGCCGCGGTCTACGAGATCAACAACTACATCGTCGGTGTCGAGCAGCTGGCAACGACCACCCTGCGCAACGTCGTCGGTGGCATGACCCTGGAGCAGACCCTCACCAGTCGCGAGGTGATCAACACCCAGTTGCGTGGAGTGCTCGACGAGGCCACTACCCGCTGGGGCCTGCGCGTCAGCCGTGTCGAGCTCAAGTCGATCCTCCCGCCGCCTTCCATCCAGGAGTCGATGGAGAAGCAGATGAAGGCCGACCGTGAGAAGCGAGCAACCATTCTGGCGGCCGAGGGCCACCGTGAATCGGCGATCAAATCGGCCGAGGGTGACAAGCAGAGCCAGATCCTCGCTGCGGAGGGTGCCAAGCAGGCATCCATCCTGACCGCCGAGGGTGATCGCCAGTCGCGCATCCTGCGCGCCGAGGGTGATCGCGCGGCTAAATACCTGCGCGCCCAAGGTGATGCGAAGTCCATCGAGAAGACATTTGCGGCCATCCGGGCCAGCAAGCCGACCCCGGAACTGCTGGCGTACGAATACCTGCGCCAGTTGCCGAAGATGGCCGAGGGCCAGGCATCGAAGGTGTGGGTCGTTCCGAGCGACTTCGGTTCGGCGTTGCAGGGCTTCGCCAAGTCGTTCGGCAGCCAGGGCGACGACGGCACCTTCCGCTACGAGATGCCTTCCTACGAAGACGTCCCCGAGACCAACGACGACGAGGTCGCCGAGTGGTTCAACCTGGTCCGCGACCCGGCAGTCGCCAAGGCGGTTGCGGAGGCGGAGGCGGTCGCCCGCCAGAGCACGGAGACCGAATACGAGCAGGCGGCTCGCACCGCCCGGTCGACCAAGAAGCGTCCGGACGCGCCGGCTCACGACGAACCCCAGGGTTTGCCGGCGCCGAGCGAGCCCCCGACCAGCGGCCTCCCGCTGCCGGACCCGCAGCAGTTCGGTCAAGGCGTGCAGCTGCCGAAGCCGCCGCAGCAGTCGTAACACCCGGTTCACCCACCAAACCCGCTCCGCCTCGGAGCGGGTTTGTTGCGTACGGGCTCAGATCGGGTAGTCCGAGGGCGGGTGGATCAACAGCAACTCGGCGCACCACCACCACTGCCAGCCGAGGAAAAGCACCAACCAAACGGCCGTCCGTATACCCACCAGCACTCGCCGCTCGGGTCGTTTCCACCCGGCGCCGATGAGCACGACCGCTACAGGGAAGACGAACACCAGATAGCGGTAGACGCTGGTCCAAACGTCGAGGACCGCCAGCAGATAGAACCCGTAGGCCAGACACCAGGCGCGCATCGGGCCGCCGAGCGCGGAGGCCCAGGGCCCGGCGAAGAGAACGGCGTAGCCGATGACGAAGAGCAGCAGCATCGGCAATGCCACGCCGCCAAAGAGAAGGTGGAAGTTGTCGATCCATGGTTTGAAGGGCACGACCTTGCCAGTTCCACGCCAAGACGCCATGGTCTCGGTGTAGGCGCTGCGCTCCCCGGTTGAGGCCCAGGCGATCGCCGGCCAGATCCCGGCAGAGGCCGCCGTGGCGGTCAGCATGATGCCGAGCTGGGAAATCTCCCAGCCGTCGAGGGGACGCTCCCGGCGCGCCCGCCAGCGCATCAGACAGGCGACCAGCGCCACGACGCCCAGCGGCACCGCCACCGGACGCGCGAGACCCAGGGCGATGGCGATCAGCCCGGCCCACTCCCACCATTCCCGCTCGATCGCGATCAAGAAGGCGAACAGCAACGCCAAAGCCAAAGACTCGGTGTAGGTCATCTGGAAGACCGGGCTGGGCGGCGAGGCGAAGAGCAACGCGGTTGCGCACCACGCGGCGGCGGCGCCGATCCGGGGGCGCAGCAGGATCGCCATCAACACCGCTGCAACGGCGCCACACGCCAGGGCGAACAAGGAGCCCACTACCGCAAACGATCCACCGGTGACCGCCATCAACACTCGAGTGAGCATCGGGTAAAGAGGATAGAAAGCCCACGGGTTCTGCTGGACAACCCCCAGTTCGTTTCGCGGGACCTCGCGCGGGTAGCCAGTCTCTGCAATCTTGCGGTACCACTCGCCGTCCCAGGTTCGCACCACATCCCAATACGACGTGGTGGCCCCGTTGGCCGGGCCGTTTGGCACCCCCGCCGGATCCTGGTGAGCGGCGACGACCTCGATCAGGATGGCGCTGAACACTCGCAGCACCGCGTACGTCGCCAGCACCATCACGATCAGGCGCCGGTCGGCGAGGTCGATCATTCGAGCTCGCAACGATCGATGCGCTGCCGAGCTCAAGGCGATGCCGTTCTCCCCCACCGGTTCGTGAACTCCTACAGCTCGCTGGGTGTGCTGGCGCCTCGTAGTCGGGCGATCTCGGCGTCCCGCTCGAGCAGTTCCGCGCGCAACCGGTCCAGCACGTCGTCTACCTGACCCATTCGGTATCCCCGGACGGTCTGGTCGAAGCGCAGCGCGGCGACATCGTCGGCGGTGACCGGGCCGGCCGGCAGCGGTTCGAACGGCGTGGTGTGGACGGCGTCGTCGAGGTGACCACTGAAGCGCCCCATCACTGCGGCGACGGCCACTCCGGCCACGACGACAAGAAGAACGATGAGGACGGCGATCACCGGAACAGACTAACTGCCCGTCGCGCCGGAGAGGCGAAGGGTCAGCGGCCCTCGCCCGCTCGTTGCCGGTCGGCCTTCACGATGATTTCGACGGCCTCGGCAGGTTCGTCGACGACGTGGAGGCGGTCGACGTCCTCGGCGTTGATCATTCCCTCGCTCAGCAGGGTGTTGCGGGCGAAGTCGACCAGCGGCATCCAGAAGGCTCGCCCGAGCAGGATCAGCGGGAAGCTGCTGATCTTGTGGGTCTGGGCGAGAGTGACCGCCTCGAACAACTCATCGAGGGTGCCGAAGCCGCCCGGGAGCACGACGTAGCCCTGGGAGTATTTGACGAACATCGTCTTGCGCACGAAGAAGTAGCGGAAGTTGACCCCGAGGTCCACGTACGCGTTGAGTCCGGTCTCGAACGGCAGCTCGATGCCCAGACCGACGCTGACCCCGTCGGCTCGCTTCGCCCCCAGGTTCGCGGCTTCCATCGCGCCAGGGCCACCGCCGGTGATGACGGCATAGCCCGCCTCGGCCAACAACCGGCCGACCTCGACGCCCTTCACGTAATGCTCGCTCTCGGGCTTCAGCCGCGCCGATCCGAAGACCGCCACAGCCGGGCCAAGTTCGGCCAGCGCGCCGAAACCCTCGACGAATTCGGCTTGAATGCGCATCACGCGCCATGGATCGGTGTGCAACCAATCGGAATCGGGTTGGTGGTCCAACAGCCGCTGATCGGTGGTCGTGTGTGGAACCTGAGTGCCGCGCAGCGTGGTGGCACCGCGCCGGTAGATCCCTTGTTGGCTCATCGCGCATCCCCCTGGCCCGTCGGTGACAGCCAGCGCACCATCGCGGCGTAGGCGTCGGTGATCTGCTGCTCCGGGCAGCGCTCGTCGTCGGTATGGGCCAGGTTCGGGTCGCCCGGGCCGAAATTGACCGCCGGGATCCCGAGCGCCGAGAACCGCGCGACGTCGGTCCAGCCCTCCTTGGCCACCACCGGCAGAGCCAAGGCTTCGACGAAGGCGCCGGCGGCCGGTTTATCCAGCCCGGGGCGCGCTCCGTCGGCGGCATCGGTGACGGTGCATTCGTAGCTCGGGAAGATCGACCGCACGTGAGCCAACGCCTCATCGGTGTTCTTGTCAGGCGCGTAGCGGTAGTTCACGCTCACCACGCATTTGTCGGGGATGACGTTGCCTGCAATGCCGCCGCTGATCCCGACCGCGTTGAGGGCCTCGTGGTAGTCCAGACCGTCGACCGTGACGGTCGCGGGTTCGTACGCCTGCAGGGCGGCGAGGATGTGGCCGGCCTCGTGAATCGCGTTGTGACCGTTCCACGGTCGCGCGGAGTGGGCCGAGATGCCCTTGGCCGCGACGTCGACCCGCATGGTGCCTTTGCATCCACCCTCGATGCCACCGTCGGTCGGTTCGAGCAGGACGGCGAAGTCGCCGCGCAGCCAGTCCGGGTGGGTGCGGGCGATCCGACCGAGACCGTTGAACTCGTCCTCGATCTCCTCGCAGTCGTAGAAGACGTAGGTCACGTCGCGGGTCGGCTCGGCGATCTGCGCCGCCAGCTTCAGTTGCACCGCGACCCCGCCCTTCATGTCGGTGGTGCCGCGACCCATCAGCGTCCCCTCGACCCGTTTGACCGGGACATTCGGCGGGTCGGTGATCGGCACGGTGTCGATGTGGCCGGCCAGGATCACTCGCTCGTCGCGGCCGAGGTCTGTGCGAGCGACCACGACGTTGCCCTCTCGCTCGACGCGCAGATGGGGCAGGTCACACAGAGCGGCTTCGATCGCGTCGGCGATCTGGAGCTCGTTCTTGCTGACGGACGGGATGTCACACAGGGCAGCGGTGAGGTCGACGACGTCGGCCTGCAGGTCCAGAGCTGGCATGGGAACCATCTTGTACCCCGGGTCGCTGGAGCGATGTGCCGACCTCCTCACCTAGCCTTGAGTCATGACCGCGCAGCGCAACGCTTGGGGCTACGGCCTCGCCACGACGACGTACGACGACCGGGTGCTCGACACGTGGTTCCCGCAGCCGCAGCTCGGCAGTGCCCCCGATGAGGCCCTCACTCCGTCTGCGCTGACGGCCCTGGTGCGCGACGATTCCCGCCGCGCCGTCCATACGAAGGTCGTGTTCGTCGCGATCGATCTCGACGCGGCGCCGGCCGACGCGAGTGACGCCTACCTGCGTCTCCACCTGCTGTCACACCGCCTGGTGAAGCCCAACACGATCAACCTGGACGGCCTTTTCGGGGTATTGCAGAACGTGGTTTGGACCAGCGCCGGGCCCTGCGCGCCTGAGGACTTCGAAGCGACGCGGCTGCGGCTGCGGGCCGACGGGGTCGCCGTACAGGTCTTCAGCGTCGACAAGTTCCCCCGGATGACCGACTACGTCGTTCCCTCTGGAGTGCGGATCGCCGACGCCGACCGCGTCCGATTGGGCGCCCACCTCGCTGAGGGAACGACGGTCATGCACGAAGGCTTCTGCAACTTCAACGCCGGCACCCTCGGCCACTCGATGGTCGAAGGTCGGATCGTGCAGGGCGTCACCGTCGGTGACGGCTCCGACATCGGAGGCGGCGCGTCGATCATGGGCACCCTCTCCGGGGGCGGCACCGCGCGCGTCACGATCGGCCGCCGCTGCCTGATTGGCGCTGAGGCCGGTATCGGCATCGCCCTCGGTGACGACTGCGTCGTCGAGGCCGGGCTCTATGTCACCGCTGGCACCAAGGTGACCATGCCCGACGGCAGCGTCCGCAAGGCCCGCGAACTGTCCGGCGGATCCAACATGCTGTTCCTGCGCAACAGCGAGACCGGCGCCGTGGAGTGCCGCGAACGCGACGGCCAGGGCATCGAACTCAACGCCGCGCTGCACGCCAACACGGCCACTCCCTGAGGCATCGATGGGTTTGCGCAGACGAGGGCGATCCTCCGACGACGAGTTCGACGGGCTCTACGACGACTTCCAAGACGGCCATGACGCCAACGGCTATAACGATGACGACGAGAACTCCATCCGGATCGGTGATCATCACTTCGCCGTCGACAACCGGCGCCGCCCCTGGACGACCTTCCTGGGCTGCCTACTGCCGATCGGCCTGATTGCCGCCATCGGCGGCGGCGGATACTGGGGTTATCAGCGCATCGTCGACCACTTCGCCCAGAACACCTGCAAGGTGCGCGACGCGTCCTTCGACTACCAGTGGTCCACCGAGCAGAGCGCGAATGCGGCGACCATCGGCGTCGTCGGAACCCATCTGCTCGGGCTGCCCACACAGGCCACCCAGATCGCGGAGACCACGGCGATCCAGGAGTCCAAGCTGCGCAACCTCACCTCGGGTGACCTCGACTCGCTCGGCCTGTTCCAACAACGCCCGAGCCAAGGCTGGGGCAGCAGCCAGGAGATCCTCGACCCGATCTATGCCAGCAAGCGGTTCTACCAGGCGCTGCAGAAGATCGACGGGTGGCAGTCGATGAATGTCAACGACGCTGCGCAGAAGGTGCAGAAGAGCGGCTACCCCGATGCCTACGCGCAACACGAAACGCAAGGGCGAGTGCTCGCCACCGCGTTCGACGGTTCGGTTCCAGAGGCCGTTGGCTGTCGTTTCTCGGCCTCTGATGCCAAGGGCGATCCGGCCGCCTTCGTCGACAAACTGAAGTCCCAGGCGGGGGTGAATGCCACCGCGTCCGCTACCTACGTCACCTACCGCGCCACATCGACGAAGGACGCCTGGGCGATCGGGTCCTGGTCGGTGACCCACGCTCAGGCCGAGGGTGTCACCTCGGTCGTCGTCGGCGACCGCGCTTGGAACCGCCAGTCAGGCAAGGCCGGCTGGACCTGGACCGGCGCATCCCACCCCACCGGGTCGGCCACCGTCGTACGCATCGAGTTCTGAATCGCAGCCCGCGCACGACGAACGCCGCCGACCCCGAAGGGTAGGCGGCGTTCGTCGTGTCCGAACCGTTGAGCTGGGCTCAGTTCGGGTAGTTGCGCTCGGTCTCGCCGATGTAGATCTGACGCGGACGGCCGATCTTGGTCGCCGGGTCCTCCATCATCTCGCGCCACTGGGCGATCCAGCCCGGGAGCCGGCCGATCGCGAACAGGACGGTGAACATCTCCGTCGGGAAGCCCATCGCCTTGTAGATGATGCCGGTGTAGAAGTCGACGTTCGGGTAGAGCTTGCGGGAGATGAAGTAGTCGTCGGAGAGGGCGATCTCCTCCAGGCGACGAGCCATCTCGAGCTTGGGGTCATCGACACCCAGAGCCTGCAGCACCTTGTCGGCCGACTTCTTGACCATCGCGGCGCGCGGGTCGTAATTCTTGTAAACACGGTGTCCGAAGCCCATGAGCTTCACACCGTCTTCTTTGTTCTTGACCTTCTCGACGAACTTGTCGACGTCGCCGCCAAAGTCGTTCTCGATCGAGTCGAGCATCTCCAGCACCGCGGAGTTGGCGCCACCATGCAGCGGACCGCTCAGGGCGTGGATGCCGGCCGAGATCGAAGCGAACAGGTTCGCGTGACCCGAACCGACCAGCCGGACGGTCGAGGTCGAGCAGTTCTGCTCGTGGTCAGCGTGCAGGATGAACAACTGGTCGAGGGCTTCGGTGACCACCGGGTTCGGGGTCCAGTCTTCGGTCGGGAAACCGAAGGTGAGGCGCAGGAAGTTCTCCACCAGCGGCAGGTTGTTGTCCGGGTAGAGCGTCGGCTGACCCTGGCTCTTCTTGAACGCGTAGGCAGCGATCGTCGGAAGCTTGGCGAGCAGGCGAACGGTCGACAATTCGACCTGATCACGGTCGGTGATCGACAGCGAGTCCTGGTAGAAGGTGCCGAGCGCCGAGACGGCCGCGGACAGCACCGACATCGGGTGTGCGTCACGCGGGAATGCCGCGAGGAGGCTCTTGAGGTCCTCGTGCAACATCGTGTGGCGCTGGATGCGTTCGGTGAAGGCCTTGAGTTCATCGGCGGTCGGCAGCTCGCCGTAGATCAGCAGGTAGGAAGTCTCGATGAAGGTGGACTTCTCAGCGAGCTGATCGATCGGGTAGCCGCGGTAGCGCAGGATGCCTGCGTCGCCGTCGATGTAGGTGATGGCGGACTTGCAGGACGCGGTGTTCACGAAACCCACGTCGAGCGTGACGTTCCCGGTCTCCTTCATCAGAGCCGCGATGTCATAGCCGTCGTTACCCTCGCTCGCCGGGATGACGGCGAATTCGAGGGTCTTGTCACCCGCGGCGAAAGTGGCCGGAGCGTTATCAGTCATAAGGAAGCCTTCCGTCCTCACATGGATTCCGACGCGGGTTCATACGCGTCGGTAAGTCAGCCTTGTCCGACGGTACCTCAGCGCAGGCACCCCGCCCACATCACCCCGTGGATGAAGAATCGCACTTCTGCAGGTGTGGTGAAACGTCCCTGTTCACCCTGCGGTGAGCCGGGAGACCGCTTCGTCGATCCGTTCATCGGTGGCGGTCAGGGCAATTCGTACGTGGGCCGCGCCGGCGGCGCCGTAGAAGTCACCGGGCGCGGCCAGGATGCCCAGACCGGCGAGGTGATCGATCGTCTCGCGACAGGGTTCACCGCGGGTGGCCCAGAGATAGAGTCCGGCCTCGGAGTGATCGATCCGCCATCCTGCCGATTCCAGCGCCGCCCGCATCGCATCTCGCCGCCGCCGGTAGGTCTCCTTCTGGACGGCGACGTGGTCGTCGTCCTGAACCGCTGCCAGCAGGGCCCGTTGGATCGGCCACGGCACGATCATTCCGGCGTGCTTGCGGAACTCGACCAGTTGTCGAACCAGCGCCGGGTCGCCGGCAACGAACGCCGCCCGATAGCCGGCGAGATTCGATTGTTTCGACAGCGAGTAGACCGACAACAGGCCGGTGTGGTCGCCGCCGCAGACACGGTCATCGAGGATCCCCGGGGTCGTCGGACCGTCGGGCTGTTCGCGCCAGTCGAGCTCGGCGTAGCACTCGTCACTGGCGACGATCACGCCGCGCTGGCGCGCCCATGACACCACCTTCGCCAGATGGTCGACCGGGAGAACTTGCCCACTGGGGTTTCCAGGAGTGTTGAGCCACAACAACTTCGGTGAGGACGGACCGTATTGCAGCAGCGAGGCAGCTGGGCGGGGGTCAGCGCCAGCGATGCGGGCACCGACGTCGTAAGTCGGGTAGGCAACCTCGGGAAAACCGACGATGTCGCCCGCGCCCAGTCCGAGCATCGTGGGCAGCCAGGCCACCAGTTCCTTGCTGCCGATCGTCGGCAGGACGCCGTCGGGGTCGACGGCGGAGGCGCCGCGTCGCCGGGCGTGCCAAGCAGCAATAGCCGCACGCAGGTCCGGGGTTCCCCACACCTGGGGATAGCCCGGAGCATCAGCGGCAGCGCTCAACGCATCGCGGACGACCTGCGGCGTGGGGTCAACGGGGGTGCCGACCGACAGGTCGACGATGCCGCGCGGATGCGAGGCCGCAACACGCTTGGCTTCGGCCAAGGAGTCCCAGGGGAAGTCCGGTAGCCGACGGGGGTTCACCCGATCACTCGTCGTGGGTCTGCGGCGGCAGCGCCGTGATCAACGGGTGGTCCTTGTCGATCTTGCCCATCTTGTTGGCGCCGCCGGGGCTGCCCAAGTCGTCGAAGAACTCGACGTTCGCCTTGTAGTAGTCGGCCCACTGCTCGGGGACGTCGTCCTCGTAGTAGATGGCCTCCACCGGGCATACCGGCTCGCAGGCGCCACAGTCGACGCACTCGTCGGGGTGGATGTAGAGGCTGCGCTCACCCTCATAGATGCAGTCGACCGGACATTCCTCGATGCACGCCTTGTCCTTGAGGTCGACACAGGGCTGGGCGATGACGTACGTCATGAGAGGAATCCTCCTGCTGTTCGGGGAGCGGCTGCTCGCTAGTCCGGCACCTAGTATGCAGTGATGCCGGACCCCGAACAGAGTAAGTCTCACCTTCCCTGGTCGGTTCGTGTCGGTCGCCGGGTGGTGTTGCGCCACCGGCTCGATTCCGCAGAACCATCTGGCGCCCTGTTCACCGACGTCACCGGCGACCTCATTGCCGCCGACGCGACGCATGCGACGGTCCGGAGCCGGACCGATGAGGTCGTCGTGGCCTGGGCCGATGTCGTTGCCGCCAAGGAACTCCCACCGCGCGCGAGCAGGCCCGGCCGACCCCACCGAACGATCGACATCGAGGACCTGCAGCGGTTGATGGTTGACGGCCTGCCGGGCCTGTTCCAGCTGCCGATCGGCGACTGGTTGTGTCGGACCGCGGAGGGCTACACGGGCCGCGCGAACTCCGCCCTCACCGTGGGTGATCCGGGCCTGCCCCTCCCCGACGCCGTCGCGGAGGTCGCGGCTGCCTACGCGCGGCTCGGCCAGCCGGCGTTGTTCCAACTCGCAGTGGAGACCGCGAGCGACCCGGCCCAGCACCCGGTGGCGGCCGAGCTGCTGCGCCGCGGTGGAAGCTTGTTCCAGCGGACCTTGGTGATGACTGCCGCCACCCGGGAAGTTGCGCTGGCGACGGCTGCCCCGCAAACGGCCGTCGAGGTGTCACCCGCCCCGCCCGACGCCTGGTGGGTGGCCAGCAGTCCACGCAGCGTGGAACACCGCGACATCGTCGAGCGCCTGATCGAGCAGGTCCATGACGGCTGGTTCCTGACCGCCCTCCAGCCAGGTGGTGACCCGGTCGCCGTAGCTCGAATCGCCTACTCCCCCGGGTGGGTTGGCCTCTATGACCTGCACACCCCACCCGCGGCTCGCGGTCACGGCTATGCCCGCACGCTCGTGGGCGAGGCCGCACGCGACGCCGACCGGCGCGGGGTCCGGTCGGCGTATTTGCAAGTCAGCGCGGACAACGAACCCGCTATCGCGCTGTATGAGTCTCTGGGATACACCACGCATCACGAGTATTGGTACGCCCGGCCCTGACCGCGGTCGGCGATCGTTGGGCTTCACCGGAATAGATGACACGTCCATTATCTTGTACGAGGCAGACGCTCACCCTGGAGGAATCATGAACGACAGCATCGTCCAACTCGGCCTGGACTCGTTCGGCGATATCAGCACTGACCGCAACGGAAACCCGAACACCGCAGCCCAGGAGATCCGCAACCACCTCGACCACGCCGAGATCGCCGATCGAGCCGGTGTCGACGCCATCAGCTTCGGCGAACACCACCGCGGCGACTTCGCGATTTCGGCCCCCGACATGGTGTTGGCCGCGGCCGCCTCGCGCACCGAACGAATCACCCTCGGCACAGCGGTGACCGTTCTGAGCAGCGACGACCCGATCCGAGTCTTCGAGCGCTTCTCGACCCTGAACGCGCTCAGCAACGGTCGCGCCGAGATCACCGTCGGGCGCGGCTCGTTCACCGAATCCTTCCCGCTGTTCGGTTTCGACCTGGCTGACTACGACGTGCTCTTCGAGGAGAAGTTCGAGATGTTCGCCGAACTGCTCACCGAACCGGAGCGGTTCTCCTGGAGCGGCACCCACCGCCGCCCGGTCGAGAACGCGGTGATCATGCCGCGCACCGAAGGCGGCCTGAAGGCGTGGGTGGGGGTCGGCGGTTCGCCGCAGAGTGTCGTACGCGCGGTGACCCACGGGGTGCCGATGATGCTGGCGATCATCGGCGGCGACCCCCGGCGCTTCCAGCCGTACGTTGATCTGTATCGCGACGCTCAGAACAAGCTCGAGATCTCCCTGCCACTGGGCGTGCACTCCCCCGGCCACATTGCCGAGACCGATGCCGAGGCGCGCGACCAGGTGCGCGATGCCTGGATCGACAACCGGAATCGGATCGGCCGAGAGCGCGGGTGGGGACCCACCAGCGCCGCCGAGTTCGAGTCCGAGGCCGACCACGGGTCGATGTACGTCGGCTCACCGGACACCGTCGCTCGCAAGATCGCCGACACCGTGTCGGCCCTCGGGGTGGACCGATTCGACCTGAAATACAGCAACGGTCCAGTCCGCGAAGACCACCTGCGCCGGTCGGTCGAGCTCTACGGCACCGAGGTCATTCCGCGGGTGCGCGCGCTACTGGCGCAGTGACCTCACCGGCTGCCGTCGAGCAGCTGCGCTAGGTGGAGCCCCGCGCGCCCGCGCAGGTCGTCGGCCTGCGTACGGCAGGAAAAACCATCGGCGAGGAATGGCACGTCGGGCTCCTCCTCCAGCGCCGGGAGCAACTGTTGTTCGGCGATCTTGACGCTCACGTCGTAGTGGCCGAGTTCGACGCCGAAGTTGCCGGCGAGGCCACAGCATCCGGAGAGGCGGCGCACATCCGCGCCGGCGTCGTCGAGCAGCTGCGCATCGGTCGACCAGTTCATCACCGCGTGGTGATGACAGTGCGGCTGAGCGATCACCCGCACCCCAGACAGGTCCGGCGGAGTCCAGTCGGGCAGTTCGGCCAGGAACTCCGCGAGGGTACGGGTCGCCGCGGCAACCCGAGCCGACGCGTCGTCGCCAATCAGGTCCGCGGCGTCGTTGCGATAGACCGCGGTGCAGGACGGCTCCAACCCGACGATCGGAACATCTTGAGCGGCAGCCTGATCCAGATCTGCAATCGATTTGCCCAAGATGGTGCGCGCCTTGTCGAGCTGACCGGTGCTGATCCAGGTCAGGCCACAGCAACCGTCGCGCTCCACGATCACCGGCTCACGACCGGCAGCCCGCAACACGCGTACGGCTGCCTGAGCCACCGCCGGCGAGAAGTAGTTGCTGAAGGTGTCGACCAGCAGCACCACGCGGTTCTCGCCCGTCGACTCCTCGAAGGTGCGCACCCCGTTCTTGGCGCACCACGCGCGGAACGTCTGTGGCGCCAGCGGCGGGATGGAGCGGCGCGGGTCGACACCAGCGAGTCGCTTGGCGAACGCGAAGCGGTCGCCCACTCCACTCAGCCGGGCAGCAACTCGAGATCCCTTGCGGCTCAATCGAACCCACTGCGGAAGGCGACCGAGGGAGTAGTGGGAGGCGGGCCGCCGTCGACCCTGGTAGGTCTGGTGCAGGACCTCCGCCTTGTAGGACGCCATGTCGATGCCGGTCGGGCAATCCGACAGACAGCCCTTGCACGAAAGACACAGGTCCAGCGCATCGTGGACCTCCGGCGCATCCCAGCCACTGACCAGGGAGCCGTTGAGCATCTCCTGCAACACTCGAGCGCGCCCGCGGGTCGAGTCCTTCTCATCGCCCGTGGCGAGATAGGACGGACACATCACCCCGCCGGTCGCGGAGTTGTCCGCGCGACATTTGCCCACGCCTGTGCAACGGTGGACCGCCCCCAGGAAGTTGCCGTCGTCATGCGGATAGAGCAGCGCCAATGGCTCCCTCGGGCGTTTTGCCTGCGGGATGCGCAGTTGCTCGGTTGGTGCATCCGGGTCGACCAGGACCCCCGGGTTCAGCAGGTGGTTTGGGTCGAAAAGTCGTTTCACCCGGGTGAACAGCGCGATCGCCTCGGGCGAATACATGTGCGGCAGCAAACCGCTGCGGGCGCGACCGTCGCCGTGTTCGCCGGACAGCGACCCGCCGTACTTGGCGACCAGCTGCGCCGACTCGGTGAGGAACCGTTCGAAACCACTCACGCCGTCGGGCGACTCGAACGGGAAGTCGATCCGGATGTGCAGGCAGCCGTCACCGAAATGTCCGTACGGCAGCCCGGTCAGGTCGTGCGCCTCCAGCAAAGCGTCGAACTCGCGCAGGTAAGGACCCATCTGCGCCGGCGGAACAGCCGCGTCCTCCCAGCCCGCGTGGGCCGGGCGGTCGCGCGGGCTGCGGCCGGACAGACCGGCTCCGTCCTCCCGGACGCGCCAGATGGCGGCCGCCGTACGCGGGTCGTCGACGATATCGACCGCGAGCGCCCCTGCCGCAGAGGCAAGTTCACCCGCCGTTGCTTTGAGTTCGACGAGATCGTCACCGGCCAACTCGACCAGCAACCAGCCTTCACCCCGCGGTAACGGCGGCACAGCCGCGGCCCCGCGGCGGGCGGTCATGATGTCAACAATCCGCTTGTCCATGCCCTCGACTGCGACCGGTCCGAAGCGCAGCAGTCCGGCCGCGGCGTCACCGGCGTCGTAAATGTCAGCGAACCCCAGGACCACCAGCAGGCGGTGGGCCGGTTCCTTGACCAGTCGCACCGTCGCCTCGGTGGCTATCGCGAGTGTTGCCTCGCTGCCAGCAAGGAAGCGCGTCACGTCGAAACCGTTCTCGGGCAACAGTTGCTGCAGCGCATAGCCGCTGACCTGGCGGCCGAATCGGCCGAACTCCTTTCGGATCAGGGCCAACTCGGCTCCCACCAACCCGTCGAGCTCGGCCAGCAGGGGTGACGTGGCGAGCGCCTCAGCGCGGGATCGGCCGTGGACGGTGCGCAGGATGCTGCCATCCGCCAGCACCGACTCCAACGACAGCAGGTTGTCCGATGCCTTGCCATAGCCGAGGGCTCGGTTGCCACAGGCGTTGTTACCGATCATTCCGCCGATGGTGCAACGGGTGTGTGACGACGGATCAGGGCCATAACGCCAACCCGCCGCGAGTGCCTGCCGTTGGAGCGCAGCGTGGACGATTCCCGGTTGCACCACGGCGGTTCCGGCGGCCGGCTCGAGGTCGAGGATGGCGTTCAGGTGCCGCGAGAAGTCGAGGACAACACCCGGCCCGATCGCGTTGCCGGCGATGGAGGTGCCGGCGCCGCGGGCGGTGACGGGAACCCCGAGCTCCCGGCAGACGGCGAGTGTCGCGACGACCTCGTCACGATCGTACGGACGCACCACCGCCTGCGGGACCACCCGATAGAGCGAGGCGTCGGTGGAGTAGGCAGCGCGGTGGGTGCTGTCGGCGAGCACGTCACGCAGACCCGCTCGCAGCAGCGCGGCCCGCAGGTCGGCGGTGTGGTCTTCGCCCGGGAGATTCACGCCACCGAATCTACCGAGCGGTTCGGAAGATCGCGCGCGGCATTCGGGTCATGGACTCTTGCAGATGATCCGGTCAGCCGGGATGTAGTGCGTGGTCAGTCGCTCGTTCTTCACGACGACCCCGCCTTGGGTGACGACCCGGGTGACGGTCACGTCGAATCCGTCCTGCTCGGGCTGCTGGATGCATCCGGCCTTGGTGACGGTTCGGGTCTTGCCCGGCTTCACGTTGAACTTGGCGCTGGTGGACGACTGCACGTCGAACACCTTGGTGCCATAAATCTTGACCCACGCGGTGGTGCCGGCCGGGCCGGCGCCCGCCTCGATCCGGATCGGGTGGCCGGAGTCGTTGGTGAACTTGTTGTCGATGGTCGGCACCCACAAGGTCGCCTCTCGACCCATCGGGTAGCGCGGGATCCAGTAGGCGTGCGAGGTGTGTTTGTCCTCTTGGAGCCCGGCGAAGAAGGTCGCGTTGTAGAGCGTCGTCGAGACCTGCGAGATGCCGCCGCCGGTGCCGAGTTCGTCGACTCCGTCAACCAACACCGGAGCGTCGACGTAGCCGTTCGCCTTCGTGATCGGGGTGAGGGCGGCGAGCAGGCTGAACTGCTCGCCCGGGGCGATCACCGTGCCGTTGATCCGTGACATCGCGACCTGGATGTTCTTGGTGCGCGCCAGATTGCTCGCACCGCCGGGCAGCGGGGTGGAGAACTCGGAGACCAGGCCGCTGCCGAGCGTGTGGAGATCGGCCGCCTGGATCTTCGCCTTGATCGGCGTGGTCTTCAGGGTCATCGTGCGGCCGGGCGAGGTCAGCGCCTGCAGCAGCGCGGCGGAGGCCCCGGTGGCATCGAGTTGGGTGCCGTCCTTGGCCTGCACCACGTTGCCGGCACCGTCGTAGCTCGCGTTCTCAGCCGGAGTGACCAACACCGACGATCGGTTGGCCAGCACCTCGGCGAGCGCCTTCTCATCAACGACCGGGGTGAGTTTGCCGTCCTTGACGGTGGTGCTGAGCACCCCGCTGAGCGCGGTCGGGGTGATCGGTGCGGTCTTGTCGCCCACCTTCACAATCACCGGTGCACTCATCGCCGGAGCGGCGAAGGTGGTGACGTAGTTGTCGATCTCGGCGTCGGTGATCTCAGCCTCGACCTGACCGACTGTGGCGGTGTAGGTGGTGCTCGACGGCCAGCCGGCCGCGATGGCCTTGGCGGTGCGAGCAACGTCGATCCCGGTTCCCGGCTTCGATCGAGTGACGGTGACCTTGCCGTCGGTGAAGCTGACAGTGCCGTTGACCGGAGCTCCCTTGAACACCCCGCTGCGCGCGCGCAGCGCTTGTTGCAACTTGGCGATGTCGACCTTGGCCGGCAGTTTGCGGTCAATACTGTTGCCGGACAGGTGATCCCAGACAACCGAGGGGTTCAGGCTGAATCCGGTGAGATCGTCGACCGCGCCGGTTGTGTCGACCGACAGGCCGGCCGTCTTCGCGTCGAAGGAGATGGTGTGGCCGCTGGCGACCACGGTGACGTTGCGGCCAACGCTGGACGCTTTGGTATTGATCGCGGACTTCGCTGCTGCGAGGCTCTTGCCTCCGACTGCGACACCGCCGACGTGGCTACCGGCCGGGATCTCTTGGGTGACCTTTGCCGCCACTCCGACGTAGCCCGCCGCGACCAGCACGACTAGCCCTGCTCCGGTCCAGGCCGCGATGCGACCGCGGCCGCGTCGCCCCTGTTCGCTGTTCGCCACGTGAGTAAAACCCTAACGCTGAGATCCGAATTGACCGCGGAAATAGACCAGCGCCTCCCCCGGCGTTGCCGCGATCTGTAGAGAGGTTACGTTGCCGAGCACGATCGAATGGTCACCCGCCGGGTATGTCGCGGCGGTCTGACACTCAATCGTTGCCAACGAGCCTTTCAACAAGGCCACACCGCTCTCCCCGCGTTCGAAGGGGATGCGGTCGAGCTGGCCGTGCAATGGCCGCCCTCGGGTCGCCAACCAGGCCGCCGCGGGACGCTGGGCCACGTCGAGGATGCTCACCCCGAAGACGCCCGCGGTCGTCACCGCGTCGTGGAACCGGGCGTCCTGTTCCACGCAGAGCAGAAGCATCACGGGGTCCAACGACACGCTCGTCACCGCATTGGCGGTCATCGCGTGGTCGATGGCACCGTCCAGTGTCGTCACCACGGTGACGCCGGTGACCAAGCGACCAATCGCCTGCCGGTAGGCGTCGGGGTCGACGGCCATGCTCACTCCTTCTGGCGGATCGATCCGTCTCGCGGGTCGAGTCGGACCATCGCCTCACGCCCACTCAATCGGGCGGCGACGTTGTTAGACAACGTGTACCACCCGTCGCGAACCTCGACTTGAGTGCGGTGGTAGCGCAGCGCTTCGACCTGTCGCTGCGCCGCCGTCGGATCATCGAGGATTCGAACGTTTTCGAGGTCGAGCACCGACGGCGGATAGGAGTCGTCCAGCTCCGGGACCACGGTCCCTTCGGCCGGCGCAACGTGGGCTCTGAGCCACTGCCGGTCTTCCTCGGCCCATCGCAGCGGCACCACGATCCCGCTCAACGACGGGTGCGACTGCGCCGCTCGGACGGAGGCACAAGCCAAGCGATGCGCCTGGATGTGGTCCGGATGGCCGTAGCCGCCGTTGCTCTCGTACGACACAACATCCGTGACGCCCTCGGTGTCGATCAGGTGCGCCACGGCGACCGCCAACGCCTCGACATCCGCGGCCGCGAATGCGTTGGCGTGAGCGGCAGCGGCGCTGCCGACCATTCCCGAGTCGCGCAGCGGCCGCCCGGCCACCTGGGACAACAGAACCGACCGGGCACCGAGCGTGGTCACAGCGGCTCCGAGCTCGGCCGCCCTCAGCGTCGCGAGTTCGGCACCGGTGTCGGCCCTACGGGGTTGCTCCGGCGTCAGCTCGAAACGCTGATTGGCCGCAGGGATGACTTCGCCCTCTTCGCCGAGGGTGCAGGTCATGACGATCACCTCGTGGCCCAACAGGGCCAACTCGGCGATCATCACCCCACTCCACAGCGACTCATCATCCGGGTGGGCGTGGATGAAGAGGACGGTGTCCATGCGCGGGTCGGGTCAGGCGTCGCGGCGAGCGCGCGAGGCGGACTTGGCCCGCTCACCGGCAGGCAGCACCAGCTTGCGGATGCGCACGTTCTCCGGCGTCACCTCGACACATTCATCTTCCCGGCAGAACTCCAGGCTCTGCTCGAGCGACAGCTTGCGCGGCGGAATGACCTTCTCGAAGTTGTCCGCGGAGGAGGCGCGCACGTTGGTGAGCTTCTTCTCCTTGGTGATGTTGATGTCCATGTCGTCGGCGCGCGAGTTCTCGCCGACGATCATGCCTTCGTAGACCTCGGTCGTCGGGTCAACGAAGAGCACGCCGCGCTCCTGCAGGTTGACCATCGCGTAGGCGGTGACCACACCACTGCGGTCGGAGACCATCGAGCCCGACATGCGGGTGACGATCTGGCCGTGCCACGGCTCGTAGCCATCGAAGACGTGGTGGGCGATGCCGGTGCCACGGGTTTCGGTCAGGAACTCGGTGCGGAAGCCGATGAGGCCGCGCGACGGAACCTTGAACTCCATCCGGATCCAGCCGGTGCCGTGGTTGGTCATCTGCTCCATGCGGCCCTTACGAGCAGCCAGGATCTGGGTGATCGCGCCGAGGTATTCCTCCGGCGTGTCAATGGTCAGGTGTTCAACCGGCTCGTGGGTCTTGCCGTTGACCTCCTTGGTGACCACCTGCGGCTTGCCGACCGTCAGCTCGTAACCCTCGCGACGCATCTGCTCGACCAGGATGGCCAGCGCCAGCTCACCACGACCCTGCACCTCCCAGGCGTCGGGACGCTCGGTCGGCAACACGCGCAACGACACGTTGCCGATCAGTTCGCGGTCGAGGCGGTCCTTGACCATCCGCGCGGTGACCTTCGAGCCACGCACCTTTCCGACCAACGGCGAGGTGTTGGTTCCGATCGTCATCGAGATCGCCGGCTCATCGACGGTGATCAGCGGCAGCGGGATCGGGTTTTCCGGGTCGGCGAGGGTCTCACCGATGGTGATCTCCGGGATACCGGCAACGGCGATGATGTCGCCGGGACCGGCCTTCTCGGCCGGCTCGCGGTCGAGGCCCTGGGTCATGAGCAGCTCGGTGATCTTCACGCGCTGCTGGGTTCCGTCGTGGCGGCACCACGTGACCTGCTGGCCCTTGGACATTTCACCGTTATGGATGCGCAGGAGCGCCAGGCGGCCCAGGAAGTTGGAGGAGTCCAGGTTGGTGACGTGGGCTTGCAGCGGCGCCTCGTCGTCGTAGACCGGGGCGGGGATGGTCTCCAGGATGGTGCGGAACAGCGGCTCGAGGGAGTCACCCTCGGGCAGGCCACCGTTCTCAGGGCGCTCGCGCGAGGCCAGACCGGCCTTGGCCGAGGCGTAGACCACCGGGAAGTCGAGCTGGTCGGCGTTGCCGGCCGCGTCGTCGATGAGGTCCATGAAGAGTTCGTAGGTCTCCTCCTCGACCTCCTCGATGCGGGAGTCGGGACGGTCGACCTTGTTGATGCAGAGGATGACCGGCATCTTGGCGGCGAGCGCCTTGCGCAACACGAAGCGGGTCTGCGGCAGCGGGCCCTCGGAGGCGTCGACCAGCAGAACCACGCCGTCGACCATCGACAGGCCGCGCTCGACCTCCCCACCGAAGTCGGCGTGGCCGGGGGTGTCAATGATGTTGATCGTGACGATCTTGCCGTCGGCGGCCGGGCCGTCGTAGGCGATCGCGGTGTTCTTGGCGAGGATCGTGATGCCCTTCTCGCGCTCGAGGTCACCGGAGTCCATCACCCGCTCACCAGTGGTCTCGACGGTCTGCCGTTCGCTGAAAGCGCCCGTCTGCCAGAGCATTTTGTCGACGAGGGTCGTCTTCCCGTGGTCGACGTGGGCAACGATGGCGACGTTACGTACGTCGTCGCGGGTCTTGATAGCCATGTGCTCCATTCTCTCAGGCTTTCGGCGTGTCGATGACCAAGGTGTGCCAAGGCCCCGTACGCCCCCGCATCGGATGGGTAACACCGGTCTCTTTCGCCCCACAGATCACCCACAGGGGGTCTAATGTCCAGGCATTCGTCCGGAAGCGCGAACCCGCGCGCCCGCCGCGAGAATGAGGAGAAAACATGCAGACCTCCCGGAAGGCCGCCGCACTCGCCCTGGCGAGCGTGACGGCCCTGTCCCTGTCCAGCTGTGCCCAGTCCAAGCGTGCCGACAACAGTTCGACCAGTGGCGGCGGCAACTCCGGCGCCACCATGACGTTTGCGGCCGCGGGCGCTCCCGAGACCTTCGACCCGCTCTACGCGACCGACGGTGAAACGTTCCGTATCTCCCGTCAGCTCTTCGACGGCCTGGTGAGCTTCAAGCCTGGAACCGCCGACCTGACTCCTGGCCTGGCCCTGTCGTGGACCCCGTCCAGCGACGGCAAGACGTGGACCTTCAAGCTTCGTACGGGCGTGAAGTTCTCCGACGGCACCCCGTTCAACGCCGACGCAGTCTGCAAGAACTTCGCCCGGATGGACGGTCAGAACAAGGCCGGCCAGGCGGCCGCGCAGTACTGGTCGGACAACATGGGTGGCTTCAACAAGAGCGCGGACGACCTTTTCCAGGGCTGCACCGCCAAGGCCGCTGACTCCGTCGAGCTGAAGCTCTTGCGAGCGACCTCGAAGTTCCCTGCCCTGCTGGGCTTGCCGTCGTGGTCGATGCAGAGTCCGACCGCGATGGACAAGTACGGCGCCAATGACGTCAAGACCCAGGGTGACGGCATCGCGCAGAGCAAGTACGCCTCCTCGTTCCCGACCGGAACCGGCCCGTTCAAGTTCTCGAAGTACGACGTGGCGAACAAGACCATCACGCTGGTCCGCAACGACGACTACTACGGCGAGAAGGCCAAGATCGCCAAGTTGGTCTTCAAGATCATTCCCGACGCGACCTCGCGCAAGCAGGCCCTCATGGCCGGCGAGATCGACGGCTACGACCTGCCGAACCCGGTCGACTGGGACTCGCTGAGGAAGGCGGGCATGAATGTCGAGGTCCGCCCGGCGTTCAACATCCTTTATCTCGGTCTGAACCCGACCAAGAACCCGGCGCTGAAGGACCTCAAGGTCCGCCAGGCGCTCTACTACGCGATCAACCGCGACCAGCTGGTCAAGTCGCAGCTGCCCGATGGCGCGACCGTCGCGACGCAGTTCTACCCCAAGACGGTCAGCGGCTTCAGCGACAACACCATGAAGTACAACTACGACCCGGCCAAGGCGAAGCAGTTGCTGAAGGACGCCGGCCAATCGAACCTCTCGATCGACCTCTGGTACCCCTCTGAGGTGACCCGGCCCTACATGCCGGACCCGCAGAAGATCTTCCAGGCGATCAAGGCCAACTGGGAAGCCGTCGGCATCAAGGTCAACCCGATCACCAAGCCGTGGAACGGCGGCTACACCGACGCGACCGCGGCGGGCCAGTCACCGGCGTTCCTGCTGGGCTGGACCGGCGACTACAACACGCCGGACAACTTCATCGCGAACTTCTTCATGGGCAAGCAGATGGGCACCGACTCCTACCCGTGGGGTGCCGCCTTCAAGAAGGAGATGACCACCGACGACAGCATCGTCGACACCGGCAAGCGGGCGACCGCTTACAAGACCCTCAGCGACAAGATCATGTCGCAGTACCTCCCGGGTCTGCCGATCTCGAGTTCACCGCCGGCCATCGTGTTCGGCAAGAACGTCAGCGGCATCGTTGCCAGCCCGCTGACCGCCGAGGACTTCTCGACCGCCGTCAAGAAGTAAGTCCACTCACCAGGTGGCGGTCGGACCCGACCAGTCGTTTCGGGCCCGACCGCCACCTGTTTGTGTCAGCATCATCGACACACCACCGTACGAAAGGATTTCGAGTTGCTGCGATATATCGCCCGCCGACTCATCCAGATGGTCGGTGTGCTGTTCGCCCTGTCGATCCTGATCTTCTTCTGGCTGCGCTCCCTGCCCGGTGGACAGATCTCGGCCATGCTCGGCGAACGGAACACCCCTGAACGAGCCGCTGCCCTGCGCAAGACGCTGGGCCTCGATCAACCACTGCCGGTGCAATATCTGAAGTTTTTGGGCAACGCGCTGCGCGGTGATTTCGGCATCTCCAGTCAGGTGCAGCCAGGCGCCGACGCGATGCGCGTCTTTTTCACTCGCCTGCCGGCCACCTTGGAACTGACCATCTTCGCGATGATCTTGGCGCTCGCCGTCGGAATCCCGATGGGCTACCTCGCCGCCCGCCGCCACGGCGGAATCCTGGACAGCGCCTCGGTCTTCATGTCCCTGATCGGCGTAGCTGTTCCGGTGTTCTTCCTGGCGTTCGTGCTCAAGCAGATCTTCGCGGTCGACTGGCACCTCCTGCCGCTCACCGGCCGCCAAGATCCCAGTCTCAGCGCCACCCGGGTCACCGGATTCTTCGTTCTCGACGGGCTCTTGACCCGCGAGTTCGACGCCGCCTGGGACGCTCTTAAACACCTCATCCTCCCGGCGATCGCCCTGGCGACCATCCCGTTCGCGGTGATCTTCCGGATCACCCGCGCCGCCGTCTTGGACGTCCTGGACGAAGACTTCATCCGTACGGCGGAGGCCAAGGGTCTGACCACCGCCACGATCCGTCGCCGCCACGTTCTGCGCAACGCGATGCTCCCGGTGGTCACCACCATCGGCTTGCAGGTCGGTGGGCTGTTGACCGGCGCCGTCCTCACCGAAACCGTCTTCTCCATCCCCGGCCTGGGTGATGCGACGAAGGTGGCCTTCGAGCAGAAGGACTACTCGGTCCTGCAGGTGCTGATCGCGATGGCAGCGCTGACCTACGTGTTGATCAACTTGGCGGTCGATATTGCCTATGCCTACATCGACCCCCGCGTCAGGATGAGGTGACCCGATGGCTGTCTTGAACTCAGGTTCGAAGAAGCAACGAATCGACGACCTCGCCGATCGTTCTAACGCCGACACCGGCGGAATCGACGACAGTGCCGGTGTCAGCCTGATCGCCAGCGCGTGGTCTCGACTGCGCCGCAACCCGGCCTTTTTGGTGGGTGCCACCCTGGTGGTCCTGCTCATTCTGCTGGCCATCTTCGGCCCGCTTCTCGCGCCGCACGACCCGGCCAAGGGCTACCTGTTGAACAAGGTGAGCCCGCAGAACAACCCGGTTCCTGCACCCGAGAGCGGCTACCCGCTCGGCGCCGACGACCAAGGTCGCGACCTGCTCAGCCGGTTGATCGTGGGGTCGCGCAACACCCTGATCATCGCGATCTCCGCCACGCTCATCGGATTCGTCGGTGGCCTGGCGCTCGGCACCCTCGCGGGCGCCTTCGGCGGATGGGTCGACTCCGTGGTGATGCGTCTGGTCGACGTGATGCTGTCGCTGCCGTCGCTGCTGCTGGCCGTCTCGATTGCGGCGCTCTTCGGCCACCCCTCGCAGACGTCCGTCATTGTCGCGATCGGGATCGCCACGATTCCGATCTTCGCCCGACTGCTGCGCGGGTCGATGATCGCCCAACGCGACGCCGACCACGTGGTGGCGGCTCGGGCGCTCGGCGTCAAGCGATCGGCAATCGTCTTCCGTCACATGCTGCCTAACTCGTTGTCCCCGGTTCTGGTGCAGGCCACGATGGTCGCGGCCACCTCGATCATCGACGCCGCCGCGCTGTCGTTCCTCGGTCTCGGCAACCCCGAGGACTCCAGCCCCGAATGGGGCCAGATGCTCGGCAAGGCGCAGGACTTCTTCGACACCTTCCCGCACCTCGCCGTCTATCCGGCGCTGTGCATCATCGTCGCCGCGCTCGGCTTCACCCTGATGGGCGAATCGCTGCGTGAGGCCCTCGACCCGAAATCCCGGAGGTGACCCGGTGAGCACCACCACACCCGAGCACACTCGACGCGAGTCCGCGTCCGGTCCGCCCCTGCTGGAAGTCCGCGATCTCACGGTCGATTTCGGCACCAAGGGCAAAACGCCCTTCCGCGCCGTCGACGGCGTCTCCTTCGACGTACGACCCGGACAGACGGTCGGGCTCGTCGGCGAATCCGGCTGCGGAAAGTCCGTCACCTCGATGGCGATCATGGGGCTGCTGCCCAAGCGCGGGAACAAGGTCGGCGGATCCGTCGTCTTCGAGGGCACCGACCTGCTGACGCTGTCGGACAAGCAGATGCGCGACCGGCGCGGCCGCGACGTGGCGATGATCTTCCAGGATCCGCTGTCGTCGCTGAACCCCGTCGTCCCGCTGGGCATTCAGGTCACCGAGGTGATCGAGCGTCACCGCGGACTCTCCCGCAAGAAGGCGATGCCCGAGGCGCGCGATCTGCTCGACAAGGTTGGCATCCCCGACCCGAACCGGCGGCTGAGGGAATACCCGCACCAACTCTCTGGTGGCATGCGCCAGCGCGCGCTGATCGCGATGGCGCTGGCCTGCCAACCGCGGCTGCTCATCGCCGACGAACCGACCACCGCGCTCGACGTCACCATCCAGGCGCAGATCCTCGCGCTGCTCAAGGAACTGGTGCAGGAGTCGGACACCGCGTTGATCATGATCACCCACGACCTCGGCGTCGTTGCCGGGCTGTGTGATGAGGTGAACGTGCTCTACGGCGGCCGGATCGTCGAACGGGCGTGGCGACACGACCTGTTCGCCCAGCCGCGACACCCGTACACGCAGGGTTTGTTGGACTCGATCCCGCGCCTCGACGGAGCCCGTGGGGAACGACTCAACCCGATCCCCGGTTCGGTCGCTGACAACCTGCCGTGGACCTCGGCGTGCGCGTTCGCGCCCCGCTGCTCGCAGCCGATCGGGCAATGCCGTGAGCAGAGCCCCACGCTCGATCCCGACGGTCGGGGTCTCGACGGTGACCGATTCCTGCGCTGCTTCAACCCGATTCAGGAGGGTTCTCGATGACCGACGTTTCGCTCGACAAAGCCACCGCTTCCGCCGCCGACGGCGACGTGCTCGTGGATGTGCGCGGGCTCAAGGTTCACTTCCCGATCAAGCGCGGCATCATCTTTGACCGTACGGTCGGCCACGTCTACGCCGTCGACGGCATCGACCTGCAGATCCGCAAGGGCGAAACCTACGGCCTGGTCGGTGAATCCGGTTGCGGCAAGTCGACCTTCGGTCGGGCCCTGCTGCGGTTGGACGAGCCCACCGACGGCACCGTTCACTTCGACGGGGTCGATGTCGCCTCGCTGGCCGGGGAGGAACTGCGCCGCAAGCGCAAGGACATGCAGATGGTCTTCCAGGACCCGCTGTCCAGCCTCGATCCGCGGCAGACCGTGGAGGCCCTCCTGTTGGAGGGTATGAACGCCCACGGACTCACCAAGGACAAGGCGGCCGCGAACAAGCGACTGCGTGACCTGTTGCAGGCGGTCGGGCTGCCACCCGCGGCGCTGAAGAAGTACCCGCACGAGTTCTCCGGTGGTCAGCGCCAACGGATCGGCATCGCCCGAGCGCTGTCAGTCGACCCGAAGCTGATCGTCGCTGACGAGCCGGTCTCTGCACTCGACGTGTCGGTGCAGGCCCAGGTGATCAACCTGCTTGAGGACCTGCAAGAGGAGTTCGGGCTGACCTATCTGGTCGTGGCTCACGACCTGGCGGTGGTGCGGCACATCAGCGATCGGATCGGGGTCATGTATCTCGGGTCGCTGGTGGAGGAATCCGAGGCCGACGACCTTTACGCCCAGCCGCTGCACCCCTACACCCGGGCGTTGATGTCGGCGGTTCCCGTTCCGGATCCGACCATCGAAGACTCCCGCGAGCGGATCATCCTGGCCGGTGACCTGCCGAGTCCGGCGAACCCGCCGAGCGGCTGCCGGTTCCACACCCGCTGCCCATGGAAGCAGGCGACAAAGTGCGACACCGACCGCCCGCAGCTGCGGGTCGTCGAAATCGGCGGCGTTCCGGCCGGCCACCGCGTTGCCTGTCACTGGGCCGAGCAGATTGCCTCCGGCGAATTGCACCCCCATGCGGTGGAAGCAGTCGCGGCGGACCCGACCGCCGGCAACTCCGACAGCCACGGGTCGATGTTCACTTCTGAGGGTGAGATCTGAGGATCAGTCGAGGCGCTCGCTGAGCGCTTCGATCACCGGTCGGTCGTTGGTCAACCATTCGACGTCGGCCAATGCCGCTCGGCCGAACCACTGCAGCAGGTCGTGATCCTCCAGCGGGGCGGGCTCGCCGCTGGTCACCCGCGCCCACCAGACATGCATGAGGTGGCGCTCCCCCAGCGGCCAGCCGTCGTCGACGGGACCGGGAACGTGGTCGCCGATCTCAAGGCCCACCCCGAGTTCTTCGAGCAACTCACGGCGCAGCGCGGCCAGGTCGCTCTCCCCCGGCTCGACCTTGCCGCCGGGCAGCTCCCAGCCGCCGGCAAGGTTCGCCGGCGCCGACCGGCGAGCGCCGAGCAGCCGGGTGGGCCGCTCGAGGTCGTCGACCAGCGCCGCGGCGACGACCCGGATGCGGGTCACGCGTCCTCGACCTTGCCGTGGGGGTTGGTGAAGAACAGCACGGCGACGACGCCGATCAGAACCAGCGCGGCCGGCAGGTAGAGCGCCTCACCCATGGCGCGGGAGAACCCATGACCAATGCGCTCGATCACTTGCGGCGGCAACGAGCCGCCGCCTTGACCGCCGGCAGCGGTCGCCTGCGCGCCGAGGTGAGCGGTCAGTCGCGACTCCATCAACGACGCAATGGCGGCGCTGCCGATGACCGCACCGACTTGGCGTACGGCGTTGTAAACACCGGACCCGGCGCCCGCGCGCTGCGGCGGAAGGGTGCGCGTCGCGGTGACGGACAACGGCGACCACATGAAGCCGTTGGCAACGCCAAGCAGGATGATCGGCGGCATCAGCGCCGCGACCGAGGTGTGAGTGTCGAGCAGGAAACCGATCCAACCGAGGGCCGCCGAGAAGGCCAACAGCCCGAACCCGGCGAGAGTGCGGGGGTGCATCCGATCGACCAACCGGCCGACGAACGGGGCGAGGGCGGCGGTCGTAACCGCCATCGGCGCCAAGAGCAGCGCGGACTGAGTCGGCGACCAGCCGCGGATTGTCTGCGCCCAAATCATCAGCGGGATCGCCATCGAGGTGATGGCCAAACCGACCACCGTGATCGCGACACTGGCCAGCGAAAAGTTGCGGTTCTCGAAGAGGATCAGCGGCATCAACGGTTCGCGCCGGTTGACTTTCTGCCACCACACGAAGGCAACCATCACGACGAGGCCGACGACGATCAGCAAGGGCACCGAGATGAAACCGGTGATCGTGGACCAGTTGTATTTTTCGCCCTCTTCGATCGCGAAGACGATGCAGAAGAGGCCGACTGCCGAGAGCACAACGCCCCACCAGTCGAAGGCGTGGGAGCGCCCCGGAAGGTCGGGCACCATCAGCTGCGCGAGCACCAGCGCGAGGACGCCGACCGGCACGTTGATGATGAAGATCCATTCCCAGCCGGCGTGGTCCACCAGCACACCACCCAGGATCGGGCCGACCAGGGTGGCGACGCCGGCGGTGGCGCCCCACAGACCCATCGCCTGGCCCCGTCGTTCAGCCGGGAAAATACGGGTGATGATCGCCATCGTCTGCGGCGTCAGCAGCGCAGCGCCCAGGCCCTGCACCACGCGGGCGGCGATCAGCATGCCGATCGAACCGGTCAGACCACACCACAGGGACGACAGTGTGAACACCACCAGGCCGACCTGGTAGACCCGCTTGGGGCCGAACCGGTCCCCCAACCGGCCGGTGATCAACAGCGGCACTGCGTAGGCGAGCAGATAGCCACTTGTCACCCACACGACGCCGTTGATGTCGGTGTGGAGGCTGGTGATGATCGCCGGTGTCGCCACCGACACAATCGTCGAGTCGACCAGGATCATGAAGAAGCCGAGCAGCAGAGCCGAGAGGGCTCGCCAGGGGTTGATAACAGTCGGAGGCGAAGTCACGCTCACAGCGTAGGCGGCACCTCCGACAACCTCGTCCACGGCCGAGTTCGTGGACGTTCAGCCGCGCTCAGACCACGATGGGCCTAACAGCCTCGGGAAGGAGACCTGCGATGACAGCCGATGAAACGACGTACGCAGCCCCGCATGACGAACCGCACGGCCCGCTCGATGCCTCGAGGCTGAACTGGCTGCGCGCCGCGGTGCTCGGCGCGAACGATGGGGTGATCAGCGTCGCCGGTTTGGTTATCGGGGTCGCTGGCGCCGACAACAACCGCACTTCGCTGCTCGTCGCCGGGTTGGCCGGACTGGTCGCCGGGGCGCTCAGCATGGCGGCCGGCGAATATGTCTCGGTCAGCACGCAACGCGACGGTGAGCAAGCACTGCTCGCTCAAGAGCAGCGTGAGTTGCGCGACACGCCACACGAGGAACTAGAAGAACTCACCGGGCTCTACCAGGACAAGGGCCTGGATCGCGAGCTCGCTGAGAAGGTTGCCCGTCAGCTCACCGCGCACGACGCGCTCGGTGCTCATGCCGAGGTCGAACTCGGCATCGACCCCGACGAGCTGACCAACCCCTGGCATGCCGCGTGGGCCTCGATGGCCTCGTTCACTGTGGGCGCACTGCTGCCCACGTTGGTCATCTTGTTGCCCTCGGCCGTGAACGTCTGGGCCACGTTCGTGGCGGTGCTGGTCATCCTGGCGGTCACCGGCGCGGTCAGCGCCAAGCTCAGCGGTGCGCGCGCCCAGCGAGCCATCGCCCGCAATGTCGTCGGCGGTGCGCTAGCGATGATCGTGACCTACCTGATCGGCATGGCGGTCGGCGTCGGCGTCTGACGACCCGCCTCCGCACTCCCGCCCCACGAACGGTGCGGGAGGCTCAGATGCGCGAGTCGACCAGGCCGGAGCCGGCGGGGGCATGACCGGGGTCGGACCCCAACTCGACGATCTTGTTGCTCCGATCGACGTGCACGACCCGCGGCTGGAAGGCGTGGGCCTCCGCGTCGTCCATGACGCCGTACGCAATCACGATCACCAGATCGCCCGGATCGATGAGCCGCGCGGCCGCCCCGTTGATCCCGATGACGCCGGTTCCGGCCGGACCCTCGATGACATAAGTCGTCAGTCGGTTGCCGTTGTCGATGTCGACGATGTCGATGCGCTCGCCTTCAAGCAGGTCTGCCGCTGCCATCAGGTCGCGGTCGATCGTGCACGAACCGACGTAATGCAGGTCGGCCTGGGTCACCGTGGCGCGGTGGATCTTGGACTTCATCATGGTGCGCTGCATGGTCGCCATTGTTGCCGACGGGGAAATGGAGAACAGGTGCCACTCGCTCGGGGGTCCGAGTGGCACCTGTTCCACCGCATACATCGGTGGAACAGGTAGGGCGTTACAGATTCGCCAGAACATTTCCGAGGGATCCGGTGAACGGCAGTCAGTGACGCCACCTAACGTGGGGTCTGTCACACCGACACGAACGCTCGGGTCTGGCGCCGTCCGGCCTCCTGCATCGTGATCGTCCGTCCCGAGGCAGGAGCACGTATGGAGCGCAAACTCACCCCCCAAGACCGCGCCTTCCAGCAGGAGATGCGCGCCTTCTTCGCCACTTTCCCCGAACACCTCGGGCAGCTCATGGCCGACGGTGAAGCCGATCCAGCGGTCATCCGAGAAAGCCAACGGTTCCTCAATGCCCACGGCTACGCGGTGCCGCATTGGCCCGCGTGTTGGGGCGGCAAGGACTGGTCGGAGCTCCAGATGCACATCTGGCGCAGCGAGATGCAGTCCGCGGGGGTGCCGATGCCGCTGGCGTTCAACGCCAACATGGTCGGTCCGGTGATCGCCGCTTTCGGTTCGCCGGAGTTGCAAGAACGCTTCCTGCCGGCCACCGCCAACCTCGACATCTGGTGGTGCCAGGGCTTCTCAGAACCCGACGCTGGGTCCGACTTGGCCAGCCTGCGCACCACCGCCGTTCGCGATGGTGACGACTACATCGTCAACGGCCAGAAGACTTGGACCACGCTCGGCCAACACGCCGACTGGATCTTCGCGTTGGTCCGCACCGACCCGAACGCGCCCAAGAAGCAGATGGGTATCTCGTTCCTGCTGATCGACATGACCACCCCCGGTATCACCGTCCGCCCGATCCAGCTGATCGACGGCGGCCACGAGGTCAACGAGGTCTTCTTCGACAACGTACGAGTGCCGGCCGATCAACTGGTCGGCGAGGAGAACCACGGATGGGACTACGCGAAGTTCCTGCTCGGCAACGAACGGGTCGGTGTCGCGCCGGTCGGCTCGATCAAGCGCACGCTGGCGACCGCCAAGCAGGCCGCCGAGGCGACCGCCAACGGTGACGCCACGTTGCTCGATGACCCGCTCATCGCCGCGCGGATCGCAGAGTTGGAGACCGAGGTGATGGCGCTGGAATTGACCGTCCTGCGAGTCGCTGGCGGCTCCCACGACGGCAAGCCCGATCCCGCGTCGTCGATCCTCAAACTGCGCGGCAGCCAACTCCAGCAGGACGTCCTGGAACTCCTGGTCGATATCGCCGGACCGCAATCACTGTCGTGGGACGGCGAGAGCTGGACCGCGCGCACCACCCCGACCTATCTCAACTTCCGAAAAGCATCGATCTACGGCGGATCCAACGAGGTGCAGCGCAGCATCATCTCCGGCGGAATCCTCGGACTGAAGGGTTGAACGATGGACTTCACCTATGACGACGAACAGCGCGCCCTGCGCGACGCCGTACGCGAGATGGCCACCCGGCTGACACCGTCCTCCGGTTCAGGGTCCACCCCCACCGGACCGCAACCCTTCGACCGCGCCGGCTGGACGAAACTGGCGGAGATGGGTCTGCTCGGGTTGCCGTTCGCCGAGGAATCGGGCGGCTTCGGAGCAACCCCGGTGGAGGTCGTGATCGCCGCTGGTGAGCTCGGTGCAGCCCGGGTTGTGGCGCCGTACGCCGATGCTCTCGCCGCGGCCGCGATGCTCGACACCGCCGGGCACGGCCTGCTCGGCGACGTCATTGAGGGCTCCGCCGTAGTGCTGACCGCGTTGGGCGAGCCTGGCCGCGGATGGGCGCCGCAGCGACCAACCCGCAAGGCCCAGCAGTCCGGCGACAGTTGGACCATCAGCGGCGCTGGCCATGGCAACACTGACCTCAGCGACGCCGACGCGGTGGTCACCACTGCGGTCGTCGACGGCGAGGTTGGAGTCTTCCTGGTCCGCAGCGCCAAAGCCGATGGTTTCGCGGTCGACTTCGCCAGCGTCACCGCCGAACGCCTCGGGGGTGGCGATGTGCTGGCCGCCGGTCTCGACCTGGGCCTGGTCGCCCTGGCCGGAGAGGCCGTCGGAGCAATGGACGCTGCGCTGTCGCTGACCACCGACTACCTCAAGACGCGCAAGCAGTTCGGGGTTCCACTGGCCACCTTCCAGACCCTCACTCAACGCGCGGCGGACATGTACGTCAGTGTCGAACTGGCGCGCAGTTGCGCGCTGTTCGCGGCGATGGCCATTGGTGACCAACCGCGCGATCCGTCGACGACGGCTCGTTTGAAGGTGCTGCTCGGACGCACTGGTCGACATGTCGGCCAGGAAGCGATCCAGTTGCACGGCGGGATCGGGATGACCGCTGAATACGCCGTCGGCCACTACACGGCGCGGCTCACCGCGATCGAGCGCACCTTTGGCGATGGACGTCACCACCTGCAGGAGCTGAGCGCGCGGCTGCGCGATCACGAACAGGTCGAGGTTCTCGCCTAACGGCGATAGTACTACCATCGGTAGTAGAAGGCTGATCCCACCAGGAGGAAAGCAATGATCGCCATCGGTTTCAACGACACTCCGGACAGCCGCGCCGCGCTCGACTGGGCTGCGCGTTCGGCGAAGATCAGCGGCGAAGAGGTGCGAGTCATTGCCGCCGTCCCGATGCCGACCATGCCCGACTACGGCAGCGGGGCAGTTCTCGACCCGAACCAGATGCGCTCTGCCGCAGCTGAACTCGCGCTCCAGGGCGCGAAGATCGCTGGCGAGATCGGCGCCGCCCACGTTGAGACCGCGGCCGACGTGGGCAACCCGGCGGAGGTCGTCGTTGACCGCGCCGAAGGGGCTCGAGTGCTGGTGATCGGCAACCGCGGGCGCGGCCCGTTGCTGTCGGCCCTGCTCGGGTCGTCGTCCTACGCCATCACGGCCCATGCGCCGTGTCCGGTCGTGGTGGTCCGGTCGGAGACAGAACTCCCGAACGCCACCCACGGCATCGTCGCCGGATTGGACGACTCCGAACGCTCCCGCAAGGCCGCCGACTACGCAATCTTCGCCGCGAACATGCATCAGGCGCCCCTTCACTTCGTACGCGTCTGGAACGACACCGCGACCATGCTCGCGGCCGCGACCTACGTCGATGGCGCCGCGCTCGCGATGGACTCCGGCAGTCAACGCGATGGCGCCCGCGCCGCATTCGAGCAGCAGTTGCAGGATCTTTGCGACGCACACCCCGAGGTCAAGATCACCGGCGAGTTCCTCGAAGGCGATCCGACCAGCGTGTTGTCGAACGCCGCCCAGGGGGCTGCCCTGTTGGTCGTCGGCACCCGCGGGCGCGGTGGATTCCGGGGAATGATGTTGGGGTCGGTCAGCCACGGGTTGCTCCATTCCGCCCCCTGCCCGGTCGCGGTGGTCCGGTGACCTGGCCCGCGCTCCCCGTCCACCGGGAACAAATTCCATCGCTGTCGACTTGGCCTTCGACGTGAATGTCGATATCTGGTCAGACCTGGCGTGCCCGTGGTGCTACATCGGAACCCAGCGTTTCGAGCGCGCCCTCTCGCAGTTCCCGGGCAAGGACGACGTCAAGGTCATCTGGCACAGCTTCCAGCTCGACCCGTCGCTGCCGGAGTCCTTCGACGGCTCGGAGGTCGACTATTTGGTGGTGAGCAAGGGCATGGAACGCGCGGATGTCGAGGCCATGACCTCGCATGTCGCTTCGATCGCTGCGGCTGACGGATTGAACTTCAACTTCGCCGGCCTGAAGGTGGCCAACAGCCGCCTGGCCCATCACCTGGTTCACCTGGCCCAGCTGCGCGGAGTGGCCAACGACGTCGTCCGCGATCTGATGGCGGCGCATTTCGAGCAGGCTGAAGACATCGGCGACAAGGCTGTGCTGACCCGCATCGGTGTCGCCCATGGACTCGCGGCTGACGACATCGAGGAAGCGCTCGGCTCCGAGCGCTACGACACCGCAATGCGCTCCGACACAGACCAGGCGCAGGGCATCGGCGTGCAGGGTGTGCCGTTCTTCGTGGTCGACGCACGGTACGGCGTCAGCGGCGCCCAGCCGGTCGAGACCTTCACCCAAGCCCTCGAACTCGCCGCGTCGAGCGCGGCCGAGGGTGGCGGCGGTTGCTGCGGCGGGAACTGCTGCAGCTGATCAGGCCGGCGGTTCCACCGCGGCGGCGAGCCGGTCGATCGACGCCTGCAGGCGGTCGGCCGTTGTCCACCGGGCCCGCTCCATGCGTGACTCGTCGGTGAGCTCGGTCCAGTCATAGGTGTGAGTGACGCGGGTCGTCCCGTCTGGCTGCGGCTCGAGTTCCCACCGCCACAGGTGACCCGGCTGCGGCTCGCCGACACCCGACGGCTTCCACGCGATGCGGCGCCCTTCCTCGAACTCCACCACGTGGTTGTCGCGTTCGCGGCCCTTCGTCGTGGTCATCCGGAACATGTCGCCGACCCGCCGAACCCGTTGGCCTGCAACAGCATTCGCGAGATTGTCGTTGCCATCCCAGGAGGGTTGCTGGGCAGGATCCGCGATCAACTCGAAGATGGTGGCGGCGGGCGCGCGCACGACGCGCTGAGCAGAAACGATCCGATCGGTCATGATCGCCATCCAAGCACCGCCGAGCCACTCCTGCTCGTGGCATCCCCACTTCGTCCGTAGTCAAGGGTTTTCGTCGTTATAGCGACCAATTTCCCCGCCGCTGCTCGCGCGGCGTGCCATTTCGTCCGCACTACGGGATGTCTCGAGCATAGTCTTGAATAGTTCAAGACTATGGGACATGGTTGAGATCGTGATGACCGAGGAGCTGATCGCCGCACTGCGCGGCAGTGGTCTTCGCGTAACCCAGCCGCGGCTGGCCGTCCTCGACGCCGTACGACGTGGGCCTCACTCCGATGCGCTCGCCGTGCTCGGCAGAGTGCGCCAGTCCCTGCCTGCGGTATCGCACCAGGCGGTCTACGACTGCCTCACGGCCATGACGACCGCTGGCTTGCTGCGCCGCATCGAGCCGGCCGGCTCCCCCGCCCGTTACGAATGGCGGCGCGGCGACAACCATCACCACCTGATCTGCCGCGGTTGCGGCGCCATCACCGATGTCGATTGCGGCATCGGTGCGGCGCCCTGCCTGTCGGTGAGCAACGACCACGGCTATGTCATTGACGAAGCCGAGGTCGTCTATTGGGGCCTATGCCCTGCGTGCCACCTGAAATCAGCTGAATCCGAACAGAACTGAGGATCCAATGCCTGACACCACCATGAGCGACCCGTCGCCCGACAACTCGACCCTTGCCGAAGTCAACGACAACAGCGCCTCCAACGATGCCGCCGGTTGCCCCGTGCTGCACAGCCAGCCCGACCCGACCCAAGGCGCTGCGAACCAGCGCTGGTGGCCGACCCGTTTGAACCTCAAGATTTTGGCCAAGAACCCGGCCGTGGCGAACCCGCTCGGCGATGACTTCGACTACCCGAGCGCTTTCGCGGCCCTCGACCTGGCTGCGGTGAAGCACGACATTGCCCACGTCTTCACCGACTCCAAGCAGTGGTGGCCGGCCGACTTCGGGTCGTACGCGCCGTTGATGGTCCGCATGGCCTGGCACAGCGCTGGCACCTACCGCGTCATGGATGGACGTGGCGGCGGCGGCACCGGCCAGCAGCGCTTCGCACCGCTGAACAGCTGGCCCGACAACGTCAGCCTCGACAAGGCCCGCCGCTTGCTCTGGCCGGTTAAGAAGAAATACGGCAAGTCGCTCTCGTGGGCCGACCTGATCATCCTCGCCGGAAACGTGGCGCTGGAAACGATGGGCCTGGAGACCTTCGGCTTCGCCGGCGGCCGCATCGACGCTTGGGAGCCCGACGACGACGTCTACTGGGGCCCGGAAACGACCTGGCTGGGCGACGAGCGCTACAAGGGTGAGCGCGACCTGGAGAAGCCGCTCGCGGCTGTCCAGATGGGCTTGATCTACGTCAATCCCGAAGGCCCGAACGGCGAACCTGACCCGCTGCGGTCGGCCATCGACATCCGCGAGACGTTCGCCCGGATGGCGATGAACGACGAAGAGACCGTCGCCCTGATTGCCGGTGGCCACACCTTCGGCAAGACCCACGGCGCCGCCGATGTTGACGCCCACGTCGGCCCCACGCCCGAGGATGCACCGCTGGAGAACAACGGTCTTGGCTGGAGCAACTCGCACGGCACCGGATCGGGTGACGACACCATCACCAGCGGACTCGAGGTCACCTGGACCTACCACCCGACCCGCTGGGACAACGAGTTCTTCCACATCCTCTACGCCTACGACTGGGAGCTCATGAAGAGCCCAGCTGGCGCGCAGCAGTGGCGTCCGACCAACGGGGCCGGCGACGACATGGTGCCGCTGGCCCACAGCGACGGCCGCCGTGAACCGCGGATGCTGACCAGCGACATCGCCCTGCGAACGGACCCGGCGTACGACGCGATCTCGCGCCGCTTCAAGGATGACCAGGCTGCGTTCTCCGATGCGTTCGCACGCGCCTGGTTCAAGCTGACGCACCGCGATATGGGCCCGGTCACCCGTTACGTCGGCCCCGAGGCGCCGTCGGAGGAGTTGATCTGGCAAGACCCGATCGAGCCCACCACGACGACCGCCACCGCGACCGAACTTGCCGAGCTCAAGGCGAAGATTGCCGACTCGGGCCTGACTGTCTCCCAGCTGGTTTCGACCGCGTGGGCGTCCGCAGCCTCCTTCCGCGGCAGCGACAAGCGGGGCGGCGCTAACGGCGCGCGCATCGCGCTCGAGCCGATGCGCAGCTGGGCGGTCAACGACCCGCAGCAGCTCTCCGGCGTGCTGTCGACGCTGACCGCGATCAAGGACGCCAGCGGCAAGATCTCGCTTGCTGACCTGATCGTGTTGGCCGGAAACGTCGGTGTGGAGCAGGCCGCCAAGGCTGCTGGCGTCGAGGTCGAGGTGCCGTTCCGCGGCGGTCGCGGTGACGCGCTTCAGGAGAAGACCGACGTCGACTCGGTCGCCTACCTGGAGCCGCGGGCAGATGGCTTCCGCAACTACGACCGCTCCGACAACGTCCTGCCTGCCGAGAACCTGCTGGTGGACCGCGCCAACCTCCTGGGCCTCAGCGCGCCGGAGATGACGGTCTTGGTAGGTGGCTTGCGGGTGCTCGGAGCGAACACCGGCGGATCGAAGCACGGCGTGCTGACCGACCGGGAAGGGCAGCTGACGAATGACTTCTTCGTCAACCTGCTCGACCTGGACACCCAATGGGCCGCCGTTGATGCCGACACCTACCGCGGCGGCAACCGCACACTGGGAGCTTCGTGGACCGCAACTCGCGCCGACTTGGTGTTCAGCTCGAACTCGGAGTTGCGAGCGGTCGCGGAGGTTTACGCCTACGACCAGGCCGCGTTCGTCACTGACTTCGTCGCCGCCTGGGTGAAGGTCGCCGAGCTGGACCGGTTCGATCTGCACCGCTGAGCAAACCGCACGACAGGGGAGCCCCTGGCCTGCTGGCCGGGGGCTCCCCTGCGTACGTCGAGAAACCGAACTACGGTTCGATGGAACCCCACCGACAGAGGAGACAACCATGATCCTGATCAACGTCCGGATGCCGATCCGCGAGGACAAACTCGCCCAGTGGCATGACTTGTCCGCTGCCTACGCCGCCGCCGTGAACGGTGAAGAGGGTTGCCTCTTCTTCGAATTCGCGCAGAGCGTCCAGGAACCCAACACGTACGTCTGCATCGAGGGCTATGTCGATGCGGCCGCCGGTGAGGTTCACATGCAGCAGCAACATGTCGCCGATTTCTTCAGCGCGATGCCCGACATCGTCTCGGCGCGCCCGGAGATCATCTACACCGACGCCAAGAGCGTCGACGGGTTCGGGCCGATGGGCGAAATCCAGCCGCGCGGCTAAGGGAGCTCCCCCAAACCCGATACGCGAGCGGGAGGAGGTGTCCGGTGCCAAACGGGCAGACTGGCCGGTGTGGACGACCTGCAGATACCGCCGGGACCTGGCGCGCCTCGGGGAATGACCGTTCCGGCGGGCGAGCTGCTGGAACAGTTCTCGCGCGCCTCCGGACCAGGCGGCCAAGGTGTCAACACCGCGGACTCGCGCGTGCAGCTCAGCCTCGACATCGCCACCACAGCAGCTTTGACCGAGGCTCAGCGTGAGCTCGCATTGGAGCGACTGGCCTCGCGACTGTCGGGGACGGTTCTCACGATCGCCGCGGCCGAGCACCGGTCCCAGCGACGCAATCGGGTAGCAGCCAGGGAACGGCTTGTCGCGCTCCTGCGGGAGGCCGTCATGCCCACCCCGCCTCGCCGACCGACGCGGCGCACACGCGGATCAGAACGACGCCGGTTGGACGCAAAGCGCGAGCGTTCCGAGGTGAAGCAGAACCGCCGGTCGCCCGGACCGGACTGATCAGGGACAGCGGGCCCCAACGCCGGCCCAGCATGCTCGCCGTACGCAGGCTTGAACGTCGCCGAGGAAATACCCTAAGCCAAGGCGGTTCACGGCAACCAGTTCTAGAATTCGGTCACCCACGACGAAGAAGGAAACGGTATGAGCGCGAAGACGGCGACAGTCACCACAGCGGCGGATCTGACCCGTGCCCTGGCAGACGGCACACGAGAGATCGCGCTCCAAGGGGACACCGCCGTGATTTCGACTGCTGCACTGATCGCAACACAGAAGGTTCAAACCCTTCGCCGCACCAGCGCTAAAGACGACCAGGAGGATCCGGTCGCTGCGGCTCTGGATGGTGTGGGTTTCACGAAGGTGGCACGCCGCACTGTCGACAACACCTCACTCCTACCCGAAGTGGGCGAGTACTGTCGCGAAGCCCTGTTCGGCAGTCGCAAAGCCGACCTCATCGTACGCCTGTGCGACGGACGTTCCATGCCCATCGAGTGCAAGGTCAGCAACTCCGCAACCAACAGTGTCAAGCGACTTAACACGACGCGGCCGTCAAGGCGAAGATCTGGGTGCAGGAGTTCGGTACCAACAACTGCCTGCCGGCAGCGGTGCTCTCGGGCGTCTTCAAGCGGCACAACCTTGCTACGGCGCAGAAGGACGGTCTCACGTTGTTCTGGGGTCACGACCTCGCTCAACTATTGGACTTCATCGAGTCAACGCGTCTCTAGAAGGTCGGGTCACATCCGGTGTTGATGTTCTCGCGATGCCCTACCGTCCGGCGCTCGGCTGGCCATGATCGCCCCGGTCAATCGGTCAACCACCATCAGTCCACGGCCTACTACGATCGCGGCCAGGCCGGGTGAGTGGCGATCGCCGCGTTCACGCAGCAGGCGCACAAGTTACGATTCGCCCACGGGAGTCGCCAAGGTCGGCCCTTGGGTCTACTCTCCACCCATGAAGCATCTAGGAGTGGGGGCATTGGCGATGCTTGCTGCGGCGAGCCTGATCGTTGGCTGCGGTAGCGAAAAGGCTGGACAGCCCGCCCACTCATCCACGGGAGCTGTTGCGGTAAATCCATTGGCCCCACATACCGCTGTTTTTCAATACTACGCACTGTCTCCTGACAGAACTATGCTTTATCTTTACACCACTGATGCAAATAGGGCGTACCTCGAATCGGTGCAGCTAGTATCGGAGTCGCCAACAAAAATTGTGGTCTCTGGAATCATTAAACCCGACCAAAACACCGGCCCCGACATATACTCGGCGACGTTACACGGACGCCACGTTAAGCTAGCGAAACCGTTCAGCAATCAACATGTCGTCAACGAATCCACCGGAACTGGAATAGCCAAATATGACGGCCCAGGGACGCCCACGGCGGACACCCCGTAATTGACGCGGCCGCCAAGTAAAAATATTCTTAGGGGAGAATTCTGAGGATTTTTGCTTCTACGTTCGCCGTGGGCGCAGTCACAGCTGTGGCCATCGGTGGATTCGCCACCCCATATCTGCCACGTGCGGCAGCCGCAGGTAATGCCTGGTCCAATGAAATTGAACTGACACAGCTAATGTCAGCTCGCGGGCTAAGTGCGAGCGAGGCGTCTACCTTCTTGCAAAATCAAATTTCATCAACCGAAACCATACTTAGCTTATCTGCAAGCTCCAACATTCCACTCGCAGATTTTTCGCTAGATGAAAGAATCGGCACGCCCGTCTTGGAAACGGTGAACCCGGCCTCGGTTCCAAGCGCCGTTGCATCCCAAGTGGCAGTGCGGAAAGTAGATATTACGGTGTCGTCGACAGCATCTGAGGTCGCCAGCCAACTGCCTGAAAACACCGCTGACACGTTAAGCGTCGTATCGGCCGAGATTGACCCCCAGACTCGCAGATTGACCGTTAATCTTGAGAATAGTGCTACGGACGAGGCCGTTGCAGAAGTAAAGCGGCGGTTGCCGCGGGCGACCGTTCGACGCATCGCTCCGAACGAGGAGCCGCAACTGTTCCTGTCGGTTGCTGGCTGGTACTCCAAGACTGATGATGGCGTATTCGCTCGGCAATCGGTTTGTAGCCTTGGCCTAGTCACTACACAAGGAAATCTCATTACTGCAGGACATTGCACCTGGAATGGCGACACCCTCAAAGATCTCGGCAGGCCAGTATCCGATGGGGCGGGAACGGTCGTGGGTTTGACGAAATCGTCACATTTTAAAAATGGTGGCATAGACCGTGGCCTCGTCGGACTCTATGCAAATCGCGTACGGCCAGGCTACTACGCTAATTATAGTGGCGGCCAGAACAGGATATTGAGCACTCAAAACACGGTGCTCAACAACTGGGTCTGCAAGTATGGAACTTCGACGGGTGTGACGTGCGGAAGTGTTACGCAGATCAACGCCTTTTATTACTCCGTCACAAATGGCTGGCGTGTTAACGGCGTCGTTCGTACATCATTGTGTGCCGCCCCTGGCGACAGCGGAGCACCGGTTGTTATGCCATGGGGGCCCGGAGTTGGCGTAGCGGTTGGAAATTTGTCTGGCGGGCAGAATTCATCGTGTCCGATGAATTCTGGATCAACACATCCGGGCACCGTGTGGTATACGCCCATTCGTGCATCTGAAGCTGCTTACGGTCAGACCGTGGCTCGCGGTTAGCCGCGTCTACGACGACCTTGTACATGCCCATCCTCGTCCGATTTGTGCCGTCTGTCGTACGAACATGGCGGATGTGCCAGTCACCGGACCCTCCGTCACCCGCGTGACGACGCGGGTGACGGGAGTCCTGATGGGATGTGACGAGGATAAGCATGGGATGGCCCAACGTTTGAGACACCGTTTCCGCAGGTCAGCGAGTTGTGCGAAGCATCCAGTCGTAATCCGGTCGGCGTCCGGCAGGACGCGTTCCATCCGCGTCAACCCGATTCGAGTCCTGGGGGAGTGCGGATGGGGGTATGCCAACTCTGACGGAGACGGGCACACGCCCATGCCGCTTCTGGGCTCCATGACGCGACGATGTACGACCTGCTGACGACAATCTTGACCGCCCCGGTGTCCCAGTGGTCCGGACCGGCGGGGTCGCGGGCGGGCTGGGTGGCTCGGGGCACGGCGAGACGTGCATGTGACGCCGGCGGTGGAGACTCGGGATGAATGACCTCCAGCTTCCGGAAGAATGTCGCGATCCCCCGCAGTTCCAACGCCACATTCGTCGTGATTCCTGACGACACCGTCCCGATCAAGTTGACCGCATTCCTGACGCTTCTGGGAGTGGCATCCGCGGTTGGGAAACGACGTCGGAACTCTGCTCCAGCAGCGGTTGAGTCGCCGGGCCTCTGATAACAGCGCTTATCGCGGCATGGCCGGCGACAGGTGTCGCGTGAGCCGCTGAAAGAGGAACGCCCTCAGGCGGTGACCGTGGCTCCTGCTGCGCGTTGGTCACTCCGGGCTATGCGGCTCTTCGACTTTCCGCGGGGCGGGCCGGGTCATGCTGCGTCTCGTCGTGCTCGGGTGAGCGCGATGGTTGAGAGTATCCGGCGCTGGTAGTTGTCCAGGTTG